>NZ_JBIBYO010000005.1:0-154838 GCF_043083385.1 Streptomyces sp. NPDC014733 | reverse complement strand
ATCTCGGCATTGGACCGCGAGTCGCCCGCGTAATTGATCTGATCGGTGCACTTCACGCCGGGCTTGCCGGGTGTCCGGGCCGCCGCGCCGCCGGCGGAGCCCCGGCCCGCCTCGGCCGTGGCGGAGCCGGCGCCGTCCGCGGGGGCTTCGGCGGACGACGAGGACGAGGACGACGAGGTGGACGAGGTGCCGGTGCCGCCGTCCTGGCAGGCGGTGAGCCCGAATGCGGCGATGGTGATCACCATGGCGGCGGCGGCCTTGCGAGCGTAGCGGCGGGTGGGGTGCGACACGTTCGTCCCGATCTCTCCGAGGGGTTTCCTGCTTCCGACGACAAGAGTGCCGAGCGCCACTGATGTCTCGCCGACGTACGGGTAACGCGTCACTGACGTCCGGCTGGAGGCGGCGTGGGAGCGGGGCGGGGCGGGGCGTGTGTCGCGGGAGCCGGCCCGGTGGCGGGGCCCGTACGGATGATCCCGTAAGGGCTCGCCCCCTGTTCCTCTCTCTACTCCTCCGGTGGGAAGACCGCTTCGCCGCTCCCCGCCAGGGCGAGGGTGATCGCCTCCACCGGGCAGCCCTCGGCTGCCGCCAGGACGGGCTCCGTCGCGTCCGTCTCCGGTGTCGACGGGTGGGACTGCCGGGCGGTGTCGAGACGGAAGTGGCCGGGGGCGGTGGCGGCGCACATGCCGGAGCCGATGCAGACGCCGCGGTCCACGCGCACCTGCCAGCGGTCGCCCATCACGCACCTGCCGGGAGGTGGATCATCTTGTGCTCCAGGTATTCGCCGAAGCCCTCGGGGCCGAATTCGCGGCCGATGCCGGAGTTCTTGTAGCCGCCGAACGGGCCGAGCATGTCGATGCTGAAGGTGTTCACGGAGTAGGTGCCGGTGCGGACGCGGCGGGCGAGGTCGATGCCGCGGCCGGTGTCGGCGGTCCACACGGAGCCGGACAGGCCGTACTCCGAGTCGTTGGCGATACGGACCGCCTCCGCCTCGTCCTCGTACGGGAGCAGGCAGATCACCGGGCCGAAGATTTCCTCGCGGGCGATGCGCATGGCGGGGGTGACGTCGCCGAAGAGGGTGGGTTCGACGTACCAGCCGGTGGGTCGGTCGGCCGGGACGGAGCCGCCGGCGAGGAGCTTGGCGCCCTCCTGCCGGCCGAGAGCGATGTAGTCGAGGGAGCGTTGCTGCTGGCGGCGGGTGACGAGGGGGCCGAGTTCGGTGGCGGGGTCGAGGGGGTCGCCGACGGTGAGGGCGTCCGCGGCGGCGGCGAACCGGTCGGCGATCTCGTCGTAGTGGGAGCGCGGGGCGAGGATGCGGGTCTGGGCGACGCACGCCTGGCCGTTGATCATCCAGGCGAACGGGGTGATGCCGGCGACCGCCGCGTCGAGGTCGGCGTCGGGCAGGATCACCGCGGCGGATTTGCCGCCCAGCTCCAGGGTGACGCGGCTGAGGTTGCGGGCGGCGACCTCCATGACGCGTTTGCCGGCGGCGACGGAGCCGGTGAACGACACCTTGTCGACGCCGGGGTGAGCGACGAGGTATTCGCTGACCTCGCGGTCGGCGGGGAGGATCGACAGAACGCCCGGCGGCAGGCCCGCCTCCGTCGCGATGTCGGCGAGGAGATACGCGTCGAGCGGGGTCTCCGGCGAGACCTTGAGGACGACGGAGCAGCCGGCGAGGAGCGCCGGGGCGAGTTTGGCGGCGGCGGTGAACTGCGGGACGTTCCAGGGGACGACCGCGGCGACGACTCCGGCGGGTTCGCGGCGGATGAGCAGCGGGCCGAGGATGCCGGCGCGGCGTTCCTCGAACGGGAAGTCGCGGGCGACGGTCAGCGCGGCGTCCCAGACCAGCATCGCGGCGAGCGCCTGGACCATCACGCCGGAGGTGTAGGGGGTGCCGTTCTCGGCGCTGATGACCTTGGCGATCTCCTCGCTGCGGACGGCGAAGGCGTCCTTGATGCGGGTGATCACCGCGATCCGTTCGTCGAGCGGGGCATCGGCCCAGACGCCGGAGTCGAAGGAGGTGCGGGCGGCGGTGACGGCGCGGTCGACGTCGGTGCGGGTGGCGTGCGGGACGCGGCCGATGAGCTGTTCGGTGTGCGGGGAGATCACGTCGAGGGTGTCGGGTCCGGCGGGGTCGACGAGTGCACCGCCTATGTAGAGCTTGCCGTGTTCGACGAGGTCGCTCATGGCTGCCGCCTCCCGCGGTCGGCCGCCCCGTCCGGTGTCCGGGAGCGGGGCGGTAGCTTCCGTCAACTGCCTGCGCGTCATGCGTGTCCGGCGCCGTCGCGGGCCGCCCGCCGGGTCGGGCGGGGCGGCACCCAGCGGTTCTGACGGCGCGTCAGTTATGGGTCGTTGAACTGATACCACCTGCCGGAGCAGGAGTCCACAGGGCTCCGGGAACCGGCGGCGGGGCCCGTGCCGATGTCACCACCGCGGCCACCGGTACATGAGAACGCGTTCTCGTTATAGTGCCGTCGCGCATCGGTTCGCGGCGAGGCCGGTGCGTGCGTGCGGACGTGAACCGACGGGCGGGCACACCGGGAGGGGACCGGGATGACGCAGGTGACCGACCACCGGGGCGGGGTGTGGAGCATCTCCGTGCCGCTGCCCGGCAATCCGCTCGGCCACACCCTCGTCCACCTCCTGGAGACCGACCGCGGGCCGGTGCTCATCGACACCGGCTGGGACGACCCCGCCTCCTGGTCCGCGCTGACCGCCGGGATCACCGCCTGCGGCTTCGCCGTCGCCGACATCCACGGGGTGCTGCTCACCCACCACCACCCCGACCACCACGGGTTGTCCGGCGCGGTGCGGGAGGCGTCCGGTGCCTGGATCGCGATGCACGAGGCGGACGCCGACATCGTCCGGCGCACCCGGGAGGCGCGGCCCGCCGCCTGGCGGGCGCAGCTGCTGGCGAAGCTGGCCGCCGCCGGGGCGCCGGAGGAGCACCTCGCGCCGTTGCGGTCGGCACGCGGCGGGGAGTTGCCCGGCCGGCGGGCGGCGGTGCCGGACCGGCACCTCGCCCCGGGGGAGCTGCTGGAGCTGCCCGGCCGCCGGTTGCGTGCCGTCTGGACGCCGGGGCACACGCCCGGGCATGTCTGCCTGCATCTGGAGGAGGCGCATCCGGGGCGGGCTCCGGGGGCGCGCGGGGACGGTCCGGGCGCCGGGTTCGGGCGGCTGTTCTCCGGTGATCATCTGCTGCCGGGGATCAGCCCGCACATCGGGGTGTACGAGAGTCCGGGCGAGGCGCCGACCGATCCGCTGGGCGACTACCTCGCGTCGCTGGAGCGGGTGGCGCGGCTCGCCCCGGCGGAGGTGCTGCCCGCGCATCAGCATCCGTTCACCGATGCGGCGGGGCGGGCCCGGGCGCTGCTGGCGCACCACGAGGCGCGGCTCGGCGGGCTGGTGCGGCTGCTGGCGGAGCCGTTGACGCTGTGGCAGCTGACGGTGGCGATGGAGTGGAACCGGCCGTGGGAGCGGATCCCGTACGCCTCGCGGAACATCGCGGTGGCGGAGGCCGAGGCGCATCTGCGGCGGCTGACGGTGCTGGGCCGGGCGGCGGCGGTGCCCGGGTCGGATCCGGTGACGTACCGGGCGGTGTGAGGCGTACGACACGGCGGGGCGTCCGACGGGGGCCGGGCCCGCCGGCGTGCCCCGGTGGCGGCGTGCCCGGGACGGCCGTCTCGCCGTGTGGCGCCGGGCCCGCGCGGCCGCCCCACGACGGTGCCCGCCGCACCCCGCGGCCCCTCGTGAGGCCGTGGCCGGCACCCCCGTCCCCGGTGGGTCCGGTCGGGTGACCGCTAAAATGTGCGGACAACTCCATGCGTGCCTGATCGGGGGAAGCCGGTGAAAATCCGGCGCTGACCCGCAACCGTCAGGGCGGACGTGCGCCGTGCGCGCGCCCCGTCCGAGCCGGAACACCCGAGGGGGCGCGACAGGCTCCCGCCACCGGCGGGCCGCGTGCGGCGGCCCGCCGGTGGCGGCACCGTCGAGGTATACGGAGCTGAGCCCGGTGCCCTCGTGTACGGCCCCGGCCGTCGCGAGGTGGACGGCCGAGCGTGGCCACCCACCCCGCGACGCCCCGAGCGAACCGACTGAGAGGCACCGACGATGGCCCCCCTGGCCCCTTCCCGCGCCGCGCTGCTGCGCCGCGCCGCCGTGGTGTGCGCCGCGGCGCTCGTACCCGTCGCGGCGACCGCGCCCACCGCGTTCGCCGCTCCGACGCCCTCCCCCAAGTTGCCCGCGGGCCTGTACGGCTCCGGCGATCCGCAGTACGACGGCGTGTGGCGGCAGTCGCTGGCGCTGCTCGCCCAGCACACCGTGCGGGTCGAGCCCGCCGCGGCGGCCGTGGACTGGCTGACCGGCCAGCAGTGCGCCGACGGCGCGTTCACCGCGTACCGCGCCGACACCGCGAAGGCGTGCGGCGCCTCGACGATGCGGGACACCAACCAGACGGGTGCGGCGGTCCAGGCGCTGGCGGCGCTCGGCGGGCACGGCGCGACCGTGGAGAAGGCGGTGCACTGGCTGAAGTCGGTGCAGAACGACGACGGCGGCTGGCCGTCGCTGCCCGGGTCGGCGAGCGACGCCAACTCCACCGCGGTGGTCATCGGCGCGCTCACCGCGGCGGGCCAGGACCCGGCGAAGGTGACGTCGCCGAAGGGGCACACGCCGTACGAGGGGCTGCTGACGTTCCGGCTCGGGTGCGCGGTGAAGCCCGCCGAGCGGGGTGCGTTCACCTTCCAGCTCAAGGGCGCGGCGGCCAACGCGGACGCCTCGGCCGCCGCGGCGACCGGTGCGCTCGGCAAGGGCTTCGTCGTCCCGGCGGCGGGCAAGGACGCGGACACCCCGGTGGCCGCGCCGGAGTGCGGCGACGGGAAGAAGGAGCCGTCCGGGGCGGACCCTGCCGCGCTGCGGTCCGCCGCGTCCGGGGCGAGCGCGTACCTGGTGAGGGAGATGGACGCCCACGGGCAGCACCTGATGTCGGCGATGCCGGGCGCGAAGCCGCAGCCGGACGTCGGGAACACCGCGGACGCGGTGGTGGCGCTGGCCGCCGGCGGGCACGGCGCGGCGGCGCGGAAGCCGCTGGCGTGGCTGGAGAAGAACGGCCCGGCGTGGGCGAAGCCGGCCGGTCCGGCGGCGTATGCGCAGCTGGTCCTCGCCGCGCACGCCACGGGCACCGACCCGCGGGACTTCGGCGGTACGGACCTGGTGGCGGCGTTGAACGCGACCGGCCCGAAGCCGTCGCAGGCCGGCGAGAAGGCGGTGCCGAAGGAGAAGGGCACCGGGTCGATCAGCGCATGGTGGCTGGTGCCGGTGGGGCTCGCCGCGGGTGCGGGCATCGGGTTCCTCATGAGCGGCCGCCGGAAGCGCGGGCAGTGATGCGGCGTGCGCGGTGGGCCGGTGTGCTGGCGCTGGCGCTGGCCGGAGCCATATCGGCGCTGGGCGCGGGCCCGGCGCAGGCCCAGGGGCAGGCGTACCGGTACTGGTCGTTCTGGGACGGCGCGGACGGCACCTGGGCGTACGCGACGCAGGGTCCGGCGACGCTGCGGCCCGCGGACGGCGCGGTGGCCGGTTTCCGGTTCACGGTCAGCGCGGAGTCGTCCGCGGTGGCCCGGCCGCGGGCCGCGGCCGATTTCGGGAAGCTGTGTTCCGGGACGCCGCGGCACTCCGGGACGAAGCGGGTCGGTGTCGTCGTCGACTTCGGGTCGGCGGCGGACGCGCCGGAGGGTGAGCGGCCGCCGAAGGAGCGGACCGCGTGTGCGCGGGTGCCCGAGGACGCGTCGGCCGGTGAGGCGCTGGCCGCGGTGGCGAAGCCGCTGCGGTACGACGCGCAGGGGCTGCTGTGCGGCGTCGCCGGGTATCCGAAGGCGGGGTGCGCGGAGCAGGTGAGCGGTGGGGGGAAGTCCGCGCCGGAGGCGTCGGGTGCGCCGGCGGCCGGGGCGGACGGCGACGGCGGGCCGTCGGCCGGGCTGATCGGTGGCGGCGCGGCGGTCGTGGTGCTGGGTGCGGCGGCGGTGTGGCAGACCCGTCGCCGGCGCGGATGAGGGCGCCGCAGGCCACCCGGAGCACGGCGCTGCACGCGGGCGCCTGGTGGCTGTGGGCGCTGGGGCTGGCCGCGGCGGCGTCGCGGACGACCAATCCGCTGCTGCTGGGGCTGCTGATCGCGGTGGCCGGGTATGTCGTGGCGGCGCGCCGGACGGATGCGCCGTGGGCCCGGTCGTACGGCGCGTTCGTGAAGCTGGGGCTGCTGGTGCTGGGCATCCGGCTGGTCTTCGCGTTCCTGCTGGGGTCGCCGATCCCGGGGACGCACACCCTGGTGACGCTGCCGGAGCTGCCGCTGCCCGACTGGGCACAGGGCGTCCGGGTCGGCGGCCGGGTCACCGCCGAGGGCATGGTCTTCGCCCTCTACGACGGGCTGAAGCTGGCCACCCTGCTGATCTGTGTGGGCGCCGCGAACGCCCTGGCGAGCCCGGCGCGGCTGCTGAAGTCGCTGCCGGGGGCGCTGTACGAGGCGGGCGTGGCGGTGGTGGTGGCGATGACGTTCGCCCCGCATCTGGTCACCGACGTGCGGCGGCTGCGGGCGGCGCGGCGGCTGCGCGGCCGCCCGGACCGCGGGTTCGCCGCGCTGCTCCAGGTGGGGCTGCCGGTGCTGGAGGGCGCGTTGGAGCGTTCGGTGGCGCTGGCCGGGGCGATGGACGCGCGGGGGTACGGCCGCCGGGCCGAGGTGCCGCACGCGGTGCGGCGGATCACGGCGGCGCTGACGCTCGGCGGGCTGCTGGGCGTGTGCGCCGGGACGTACGGCCTGCTGGCGCAGGCGGGTGCGGGCCTGGGGCTGCCGCTGCTGATCGCCGGGCTGGTGGCGGCGCTGGCGGGGCTGTGGCTGGGCGGCCGCCGCTCGGTGCGGACCCGCTACCGGCCCGAGCGGTGGGGCGTGCGGGCCTGGCTGGTGGCGGGTTCGGGCGTGGCGGTGGCGGCGCTGCTGATCGCGGCGGGCGGCTACGCGCCCGAGGCGCTGCACCCGTCGGCGGTGCCGCTGACCGCGCCGCGGCTGCCGCTGTGGCCGGCGCTCTCCGTCCTCGTCGGGCTGCTGCCCGCGTGGGTGGCGCCGCGTCCGGCGGACGTGACCGGACGGGAGGCGGACGGCGGTCCCGGGGCGGGGCCGGACGGCGGGGGCCGGGACCGGGCCGCCGGGCGGGCACGGACCGCCGGCGGGGAAGGGCCCGCCGGGGAGCGGCCCGCCGGCCAGGAGTCTCCCGGGCGGGCCTCCGGTACGGGGCCGGGCACCGGCCGGGAGCGGCTCGTCGGCCGGGCGCCCGCCCGCCGGGAGCGGCCCGCCCACACGCCCTGTCCCCTCTCCTCCAACCGCCCCACGAAGGAGCACGCCCAGTGATCCGGTTCGAGCAGGTCTCGGTCACCTACCGCGAGGCGTCCGCGCCCGCCGTGCAGGGGGTCGACCTGACCGTCGCCGAAGGGGAGCTGTGTCTCCTCGTCGGCCCCTCCGGCGTCGGTAAGTCGACACTGCTGAACGCGGTGTGCGGGCTGGTGCCGCACTTCACCGGCGGCACGCTCCGCGGCCGCGTCACCGTCGCCGGGCGGGACACCCGTACCCACGCCCCGCGCGAACTGGCCGACGTCGTCGGCACGGTCGGGCAGGACCCGCTGGACCGGTTCGTCACCGACACCGTCGAGGACGAGCTGGCGTACGGCATGGAGTCGCTGGGGCTCGCGCCGGACGTGATGCGGCGCCGGGTCGAGGAGACGCTGGACCTGCTGGGGCTGGCCGGGCTGCGGGACCGCGCGCTGACCACGCTCTCCGGCGGGCAGCAGCAGCGGGTGGCCATCGGGTCGGTGCTGACCGCCCACCCCAAGGTGCTGGTCCTCGACGAGCCGACGTCCGCGCTGGACCCGGCCGCCGCCGAGGAGGTCCTCGCCGTGCTCCAGCGCCTCGTCCACGACCTGGGGACGACGGTGCTGCTGGCCGAACACCGTCTGGAGCGGGTGGTGCAGTACGCGGACCAGGTCATCCTGATGCCGGGGCCGGGCGCCGCGCCGCGGCAGGGCCCGCCCGCCGCGATGATGGCGCACTCCCCGGTCCGGCCGCCGGTCGTCGAGCTCGGGGCGCTGGCCGGCTGGTCCCCGCTGCCGCTGTCGGTACGCGACGCCCGCCGCCGCGCCCCCGGGCTGCGCGCCCGGCTGGCGGGGACCGAGCCGCACCGGCCGGCGGTCCCGGAGCCGCCGGCCGAGGGCGGGGTGCCCGCTCCGCCGGCCCGTACCCGCCGTCCGAAGCGGGCCGGACTGCTGCGGCGGCGTGGCGGCGCCGACCGTGCGCCGGACGGTGCCGCGCCCGGGGCGCCGCTCGCCGAGGTGCGGCGGCTGGCCGTCCGCCGCGGCCGGATCGAGGCGCTGCACGCGGTCGATCTGACCGTCGGCGCCGGGGAGACGGTGGCGCTGATGGGCCGTAACGGCGCCGGGAAGTCGACGCTGCTGGGCTCCCTGGTCGGGCTGCACGCACCGGCGTCCGGCACGGTCGCCGTCGGCGGCGCCGTGCCGCACCGCACCGCGCCCGGCACGCTGGTCCGGCACGTCGGGCTGGTACCGCAGGAGCCGCAGGACCTGCTGTACGCGGACACCGTCGCCGCCGAGTGCGCCGCCGCCGACCGGGACGCGGACGCCGCGGCGGGCACCTGCCGCACGTTGGTCGCGCGGCTGCTGCCGGGCGTCTCGGACGCGACGCATCCGCGGGATCTGTCCGAGGGCCAGCGGCTGACGCTGGCGCTGGCCGTGGTGCTGACCGCGCGACCGCCGCTGCTGCTGCTCGACGAGCCGACCCGCGGCCTGGACTACGCGGCCAAGGCGCGGCTGATCGAGGTGTTGCGGGAGCTGGCGGCGCGGGGGCACGGCATCGTCCTCGCCACCCACGACGTGGAGCTCGCCGCCGAACTGGCCCGGCGGGTCGTCATCCTGGCCGGCGGGGAGATCGTCGCAGACGGGCCGACCGAGGAGGTCGTGGTGTCCTCGCCCGCGTTCGCCCCGCAGGTCGCGAAGGTCCTCGCGCCGCTGCCGTGGCTGACGGTGCCGCAGGTGGCCCGCGCCCTGGAGGCCACACCGTGACGGCCGTACGGGAGCCCGCCACGGGCACGGGGCGGCAGGCGCGGGCGGTGCGGCTCGGGCCCCGGTCCGTCGTCGCGCTGGCGCTCGTCTCGGCGACGGGCGTGATGGCATTCGGCTGGCCGCTGCTGGCCTCCTCCGCCTCCGGGCTCGCGCACTCCGCGGACGCCCCGTGGCTGTTCGCCGCGCTGTTGCCGATGCTTTTGGCCGTGGTGGTGGCGACGATCGGGGACTCCGGTCTGGACGCCAAGGCCATCGCGATGCTCGGCGTCCTGGCCGCGGCGGGCGCCGCCCTGCGCCCGCTCGGCGCGGGGACCGCGGGCATCGAGCCGATGTTCTTCCTGATGGTGCTGGCGGGGCGGGTGCTGGGTCCCGGTTTCGGGTTCGTCCTCGGGTCGGTGGCGATGTTCGCGTCGGCGCTGCTGACCGGCGGCGTCGGGCCGTGGATGCCGTTCCAGATGCTGTCGATGGGCTGGGTGTCGATGGGCGCCGGGCTGCTGCCCGGCCCCGACCGGCTCCGCGGTCGCCGTGAGCTGGCGCTGCTCGCCGGGTACGGGGCGGTGGCCGCGGTCGGCTACGGCCTGGTGATGAACCTCCAGGGCTGGCCGTACATCGCCGGGCCGGCCTCGGGTGTCTCCTTCGTGCCGGGCGACCCGCTCGCCGACAACCTGGCGCGGTATCTGACGTACTGCCTGGCGACCTCTCTCGGCTGGGACCTGCCGCGCGCGGCGGTCACGGTGGTCTTGACCCTGACGGTCGGCGGTCCGCTGCTGAAGGCGCTGCGGCGGGCGACCCGGCGGGCGGCGTTCGACGCCCCGGTGGAGTTCGCGACGGCGCACGAGCCGCCGGTGACGGAGCGGTCGCCGGACGGGGCGGGCTCCCGCGCGGCGCCCGGCGGGGGCGGCACCCGCGGGCCGTGACGGGCGGGGGCCCGGCGCCCGGCCGCGTGGTCCCCGGCGGACGGCCCGGCCCCCGTCAGGACCGTGCCCGCCGCGCGCGGGGCCCCGCGCTCAGCCGCCCCCCTCGGAAGCCGCCTCCCGCAACCCGCGGACGTACCCCGCCGTCACCGCCACACCGGGGTCCGCGTCGCGTGCCAGCTCCGTGAGGGCGTCCGACGCCGTGGCCCCGGGGACCCCGGCCAGTGCCTGGGCGAGCCGCCGCCGGGCGGGCGCGCCCTCGGCGCCCGGGGTGAGGCGGGCGACGAGCCCGGCGGCGATCTCCTCCGCCACCGCCGGGTCGCCCGCCAAGGCGCTCAGCACATCGGCCGCGTCGACGTCGTTGGCGCCCTCCGCGACCATGCCGACGAGGGTGGGGACCGCCTCGGTCAGTCCCCGGGCGCCGAGCGCCAGAGCCGCACCGCGGCGGACCGCGGTGTCCGGGTGGGTGAGGGCGGTGCGCAGCGGGGTGGTCGCCGCGTCGCCCGGGAGTGCGGCGAGGGCCTGCACTGCGCGGTGCCGGGTCGTGGCCGCGGGGGCGTCGAGGGCCTGGGCCAGCAGCTGCGGGGCGCCGTCCCCGGAGCGGGCCAGGGCCCATTTCAGGGCCCCGGCGACGTTCGGCTCCGGCTCGTTCAACACCGCCTCGACCAGCGCTTCCACCGGTGCCGGGCGGTCCGCCGCCGCGGTCAGGGCGGCGCGCTGGCGGCGTCCGGCGCTCGGCGATCCCAGCTCCTGGAGGAGGGCGACGGTCTGGAGGACGTCCGCCCATTCGGCGGGCTCCGCGGCGCCGATCCGGCGGAGCCGGGTGAGCAGCGCCGTCTCCGCTGCGATGCGTTCCCGGGTCTGCCGGATGAGGTCGTCGACGAGTTCCCCGGGCGCGAAGCCGGGGCCGTCCAGGGCCCGCCCGACCTCCCGCAGCGACAGCCCCAGCGACCGCAGGCTCTCGACGTGGAAGAGGCGCCGCAGATCGTCGCCGGAGTACTCCCGGTACCCGGACCCGCTACGGTCCGTCGGCCGTACCAGGCCGAGCGTGTCGTAATGCCGGAGCATCCGGGCGCTGACCCCGGAGCGCCGCGCCACCTCGCCGATCAGCACCGTCGCTCACCCCTCCCGGCCGTCCGTGCCGAGAGCCACGATGCGCTTCGCCTCCTCGATCGCGAAATCGAACCCGGCGTCCGGGTCCCGCCGCAGTTGCTCCGTGGCGAGCGCATGCCGCCGTACCAGGGGGTCGCGGTCGGCCGTCGCCGTGTGGAGGGCCGGTGTGCTCGCCCCGCCGAGCGCGATCAGTGCCCGGCTGAGGCTCAGCTGTGTCTCCCGCCCGCCGCGGCCGAGCTGCGTCGCCACCACCGCGGCCAGCTCCTCTTCCTCTCCTTCCGGGACGAGGGCGACCGCCGTGCGCCAGGCGCTCCGGGCCACCTCGTCGTCGGGGTCGGTGAGCAGGGAGCGGGTGAGCGCCGGCCACGCCCGCCGGTCCCCGATCTTGGACAGGGTGTGCAGTGCCTGGCTGCGGGCCTGGGGGCGTGCCGAGCGGAGTTCACCGAGGAGTCCGGGGAGCGTCGCGTCCGACGGGTGCCGGGTGAGCGCCCACGTCAGCATCTCCCGTACGGAGAACTCCGGCTCGACCGCGCACCGTTCGATGAGCGGTGCCACGCACGGCGCCCCCGGCTGCGTGCCGACCGCGAGCGCGGCCCGCAGCCGTACCGACGCGTCGCCGTGGGCCAGCGCCCGGAGCGCGCGCGTGGTGGGTGTGTCCTTCTCCGACAGGGTCATCGCGACCACCTCCGAGACCCCAGACAAGACCTTCGCACGGTGTGAAGGTCAAGCCGGTTTCCTCAGAGCCGCTGGATGATCGTCCCCGTCGCCAGCGCCCCGCCCGCGCACATCGTGATGAGCGCGAACTCCTTGTCCTGGCGTTCCAGTTCGTGCAGGGCGGTGGTGATCAGGCGGGCGCCGGTGGCGCCCACGGGGTGGCCGAGTGCGATGGCGCCGCCGTTGACGTTGACCTTCTCCAGGTCCTGGTCGAAGACCTGCGTCCAGGACAGGACGACGGAGGCGAACGCCTCGTTGATCTCGACGAGGTCGATGTCCTTGAGGGTCATCCCGGCCTTGCCGAGGACGGCGCGGGTCGCGTCGATGGGCCCGTCGAGGTGGAAGTGCGGATCGGCGCCGACCAGCGCCTGCGCCACGATGCGGGCGCGCGGCTTGAGTTTGAGGGCGCGGGCCATGCGCTTGGAGGCCCAGAGCACCGCGGCGGCGCCGTCGGAGATCTGCGAGGAGTTCCCGGCGGTGTGGACGGCCTGCGGCATGACGGGCTTGAGGCCGCCGAGCGCCGCCATGGTGGTGTCGCGCAGCCCCTCGTCCCGGTCGACCAGCCGCCACATGCCCTGGCCGGCGGCCTGTTCCTCCTCGGTGGTGGGGACCTGGACGGCGAAGGTCTCCCGCTTGAAGCGCTCCTCCGCCCAGGCGGCCTGGGCGCGCTGCTGGGAGAGGAGGCCGAGCGCGTCGACGCGTTCGCGGGTCAGGCCGCGGCGGCGGGCGATGCGTTCGGCGGCCTCGAACTGGTTGGGCAGGTCGACGTGCCACTCGTCGGGCCAGGGCTTGCCGGGTCCGTGCTTGGAGCCGCTGCCGAGCGGCACCCGGGACATCGCCTCGACGCCGCAGCCGATGCCGATGTCGATGACGCCGGACGCGATCATGTTGGCGACCATGTGGTTGGCCTGCTGCGAGGAGCCGCACTGGCAGTCGACGGTGGTGGCGGCGGTCTCGTACGGCAGCCCCATGGTGAGCCAGGCGTTGCGGGCCGGGTTCATCGACTGCTCACCGGCGTGGGTGACGGTGCCCCCGACGATCTGCTCGACGCAGTCGGGCTGGAGGCCCGTACGGGCGAGGAGTTCGCGGTACGTCTCGCCCAGGAGGTAGGCGGGGTGGAGGTTGGCGAGCGCGCCCTGGCGCTTGCCGATGGGGGTGCGTACGGCTTCGACGATGACGGGTTCCGCGGCCATGACTGACTCGTCCTCTCCTCGCGTCCGCGGGTATCCCGGCACCCACGGCAGAAGAACTAGTACGCGTTCTAGTTCTGCGGTCAGTCTCATGAGCCGTACCCCGGGGGCGCAAGGGGCATGCAGCCGCGGTATCGGCGTCGCGCGCGCCGGAGTTGGCCGCCGGCGCCCCCTTGCCGAGGGGTGAATGACGCCGTGACCCTTGCCACTTGTAGAACTCGTTACTACCTTCGCCGCGACATCTGATGACTCGTCAGAACCAGTGGTGGCGCCGGCGCCACCCGGCCCGTGGCGGCCGGCCGCCGGGCCGCGCCGGACCGGATCAGGAGCCGCCGATGCCATGCCCCGCGCTGCCCGAGGGTTTCGACTTCACCGACCCCGACGTCTACCAGTCCCGCGTCCCGCTCCCCGAATTCGCCCGGCTGCGGCGGACCGCACCGGTGTGGTGGTGCGCCCAGCCGCACAACATCGCCGGTTTCGGCGACGACGGCTACTGGGTGGTGACCCGCCACGAGGACGTCAAGGAGGTGTCCACCAAACCGGACATCTTCTCCGCCCACCGCAACACATCGATCATCCGCTTCAACGACTCCATGACCCGCGACCAGATCGACGTCCAGAAGCTGATCATGCTGAACATGGACCCGCCCGAGCACACCCGGGTCCGGCAGATCGTGCAGCGCGGGTTCACGCCGCGCGCGGTGCGGGCACTGGAGGAGGCGCTGCGCGAGCGCGCCGCGGCGATCGTCGAGGGCGCGCGCCGCTCCGGCACCGGCGACTTCGTCACCGACATCGCCTGCGAACTGCCGCTCCAGGCCATCGCGGAGCTGATCGGCATCCCCCAGGCGGACCGGGCCCGCATCTTCGACTGGTCGAACAAGATGATCGCCTACGACGACCCGGAACTCGCCATCACCGAAGAGGTCGGCACCACCGCCGCGATGGAACTGATCTCGTACGCGATGAACCTCGCCGCCGACCGCAAGGCGTGCCCGGCGAAGGACATCGTCAGCAGACTGGTCGCCGCGGAGGACGACGGCAACCTCGGCTCCGACGAGTTCGGTTTCTTCGTCCTGCTGCTGGCGGTGGCCGGCAACGAGACGACCCGCAACGCCATCACCCACGGCATGCACGCCTTCCTCACCCACCCCGAGCAGTGGGACCTCTACAAACGGGAGCGGCCCGCCACCGCCGCCGAGGAGATCGTCCGCTGGGCGACACCGGTGGTCTCCTTCCAGCGGACCGCCGCCCAGGACACCACCCTGGGCGGCGCGCACATCCGCGAGGGCCAGCGGGTCGGCATCTTCTACGCCTCCGCCAACAACGACCCGGACGTCTTCGACCGCCCCGAGGTCTTCGACATCACCCGCGACCCCAATCCGCACCTCGGCTTCGGCGGCGGCGGACCGCACTTCTGCCTCGGCAAGTCCCTCGCCGTCCTGGAGATCAACCTGATCTTCCAGGCCATCGCCGACACCCTGCCGGACATCACCCTCACCGACGCGCCCCGCCGGCTGCGCTCGTCATGGCTCAACGGCGTGAAGGAGATGCGGGTGCGGTACGTGTAGCGGACGCGCGCGGCCGACGCGTCGCCGTACGGGAGCGGCCCGTCGCCTTGGGGCGGCGGGCTTTCGCGCGCCCCGGGGCAGTGGACCTTCGCGTGTGTCCGGGCGCGCGCCACCGGGCCGCGCAGTCGGCCGAAAACCGTCGCACGCGTGTCCTTGTCAGCGGACAGCGCCGGAATTACATTCCACTCGCCGGTAACACCCGTGGTAACACCGGTAGTTCAGCGCCATCGGCAGCGCGCCGTCCGCAGGGCCTGCCGTCCCGCTCCCGTACCGCCGCACGGCCACCGTGCCCGCCCGCGCCCCACGCCGCCCGACGGCCGCGACGCCGGGACCGTACGCCGCGCACCCGCACCTGGCACGCCCCCCACACGTTCGACAGCGCGATCCACCGCACTCTTCGAAGGGGACACGTCGTGAAGGACGCACACGGCAGACACGTCACGGGACGCATCAGCTGGCGGCGGTTCGCCGTGCTGACCGTCCCGGCCGTCGCCGGCACCGCCGCCCTGGGCATCGCCCTCGCCAACGGGGCGCTCGCGGCCTCGTTCGCCGTCTCGGGGCAGCAGTTCAAGGTGTCGGCCGACCGCCTCACCGGCGACGGATTCGCCCAGTACGGCAGCGTGGACACCAACGCCCGGGGCGATCTGCTGCCGGTCGCCGTCACCGCCATCAAGACCGCCGAGCTGCACCATCTGTGCCAGTCCGTCGTCACCCACCTGCCGGTCCTCGGTGACATCTCGCTCAACCTGACGGCCGGCGCCGGCAAGCCCGTCCAGGCGACCAACCTGTTCGTCGACGCCACCCAGCTCTCCGGCGACGCGTCCTTCCACGGCATCGAGATCGGCCGGGACGCCTCGACGCTCAGCAAGGGCCCGGCCGACGCCAAGGGCCTCCAGGACCTCTTCGCGCAGCAGGCCGACGACGTCGCCATCAACCATCTGCGGCAGACCGCCTGGTCCACCAACGCCGGGACGTTCCGGCTCTCCGGGCTCAGCATGAAGGTGTCCAAGGGCACGAAGGAATGCTTCTGAGATGGGCGCCGCCGGAGCGCCGAACCGCTGGCGGCGCTGGCGCCGGAGCCGTCCCTTCTGGGGCGGGCTGGCGGCGGTGCTGGCCGGGGCGGAGATCTGCGCCCTGCCGCTGGCCCCGCTGAAGGTCATGCTCCAGCAGGGCATCGCCGGGGTCCCGTCGGTGCTGATGGGCCTGGTGATGATCCTGATGGGCCTGTCGGCGTGGTTCACCCCCCAGCACCGGACCCTCGCCGGCGTCCTCACCGTCCTCGGCGCGATGGCCGCGCTCGTCATGTCCAACCTCGGCGGCTTCCTGATCGGCACCCTCCTCGGCATCCTCGGCGGCGCGATGATCTTCGCCTGGCGGCCGGTGACGAGGGAGGTGCCACCGGAGGCGGACGGGACCCGGGCCGAGGCGTCCGGCGTGGCCGAGGTGGCCGAGGTATCAGACGCGTCCGGTGCGTCCGGCCCTCCCGGCGCCCCGGGTGCGGCCGCGGCGAGCCGCCTTCCGTGACGCGGTAGCCCCGCCCCCGGTTCGCCCCCTTCCGTACGGCACCCCCCGGCCGACCGGCCCCGTACGGCTGCCCCACCCCGCGCGCGGCTCCGCCGTGCGCGCCCACCACGCCGCGCGGCCGCGCGTCCGTGCGCCGCCGCGTGCGCCCGCACCACCGCACTCCCCCTCACGGCCCGGAACCCCGGGCGCCCTCCCGTACGAAGGAGTTCAGCGATGACCCAGCACCTCACCCGCACCGTGCTCACCGCGTCGGCCGGTGTCGTGGCGGCCCTCGGGCTGACGCTGGCGGTGACCGGACCGGCGACCGCCCAGCCCGCGCCCACGGCCGGGACCGCCGCCGCGTCCACCACCGTCACGCCCGCCGGGCACGCCTTCGGCGCGAAACTCTCCGGCTCCGCGACGTTCTCCGCCGGTTCGGTGACGGTGACCTGCACCGCCTCCGGGGCCACCGGTTCGGTCCCCGCCGCGCCCGGCAACACCAACGCCTCCGGGCCGGTGACCAACGCCGTCTCCGCCCCCACCTACAGCTCCTGCACCACGAGCATGCCGGGCGTCAGCGCCACCGTCACCACGACCGGCGACTGGACCGTGGGCCTCCAGAACGGCTCCCCGGCGACCGCCGGACTCACCATGCCGTCCGGCGGATTCGTCCTGAAGACCAGCGGACTGGCCAGCTGTACGGTGACCGCCGCGCCGACCGCGGCGGCCACCGTCAACGGCACCTGGACCAACGGCGCACCGTCCACCCTGAAGTTCACCGACGCGGCGGTCCCGGTGAAGGTCGAGGGCGGCTTCGGCTGCCCGACGACCGCGACCAGCTCGAACTTCAACGCCACCTACACCGTCAGCGACACCACCGACCCCGCGTCCCAGATCACCGTCGGCAGCTGACCGCCGCACCGCCCGCACCTCGGTCGGCCCACGCACCGCACCGGTCCCGCCGCCGGTGGCCGCTCCCCCACGGCCACCGGCGGCACCACCGGGCGGTGCCTCATCTGCCGTACAGGGCGAAGCCCGCCACCGCCGCCACCGCGACCGTGCCCGCCGCGTACCCGGTCAGCAGCCGTCGCCGCAGCGTCCGGTGGACGCCCTCGTACTCGGCGCGCAGGGCGGTGGCGCGGGCGGCGATCCGCTCCAGGACCTCGCGGGACAGCTCCGCCTGGTCGCGGCAGTAGTGGCGGGCGACCTCCGCGCGCCGGGTCCCGGTGAGCCAGGGCAGTCCGGCGCAGAACGCCTCGGCCCGGCTCCGCGCCCGGCGCTTCTCCGCCTCCCACAGCAGAAAGCCCTCGATCTCGTTGATCGCCTCGTCGGTGCGCATGCCGCCGGTCGTCTCGCTCATGCCCGTCCGCTCCGCTCGGGCACCGGCACCGCCCGCTCCCCGCTCCGCAGCGCATCGTCCCGGGCGGCGACCTCCGGGTGGTGCAGGTCGAACGCCGGGGATTCGGAGCGGATGCGCGGCAGGGTGAGGAAGTTGTGACGCGGCGGCGGGCAGGAGGTCGCCCACTCCAGGGAACGGCCGTAGCCCCAGGGGTCGTCCGTCTCCACCTTCTCGCCGTATTTGGCGGTCTTCCAGACGTTGTGGAAGAACGGCAGGACCGACAGTCCCAGCAGGAACGAGAAAATCGTCGAGATGGTGTTCAGCGCGGTGAATCCATCGGCCGCCAGATAGTCCGGGATACGGCGCAGCATGCCTTCCGCGCCCAGCCAGTGCTGGACGAGAAAGGTGCCGTGGAAGCCGACGAAGAGCGTCCAGAAGGTGATTTTTCCGAGGCTTTCGTCCAGCATCTTGCCGGTGAACTTCGGCCACCAGAAGTGGAATCCGGAGAACATCGCGAAGACGACCGTACCGAAGATGACGTAGTGGAAGTGGGCCACCACGAAGTACGAGTCGGTGACGTGGAGGTCGAGGGGTGGTGAGGCGAGGATGACGCCGGTCAGACCGCCGAAGACGAAGGTGATGAGGAAGCCGATCGCCCAGAGCATCGGGGTTTCGAAGGAGAGCGAGCCCTTCCACATGGTGCCGATCCAGTTGAAGAACTTCACACCGGTCGGGACCGCGATGAGGAAGGTCATGAAGGAGAAGAACGGCAGGAGTACGCCGCCGGTGGCGTACATGTGGTGCGCCCAGACCGTCACCGAGAGCCCGGCGATGGAAATCGTCGCGGCGATCAGACCGACGTAACCGAACATCGGCTTCCGGGAGAAGACCGGAATGACCTCGGAAATGATGCCGAAGAACGGCAGCGCGATGATGTACACCTCGGGGTGCCCGAAGAACCAGAAAAGATGCTGCCAGAGCAGCGCCCCGCCGTTCGCCGCGTCGAAGACATGGGCCCCGAACTTCCGGTCCGCCTCCAGCGCGAACAGCGCGGCGGCGAGCACCGGGAAGGCGAGCAGCACGAGGACGCCGGTCAGCAGGACGTTCCAGGTGAAGATCGGCATGCGGAACATCGTCATGCCGGGGGCACGCATGCAGATGATCGTGGTGATGAAGTTGACGGCGCCGAGGATCGTGCCGAACCCGGAGAGCGCCAGCCCCATGATCCACATGTCGCCGCCGATCCCCGGCGACCGGACCGCACCGGACAGCGGGGAGTACGCGAACCAGCCGAAGTCCGCCGCCCCTTGCGGGGTGAGGAAACCGCCGACGGCTATCAGGGACCCGAACAGATAGAGCCAGTACGCCAGCATGTTGAGCCGCGGGAAGGCGACGTCCGGGGCGCCGATCTGCAACGGCATGATCCAGTTGGCGAATCCGGCGAACAGCGGCGTCGCGAACATCAGCAGCATGATCGTGCCGTGCATCGTGAACGCCTGGTTGAACTGCTCGTTCGACAGGATCTGACGGCCGGGCCGGGCCAGCTCCGCGCGCATCAGCAGCGCCATCACCCCGCCGATGCAGAAGAACGCGAACGCGGTGACGAGATAGAGCGTGCCGATCGCCTTGTGGTCCGTGGTCGTCAGCCACTTCACAGGAGTTCTCATGCCCGGTAGGTGTCCGGCACCCCGCCGGGCGTCACCGAGGCGGCCACCGGCAGGCCGTGGGATGGATCACCGCGGCGGGGTGTGACGATCGGGGGCGTGCCGGACACCAACCGATCATGAGCACGGACGATGCCTTCGCCGCTGCCTACCGCGCCCACTACTGGGCGGTCAGCCGTTTCGTGGCACGGCGGCTGGACGGGCGGACGGACGAGGTCGAGGAAATAGTCGCGGAGGTCTTCTCCACCGCCTGGCGCCGCCGCGCGGACCTCCCCGACGCGCCGCTGCCCTGGCTGTACGGGGTGGCCCGCAACTGCCTGGCCAACACGGTGCGCGGCAGGGGCCGTCACCGCCGCCTGCTGCACCGGCTGGGCAACCACGAGATCGCCCACCGCCGGGGGACGGTGGAGAGCCCGGACGCGGAGCGGCCCGGCTCCTGGGTGCACGAGGCGCTCGCCCGGCTCTCCCCCGCCGACCAGGAGGTGCTGCGGCTGACGGCGTGGGAGGAGCTGACCGTCGACGAGCTCGCCGTCACCCTCGGCTGCGGCCGGAGCGCGGCGGCGATGCGGCTCCACCGGGCGCGGGCCCGGCTCCGTACCCAGATCGACCGGATGCGGACGCCGGTGTCCGCGCGAGCAGGAGACGAGTGCGATGGATGACGAACTGGAGCTGCTGCGCACGGCCGATCCCGTGTCGGCGCGCACCGGCCCGTGGCGGGAGCGGCCCCTCGACCACCGGGCCGAGCGGGCGCTGAACCAGCTGCTGTACCGCAACCGCCGCCGGAAGATCGGCCGGCGGCTGGTGCTCCGCGCCGAGGCGGCGGCGCTGGCCCTCTTCGCGGTGCTCGCCTACACCCTCTCCGGGCCCGGCTCCACGCCCGCCGCCGCCGTTCCGGCCGCCCTCCAGGTGCGTGCCGGCGCCCCGGCGGTGCCGCTGGCCGAGCTGGCGCGGCGCGCCGGGGCGCACGCCGCCGCGGCGGGCCCCGGGGCCGGGCCACACCGGGGCAGCCATCTGCAGAGCTGGTACCTGGACCGCCGAACCGGCACCGTGGACGCGCCGCCGGTGACCGTGCCCGAGGAGCGGCTGACCCGGTGGAACGCCGACGGCAGCGGCTCCGAGCTGGTCGTGGCGACCGATCCGCGCCACCCGGGGCGCCCGGTGATCCACACCACCGACGACGGCCGCCGCTCCACCGTCGAGGACGGAAAGGTGCTGCACCGGGTTGCGTACCCGGCGGGCGCCGAGACGCGGCGCGGCGGTCCGGCGTCGCGGACCCCGCCGCCGGCCGACCCGCAGGCGCTGCGGCGGCTGCTGGGCGCGCTCTACGGCGAGGCGGACGGCGGGACGCCGCAGCTGCTGCAGGCGCTGTCCGCGTTCCGTCAGGAGTGGACGCCGGGGCCGCGGGAGAACGCCGCCGTGGTGCGGCTGCTCGCCACCGCCGGGGATCTGCGCCCGGTGGGCCCCGTCACCGACCGGCTGGGCCGCCGCGGTCAGGCGTACGTCTGCACCGGGCGGCCGGGCGCCATGGAGGGCATCCGCCAGATGCTGATCCTCGACCCCGCCGACGGCCGCCTCCTGGGCAGCGAGACCACCACGACGGAGGACATCCCCGGCACCCGGGTCGAGGCCGGCGCGGTCCTCTCGTACGAGGCGTGGATGGAGTGAGCGGCGGCCGCCGGGTGGCGGTCCGGGCGGGGCGGGCGGATCCTTGAGTGACGCGACGATCCCCCGGCGCGGTGGCCCCTGCGGGCTGCCGCGCCGGTCGCGTTCCCGGGCCCGGTACGCGGCGTCCGCACGGGCCGCCGGGGCCGTGCGCGGCGGGCGGGAAGGCGTGCGGGAGGGGCGCGTACGAGGGCGCCGCGCGCGGGGTGTGGGCCGCGTCACCCCGGCGCGCGGTTGCAGGCTCTCACCGCGATATGGCTCACACCACGGCTCCTCGCCGAAGCGCCTGCGAAGCCACGTTTGCCCTGTGTGGAGCGGGTAGGCGAGCAGTTGCGCGGTCACCCGTGCACCGTCCGTGATGACCGGGTCTGCCCCTATGGTCGACTTTCGCCCGTCACCCGTGACGGGACTTTTTCTTGTAGTCGACCCAGAGAGCGCAGGCGAGCGAGCACGTGCCGACGCAGTCCCCCGTCGCACCGGGACCCCGTGACAAGGACGGCAACCAGACAACCGCCGCACCCGACTCGGAACAGCGCACCGGGGGAACGCCCTCCAGAGAATCCGCCGGCGACGTGACGGTCGTCGAACCCGCGATGGTCAAGCGCGCGGTCTCCGCCGCGGCGCTGGGCAACGCGATGGAGTGGTTCGACTTCGGCGTCTACAGCTACATAGCCGTCACCCTCGGCAAGGTCTTCTTCCCGTCCGGGAATCCGACGGCGCAGCTGCTGTCGACGTTCGGCGCGTTCGCCGCGGCGTTCCTGGTCCGGCCGATCGGCGGCATGGTCTTCGGCCCGCTGGGCGACCGCATCGGCCGCCAGAAGGTCCTCGCCCTCACCATGATCATGATGGCGGCGGGCACCTTCTGCATCGGGCTGATCCCGTCGTACGCCTCCATCGGCGTCGGCGCCCCGATCCTGCTGCTCGTCGCCCGCCTGGTGCAGGGCTTCTCGACCGGCGGCGAGTACGGCGGCGCGTCCACCTTCATCGCCGAGTACGCGCCCGACAAGAAGCGCGGCTTCCTCGGCAGCTGGCTGGAGTTCGGCACCCTGGCGGGCTACGTCGGCGGCGCCGGCCTGGTCACCCTGATGACCGCCCTGCTCTCCACCGACGACCTGCTGTCCTGGGGCTGGCGGATCCCGTTCCTGATCGCGGGCCCGATGGGCATCATCGGCCTCTACCTGCGGATGCGGCTGGAGGAGACCCCGGCGTTCGCGCAGCTGGAGAAGGAGGCGCGGGCGAAGGAGAAGGAGCGCCGCGAGGCGGAGAAGCGCGTCGGCGTCCGCGAGATGATCTTCGGCCAGTGGCGCACGATGCTGCTCTGCGTCGGCCTGGTCCTGGTCTTCAACGTCACCGACTACATGCTGCTCTCGTACATGCCGAGCTATCTGACCTCGGAGCTGAAGTACGACGAGACGCACGGGCTGCTGGTCGTCCTCGCGGTCATGGTCGTGATGATGGGCGTCCAGCCCTTCGCGGGTCGGCTCAGCGACCGCTTCGGCCGCCGCCCGGTGATGGCCGCGGGATGCGCGGGGTTCCTGCTCCTCTCGGTGCCCGCGCTGCTGCTGATCCGGCAGGGCTCGCTGCTCGCCATCGCCCTGGGCATGGGCGCGCTGGGCCTGCTGCTGGTCTGCTTCACCTCCACGATGCCGTCGACGCTGCCCGCGCTCTTCCCGACGAAGGTCCGCTACGGCTCGCTGTCCATCGGCTTCAACATCTCCGTGTCGCTGTTCGGCGGCACCACCCCGCTGGTCGTCACGGCGCTCATCGGCGCCACCGGCAACCGCATGATGCCCGCCTACTACATGATGGCCGCGGCCGTCATCGGCGGTATCGCCGTCTGGCTCATGTCGGAGAGCGCCTGCAAGCCGCTGCCCGGCTCGCCGCCCGCGGTGGAGACCGAGGCGGAGGCCCGCGAGGTCGCCCGCACCGTCCGCCGGGAGGCAACCGCGACGGCCTGACCGGCCGACGGTTCCCGAGCGGTACGGAACACACAGGAGCCCGGTGCGTCACGGCACCGGGCTCCGGTGTTTCCGGGCCCTCAGCCGGGGCCACGCGCGCGCCTCGCCGACGGCGCAGGACGGCGAGGTCGGAATTAAGGTGCCGCCATGCTGCTGGATCTTGAACACGAGGGCCGAAGAATCCGGATCAGAGATCTGAAGCCGGATGACGAGCAGGATGTGCTCGCACTGTTCGACGCGGCTGGAGACTGGTTCACGGCCGCCACGGGCCGGCCCGCCGCACCCGGCGATGTCCAAAGCCTGTACTACGCCTTGCCGGAAGGCGCAGCCTTCCAGGACAAGACGCTCATCGTGATCGCGGTCGGCGGAGAGATCGTCGGCGTGATCGACGCCGTCATCCGGTATCCCACGGCAGGTTCCTGCACGCTCGGCCTGTTCCTCATCCACCCCGCTTTCCGGCGCCGGGGGCTGGGCAGTCTGGTGGCCTCCGCTCTCCTCCGCGAACTCGCCGCAGAGAATTACACCCACGTGGCTACGTCGGTGACCGAAGGCTGGCGACCCGGCACGGAGTTCCTGACCGCACTCGGGTTCTCCTTCGAATCGCCCCGGCTCCCGGCGCCCGCCAACCGCAACCTAGGCCCCGGCGAACGACCGGTCATCCGAGCACGACTTCACCTGGCCCCACTCACTCGTTGACCGGCCCAGGCCATCCGCCGAATCACCACGTAGCACCGGAGCGCCGAGCACTCAGCCCAGCTCGCCGGATGCCGCCCTCCCGGCCTCCGCCTCGACACCCGCCGCCGCCTGGCCGCCGTGCCTTGCTGGGCCACACGAGCGAACGCCCGGCGCCCACCGGCCCGCACGTCGTTACCCGAACATGACCACACGCAGGACACTCGCCACCGCACTCGGACTCGCCGCAGCCGCACTCGGAGCGGGACTCGCCGGCGCCGCACCGGCATCGGCCGGCGGGATCATCGCCATCGCGTCGCCTTCATTCGCCAACTCGTGCGCCAGCCACGGCACAACAGCGCACCACACAGGAAGCGCCGAGCACGGCAGCGGAATCGCCAGCGGTCTGCTCGCAGCGCTGCCAGCGGGCACACCGCTCAACCACTGCGGAGGCGCCGATCTCCCTCTTCCGAACGCCTCTGCCATCAATAATGTGGCCTTCGGGAACCAAAACGATGACGTCAGCAACTGGTTGTACGCAGAAGTCAATGAAGCTGTGTGACGCCTACGGACTCAGCCTCGCCGTGGCGCCCCCCCCCCCCCCCCCCCCGCACGGCAGTCATCAATTCTTCGGACTCCGGACGTTCCACATCGCGGGCCCAGCCGGAGCGGCCCAGGTCCGCGAAGCTCCCCGCCGGGTCCCAATTCCGGCTCCGGCCGGTCGTCCGCTCGGGGGACCTGCCCCGGAACCGCCCGGCGGGATGGGGCACGATGGCGGCATGAGCATCGTGAAGATCAACGCACTCACCGTCCCCGCCGAGCAGCGTGAGGTTCTGGAGCAGCGGTTCTCCTCCCGTGCCGGGACCGTCGACTCGTCCGACGGCTTCGAGTGGTTCGAGCTGCTGCGTCCCGTCGAGGGCACCGACCAGTACCTCGTCTACACCCGCTGGCGCGACGAGGCGTCCTTCCAGGCGTGGATGGAGGGGCCGATGAAGGCCGCCCACCAGGGCGGCGGCGAGGGCGGTGAGCGGCCGAAGCCCGCGGCGTCCGGCTCCACCCTCTGGTCCTTCGAGGTCGTCCAGCAGGCAGGTCCGAAGCAGGGCTGAGGTCCGGCCCGGTCCGCGGCAGGGCTTCTCCGGGGGCGGCTCCTTGTAGCTCCCCTGGGGAAGGCCCTTTTCCGTGCGCTCCCGGGGAGGGGCGGCTGCCCCCGAACGTGCCCCCGGGGCGGCGGCCCCCCGAGCGGGCGCCCGCGGGGCCGCCGCCCCACCACCTCTCACTTCGCCAGATCCGGCGGGCGCGGCGCCGAGCCCGTGCGGGGCAGGGTGCGGCGGGCGTCGCCGTTGTGGGGTTCCTCGGCGTCCGAGCCGCAGAGTTCCGAGGTCAGTTCGCGTACCAGCTCCGTCAGATCGGTCGGCCGGTCCTTCGTCCACCAGTCGCCCAGCATCCGCGCCAGCGACTCCCGCCGGGCCCCCGCCAGCCGCTCCGCGACGACCTGTCCGGTCTCGGTGAGCCGCAGGTCGAGGCCCTCGCGTACGGCGAGACCGCGCTCCTCGACCTGCCGGGTGGCCTCGGAGATCACGCCGAGCGGCACGGTGGTGCGCTCGGCGAGGAGGGCCGGTTCCACCGAGCCGTGGTGCTGGATGCGCAGCAGCATCCAGCTGGCCGCCGGTTTCAGATCCAGCCCGGCCCGCTCGGTGATCTTCTCGTAGATCCGTTTGCGGCCCTCCATGCTGCCGAGCCGGGACAGCGCCCGGGCGCACTCCTCGTACGAGGACCGCTCGACGGGGTTGGAGGACAGCACCTCGGAGGTGTCCGGTGCGGTGACGCCGGCGCGCAGCGGCTCTTCCTTCAGGAACCATGCCAGTACGAAAGCGACGAGGACGACGGGCACCGCGTAGAGGAACACGTCGGTGATCGAGGCGGAGTAGGCGTGGAGCACGCCGGTGCGGAGTGCGGGTGGCAGGTGGCCCGCGAGCCGCGGGTCCTGGGCGATGGCGGCCGGGGAGATGCCCGGCGGCAGCGGGCGGCCCGCGACGGCGTCGGCGATGCGGGGGCCGAGCTTGCCCGCGAAGATCGTGCCGAAGATGGAGACGCCGAAGGAGGCGCCGATGGAGCGGAAGAAGGTCGCGCCGGAGGTCGCCACGCCCAGGTCCCGGTAGTCGACGGCGTTCTGCACGATGAGCACCAGCACCTGCATGACCAGGCCGAGTCCGAAGCCGAAGACGAAGAAGTACGCGCTCATC
Organism: Streptomyces sp. NPDC014733; assembly: GCF_043083385.1. Taxonomy (NCBI): domain Bacteria; kingdom Bacillati; phylum Actinomycetota; class Actinomycetes; order Kitasatosporales; family Streptomycetaceae; genus Streptomyces; species Streptomyces sp. NPDC014733. The sequence goes on along the minus strand of NZ_JBIBYO010000005.1, from coordinate 129,187 downwards.
ACCCCGACGCCGCTGTCCGGGCCGAGCCGGTGCAGCAGGAGCAGGCCGACGGCGGTGACGGCGGTCCCGGCCAGCGGGAAGAACTTGTAGCGGCCGGTGCGGCTGACGATCTGTCCGGACGCGGTCGACGACAGCAGCATGCCGAGCACCATCGGCAGCATGTGCACACCGGACATGGTGGGTGTGACGCCCTGGACGACCTGTAGGAACGTGGGCAGATACGTCATCGAGCCGAACATCGCGAAGCCGATGACGAAGCCGATGACGGAGGTCAGCGCGAAGGTCCGCAGACGGAACAGGCGCAGCGGCAGCACCGGTTCGGCGGCCCGCCGCTCCACGGCGACGAACGCGGCGAGCAGGACGACCCCGAGGACGGCGAGCCCGATGATCTGCCAGGAGCCCCAGGGGTAGGTGACGCCGCCGAGCGAGGTCATCAGCACGAAGCAGGCGGCGACCGCAGCAATCAGGAAGGTTCCCTGATAGTCGATGCGGTGGGGGGTGCGACGGACCGGGATGTGCAGCACGGCGGCGATGACGGCCAGGGCGATCGCGCCGATCGGCACGTTGATGTAGAAGACCCAGCGCCAGCTGAGGTGGTCCACGAACACCCCGCCGAGCAGCGGCCCGAGCACGCTGGTGGCGCCGAAGACCGCCCCGAAGAGCCCCTGGTACTTCCCGCGTTCCCGGGGCGGTACGAGGTCCCCGACGATCGCCATGGACAGCACGATCAGTCCGCCGCCGCCCAGGCCCTGGAGCGCCCGGAAGCCGATCAGCTCCCCCATGTTCCGGGCGAGACCGCAGAGCACCGAGCCGATCAGGAAGATCACGATGGCGGTCTGGAAGAGCTTCTTGCGGCCGTACTGGTCACCGAGCTTGCCCCACAGCGGGGTCGCCGCCGTCGACGCCAGGAGGTAGGCGGTGACCACCCAGGAGAGGTGGTCGAGTCCGCCGAGGTCGCTGACGATCGTGGGCAGCGCGGTGGCGACGATGGTCTGGTCGAGTGCGGCGATCAACATGCCGAGCAGCAGCGCGCCGATCGCCACGAGAATCGTCCGCCGGTCCCCGGCCCCGGTGGGCCCCGCCGGTCCCGCGGTGGGCCCCGCGGGTGTCCCTTCCCCGGTGTCCTGCGCCATGAGCGTCTTCTCCCTCTTCCGGACTTCCCGGCTCTTCCGGGCTTCCCGGCCACCGCGTGCCCGGCCTCCGGATCACTGGCCTCCGGGCCTCTCGGCTCCCGGTCGGTCGCCGGACCTTCCCGGTATCCGGGTGGCCCGGGTGACCGGATTGCCCGGTGAAGGCGGCCCTGGCGCCCGGGGCGGGCCCGGTCGGGCCCGGCGCCCGGAGGTGCTGCCTTCCGGCTCCTCGTTCTCCTCGTTCCCACACCGCCCTCGCGCCGTCGCGGCGCCGGGTGCGCCGGCCCCGGTGAGCAGCCGCGATCAGGCGGGCCCGGTCGCCGGGAACGGCCGTCCACGCCGGGCGGCCGTCCCTCCATCCTGGTCGCAATGTCCCGATATGGCCCGCCGAGCGGGGGCACACCGCCGGCACGGTGCCCCGCCGGGAGAGGCCGCTCCACGGCGCCGGGGCGGTGCGCCCCCGCGCACCCCTGCGGGCGGCGCATGCCGGGCCCGCCCCGTGCGGACATCCGGCCGCCACCCCCCGTACGCCCCCTGGATGTGCCGGAGTACCTGCGCGCGCCGGGGCGGGGGCGCATAATCACAGCGGCCGAACGCCCGCGGCGCCACCGCGGGCCGGGGCACGTCCGCGCGGCTCCGCCGTACGCCCGGAGGCGGGGGCAGCGGGCCGCTCCGGGGCCGCCGCGCGCACGTCGGGAGTTCCGGGCACCGCGGGAGGTACCGCTGTGACGTCTGCGAGGTGCCCGTACTGCCTGGCGCCGGAGAGCGGTGGCGGACGACCGGCGTGCCTGTGCGCCGTCTCCGCCCCGGACGACTTCGAGCCGCTGCGCTTACGGCCGTACGTGCGGCTGCCCGACCCCGAGGAGCCGGCGCCCGGCCCGGCGCTCCCGCCCGTCGCCCCGCCGCCCGCCCCGGGATGGCGGCCCCCTGGGGTGCCCGCCGGGCCCGCCCCGCCCGGGGACGCACGGCCGCCGCTCGCGGCCCTGCCGGATCTGCGCGGGCTGCGGGGCGTCCGTCCGGTGGCGCGGGCCGGGGCGGGGCGCCGGGCCCGGCCGGGCGCCGCGGGGCCGACCTCGCGGACGGTGCGGTGCCCGGAGCCCGGGGCCGAGGTGCCCGCGCCCCCCGGCGCGCGCCCGGGGAAACGCGCCGTCCCGACCGTCCTGGCCATGGCCGGTACCGCGGTGGCCGTGACCGCCGGGCTGCTGAGCGGCGAACCGTTCGCCGACCGCCGCGACCGGGCCACACCCCCCGCCGACGACACGGCGGTCCCGGCCGCCGAGGACACCGCCCGTGACGACGACCGGGCCCCGGCGGACGCGCTGCCCCCGTCGCGCTCCACCTCCCGCGCCGCCTCCCCCGGCCCGCTCCCGGACGCGGCCGCCTCCGCCCCCGGCGCCTGGCACCCGCGCCCCCCGGCCCACGCCACCGCCGCCCCGCCCGTGCCGGCCACCCTCCGCGAGGGCGCCACCGGCCGCCGGGTGACCGAACTCCAGCTGCGGCTGCGGGAGTTGGGGATCTTCACCACGCCCGTCGACGGCTACTACGGCGCCGGCGTCCGGGACGCGGTGGCCCGCTATCAGGCGCGGTACGGCGTCCCGGACGATCTCCGCGGTGTCTACGGACCCGCCACCCGCGCCTCCCTGGAGTCCCACACGTACGGGCCGTAGGGCGCCCGCCCGGGAGCGCCCCCCGGCGCGGCCCCGCAACGCCCTCGCGGGCCGCCCCGGTGCCGTGATGTCGGGCACATCCCGACCCACGGCCACAGGGGCGTGCGGGAGAGAGACGAGCGCCCCCGGCGTACGCGCGGAGCAGGTGGCGACGGGCGGGGGGCCGCCGTCGCCGGGGGCCGGGGCGGGGCTCCGGGTGGTGCGGATCCGGGTGTGCACACGGCGTTCACGCGTGGGCCCGCGAACGTTCCACGGGGGCCGGTTGTCGGCACCCCGACGCGCTTTGTATCGTGTAGGAACAAAGTGGTTCCGCCCGCACTCCCTGACCGGCGGGCGGAGCCGCTTGACCTCTCCCCCGCGGCACCGGGCGCGCAGCGACCCCGCCTGACGGCGTCCTCCGCACTCTCGTAGCGCCCAGGAGCCCGCCGATGACGGCCATCACCACGCTCACCACCCGCGCCGTGCTGCTGGACATGGACAGCACCCTCGTCAACTCCGAGGCCGTCGTCGAGCGCTGCTGGCTCCGCTGGGCGGCCGAGCAGGGGCTGGACGGCGCGGACGTGCTGCGGGTGGTGCACGGCCGCCAGGGCTGGGCCACCATGGCCGCCCTCCTCCCGGACCGCCCGATGGCGGAGAACCTCGCCGACAACCGGCGGATGCTGGCCCAGGAGACCGCCGACACCGACGGTGTGGTGCCGGTCCCCGGCGCGCCCGCCTTCATGGCCGCCCTCGCCGGGCTGCCGCACGCCCTGGTGACCTCCGCGGACCGTGCCCTCGCCGACGTCCGGATGGGCGCCGCCGGGCTGCCGATGCCCGCCGTGCGGATCACCGCGGAGAGCGTGGGCGCCAGCAAGCCCGATCCGGAAGGGTTCCTGAAGGGCGCCGCGGAGCTGGGGTTCGCGCCCGAGGAGTGCGTGGTCTTCGAGGACTCCGAGGCCGGCATCGAAGCGGGCCGCGCGGCCGGGATGCGGGTCGTCGGCGTGGGCGAACGCGCCGCGGCCTTCGCGCCGACGGTGCACGTCGGCGACCTGACCGGCATCCGCGTCGAGGCGCTGCCGGACGGCGGATTCGCCCTGCGCTTCCCCGGGCGGGACGCGGCCGGGGCCTGAGCAGCCCCGCGGGGCCCCGCCCGGCCCGCACCCCGTCGTCCCGGGTGGCGCCGTCTCCGGTCGCCACCCGGTGGCGGCTCAGCCGGTGATCGCCTCGTAGAGGCTGAACCCCGCCAGCAGCAGCATCACGACCGCCGCCACCTTGGTGATCAGCTTCAGCGGGACGCGCTTCATCAGCGTGCGGCCACCCAGGATGCCCAGGCCCGCGACGGCCCACAGGCCCAGGACGGCGCCGACGCCGACGGAGACCGGGTCTTCGTACCGCGCCGCGAGGTTGGCGGTCATGATCTGCGTGAGGTCGCCGAACTCCGCGACCAGAATCATCATGAAGCCCGCCCCGGAGACCTTCCAGAAGCTCTGGTCGGCGGGCTTCTTCACCTCTTCCTCGCCGTCGCCCTTCTTGAAGAGCAGCACGGCGGCGCCCGCCAGGAAGAGCACGCCGACCACGCCCTGGACGAGGCGGTGCGGCAGCAGCGTCAGCACACTGCCCGCCGCGATGGCCAGCGCCACATGGACGAGGAACGCCGCGGCGACACCGGCGAAGACGTACGAGGCGCGGTAGCGGGTGCCGAGCATGAGACCGGCCAGGGCGGTCTTGTCGGGCAGTTCCGCGAGGAAGATGACGCCGAAGACGACGGCGGCGACGGTAAGGCTGAACACGGGGTGGGATACCTCGTTCGGTCGGGCCGCGCCGAGGGGCCCGTATCCGGGGTCGCTTCGGCACGGCAGCGTCAGGACACTGCGGCCGAAGGTCTCGCTGGCCCGCGGGCGCCGGGATCCGGCGGTCGCGAGCCTCCGGGCGCCGGCCCGCCACGAGGGCGGGCAGTATGTCGACGGTCCGGCGAAGAGCTACTCCCCTTCTGCTCCGGCCAAGGGTACGGGGTCGGCCGGGCCGCGCGCGAACGGCTCCGGGAACACGACGCCCCGCGCTCTCCACCGCCACCGGCGTGAACCGCCGCACCCCGCCGGGCCGGACGCGCCCGCCGCCCTCCGGACGGCACACCGGGCGGCGTGACCAATCCCACGCGCCGGGCCCGTGCCGACCCCGCCTCGTCGCGACGAACATCCGCACGAGAGATCCCGGCAGCCACGGCAGCCCTCCCCCGCCCCGGCCACCGCGACGCCCGGGGCGGCGGCACGCGCTCCGGGCGCGGCGGCGGCACGCGCCCGGACCACCGGACGCGCGGTCCGCCCCGACCGCGGCGACGACCGGAGTCTCCGCGAGGCGGCTCCCGGACCGCCGCTGACCGGCGACGGTACGCGCGCCGGACAGGGGGCGCGTGCGCGGGAGCGTCCCAACCCCCGTGCTCCGACACGAAGATGGCGCCGCGTCAAGCCCTTGAAGTGACGTGAACATGTCGTCACTCTGTTACCTGGCGCCCGTCCACCGGCCACCCCAGGCCGCCAGCATGGGCCCACCCGCTTCCAACTTCCCCCCACGTCAAGGGAGTTTCGATGCCAAAGGTCTACGCGCGTCGCCTGACGGTCGCCGCGGGCACGGTCCTCGCGCTCGTCGGCACGGTGGCGCTGACCGGCACCACCGCCGAGGCGGCGCCGCCGAGCCCGCCGAGCGCGGCCACCGCCCGCACCTACCTCTCCGAGATCAAGGAGCAGCCCGAGGGTTCGTCCGACGGCTACAGCCGCGACAAGTTCCCGCACTGGATCACCCAGGAGGGCGCCTGCAACACCCGCGAGGTGGTGCTCAAGCGCGACGGCACCGACGTCAAGGCGGACGACAAGTGCGCGGCGGTCAGCGGCACCTGGGTCTCGCCGTACGACGACGTCAAGACGACCAACGCGTCCGACTTCGACATCGACCACGTCGTGCCGCTGTCCGAGGCGTGGAAGTCGGGCGCCTCCGCCTGGACGACGGCGCACCGCCAGGACTTCGCCAACGACCTGACCCACTCCCAGCTCGTCGCCGTCAGCAGCAGTTCCAACCGGTCCAAGGGCGACAAGGACCCGGCCAACTGGCTGCCGCCGAAGACCTCGTACCGCTGCGAGTACGCGCGGATGTGGATCTGGGTGAAGCACACGTACGAGCTGACGGCGGACTCGGCGGAGAAGGCCAAGCTGAAGGAGCTCCTCGACGGCTGCTGAGCCGCCGGACGAGCGTCGGCCCGGCGCACCGGCGGCCTGACCGACACCCCGGGACACCCCCTCGATCACCGCCCGCCTCCCGGAGTCCGCTCCAGGAGGCGGGCTTTCGCATGTCCGGAATCCGGCGCGGGGGCCGCGCCGCGGCGCCGGGCGCCGGGACATACGGGGGCAGTCGGGGACACAGGGAGCCCGGCGGGGGCGGTGTGCGGATTTGCTGACGTCGGGACCGTTGACGCGTCGGGCCCCGCGCGGATGATTGGTTCAGACCAATCGTTTCGGCCAGGCCGACCTTTGGTTAGAGATTGAAGTTGCAAGCACTATTAGGCATCCCTAACCTATGCCTCCATCGGTTGTACGTCCCCTCCGAAACCGTAGGAGTCCCCACATGTCTGCTCCGCTCAATCCGCCCACCGTCCGCCATACCGGCACCGATACCGCATCGGCGCCGCTGACCACGCGGTACACCCCGCACGTCCTCGCGCTCTTCCGGATCGTCGTCGGCCTGCTCTTCGCCTGCCACGGGGCGGCGTCGCTCTTCGGCGTGCTCGGCGGTGCGATGGGCCAGGGCGCGACCATCCCGGCGGGCTCCTGGCCCGGCTGGTACGCGGCCGTCATCCAGTTCGCCGGCGGCCTGCTGGTCCTGCTGGGCCTCGGCACCCGCGCCGCCGCCTTCGTCAGCTCCGGCTCGATGGCGTACGCGTACTTCTCCGTCCACCAGGGCAGCGCGCTGTGGCCGATACAGAACGGCGGCGAGCCGTCCGTGATGTTCTGCTGGGCGTTCCTGCTGATCCTCTTCCTCGGCCCCGGCACCTGGTCGCTCGACCGGCTCTTCTTCGGCGACCGCGCACCGCGGGCAAACACCCCGGGGGCGGCCGTCTGACCCGGGGGCGCGGGCCGTCCGCTCACGGCCCGCGCCCCCGGCCGCCCCGTACGGCGCCTCCCGGGACCCGCTCCGGGGGCGCCGTACGCCGTCCGGGCACGGGGACCGAATCCCCCGGGCGAACGTGAAACGAACAACATCTGTCCCCCTGGGACAAAAGCCGCCGCATTCCAGGCGTACGCTGTATAGCCGTAGTGCCGCCCCTGCCGCCCCATGCGACGTCGCGGCGGGGTTCGGACCGGGAGTGGCACGTTGTTGGAAAGCCTGGGGCCCGTCAGTGGCACCCCCTGGGTGTACGCCCTGGTGAGCCTCTCGATCGTGCTCGACGTGTTCGTGCCGTTCCTGCCCAGCGGCGTCCTGGTGATCGCCGCGGCCACCGCGGCGGCGGGCACCCGTACCGCCGCGGGCGCGGTCGGCGCCACCGTGGACGGCGGCACCCCGCTGCCGGAGCTGTTCGGGCTGGTGCTGTGCGCCGCGACCGCCTCCGTCTTCGGCGACATGGTCGCCTACCGGCTCGCCTGGCGCGGCGGCGACCGCTTCGACCGCGCGATCGGCCGCTCCCGCCGCCTGACCGCCGCCCAGCAGCGCCTCGGCACCGCCCTCACCCGGGGCGGCGGCGCCATCGTCGTCCTGGCCCGCTTCGCGCCCGCCGGCCGCTCGGTGGTCAGCCTGGGCGCCGGGGTGGCCCACCGTACGGTCCGCGAGTTCCTGCCCTGGTCCGCGCTGGCGGGCCTGGCCTGGGCCGGGTACAGCGTCAGCCTCGGCTACTTCGGCGGGCAGTGGCTGGGCGCCTCCTGGATGAGCACCGTGCTCTCCGTCTGCGCCCTCGTCCTCGCCGGATCGGCCGCGGCGTTCCTGATGCGCCGTCCGGAACGCCGCACCTCGGCCTGACCCCGGCCCCCGCCGCGGCGGACACCCTCACCGCTCCGTCACGCGCCGGTCCCCGCCTCCGGCTCCCCCGTGGCGGCCGTCGTCCGCCCCGGTACGACGGCGATCGGGCAGAGCGCGTGCAGCAGCACCGCGTGTGCCACCGAGCCGAGCCGCCGCCCGAGCGGCAACCGGCGGCGGTGGCGGGCGACGACCACCAGATCGCTCTCCAGCGAGGCGTCCACCAGCATCCCCGCCGCGTCGGCGCCGCGCAGCTCCACCTCCACCGCGACCTCCGGGTGGTGCCGGCGGTACGGGTCGAGCACCTTCGTCAGCTGGTCGGCGAGGGCGTCCTCGTACTCCTGCTGGGTGGCCTCGTAGGCGGCGAGGTACTCGAAGGCCGGCGGCATCAGGAGCGGCCAGGTGTAGCCGGAGATGACGCGCAGGCGGGCGCCGCGGCGGTCGGCCTCGGCGAAGGCGAAGCCGATCGCGCCGGGCTCGTCCTCCTCCGCGTCCACGCCGAGGGTGATCTGCGGAGCGCCGAGCCCGAGCCGTTCACCGTCCGCGCGCCGTCCGCCGCCGCGGTCCGGGCGGGGCACGATGACGACCGGGCAGGCCGCCTGACCTGCGACGGCGAGACCGTTGGAGCCGAGCAGCAGGCTGGCGAAGCCACCGCGTCCGCGCGAGCCGAGCACCAGCATCCGGGCCTCGGCCCCCAAGGCGGGCAGGGCGCTGTCGGGCAGTCCGCCGATGCTGCGGAACACCGGATCCGGCTCCCCTTCCGCCGCCTCCCACTCGTCGCGCAACCGTGCCAGCACGGGGTCACCGCCCGCCTGCCCGGCGGCGGCCCGCTCGGCCGTGGCGTACGGCCATACGTGGACCACGTGCAGCGGCGCCGCCCGCAACCGCGCCGCCTCCCTGCCCCAGCGCAGCGCCCGCTCACTGTCGGCGGATCCGTCCACCGCGACGATGACCGGAAGGTTGCCCTCCATGCGACTCTCCTTGGATCTGTGGGGTTCTCTCACGGGCGGGAGCCCGTCGAACGCCGGGCGGGAGACCGGTGTCCGGCACCGCTCGCGGCGCGCTCCGGAGAAGCCCACTCCCCGGCGCACCCATACGGAAAAGCCCGCCCTGCGATGGTTGAACACCTCCCACGCCCTTCGCCCCTTTACCGCTGCTCTCATCCTGCCCCGGTGAATGCCGCCCGGCACGGGACGAAGGTCCCGTCCCTGCCGCCCCCGGCGCCCGGACCTCGGACGACGGGCCGCGCGCACCGGTGCGGCCGTCCGGCACCGGGTAGAGTCGGCCGTCACCATCCCGCCGCTCCGCCCCCGTGCCCGCGCACGCCGAGGGCGGCCCGGCACCCCGGGCGGAGCCCCGCCCCGCGGCGGCCGGCCGGGGTCCGCACCATCCACACGAGGCACATTCAGGTGAACGCACCGCCGGTCGTCGCATGGACCGAGGCCGACGAGGCCCGTACCGCCGCTTGGCGCTCCGAGAGCGGCGCGCCGCCGCCCGGGCGCGTCGTGATCGCGGACGACCGGATGAAGGCGGACGCCGCCTACAAGCTGGTCTGCGAGGGCACCGCGCTCCTGTGGCGCGGCGATTTCCACAACGCCCGGCAGATGCTGGCCGCGCTGGCCCGCCGGATCGACCGCCGTCCGCGCAAGGCGCCGCCCACCGATCCCGCGCTCGCCTTCCACCGCCACCGCGCGGCGCAGAACCAGCGCGCCCGCATCCTGGGCATGCTGCTCGTCCCCCTCGACGCGGAGCTGGCGGTGCCGCTGCCCCGCGCCCCCGACGTCCGCGCGGCGTGCGCCCAGGCGTACGGGCAGCCCTCCGGGTCCGCCGCTCCCGGCGCCACCGCCTCGGTGGTCTCGCTCCGTGAACTCCTCGGCCTCGTCGGGGCGTACGAGTGGCGCCGCAAGGGCGTCGAGATCCCGGCGCTGGGCGGCGACCGCATCCACCCGTACTACGGCGTCTTCTCCCCGGCCCGGGGCGAGTACGTCGACCTGGTGGCCGAGGCGCCGCTGCCCGCCACGGAGCTGGCCTTCGACATCGGCACCGGTACGGGCGTCCTCGCCACGGTGCTGGCCCGCCGGGGCGTGCGCCGGGTCGTCGCCACGGACCAGGACCCGCGCGCGCTCGCCTGCGCCCGGGAGAACACCGCGCGGCTGGGCGTCGCGGACCGGGTCGAGATCGTCGAGGCCGACCTCTTCCCCGAGGGGCGCGCCCCGCTGGTGGTCTGCAACCCGCCCTGGGTCCCCGCGAAACCGTCCGCCCCGGTCGAGTACGCCGTGTACGACCCCGGCAGCCGTATGCTGCGCGGCTTCCTCAACGGCCTGGCGGACCATCTGACGCCGGGCGGTGAGGGCTGGCTGATCCTCTCCGACCTGGCGGAACACCTCGGCCTGCGCCCACGCGCGGAGTTGCTGGCGGCCTTCGACGCGGCCGGGCTGACCGTCGTCGGGCGTCATGACATCGCCCCGCGCCATCCCCGGGCGCGCGACGCCTCCGACCCGCTGCACGCGGCGCGGTCGGCGGAGGTCACGTCGTTGTGGCGGTTGACGGCACGGGCCGACGGGGTCTGAGGGCGCGCCCTGGGGTGAGCCGGGCCCCTCGGGCACCATGGAGTCACCATGGACCCTCAGCATCTCCTGACGCGCGCCCGCCGGCTCGCCGCCACCGCGACGCCCGGCCACCGGCGGCTGCTCGGCATCGCGGGGCCGCCCGGTGCCGGGAAGTCGACGCTCGCCGCCCATCTGGTGGACCGGCTGGCCGGGCAGGCGGCGCTGGTCCCGATGGACGGGTTCCACCTCGCCACCGCCGAACTGCGCCGCCTGGGCCGGCTGAGCCGCAAGGGCGCCCCGGACACCTTCGACCCGGACGGCTACACCGCCCTGCTGGAGCGGCTGCGCCACCCCGTCCCCGGATCGGTCGTCTACGCCCCGGAGTTCGACCGCCGCATCGAGGACCCGGTGGCCGGCGCGCTCCCCGTACCGCCCGAGGTCCCGCTGGTCCTCACCGAGGGCAACTACCTCCTGCTGGACACACCTCCGTGGCGGCGCGCCCGCGCGCTGCTGGACGAGGTCTGGTACGTCGAGCTGGCCGGTGCGGAACGGGTGCGGCGGCTGATCGCGCGTCATGAGCGGTACGGCACCGCGCGCGAGGCGGCCGAGCGCTTCGTCCGCACCTCGGACGAGGCCAACGCCCGCCTGGTGGCGGCCGGCCGCGAACGCGCCGACCTCGTCGTGACGTTCGCGCCCGGCACGGCACCGCGGCCGTCCGGCGACGCCTGACCGGAGCGGCCCGGCGACCGGGCGGACCGCGGGCGGGAGATCCCCGGCACTCCGCGGACGATCCGGACGTTGCCCCGGAGGGAGCAGGCGCACCGCCCGCCCCCCACCTCGTACGACACGGTTCACGAAGGACGGACGGAGCATGACCCAGGGCATCACCGCATGGAGCGACGTCGAGAACGGCACGGTGCCGATCGACGACGGCGAGCTGTTCTACGAAGCCGCCGGCACCGGCCCCGCCGTGGTGCTGCTGCACGGCGCGCTGCTCGACCAGCGCATGTGGGACGAGCAGTTCGTCTGGCTCGTCAACTCCGGCCTCCGCGTGATCCGGTACGACCTGCGGGGCCACGGTCTCTCCGCGACGGCGACCGGCGACTTCGCCCACCACGACGACCTGCGGGCGCTGCTCGACGCGCTCGCGGTGGAGCGCGCCGTCCTGGTCGGCCTCTCCCACGGCTCCCGGGTGGCCCTCGACGCGGCGCTGGTCCACCCCGACCGCGTCGCGGCGCTGGCGCTCGCCTCACCGGGCATCAGCGGACGCCCCTTCACCGACCCGTTCCTCCTCGGCCACCTGCGGGAACAGGCCGCCGCGAGCGGCGAGGAGGACGGCGTCGAGCGGTACGTCGAACACTTTCTGCGCGCCTGGGTCGACGGCCCGCACCGGGCTCCGGAAGCGGTCCACCCCGGTCTGCGCGAGCGGCTGCGCGCCGCCGCCGAGGCCAATGTCGAGGTGCACGCCGAGGGCACCGGGATGCCGCTGGAGGCGGGCGCCGCCGAGCGCCTCGGCGAGCTGCGCGTCCCCACCCTCGTCCTCGACGGCGACCTCGACAGCCGCGACATCTCCGCCAACGCCCACGCCCTCACCCTCGCGGTCCCGGGCGCGCGCCGGGTGCGGATCCCCGGCGCCGGACACATGGTCAACCTGGAGAACGTGGCCCACTTCGACCACGCCCTCCACGACTTCCTCTCGTCCCTGAGCCGCTGAGCGGGCGCCGCCCGGGCGGCTCAGGTGGTCTGGCCGGCGCCCGCGCCGGTCTCCCGGTCCGGCCCCCAGCGGGCCAGCGCGGCGGCGAGGTCGAGCGGGCGCAGCCGGTCCGGTTCGTCCGGACCCGGCCAGTCCTCGCGGGGCACCCGCCACATGACCTCGAACTCGTTGCCGTCCGGGTCCTTGGCGTACAGCGACTTCGACACCAGGTGATCGCTCTCGCCGACCAGCGCACCGCGCGCGGCCAGCAGCTCCCGGGTAGCGACCAGCTCCCGGAGCGTGCCGACCTCCCAGGCCAGGTGGTACAGCCCCACCCGCCCGGCCTCGGGCCCCGGCGCGTCCGCCCCCACGGCGAACAGTCCCAGGTCGTGATCGTTCAAGGACCCCGCCGCCCGGAGGAACGCCAACCGGCCGGGCACCTCGTCGACCGACGCGAGGCCCAGGACCTCCTCGTAGAACGCCACGGACGCCGCGACGTCCCGTACGTACAGCACCGCATGGTTCAGCCGGCGCACCGCCACCGGAACCACCTTCCTCTCCGCACCGGCGGCAACGTCAGTTGCGCACCAGCAGCACGATTCCGGCGACCACCACACCCAGGATCAGCGCCAGGGCGCCGTACCGCAGCCGGTGCGCACGCAGGACGGGAACCCAGCGGTCGAGGGCGTAGCGCCCGGGTCCGGTCAGCGCGAGGGCGGCCGCCCCGAGGGTCAGCAGGAGCTCGTACTCGACGCCCTTGGGCGCGAAGAAGCCGCCGCCCCACTTGACGGCCAGCGCGTTGATCATCGTGCCCACGACGGCGGCGGCGGCCAGCGGTGTGCAGACCCCCACGACCAGCCCGAGCCCGCCCAGCACCTCACTGAGCCCGGCGACCACGGCCATGGTGTGTCCGGCCGGGTAGCCGCTCATCGTGAAGAACTGCCCGGTGCCGTCCAGCCCCGGCCCGTCGAACCAGCCGAACAGCTTCTGCGCCCCGTGCGCGGCCATCGTCAAACCGATGACCAGCCGCAGCACGAGCAGGCCCGCGGCGTAGCCGTGCGGGGACGAGTCGGGATGTTCCGGCGCACCGGCGCGCGCCGTCGGGACGGTTCCGAGGGGGGTGGTCATGATGATCCGCTCTTTCGGACGGGGACACGGGGAAGATCTGCTTGAATCGACTTACTTGAAACTTCAAGTCATTGGCTTCGACGATACACAGCAGGGCTTTCGGGGACAAACGACCTGGCGGACGGGCGAGGGGCGCCTACGCGGAAGGCCCCCTGCGTGGTGCTCGCAGGGGGCCTTCGGGGGGATGAGGTCACGGCGTCAGTCAGGGCGCGTCGCGGCGGCCCACTCCTTGCGGGACGCCAAGCCCCACCCGCCGACCAGGGTCAGCACGGCGATCACGACAAAGACGAGGCCCCCGACCCCGAAGTGCGCCCGCTGCCACCACACCCGGTCCAGCCCGGGCGCCACGGCGTTCCCGACCATGACCGGCCCCCCGAGCGCCACCATGAAGAGCCCACGGGCATCCCACGACCAGATCGAGCTCCGCCGCCCGTCCCGCCCGTACGGCAACACGGCCCGCGCGACCCGCACCGCAAACACCTTGAACGCCCCGTACCGCCGCCCGTCCCCTGACATCCCCGCCCCCTGCACTCCCGCACCCGGGCCCACCCCGGAACCGACACCACCCTGAACGCCGAAGGCCCCCCGCCACAATCGGCGGGGGGCCTTCGGACCGGTGGGCACAGACGGATTCGAACCGCCGACATCTGCTTTGTAAGAGCAGCGCTCTACCGCTGAGCTATGCGCCCTGGTCGAGGCGACAGACTACCTTGCCGTACGGGCCGAACTGCAAGCCAGCGGGCATATCGCGAACTTACCGGTCGGTGTGTTCGTTTCTCCCGGGTGGGAGAATGGCAGCCGGTTCCGGGGCGATCCGATCGGGAGAGGGATGTGACGGCGACAGACACGCAGCCGTACGAGCAGCGAGCACGCCGTCGGGCCCGTGGGGGGCCGTTGCGGGAGGCGGTGGGGTTGCTGTTGCTGCCGCTGCCGCTGCTGGTCGCGGTGGCTCCCGCGGCGTTCGCCGGGGGCGGTACGCGGCGGTGGTTCGGGCGCGGGGACGGGCAGCGGGCCGAGGCGCAGGCGGCGAAGGACGCGGCCGCGGCGGCGTTCTACGAGCTGGACACCGCGCAGCGGGATCTGCGGATCTCGATCGAGACGATCACCGCGGTCGACAACTCTCCGCGGGCGGGCCGGGCGGCCGAGGAGTACCAGGGGTTCATCCGGCGGATCGACGAGGTCAGCCAGGGGTACATCACCGCCGTCGACGCCCATGACCTGGACCGCGACGATCTGGACGGTGCGGCCGCCGGGCGGGCCCGGGCCGATCTGACGCGGGCCCGGGAGGAGCTGGAGCGCACCAAGGCGGATCTGGACCGTTTCGGGCAGGGGCTGGGCCCGCTGCTGGCGGCGGCGGAGACGCAGCTGGCGCGGCTGGCGCCCGCCGTGGAGCGGGCCCGGCAGGCGCTGCTCGCGGCGAGCAACGCGCTGGACGCCGTACGCGCCAAGGGGCTGAAGGCCGATGGACTGGCGGCCCGGCTGGCGGCGCTCGCGCCGGAGCTGACCAAGCTCAACGAGGGCGCGGGACGGCACGGCGTGCAGGAGACGATCCGGCGCGCCGACGAGGTGCTGCGGCAGGCCGAGGAGGTGCGGGCGGAGGCCGAGCGGCTGCCGGAGCGGGCGGCGGAGATCGACAAGCGGCTGGTGTCGCTGCGTACCCGCGCACAGGCGATCTCGACGCGTGCCGGGCAGGTCGATCCGGTGCTGAGCGAGTTGCGGCGGCGGTACAGCGCGGCGTGCTGGCAGGACCTCCAGCGCGTTCCCGAGCAGGCGGCGGACTCCGTGGCGCAGGCCGAGACGAAGCTGCGCGAGGCCCAGCAGGCGCGGGACGAGCAGCGGTGGGCGGATGCGACGAGCCGGTTGGCGACGGTCCGGGCGCTGCTGGACACCACGAACGACGCGGTGTCGGCGGCGGGTGACCGGTTGCGGCGGCTCGATGCGGTCTCCTTCGACCGGCAGCAGGAGGTCGACCGGACGCGGTTCGCGGTCCGCGACGCCCAGCGGCTGGCGATGACCGGCCGCAGTACGCCCGACCCCCGCCATGCGCGCCCGCTGGACGACGCGGTCGCCCGGCTGGACCGCGCGGTCGACGGTCTGGAGGGCCGCCACCCCGACTGGTGGCACTTCCTGACCGAGACGGAGGCGGTACGCGAGACCGCCGCCCGGGTGGTCCGCGAGATCCGCGAGGAGCGGGGCGGGGCCGGGGGCTGAGCGGGGGTGGCCGCGGGAGCCCTGGGCGCCGGCGGCCGGGCTCGCCCTCCGGCCCGGGCGCCCCGTGCCGCCGCCCGTACCCCACCCTCCCCGTCCCGTCCCCCGCAGTGGCGCATTGGCGTGACCCGATCCCCTGGCGGATGCTGGAAAGCGACACAGCCCAGGCGGCACGTACTGCGCAAGGGAGGCCGGAGATGGCTACCACCGGGGCCACCGGGACCACGAAGGTCGGACCGCACGGTCTGCACGGGCCCTCGAATCTGTTCCGCGGGGGCAAACTGCGCCACACGCGACTCGACGAGCATCTGCCGATCGACCACCGGCTCAGCAAGGTCTACCGGATCGGCGCGGGGCTGATGGGTCTGGTCCTGGTCGCGTTCGGGATTCTCGGTCTGCTCGACAAGATCGGGTTCTTCGACACCGGTGGCGCGACGGTCGCCGGGCTGAACACCAACGGCGCGCTGAGCGTGCTGTCGATCGTCGTGGGCGTGGTGCTCTTCGGCGGGATGGTCATCGGCGGCAACTTCGCCTCGACGCTCAACATCGTGCTGGGTGTGCTGTTCCTGCTGAGCGGCTTCGCCAACCTGGCGCTGCTGCAGACCGACGCGAACTTCCTCGCGTTCAAGATCCAGAACGTGCTGTTCAGCTTCGTGGTCGGCCTGCTGCTGGTGGTCTTCGGCATGTACGGGCGGGTCAGCGGCGGGCTGTCGCACGACAACCCGTACTGGCGCGCCCGGCACCCCGAGGCGGCCCACCGGCCGACGCCCGCTCCGGGCCCCACGGCCGCCCGGCAGGCGGCGGTGGAGCAGCTGCGGAAGGGCGAGGAGCCGGAGACCGGCCGGGCCGGGGCCTGATCGCCGGGCCGCACGAGCCGAACGCCGCCGGGTGGACGCCCGGCGGCGTCCCGTGCCGGACGGAGCCGCGGCCGGCCGCCGCCGGCGAGCCCGTAATCTGTCGCCATGCCTCGTTACGAGTACCGGTGCCGTCCCTGTGGTTCCACCTTCGAGCTGAGCCGGCCGATGGCCGAGTCCGCCGCGCCCGCCGTCTGTCCGGCCGGGCACGAGGACACCGTCAAGCTGCTCTCGACCGTCGCCGTCGCCGGTTCCGCCCCGGCGCCCGCGCCCGCCGGTGGCGGGGGCGGCGGCTGCTGCGGGGGCGGCTGCTGCGGCTGAGCCCCGCGCCCGCCGCGGCACGGCGGCCGGACGCGGGTACGGAAGAAGACCCCCGGTGTGATGGAGCTGTCCAGGAACACACCACGCCCGGAGGTCTTCACCTCCTACCGTATCTGCCGCTGACCTGCTTCGACGCCACCGGCCCCGAACCGCCCCGCGGCGCCGGGCCGCACCGTCACACCGGCGTGCCCAGCGCGCCGTCCCCCTCCCGTACCGCCTCGTGGAAGGCGCGGAGGATGCGTTCGCCCGCGGCGGCGCCGCGTTCGGTCAGGGCGGTGACCTGCGGGGCGTGCCAGTCGGTGGCGGCCAGTTCGCCGTGGCCGGGGCGCCAGGCGCGGTCCGCGGCGAGGAGGAGGTCGGCGTCGAGGAGGGAATCCCCCGCCGCGAGGACCTCGGTGGCGCCGGTCCGGCGGCGGACCTCCGCGACCGCCGCGCTCTTGGTCAGCGGCTTCGGCACCGCGTAGACCTTGCGGCCCTGGAGTGAGACGGACCAGCCGCGGGCGTCCGCCCAGGCGGTCAGCGTCTCGATCCAGCCGTCGGGCAGCAGCGCCCGGTCCACGACGAGGTAGCTGAAGAGGTCCTCGGCGGTCCGCGCCCTGAGCAGCCAGCCGGGGTCGGCGGCGCGGACCAGATGGGTGTGGACCTCGTCGAGCGGTGCGCAGCCCTCGGCGAGGCGGGCGGCGACGGTGCGCTGCCAGTCGCGGTCCGGCACCCCGTCCACCAGCAGATGGCCGCCGTTGGCGCAGACCGCGAACCGCGGCGGCGGGCCGGGCAGATGGACGCGCAGGTACTGCTCGCGGGTGCGGGTGGTGGCCGGGACGAAGAGCGCCCGGGCGGCCAGGTCGGTGAGGAGCGCCGCCGCGGTCTCCGTCAGGAAGGAGAGCGGCCGCCGCTCGTAGACCTCGACGCAGAGCAGCCGGGGCGCCTCGGCGTCCGGCATGGTGAGGTCCATGGCCGCCGCCGAGTAGATCAGGGTGCGGTCGAGGTCGCTGGCGACGAGGGTGCGCGTCATCAGGCCACCGCCCGTCCGTCGGCGCCGGTCGCGCCGCGGGTGTAGCGCGGGTGGATCAACCCGACGCAGGCGTAGGGGAGTTCGCCGACCTCCTCGACGGGGACGCCGCGCTCCTCGGCGAGCAGACGGACGTGGTCGAGGTCGGGTCCGGCGCCGCGGCGGGCGAGGATCTTCCAGGGGACCCGGCGCAGCAGCACCCGGGTGGTCTCCCCCACGCCGGGCTTGACGAGGTTGATGTCGTCGATGCCGTACTCCTCGCTGATCCGCTCGACGGCGGCCCACCCCGCCCAGGTGGGGCTGCGGTCCTCGGCGGCCAGGCGGGCGGCGTCGGCGGTGACGGCGTCCGTGACCTCGGCGAAGCGGGCGGTGACCGCGTCGAGGAAGGTGCCGGAGAGGTCGGCGCCGGCCAGTTCGCGGTAGAACTTCGCGCCGTGGAAGTCGTCCGGACCCACCAGGTCGTCGCGGAGGACGGTGCGGGAGATCAGGCCGGAGACGGTGGAGTTGAGGCAGGCGGACGGGATGAGGAAGTCGTCGCGGGTGCCGTAGGTGCCGACGCAGCCGCCCGGGTCGGCGAGGACCGCGATACGCGGGTCGAAGCCGGGGAACTCCGCGAGGGCGGCGGTGAGTTCGCGGGTGATGGCGCCCTTGCCCGTCCAGCCGTCGACGAAGACGACGTCGGCCGGGTCGTGGTGGGCGGCGAGCCAGCGCAGCGCGGTGGTGTCGATGCCGCGGCCGCGGACGATGGAGACGGCGTAGTGCGGCAGGTCCAGGCCGTGGGCGTGCTGCGCCCAGCGGCGCATCAGCACGCCGACCGGTGTCCCCGCGCGGGCCAGCGAGACCAGCACCGGCCGGGGCGGCGGGCCCGTCAGCCGGCCGCGGCGGCGCGGGAGTTCGGCGAGAACGGTCTCGGTGACGGCGCCGACGGCGCGGGCGATCCGGGCGGCGGAGGTCTCCAGCGCGGCGTGGAACAGCTCCTGGTACCGCTGGGACGGCTGGTACTCGACGGGCAGCGACTCCGCGTAGTGCGCGCCGCCGCTCTGGATGGCCTCCTCGCGCTCCTCGGTCGGCGCCTCCAGCGTCACCGCGGACAGGTCCTGGAGCAGCCAGCCGACCTCCTCCGGGGCGTACGAGGAGAACGCGGGGCCGCGCAGCGGCTCGGGAAGGGACACGGGCGGGGCCTGTCGGTGCGGTACGGGGCCCGCGGCGGGCCGCGGGGTGTGGGCGGGGACGACCGCGAGGAGCAGCCGGTCGGTGTGGGCGGCGAGCCGGTCCAGCAGGCCGCCGGGGGCGTGGAGCCGGGGCGTGTCGCCGGCCGAGTCGACGACGGCGACGATCGCGTCGAAGCGGCGGGCCGGGTCCGCGCCGGGCGCGACGTTGTAGGCGTGGCGCGGGCCGGGGCCGTCGGCCGGGTCGTCGTGGGCGGGGAAGGTGAGGCGGGTGCGGAGGGCGTAGCCGGGGTCGTCGACGGCGAGGACCGGGGAGCGGGTGGTGGTGGAGAAGAACACCGCGGGCCCGTCACCGGCGTCGGCGCCGCCCGCGGCCCAGGTCTCGGCGGCGCGTTCGGCGTCCAGCGCGCCGAAGCCGCCGGGGGCGCCGAGCCGTGCGTCGAGGGCGTGGGCCAGCCGCAGCGGGGCGTACATCAGCTCCTCGTTGCCGAGGACGAGGACGCGGCGGGCGCCGGCGAGATGGTCGCGGAGCCGGTCGGCCATGGCGGGCAGCGCCGCGTCCAGCCGGGCGCGGTGGGCGGGGGTGAAGCCGTGGCGGCCGCCGTCCGGCAGGCCGTCGGGCCAGGCCAGCTCGACCCGGACGGCGGCGTTCCGCGCCTCGCCGGGCGGTGCCTCCTCCGGGACGTCGTGGGCGGCGACCAGCTCCTGGCCGCGGCGCAGGACGTCGGCGGGCAGCCGTACGCCGCCGGCGGCGAGCGCGAGGAGGTCGACGCGGGCGCCCAGGTCGGCGGCGAACTTCTCCAGGTGGCGGCGGTCGCCCTCGGAGCGCATGTCGACGAGGGCGACGACGACGTATCGCTGCCGGGGGAAGCGGGCGTGCAGCGCCTTGATGGTGTTCAGGACCGTGCGGCCGGTGGAGAACTCGTCGTCGACGAGGACCAGCGGGCCGTCGCCCGCGAGCAGCGCGGGGTCCTCGGGCAGCAGCAGATGGGAGGTGGCGTGGGAGTGCTCCTCCTCGAAGCCGCCGGCGGGGGCGACGCCCGCCACCGGGCGTCGGGTGGAGTGCAGATAGGGCGCGAGGCCCAGCCCGTCGGCGACGGAGTGGCCGAGTCCGGTGGCCGTCTCGGCGTACCCGAGGACCACCGCGCGGGACGCCGCGTCGTCGCCGAGCAGCGCGCGGACCCGGCGGCCGAGCCCCACGCCGACGCCGTGCACCACTCCGGGCCGCTGCGGCACATGCTTGCCGAGCACATGCGAGACGAGCAGATGGGCCCGTTTGGGGTTGCGCCGCAGCGCCAGCCCCAGCAGCCCGGGCAGCCGGTCCCCACCGCTCAGCGAGACCCCGAGCCGCCGGGCGACCCATTCTCCCGTCCACACCACGCGCTTCTTCTCCTCCGTCGACAACTCTGTGGGTGCGGGCGCCGTGCCGGGCCCGCGGGGGCGGTCGCGCCGCCCGTCGTGTGTTCCGTCCGCCGCGGTCAGTCCTGCGGCACGCTCGCGGTGAGCAGCTCCACGAAGCCGACGCCCTCGCGGGCCACCCCGAACGCCTCGGCGCGCAGCAGCGTGCGCTCCGCCCAGGCGCGGTGCGGCTTCACCTCGTTCATCTTGTTGGTGTACGCGGAGCGCAGGACGCCGCCGTCGCCGCGCTCGGGCCGCAGGATGTCGGCGGCGTCGCTGAACTCCTCGTGGCTGACGACCGAGAGGGCGTGCACCGGCGCGACGTGCGAGGGGTGGATGCAGGTCTTGCCCAGCAGGCCGTTGGCGCGGTCGAGTTCGATCTCGCGCAGCAGGCCGTCCATGTCGTGTGCGATCAGCGCCGTCCGCAGCTCCTCGGCGCGGCCCCGGAACGGGCTCTGGCGCAGCTGCGGTTTGAACATCCGCTCGTGCAGCCGGAAGTACTCCCACACCGGCCCGGTCACGGTGAACCCGCTGCCGTCGGCCCGGCCCAGCACGTTGACCACGTCGGCGATGACGGAGGCGACGATCTGGACGTCGTAGGCGGTCATGTCCGGCGCGCGGCGCAGTCCGTACGCGGAGCAGAAGTCGGTGACGCCCAGGCGCAGCGCGAGGACGCGGTCGCGGTGGGCGTCGACGGCGGCGGCGATCCCGGCGAGCGTGGCGCGGCGGCTCTCCAGGTGGAGCAGTTGCGGGGACTCCAGGACCGGCATCGCGAAGAGCCGCTGCCCGCAGGCGTCTTCGGTGGCGCGCAGCGTCTCCAGGAACGCGGCGCCGCGCTCCGCGGTGAACTTCGGCACCACGAAGCCGGAGAGGCGGCGCACCGCGGGCCCCATCCGCCGCGCGAGGTCGGCTATCTGCTCGGGGGTGCGGACGCGGATGAAGAGGAGGGGGAGGTCGGCGCCGCCCTCGGCCGCCTCGTCTAGCAGGGCGAACTGCCGGACGAGATTGGTCTCGCCGGCCACCACCTCGGCGTCGCTGATGGAGTCCTCCAGGCAGAGGACCATCGAGACGACGCCCCGCCCGGACTGTTTGCGGATGTCGTCGGCGAGCCGGGGCCGGGTGGCGGGGCTGTAGAGGGTGGCGCCGAGCGCGGTCGCGAGGGTGCGGGCGGACGAGGCGGCGGTGAACTCCACCGGCTCCCGATGGAACAACTTCTTCCGGATGTCGGGCCCAAGATGCCCAAAATGCCGCATACAACTCCCCGTATACAGGCGCGAACCGGGCATACCCGCTGCGTCATGACCTCTGGATCCAGCCGATAATCGTACGTGCGGGGGGTGACGGAAAGTTCCCTCGGGCGGGAAATCGCCCCGGTACGCCCGTCCCGCGCACCCGCAGGCCAGGGCCCCGCGTTGTCCGCCCGGCCTCGCAGAAGGCAGGATTGCGCTATGACGCACGCCATGCTGAAAGGGTCGAACGTACCCGTGGACACCACGGCCGTACGTGCCGTCCTGCGGTGGACACCCGGCGCCGGCGTCCCGGACGTCGACGCCTCGGCGCTGGTGGTCGGCCCCGACGGACGCGTGCGCTCCGACGCGGACTTCGTCTTCTACAACCAGCCGCAGCACCCCGGCTGCGGCGTCCGTCACCTGGCCAAGGCCCCGGTCGGCGAGAGCCTGACCGACAGCCTGGAGGCGGACCTCACCACGCTCGACGCCTCCGTCGACCGCATCGTCCTCACCGCCTCCGCCGACGGCGGCACCTTCGGACACGTACCGGACCTGCGGGTCCTGCTGTACGACGCGGCGGGCGGCGACGGCGAACCGCTGCTGCTCTTCGACATCGCGCCCGACACCGGCGACGAGACGGCCCTGATCTGCGGCGAGCTGTACCGCCGCGCCGGCGGCTGGAAGTTCCGCGCCCTGGGACAGGGGTACGACAGCGGGCTGCTCGGTCTGGCCACGGAGTTCGGCATCTCGGTCGAGGAGGACGCCGAGGGCCACACCCCCGAACCGTCCGCCGCACCGGCCCCGCGGCCCGCCGCACCGCCGCGCCCGGACAGCCCCCCGGCGGTGGGCGGCACCGACGCCCCGGTGGTCCCGCCGCCGTCCGCCTGGCCCGAGGAGGCGGCCGCCCCGCCGGTCGCCGCGCCGGGCGGCGGTCACCCGGTGTCCGACCCGGACGCCGCGACCCAGCACGTCCCGGAGCCGGGCCAACTCCCCGACGCCTTCCCCCTCGCCCCGCCGCAGAGCTCCCCGGCGACCGGCGGCTACGGCTATCCGCAGCACGTCCCCCCGCCGCCCGCCCAGCCTCCGGCCCAGCCCGCCTACGGCTACCCGGGCCCGCCGCCCCAGCAGCCGTACCCGCAGCAGCCACCGGCGTACGGCTACCCGCAGCAACCGCCCGTGCCGGAGCCGACGTTCGTACTGCCGCCCCAGGGGCCGCAGTTCCAGCGGCGCTGAGCGGGGCGCGCCCCGGGCCGGGCCCCACGGCGGAGGCGCGCCCCGGGGCGCGGCGGACGGCGGGCGGACGGGGCCGGGCTCACGCCCTGGACTTGTATCCCCGGCCCCACTGGAGTCCCCAGCCGTAGAGCCGGTCCAGCTCCGCCTGGAAGCCGTAGACGTACTTCACCTCGCGGCGCACCGTCAGCTCGCCCTTGGTGTTCTCCAGCGTGAAGATCGCGCAGGACCGGGCCTGCGGCGCCCGCTCGTTGAGCGGGATCTCCACCCGCGGCCCGGTGGTCGGGAAGAGCGTGACCACCGCGTGCGTACGGTCGAAGGCGGGCGTGCCGTCGTAGATGTAGACGAAGATCAGCAGCCGCTTGATCTCATCGCTCTGGTCCAAGTTGATGTACAGCGTCTCGCCGGACCCCGAACCGAACCGGTCGTCGCCGCTGAGCTGCACATACGGCGGGGAATTCAGCTCGCCGAGGAAATCGCCGAGCGGCTGCACCACACCCTTGGTGCCATCCTTCAGCTCGTACATGCAGGCCAGATCGAGGTCGATCTGGACGACCGCCGGGCCCTGTGACTGCACCACCTCGGGTGTGAAGATCCGGCTCGGGTGCCGCAGCAGGGTGCGCAGGCTCCGGGTGTTCCGCTCCCCCAGATCCGTGGTCCGCATCTGCCAGTGCAGATTGACCCGCATATGGCCGTGGTCCGCGCCCTGCTTGCTGAGCGAGACCACCTGTTTCCGCTTCGTCAGCTCGACGACGTACGACCCGCCGCCGTTGTCGAACGCCGGCGCGCCGCCGCGCCAGAGGTTCCCGAGGAACGACACTTGCCCACCCCACTGCTCGGACCGATGACAACGGGGCGGCCCGAGGTCCGCACCCCGTGGCCGCCCCGCTGAGAGCGTTCCTCAATCAGGCCGGCGTCACACGCCGGAGGATACTTCGGCCTTCGGCTCGGCGCCGTCGCCGGGGCCGGCCTCGCGACGGTTCTTCACCACCGAGGACCAGAAGGACAGCCCGATCAGCACGATGCCGATGAGACCGGTGACGACCTCGGGGATCTCGTACTTGATGGTGGCGATGAGGATGACGGCGAGCGCGCCGATCGCGTAGTGCGCGCCGTGCTCCAGGTAGACGTAGTCGTCGAGGGTGCCCTTGCGGACCAGGAAGACCGTCAGCGACCTGATGTACATCGCGCCGATGCCCAGACCCAGCGCCATCTCGAAGATGTCGTTGGTGATGGCGAACGCACCGATGACGCCGTCGAAGGAGAACGACGCGTCGATGACCTCCAGGTAGAGGAACATGAAGAACGCGGCCTTGCCGGCCAGGCCCACGACGGCGCCGCTGCCCTTCTTCGCGGGCGCCGCGCCGCCCTCCTCGTCGGCGCCTTCGTCTTCCTCGTCCTCCAGCTTGTCCTCGAAGTAGCCGGAGATACCGCCGACGACGAGGTAGGTGATCAGACCGGCGACGCCGGAGAGCAGGACCGTGGCGGTCTTGTCACCGCCGCCGTGCGCGACGTCGGTGGCGACCGTCACCGCGGCCACCAGCAGCACGACCAGCGCGACGATCACGGAGAGGGTTTCGAGCTTGCCCAGGCGGGCCATCGGCCTCTCGATCCAGGCGAGCCACTTGTGCTCCCGCTCCTCGAAGAGGAATTCGAGGAAGATCATCAGCAGGAAGACACCACCGAAGGCCGCAATGGCCGGATGGGCGGCGGTGACCAGCTCCTGGTAATGCGCCTTGTCGTTGATGGCGAGATTGACCGCTTCGATCGGCCCGAGTTTCGCGGTGATCGCCACGATGACGACCGGGAACACCAGCCGCATACCGAAGACCGCGATCAGAATGCCGAAGGTCAGGAAGATCTTCTGCCAGAAGGCGTTCATCTTGCGCAGGATGCCCGCGTTGATGACCGCGTTGTCGAACGACAGCGAGATCTCCAGGATGGAGAGAATCCCGACGATCGCGAGGCCCTGCCACCCCCAGAGCACGCCGGCCACGGCGAGGCCGACCACCGTGACGGCGAACGACCAGCCAAAGGTTTTCAGGAGCACTGCCTACCCATTTCCCTAGCTCTGCGGGCCCCCGCGCGTACGGCGTGGTGCCTTTACGAAACGTTGACCCCGAAGTCTAGAGCGATGCCCCGCAGACCCGACGCGTACCCCTGTCCCACCGCGCGGAACTTCCATTCGCCGTGGTAGCGGTACACCTCACCGAAGATCATCGCCGTTTCGGCGGAGGCGTCCTCGCTCAGGTCGTAGCGCGCGAGTTCGCTGCCGTCCGCCTGATTCACGATGCGGATGAACGCGTTGCTGACCTGGCCGAAGCTCTGACCGCGCAGATCCGCCTCATGGATCGACACCGGAAAGACGATCTTGTCGACCCCGTCGGGCACGCCGGTGAGGTCGACCAGGATCGACTCGTCGTCGCCCTCGCCCTCACCGGTGAGGTTGTCGCCGGTGTGTTCGACGGAGCCCTCGGGGCTCTTGAGGTTGTTGTAGAAGACGAAGTACTCGTCGCCCAGCACCCGGCCGTCGGCGCACAGCAGCGCGCTGGCGTCGAGGTCGAAGGGGGCCCCTGTGGTGGACCGTGCGTCCCAGCCGAGACCGACCATGATCTGCGTGAGGTCCGGCGCGGCCTTGGACAGGGAGACATTGCCTCCCTTGGCGAGTGTGACGCTCATGGTGTTCGGATCCTCCCCGGTGTCGTGACGGGCCGCGGCGCGCCCTGGGCCGCCGCCCCTGTTGCGCGCGTGCGGCGCCGCACCCCCTTGCGGGGCGTACGGCGCCGCACGTGGTCGAGCGGTGTCGCGGACCGCGCACCCAGGGAGCGCGGGTCCGCGAGCGGTCAGACGTTGACGCCGAAGTCCTGCGCGATGCCGCGCAGCCCGGAGGCGTACCCCTGGCCGATGGCACGGAACTTCCACTCCGCGCCGTTGCGGTACAGCTCGCCGAAGACCATGGCGGTCTCGGTCGAGGCGTCCTCGCTGAGGTCGTAGCGCGCCAGCTCGTTGCCGTCGGCCTGGTTGACGACGCGGATGTACGCGTTGCGGACCTGGCCGAAGCTCTGCTGGCGGGTCTCGGCGTCGTAGATCGACACCGGGAAGACGATCTTCGCGACATCGGCGGGGACACCGGCGAGGTTGACCTTGATGGCCTCGTCGTCGCCCTCGCCCTCACCGGTGGTGTTGTCGCCGGTGTGCTCGACCGAACCGTCGGGGCTCTTCAGGTTGTTGAAGAACACGAAGTTCTGGTCGCTGCCCACCTTGCCCTGGTCGTTCGTCAGCAGAGCGCTGGCGTCCAGGTCGAAGTCCGTACCGGTGGTGGTACGCGCGTCCCAGCCCAGGCCGACGAGTACGGCGGTGAGATTGGGGGCTTCCTTCGTCAGCGAGACGTTGCCGCCCTTGCTGAGGCTGACTCCCACGAGTCCTCCCATAGGTTCGAGGGGTACGTCAAGATTTTTTGCGCCCCCATCGTGCATGGCATCGGATCAACGAATCGATCCTAGTGACCGGTTCCCGCCGATCGCAGATATCACCGGCGAATGTCGGCTGCGGCGGGAACCGGCGCCACCCAGGGCGTCGCTCAGAGGGCTTCGAGCGCCTTGACGTAGTCGTTCAGGTCGCGGGCGTCGGGCAGGCCGTTGACGATCGACCAGCGCACCACGCCCTCCTTGTCGATGACGAAGGTGCCGCGCACCGCGCAGCCCTTCTCCTCGTCGAAGACGCCGTAGGCGCGCGACGCCTCGCCGTGCGGCCAGAAGTCCGACAGCAGCGGGTACTCCAGGCCCTCCTGCTCGGCGAAGACGCGCAGCGAGAACGGGGAGTCGTTGGAGACGGCCAGCAGCTGGACGTCGTCGTTGACGAACTGGGGCAGCTCGTCGCGGAGCGCGCACAGCTCGCCGGTGCAGACGCCGGTGAAGGCGAAGGGGTAGAAGAGGAGGACAACGGCCTTCTCACCACGGAACTGGGAGAGCGTGACCAGCTCGCCGTGCTGGTTCTTCAGCTCGAAATCCGGAGCCTTCGTGCCGACCTCGATCGCCATGGGGTCCATCCCTTCGCTCACGTTCAACAGATATCGGCCCAACCCTACGCGCCCGCCCGCGCGCCCCGGAGACCGTCCCCGGACGACACCGAGCCCCCTCCGGACGGATCCGGAGGGGGCTCGGGAACGCAGCGGGGAGGGGCGGCTCAGCGCTTGCCGGACTTGGCCGCCTTCGGCGTGACCAGTCGGCTGCCGGTCCAGTCCTTGCCCGCGCTGATGCTCTTGGTCTGGGACAGACCCGCGGTCTGCGCGGCCTCATTGATGTCGCTCGGCTCGATGTAGCCCTCGCGCCCGGTCTTGGGCGTCAGCAACCACACGACGCCTCCCTCGTCGATCAGGCCGATGGCATCCACCAGCGCGTCCGTGAGGTCGCCGTCGTCGTCCCGGAACCACAGGGCGACGGCATCCGCCACGTCCTCGTAGTCCTCGTCGACGAGGTCCTGGCCGATAACGGCCTCAATACCTTCGCGGAGATCGTGGTCGACATCGTCGTCGTAGCCGATCTCCTGGACCACCTGTCCGGGCTCGAACCCCAGCCTGGCGGCAGGGTTGGTCCGCTCCTCCGCGTGGTCCGCGGTCGCGCTCACGGATTGCCTCCTGTCGTGTTTCGGAAATGCTCTGGAACGCTCCGCGCGTGCGCGGAGCATTGGGCGTAGTCCACACGGGCGGGACGGATCGCGCAAGTACCCGGCCGCGGAGACCGCCTAAACGGTGACGATTGGCGGCGTCTCGCCGCAACTGCGACCCCATCCGGACAGGCCGAAGTGATGCACCTCACGACGATCTGCCGGGTTTGCGGTGTGGACAGTCTCGACGATCCCACCTAGACGTTCTACCCGCCTCTCGGACACCCATGCGGATTCCGTACCTCAGTACGTCACCCTCTGTCGACATGGGCGTATGGTTGCGATTTGGCCGACCTGTCACCACGGCCCGAGCCGCCGTCGGCTCCCCGCCTGGGGTTACCTCTCGGTAGAGATGACGTATCCCGATCGCGCGGTACACGATGGAAGGCGGCGCGACCACCGACAGACACCACAGAGAGACACCATCCGACCGCGTGCGCAGCAGCTATCGCGTGCAGAGCACGACATGACCCGAACACGAAGGAACAGCGTGGCTTCCGGATCCGATCGAAACCCGATCATCATTGGCGGCCTTCCCAGCCAGGTCCCGGACTTCGATCCCGAAGAGACCCAGGAATGGCTCGACTCGCTCGACGCAGCCGTCGATGAGCGAGGCCGGGAACGAGCTCGCTACCTCATGCTTCGACTGATCGAGCGTGCCCGCGAGAAGCGCGTGGCCGTGCCCGAGATGCGCAGCACGGACTACGTCAACACCATCGCCACCAAGGACGAGCCGTTCTTCCCCGGTAACGAGGAGATCGAGCGCAAGGTCCTGAACGCGACCCGGTGGAACGCGGCCGTCATGGTCTCCCGGGCGCAGCGCCCCGGTATCGGCGTCGGTGGTCACATCGCCACGTTCGCCTCCTCCGCCTCCCTGTACGACGTGGGCTTCAACCACTTCTTCCGGGGCAAGGACGACGGCAAGGGCGGCGACCAGATCTTCTTCCAGGGCCATGCCTCCCCCGGCGTGTACGCCCGCGCATATCTGCTCGACCGGCTCTCCGACGCCCAGCTGGACGCGTTCCGCCAGGAGAAGTCCAAGGCCCCCAACGGTCTGTCCAGCTACCCGCACCCGCGGCTGATGCCGGACTTCTGGGAGTTCCCGACCGTCTCGATGGGCCTGGGCCCGCTCGGCGCGATCTATCAGGCGCGGATGAACCGCTACATGGAGGCGCGCGGCATCGCCGACACCTCCGACAGCCACGTCTGGGCCTTCCTGGGCGACGGCGAGATGGACGAGCCGGAGTCGCTGGGCCAGCTCTCCATCGCCGCGCGCGAGGGGCTGGACAACCTCACCTTCGTGGTCAACTGCAACCTGCAGCGCCTGGACGGCCCGGTCCGCGGCAACGGCAAGATCATGCAGGAGCTGGAGTCGCAGTTCCGCGGCGCCGGCTGGAACGTCATCAAGCTGGTCTGGGACCGCAGCTGGGACCCGCTGCTGGCGCAGGACCGCGACGGCATCCTGGTCAACAAGCTCAACACCACGCCCGACGGTCAGTTCCAGACGTACGCCACCGAGACCGGTGCGTACATCCGTGACCACTTCTTCGGCGGCGACCACCGGCTGCGCGCCATGGTCGAGAACATGACCGACGACCAGATCCTGCACCTGGGCCGCGGCGGTCACGACCACAAGAAGATCTACGCGGCGTACGCGGCGGCCAAGGCGCACAAGGGCCAGCCGACGGTGATCCTCGCGCAGACCGTCAAGGGCTGGACGCTCGGCCCGAACTTCGAGGGCCGCAACGCGACCCACCAGATGAAGAAGCTCACGGTCGACGACCTCAAGGGCTTCCGCGACCGGCTGCGGCTGCCGATCCCGGACAAGGACCTGGAGGACGGCCTGCCGCCGTACTACCACCCGGGCCACGACTCCGAAGAGATCCAGTACATGCACGACCGCCGCAAGGCGCTGGGCGGCTATGTGCCGACCCGTGTCGTGCGCGCCAAGCCGCTGCCGCTGCCGGACGACAAGGCGTACGCCGGTGCCAAGAAGGGCTCCGGCCAGCAGAAGATCGCCACGACCATGGCGTTCGTCCGGGTCCTGAAGGACCTCATGCGGGACAAGGAGATCGGCAAGCGCTTCGTGCCGATCGCGCCCGACGAGTACCGCACCTTCGGCATGGACGCGTTCTTCCCGTCGGCGAAGATCTACAACCCGCTGGGCCAGATCTACGAGTCGGTCGACCGCGAGCTGCTGCTGGCGTACAAGGAGTCGCCGACCGGCCAGATGCTGCACGACGGCATCACCGAGGCCGGTTGCACCGCCTCCCTGATCGCCGCGGGCTCCGCCTACGCCACCCACGGCGAGCCGCTGATCCCGGTCTACGTCTTCTACTCGATGTTCGGTTTCCAGCGGACCGGCGACCAGTTCTGGCAGATGGCCGACCAGCTGGCGCGCGGTTTCGTGCTCGGCGCGACCGCCGGCCGTACGACGCTGACCGGCGAGGGCCTCCAGCACGCCGACGGCCACTCCCAGCTGCTGGCCTCGACCAACCCGGCGTGCGTCGCCTACGACCCGGCGTACGGCTACGAGATCGCGCACATCGTCAAGGACGGTCTGCGCCGGATGTACGGCGAGAACTCCGAGGACGTCTTCTACTACCTGACCGTCTACAACGAGCCGATCCAGCACCCGGCCGAGCCGTCCGACGTGGACGTCGACGGCATCCTCAAGGGTCTGCACCGGGTCAGGGCCGGGGAGAAGGGCGAGCACCGGGCCCAGATCCTCGCCTCGGGTGTCGCGGTGCCGTGGGCCGAGGAGGCCCAGCGGATCCTGGCGGACGAGTGGAACGTCAAGGCGGACGTCTGGTCGGCGACCTCCTGGAACGAGCTGCGCCGCGAGGCCGTCGAGGTCGAGCGCCACAACCTGCTCCACCCCGAGGAGGAGCAGCAGGTCCCGTACGTCACCCGCAAGCTGGCGGACGCGCCCGGCCCGAAGGTCGCGGTGTCGGACTGGATGCGTTCGGTGCCGGACCAGATCGCGCGCTGGGTGCCCGGTGCGTACCAGTCGCTGGGCGCCGACGGCTTCGGCTTCGCGGACACCCGCGGCGCCGCCCGCCGCTTCTTCCACATCGACGCGCAGTCGATCGTGCTCGGTGTGCTGACCGAGCTGGCGAAGGAGGGCAAGGTCGACCGCTCGCTGCTGAAGCAGGCCATCGACCGCTACGAGCTGCTGGACGTCACGGCCGCCGACGCCGGGGAGGCGGGCGGCGACGCCTGAGCCACCGCACGGCCCCTGCCGCGCCCCCGACCGGTCCGCCGGTCGGGGGCGCGGCGCGTGTCCGGGCACGGCCGTGTCCGGGGTGCGGACCATCGCCGGTCAGCGCTCCCAGATCTTCACGGCCCGGAAGCGGTACGGCGAGCTGGGCAGCCAGCTGCCGCCGCCCGGGTAGGTGTCGAACTCGCCGGTCTCGGCACATTCGGCGCTCTGGTACGTGGTGACCGGGCGGCCGGTGCGGTTGGCCAGCGAGGCGGCCGTGGTGCCCTTGGGCAGGGCGATACAGCTGTCGATGTCGGTGTCGGCCAGCTCGAAGGTCTGCCGCTTGCCGCCGAACTCCGCGTCCGGCCAGACGCAGAGCTGCCCCTTGGCACAGTCGCCGGAGGTGGCGCTGCTGCCGCCGGACGCCGCACGGGCGGCGGGAGCGGCGAGGACGGTGGGTGCGGTGAGGGTGGCGGCCAGCGCGGTGAGGCCGGTGACGAGCGCGGCGCTGCGGTACATACGCATCAAGAATCTCCCCCGTGAATACGGCGATGGGTGTGCCGCCGGCCGGTTGCCCGCGGCGGGTTCACTGCCGAGCTTCGGCGCCGGCCGGGGCGGCTGCCAAGAGCTTGGCGGCAGCACCACCCGGTGGGGCGATGTGGACGGAGCGTAGGGCTCGGGGCCAAGCCTTCGCGGCGTCAGGTTGACGCCCCGGCAGCGGGCGCGCGACGGCGCGGAAACCATTCCTCCCGCCCGCGCCAAGGGGCCTGCCGACCGGCCATGCCGAAGCCGCCCCGGGGAGTTCCCGTGCGGGACTCATCCGAAGGAGCGAAACGGGGCGGAAGCGGGGGCCAGGCGTGGCACGCGTCGGCGTCTGCTGCCCGATGTGGCGCGTACGGCAGGGAGTTGACGCGGACGGCAGGGGAAATGCGCGAGACGGCCGTGGCGTCCGGGCCGAACGGCCGGGCGGGTACAGGGCCCCGGGGAGTGGAGACGCGCCTGAGGCCGGCTGGCG
Source organism: Streptomyces sp. NPDC014733 (assembly GCF_043083385.1). Taxonomy (NCBI): domain Bacteria; kingdom Bacillati; phylum Actinomycetota; class Actinomycetes; order Kitasatosporales; family Streptomycetaceae; genus Streptomyces; species Streptomyces sp. NPDC014733. Next base: position 97,743 of record NZ_JBIBYO010000005.1, on the reverse strand, counting down.
CGGGCCCGGACGCGGCCCGGGCAGCGCCTGCCGCACGGCAGCGGAACGGCGCGCGGCCGACCCGGAGTTGACCGGGCCGGCCGCGCGCCGTCAGGGATGCGGGTGGCTCAGATGTGCCCGACGCCCGCGCCCGCCTCCGCGTTCGCGCCGCGCTTGGTGAAGAGCGCGACCACGGCGGCGACCACGGCGACACCGCAGGCCACGGTGAAGGCGAGGCCCATGCCGGAGATGAAGGTCTCGTGGGCGACCGCGACGATCTTCTGGCCGATCGCCGGCGGGGTGTTCGGCGGCACCGGCGCGAAGCCCGCCGAGACCGCGTCGGACGCCTGCGACAGCTGCTGGGAGTTGACCGGGGGCAGCCCCGCGTCCTTCCAGTTGCCCGGCAGGTCGTTCTCGACGCGGGACGCCATCACCGCGCCCAGGACGGCGGTGCCGAGGCTGCCGCCGACCTGCATCGCGGCCTGCTGGAGACCGCCGGCCACGCCGGACAGCTCCAGCGGGGCGTTGCCGACGATGACCTCGGTGGCGCCGACCATGACCGGGGCGAGGCCCAGACCGAGCAGGGCGAACCAGACCGACATCGTCGCCGTGCCGGTCCCGGTGTCCAGACCGGACATGCCGTACATCGCGACGGCGGTCAGCACCATGCCGCCGACCAGCGGGATGCGCGGGCCGAGCTTGGTGATCAGGGCGCCGGCCAGCGGCGAGCCGACGATCATCATGCCGGTGAGCGGCAGGAGGTGCAGACCGCTGTCGACCGGGCTCATGCCGTGGACGTTCTGGAGGTAGAACGTCACGAAGAAGAGGCCGCCCATGAACGCGAAGGCCATCAGGACCATCAGGACCGCGCCCGCAGTGAGCGGCACGGAGCGGAACATCCGCAGCGGGATGAGCGGCTCGCGCACCTTCGTCTCCAGGAGCCCGAAGAGGGCGAAGAGCACCAGGGAGCCGATCAGGAAGCCCCAGGTCTGCAGGGAGCCCCAGCCCCACTCGGACGCCTTGATCAGCGGCCATATGAGGCAGAACATCGCGCCGGAGAGCAGCGCGATGCCGGGTATGTCGAACGACCGCGGGGCGTTGGCGGCGCGGTGGTCCTTGAGAATCACCAGGCCCAGGACGAGCGCCAGCACGCCCACCGGGACGTTGATGAAGAACACCGACTGCCAGCTGACATGCTCGACGAGCAGCCCGCCGACGATCGGGCCACCTGCGGTGGACGCGCCGATGACCATGCCCCAGATGCCGATCGCCATGTTGAGCTTCTCGGCGGGGAAGGTCGCGCGCAGCAGACCGAGGGCCGCGGGCATCAGCAGCGCGCCGAACAGGCCCTGGAGCACGCGGAAGACGACGACGAAGGTGACTTCCTTGGAGAAGCCGATGGCTCCGGAGGCGGCGGCGAAGCCGACGATGCCTATCAGGAACGTCTGACGGTGGCCGAAGCGGTCACCGAGCTTTCCGGCGGTGATCAGCGCGATGGCCAGCGCGAGCATGTAGCCGTTGGTGATCCACTGCACATCGGCCAGCGAGGCGTTCAGGTCCTGCTTGATGGCCGGGTTGGCGATCGCCACGATCGTGCCGTCGAGGGCGACCATCATGACGCCGATCGCGACGGAGAAGAGAGTCAGCCACGGATGGCCGCGCAACCCCTTACGGGGCTCCGGTACGGGAAGTTCCGGCGCGCTCTGGGCAACCGGGGTCTGGGAACTCATACCCGGAGACATTAATGTCAGCCACTGACAGTTGACAAAGCAATTCATGAGTCGGTAACTGTCATTTCGCTCACAGCTATCCTGAGCAGCGAGAACACCATGGAAAGGCGGCGCAGCATGACCCCGTCGACGCCGCGCGAACCGGCTCTTTGCGGACTGCGCGCCCGCAAGAAGCAACGCACCAGGGACGCCCTGATACGCGCCGCACTGGAGCTGTTCACGGCCCAGGGCTACGAGGCGACGACCGTCGACGAGATCGCCGCCGCCGTCGACGTCTCGCAGCGCACCTTCTTCCGGTACTTCAGCAACAAGGAAGAGGTCACCTTCGCCGTCCAGGAGATGGTCGAGGCGCGCTTCCTGGAGGAGCTGAGCCACCGGCCCGCCGACGAGTCGCCGCTGACCGCGCTGCGCAGCTCGGTGATGGCCGCCTGGGACGACATCGCCGCCTCGATCGAGCCGATAGTCCCGGTGGAGCTGCACATGCGCGCCTACCAGATGATCGAGTCGACGCCCGCGCTGATCGCCGCCCATATGCGGCGCTCCTGCGAGCTGGAGGCGGAGGTCGCCCGGCTCATCGCCCGGCGGGAAGGGCTCGACGCGGACCGGGACCCGCGCCCCCGGGTACTCGTCGGGGCGTTCAACGGCGTGATGCGCGCCGCCGGGAAGGCGTGGAGCGAGGGCGACGACTTCACCGTGACATCGATCCGTGAGCTGACCCGTTCGTACCTCGATCACATCGGGCCCGCCCTCGACGACAACTGGCGCACGGTGCGGTAGCGCGCCCCCGGCGCGCACGGTCCGTCCGCGCGCCGGGAGGCTCCGCTCCGGGACGCGCCGTCACCCGGCATCGGCAGTGCGTGACGCGGTGATTCCGGATGAGTCCGACGCCGCACCTCTGAGCGCGGATACACGGTTCCGGGCGTCCGCTTTGTTCGAATTACCCGTCGTGAAACGTGACATGGCTCACCCGTGGAGCAGGCATGCTGCCGCGTCTCCTAGGGTGGCCCGCGGTGACTTCTTTCTCTGGGCTCGGCCCCTCCTTCGGTTCCTTCGGATTCCTGCAGTCCACCGCCTGGCGTGCGGCACTCGCCCTGGCGGTGGTGTTCGTCATGCTCACCCTCACCGGATGGACCGCGATCAGAGGTCACCAGGACGACGCCAACCCGCTGGCCACCGCGGAGACCGACTGGCGGCACGCCACCTTCCGCGGCGACCGGCTGCCCGACCCGGACGCCGCGCCGAACCGGCTCCGCGCCTTCTTCGCCTCGCTGGACCGCGCCGGTCGCCGTGAGCTCGCCGACCGGTATCCGCTGGTCGTCGGCAACATGAACGGTGCGCCGGTGGAGCTGCGCTACCGCGCCAACCACACCGCGCTCGACCAGGCCCGCGCCATCGAGGAGCGGCGCTCCACCGACCGCCGCCTGACGCCCGTGGGCCGTCAGGACGCGGGCCGTCTGATGCACCGCTTCGAGTCGATGGCCGCCAAGGGCCGCCAGATCCTGGCGTTCGACCCGGCGGGCGGCGGCCGCGCCGCGGAGGTCTTCGGCGACCTCGACACGGCCCGCCGGGTCTCCGTGGTCGTCCCCGGGGTGGACACCAACCTGACGAATTTCGAACGCACCACCCGCGCCACCAGCGCCCCCGTGGGCATGGCCGACGCGCTCTACGGCGCCGAGCGTGCCGCCCGGCCGGGCGCCCGGACCGCGGTGATCGCCTGGGCCGACTACACCGCCCCGGCCGGTCTCGGGGTGGAGGCCGCCACCGGGCAGCTCGCCCAGGCGGGCGCCGTCCGTCTGCGGGCGCTGACCCGGGCGCTGCCGTCGGCCGACAGCGTCGCGCTCTTCTGCCACAGCTACGGCTCGGTCGTCTGCGGTCTGGCCGCGCGTGATCTGCCGTCGAACGTGCGGGACATCGCGGTGGCGGGCAGCCCCGGCATGCGCGCGGCCAACAAGACGGCGCTCGACACCCGGGCCCGGCTGTGGGCCATGCGGGACTCCGACGACTGGATCCAGGACGTGCCGTACCTGGAGGTCGGCGGGCTGGGCCACGGCCCCGACCCGGTCGACCCGGCGTTCGGCAGCCGCCTGCTGTCGGCAGCCGGCGCCGACGGCCACGCCGGGTACTTCACACCCGGCACCGAGAGCCTGCGCAACTTCGCGAAGATCGGCGTGGGTGCGCTCTCGGACGTACGCTGCGCGGCCGACGACGCCGGCTGCGACGCCGGGCTCACCTGATCCGCCGCGGCGGCCGGGAGCCGTCGGCCCCGGAAGGTACAAGGTGTCCATAAGGGGGACGGGCGGGCAACCGCCGCATACGATGAGCCGCATGGGTGATGTGCTGGCCGGTTTTCACGCCGTCTGGGAGTTCGGCTCGGACTCCGTACTCATCCGCTTCGAACGGGGGATCCGCAGGCCGAAGCTGTTCCAGGCGCTCGGCGAGCGACGCATTCCGTACGAGGCGCTGAGCGCCGTCGAGCTGTCCGAGGGCAGGCGCGGCACCGTCGTGCTGCACGCCGTGCCCCGGCCGGGCTCCGACCCCCTGATGGAGGCGGCTGCCGGACAGCTCAAGGAGGACTCCGACCCGTACCGCCTGGTGCTGCCCGCCGAACAGGAGGACTCGGCGGCGCACTACGCCGACGAGCTGCGCCGGTCGCTGGGACCGGGCGCCGGGGAGCCCGCCGACCGCCATCTGGTCGCGCCGCCCGAGGGTCCGCTGCACTTCAAGGCGTACGACGGGAAGGCGTCGTTCGACGGGAGCGCGGTCACGTTCCGCTGGTTCTGGACGGGTGCGTCGTCCGCGAAGTGGATGAGCGGCGACCAGAGCTTCGGCGTCGGCGAGTTGAGCGGGGTGGAGTGGCGTTCGCCGGAGCTGGTCACCGGCCATCTGCGGCTCCTGGAGCGCACCGCCCGGGACAAGGCGCCCGGCGAGGCCGACCAGGATCCCGCCGCCGTGATCTTCGGTCTCGGGTACGGGCCCGTCCACGAGTCGCTGCCGTTCGCCGCGGCGGTGCTGGCGGCGGTGCGGACGGCGCAGAACGGGCCGGAGCCGGCGGCGTGCGCGCCGGTGCGCCGGGTCGGGGACGCCGGGCGGAATCCGGCCGACATCGCCGACCGGATCCGCCAGCTCGGCGAGTTGCACGGCGCCGGGCTGCTGACCGACGGCGAGTTCAGCGCGAAGAAGGCCGAACTCCTCGCCGAGCTGTAGCCGCTGCTCGCGACCGCTGCCCGCACTGCCGTGGGTCATACCGTGGTAGGGGGCAGCTCCGCACTCCGGTATGACGTTCGGGTCATCGTCATCCGCTTACATTGACTGCGCAATGATCCGAGACGCTTCCCCTTCTTCTCCTTCTTCCCCTTCCCCGACCGGCACCGGCGCGGCGCGCGCACCGGCCCGGGAGCCCGCCCTGCGCGCGGCCCGCCGGGGCCTGGCCACGCTCTTCGGCTTGGGCGACCGGCCCGGCGCACCGCTGCTCGACTCGGCCCGCAGCAGCTGGGTCCGCCGCCTCCCGTACGTCCTCGCCGTGCTCCTCACCTTCGTGTTGATGCCGGTCGGCGTGCACAACCTGAGGGAGAACTACGGCATGGGCGGCGCTCTGGCCGGGCTCCTGGGGGCGGCGCAGACGGTGCCGTTGCTGATGGCGGTGGTCCGACCGCTACCGGCGTGGTGGGTGATCTTCGGTTCCGACGTGCTGTGCGCGGCGCTGCTCTCCAAGCCCCCGCAGACGCAACCCTGGCCGTGGCCGCCGACGGCGATCATCGGTTATCTCGCACTGATGGTGCCGCTGTCCCAGCGGGAGAGCCGCCGGACCTTGGCCACGGTCTGGGCGGCGACGGGCGTGGTGGGCGTTCTCCTGGAACCGCTGACACCCCGCCGCAGCGACAACACCTGGATGCTGATGTTCGTCCTGGCGGGTGTGTTGCTGCTGGTCGGCCTCGTGGTGCGAGAACGCGGCGACGCCCGGCGGAAGTTGCGGGAGCAGGAGACGATCAGCGAGGCGGAGCGGGCCCGCCGCACCCTGCTGGAGGAGCGGGCCCGGATCGCCCGCGAGCTGCACGACGTGGTCGCCCATCACATGTCGGTGATCACCGTCCAGGCCGACAGCGCGCCGTACCGCATCGACGGCATACCTCCGCAGGCGCAGGAGGAGTTCGCCGCCATCGCGACGACGGCCCGGGAGTCGCTGACGGAGATGCGGCGGCTGCTGGGGGTGTTGCGCAGCGCGGAGGCGGAGCGGGACGCAGGTCCGGAGAAGGCCCCGCAGCCAGGTCTGGACGAGCTGCCGCGGCTGGTCGAGGCCACCATACGGGCCGGTGTACCGGTCGAGTTGACACTGCCCGACGAGCCGGTGGCGCCGGAGCCCGCAGTGGCCCTCTCGGCCTACCGCATCGTGCAGGAAGCCCTGGCCAACGTGGTGCGGCACGCCCCCGGGGCCCGCACCCGGGTATCGGTGGTGCGCTCCATGGACGGCACCGTGCTGACGGTGCTGGTCCTCAACGGCCCGCCTCCGACGCCGTCCACCGCATGGGAGACCTCGGGTACCGGGCACGGCCTCGTGGGGATGCGCGAGCGGGTGCGCCTGGTGAAGGGGTCCCTGTCCACCGGCCCCCTGCCCGACGGCGGCTTCATGATCGCCGCCCGACTCCCCCTGCCCCTACCGTTTCTGATCGACAAGGACACCGGCTCCCCATGACCACACGAGTGATCATCGTCGATGACCAGGCCATGGTGCGGGCCGGCTTCGCCGCGCTGCTCGCCGCGCAGAGCGACATCGACGTGGTAGGCGACGCTCCGGACGGCGTCCAGGGCGTCGAACTGAGCCGCCGTACGCACCCGGATGTGGTCCTGATGGATGTGCGGATGCCGCAGATGGACGGCCTGGAGGCGGCGCGGCAGCTGCTCTCCCCACCACCGGGCGTCACCCACCGCCCGAAGGTGCTGATGCTGACCACGTTCGACGTCGACGACTACGTCTACGAGGCGCTGCGCGCCGGCGCCTCGGGGTTTCTCCTCAAGGACGCCCCGCCCGCCGATCTCATCGCCGCGGTCCGGATCGTCGCCGCAGGTGAGGCCCTGCTCGCCCCGTCCGTGACCCGCCGGCTGATCGCGGATTTCGCACGCCAGGGCCCGGCACCCCGCAAGGACGCCACCGCACTGCGGCTCAACGGCCTCACCCCGCGGGAGACGGAGGTGCTGAAGCTGATCGCCCGGGGCCTCTCCAACCAGGAGATCGCGGATGCGCTGGTCCTCGCCGAGCAGACCGTGAAGACCCATATCGGGCGCGTGCTCGCCAAGTTGGAGCTGCGTGACCGGGCGCAGGCGGTCATCTTCGCGTACGAGTCGGGGCTGGTCACACCCGGCGAACGCTGAGGCCGCGCGGGGCCGGGAGATTCTGCGGGCCGGCGCGAGGGGGCGTCACGCGGTACGGGACATGTCGGTACGTGGCGGGTGCCCCGGAGGCCCTCCGCGCAGTCGGCCGATTGTGCTCCGGCGGCCGCCGGCGGGCGGCCCGTAGGCCGCCGCCCGGTCGGCCCGCGCCGCGACATGCCCGCAGGTCAACCACCGTTTCCCTGCCGCAGGGTGGGCGGGTGGTACTCAGGTGGGACCCGGAGCTCCACCCCCTACTGCGGTATCACTCGGGAGTTGGCTCCGAGGGGTGACGCCGTCCCGCCCGACGCCTTTCTACGTTTCCTTCCGTCGCACCACCGCACGAGGGAGACACCATGGCACTGTTCCGAGCCGCCACCCGGCGCGGCCGACGCGCGCTGATCACCGCCGCGCTCGTCGCGCTCGTCGCCGGGGGTACGGGCGGCTGGGCCGCGGGCTCCGCCGAGACCGCCGTGACCGGCCCCGCACCGGGCGCCGCCGCCTGGCGCGCGGACCACTCCCTGGGCATCCGGCTGCCGGACCCGGCAACGGCCTCCCCGGCCGAGGTGGCCCGCTTCTTCCACGGGCTGACCACCACCCAGCGGCGCATCCTCGTGGTGCGGCACCCGCTGACCGTCGGCAACCTCGACGGCGCCCCGACAGCCCTGCGGTACCAGGCCAACTCCCTTGCTCTGAAGGCCGAACGGGACCGGCAGCGGGCGCTGTCCACCGACCCCGGCGGCACCCTGGAGGACCATCGGGCGGCACGCCGGGCGGCCGACCGCTGCGCCGAACTGCTCGCGCCCGGCCGGCAGATCCTCGCCTTCGACCCGCGCGGTCGCGGTCAGATAGCGGAGGTGCACGGCGATCTGACGAGAGCGGAGCGCACCGCTGTGATCGTGCCCGGCTCCGACATCGACCTGACCACCTTCGACCGCGCTCACGATCCGTACGGCACACCGACAGGGATGGCGATATCGCTACGTGCCCGGATGGCCGCCGACGGCCCCGGTGTCCGGACGGCCGTGATCGCCTGGACCGGGTACACCACCCCGGTCGGTCTGGGGCCTGACGCCGCGACCGGGCGGCTCGCCGAGGCCGGTGCGCCCCGGCTGGTGCGCTTCCTGTCCGGGTTGGCCGCGGTGGGCGCCCCCGCACCGGCGCTGCTCTGCCACAGCTACGGCTCGGTCGTCTGCGGTCTCGCCGGGCCGGTGCTGGGCCACACCGCACGGGATCTGATCATCTTCGGCTCCCCCGGTATGCGCCGCCCCTCCGCCGCCGCGGTGGACGACTACGCCCAGGTGTGGGCCGCGCGGGACGCCACGGACTGGATAGGCAACGTTCCGCACGTCGATGTCCTGGGACTGGGGCATGGAGAGGACCCCACCGACCCGGCATTCGGCGCGCGGCGGGTCTCCGCACAGCGGGCCGAGGGCCACACCGGCTATCTCGCCCCGGGCACCGACTCGCTGCGCAACTTCGCCGCCATCACGCTCGGCCACTACTCGGTCGTCACCTGAACCAGGGCCGGTCAACGGCCGGTTCGGGCGCAGGCCTGCGGCCGCCCGCACTCGGTGGTCTGCTCGACAACGACCCACCGGGCAAGGACGGCCCGTCCCCACGGCGGGGGTTCCCCCGCCGTCCTGTCCGTCATCCCCGTCCGGCAGAGGTGAACGTCATGTCCGCGTACCGGTCCCCCGCGACCTTCCCCGCGATGGGCTCCAGCAGTGCCAACTCCTCCGCCGTGAGGCGGATGCGGGTGGCGGCGGCGTTCTCTTCGATACGGGTACGCCTGCGGGTGCCCGGGATCGGCACCACGCTGAGGCCGTGGACCTCGGCCCGCTGCTGGACCCACGCGAGCGCGATCTGTCCGGGCGTCGCGCCGTGCGCGGCGGCGAGGGCGTGGACGGGCTCCAGCAGTGCGGCGTTGACCGTGGCGTTGTCACCGGTGAAGCGCGGCTGCTGGCGGCGGAAGTCGTCCTGGCCCAGCTCCTTCTCCGCGCTGACGAAGGAACCGGTCAGGAAGCCCCGGCCGAGCGGCGAGTACGGGACGAAGCCCACGCCCAGCTCGGCGGCGGCAGCGACCACGCCGTTCTCCACGTCACGGCTGAAGAGCGACCACTCGGACTGGAGCGCGGCGATCGGGTGGACGGCCTGGGCGGCGCGCAGTTCGGAGGCGGTCACCTCGCTGAGGCCCAGGTGCTTGACCTTGCCTTCGGCGACCAGCTCGGCCATCGCGCCGACGGTTTCCTCGATCGGGACGGAGGTGTCGCGGCGGTGCATGTAGTAGAGGTCGATCGTGTCCACGCCGAGGCGTTGCAGGCTGCCTTCGACGGCCTGCCGGATGTAGGGGCGGTCGTTGCGGATGACGCGCTTGGTCGGGTCGGCAGGGTCGAGGGACAGCGCGAACTTGGTGGCCAGCACGACCTCGTCGCGATAGTTGCGGATGAAGGGTCCGATGAACTTCTCGTTCTCACCGCTTCCGTAGAGGTCGGCGGTGTCGTAGAGGGTCACGCCCAGTTCCAGGGCGCGCTCCAGCGTCTCCCGTGCCGCGTCGGCGTCGGTCGGGCCGTAGGCGAAGCTCATGCCCATGCAGCCCAGGCCCTGGATTCCGACGCGGGGGCCGCCGGTGCCCAGTTCCACGGTGTCGATCTTCTCGCTCCCCATAGCGGATCAGCCCTTCTCGGACGCCCGGCGTCGGGCGTCGGCGTAGATATCGATCTTGTAGTCGAGTACGGCGAGGGTGTCCTGCAGCTCCGCGATGCGGTGCCGTACGTCCTCGCGGTGCATGGTCAGCAGCTCTTCGCGTTCGGTGAAGGTGGCGTCGCCGCCCTTGACCAGTTCGGCGTAGCGCACCATGTCGGCGACCGGCATGCCGGTGAGCCGCAGTTTGGCGACCAGCGCCAGCCAGTCCAGATCGCGGTTGGTGAAGCGCCGCTGCCCGGTGTGGCTGCGGTCGACGTGCGGCATCAGGCCGATCCGCTCGTACCAGCGCAGGGTGTGGGCGCTGAGCCCGGTGTACGACGCCACCTCGCTGATCGAGTAGCGGTCCCGGCCGGTCGGGCGCGGATGGAACACCTCCTGCGCACAGCTCTGCGCCGCCCGCTGCGGGCCGCCGGGTGTCCGCTGGACGGACACCGCTCCGTCACCCGCCGCCGTTTCCTCGATCACCGGCTCGCTCTGCGTCACCGTCATGCCGCGTCTCCCCTGTTCGGCTGTCGCCCCCGTCGACGTGGTTCAACGCTAGAGAGTTGGAGTGCACTCCAGGCAAGCGCGATCTTGACCTGGATTTGGCAAGCCCCCGGAGCCGCCCGTGCCGTCCCCGGCCCGGCCCCCGGGCGCGGGCCCGGTCCGCCGTTCCCTCTCCGGCCGGAGCACCGGCCCGGCAGAAGCCCTGCGCCGACCGGCCTGCGAGCCCGGGTCAGGTGGCCTTTAGGCTCGTCCCATGCAGAGCCTGCGGATGATCGAGAACTGGCCGGTGCCGACCGCTGCGGCCGCCGTCGTACGAGCCGACGGCAGCGTGGCCGGGGCACACGGGCCCCAGCAGCACCGCTTCCCGCTGGCCTCGGTGACCAAGCCGCTGGCCGCCTATGCCGCACTGGTGGCGATCGAGGAGGGCGCGGTCGAGCTGGACGAACCGGCCGGGCCCGAGGGCTCCACCGTGCGCCATCTCCTCGCCCACACCTCCGGCCTCGCCTTCGACGAGCAGCGCACCATGGCCGCGCCGGGTACCCGGCGGATCTACTCCAACGCCGGTTTCGAGACGCTGGGCGACCACATCGCCAAGGCCACCGACATCCCCTTCCCCCAGTACCTGCGGGAAGCGGTGCTGGAGCCGCTCGGGATGGAGGCGACGGAGCTGGCCGGTTCCCCGGCCAAGGACGGCGTCTCGACCGTCGCCGACCTGATCCGCTTCGCCGCCGAGTTGCAGGCGCCGCGGCTGCTCGCGCCGGAGACCGTCACCGCCGCGACCTCCGTGGTCTTCGCCGGGCTCACCGGCGTACTCCCCGGCTACGGTCATCAGAAGCCCAACGACTGGGGTCTGGGGTTCGAGATCCGCGACGGGAAGTCGCCGCACTGGACGGGCGCTTCGTCGTCGGCGCGGACGTTCGGCCACTTCGGTCAGTCCGGGACGTTCCTGTGGGTGGACCCGGAGGCGGGCGGCTCCGGCGCCGCCTGCATCGCCCTCACCGACCGGGCCTTCGGCCCCTGGGCCGTGGACGCCTGGCCGCCGCTGACCGACGCGGTCCTGGCCGAGCTGCGCTCCGCCTGACATCCGGCGGCCGGGCCCCGCAGGTCCCGGCCGCCGACCACCCGGCCCGGCCCGTCACCGACCGGGCCGCACCCCGCGCCGAGGGGCGCCCGCAGCACACCGCCCGTCACTCATCCACACCGCGACTCCCCTGCCCCGCGCTCCCCCTGCCCCACGGCTCACACGTACCGCGGCTCCGCCCCCATCTCCCAGATCAGGCACTCCGCGGGGCCGTTCGCCCGCAGCCGGACGCCGCGCTCCTCGGTGAGCCGCGCGGCGTCACCGGCCGTCAGCACGTCCTCGCCCAGCCGCAGCTCACCGCGTACCACCTGCGCATACACCCGCGAGGCAGCCGGGAGTTCGGTGCTCTCGCCGGCGGCGAGGCGGCGGATGTGCAGCGTCGCGCCGGCCCGCGGCACGGCGTACGGGGTGTTGTCCGCGAGGCCGCGCACCACGTCGTACGCGGGGGTGCCGCCGAACTCCGTCGGTGCCAGCCACATCTGGACGAAGCGCAGCGGTTCGGGGCCGTCGTTGCGCTCGATGTGCCGGACACCGTCGGCGGCGCTCAGCCGGGCCAGGTCACCCGGCCGTACCGTCGTCTCGTGCCCCGCGGAGTCGCGGTGGGTCAGTTCACCCTCGACGACCCAGGTGACGATCTCGGTGTCACGGTGCGGGTGCTCGTCGAATCCGGCGCCCGGTGCGAGCCGCTCCTCGTTGCAGGCGATCAGTGCGCCGAACCGCAGGTTGGCGGGGTCGTAATGGGGACCGAAGGAGAACGCGTGCAGCGTCTCGATGCCGGCTTCCGGATCGCCGCCCCGATAGCGTTCCGCGCCCGCGTGCACCTGAATCATGCAGTCACCGTAGCCCCGCCGCGCCACGTGCCCGCCCCGATAAGGCAGTCTTGTCCCGTGTCTGAACCCGCATCGCGCGCCCCTCATCCGCACCAGGCGACCCTCCGCAGGCTGGAGCAGTCGTCCGGGAAACTCGCCGCGGCAGCCATCGCCCGCATGGACGCGCAGCTGCCCTGGTACCGCGCGATGCCACCGGAGAACCGCTCCTGGATCGGTCTGGTGGCACAGGCCGGTATCGCCGCGTTCACCGAGTGGTTCCGGCACCCCGAGACCCCCCAGGCGATCAGTACCGATGTCTTCGGCACCGCACCGCGCGAGCTGACCCGGGCGATCACGCTGCGCCAGACCGTGGAGATGGTCCGGACGACCATCGAGGTCATGGAGTCGGCGATCGACGAGGTCGCGGCACCCGGTGACGAATCGGTCCTGCGGGAAGCGCTGCTCGTCTACGCCCGCGAGATCGCCTTCGCCACCGCGCAGGTATACGCCCAGGCCGCCGAGGCCCGGGGCGCCTGGGACGCCCGGCTGGAGTCACTCGTCGTCAACGCGGTGCTCTCCGGTGAGGCCGACGAGGGCGCGGTCTCCCGGGCCGCGGCCCTGGGCTGGAACTCCCCCGAGCACGTCTGCGTCGTTCTGGGCACCGCCCCCGACGGCGACAGCGAACTGACCGTGGAGGCGATCCGCCGGGCCGCCCGGCACGCCAAGCTCCAGGTGCTGACCGGCGTTCTGGGCAGCCGCCTGGTGGTGATCGCCGGCGGTTCCGACAACCCGCTCAAGGCGGCGAAGGCGCTGATCGGGCCGTACGCGGCGGGCCCGGTGGTGGCCGGTCCGGTCGTCGCCGACCTGCTCGCCGCGACGCGCTCGGCGCAGGCCGCCGCCGCCGGCCTGCGGGCCTGTGCCGCCTGGCCCGACGCCCCGCGGCCGGTGCTCGCGGACGATCTGCTGCCGGAGCGCGCGATGGCGTCGGACCCGGTCGCGCGCGACCAGCTGGTGGAGGAGATCTACAGGCCGCTGGAGGAGGCGGGCTCCGCGCTCCTGGAAACGCTGAGCGTCTATCTGGAGCAGGCCAGCAGCCTGGAGGGCGCGGCGCGGATGCTGTTCGTGCACCCGAACACCGTGCGCTATCGGCTCCGACGCGTGACGGACGTCACCGGATGGTCCCCGTCCGATGTGCGCTCGGCCTTCACCCTGCGTATCGCGCTGATCCTGGGGCGTCTGGCTGACGGAGAATCGCAGCTCTAGACTTTTGTCGGACACCAACAATTCCCCCGATGGTTCTTCGTCCCTGTCCCCACGGGCGGGCGGGACCTCCCACAAGAGAGAGTGTGAGGGTGCTCGTACTCGTCGCTCCCGGCCAAGGCGCTCAGACGCCCGGCTTCCTGACCCCCTGGCTCGACCTCCCCGGTGTCGAAGACCGGCTCCGTGAGTGGTCCGCGGCCATCGACCTGGATCTGATCCACTACGGCACGAACGCCGACGCGGACGAGATCCGCGACACCGCCGTGGCGCAGCCGCTGCTGGTGGCGTCCGCACTGATCTCCTCCCGGCAGCTGTTCGCGACGCCCGAGGAGTTCACCGCGCACGTCGGCGCCGCGGCCGGCCACAGCGTCGGCGAGCTGGCGGCCGCCGCGCTGACCGGCACGCTCACCGACACCTCCGCGATGCAGCTGGTCCGCCGGCGGGGCATGGCGATGGCCGAGGCCGCCGCCGTCACCGAGACCGGCATGGCGGCACTGCTCGGCGGCGAGGAGTCCGTCGTCGTGCCTCATCTGGAGAAGCTGGGGCTGACCCCGGCGAACGTCAACGGCGCCGGTCAGATCGTTGCGGCGGGCACCGCCGAGCAGATCGCGGCCCTCGTCGCGGACAAGCCGGAGGGCACCCGGCGGGTCGTCCCGCTGAAGGTGGCGGGCGCGTTCCACACCCACCACATGGCACCCGCCGTGGCGGCGTTGCGGTCAGCGGTCGGCGAGCTGGACGTCACCGACCCGCACACCCGCTACGTCTCCAACAAGGACGGCCGGACCGTCGCCACCGGCGACGAGCTGGTGGAGCGCCTGGTGGGCCAGGTGGCGAACCCGGTGCGCTGGGACCTGTGCATGGAGACGTTCAAGGAGCTGGGTGTCACGGCGCTCATCGAGGCGGCGCCGGGCGGCACGCTCGTCGGCCTGGCCAAGCGCGCCCTGCCCGGTGTGAAGACGCTCGCCCTCAAGACCCCCGACGACCTCGACGCGGCCCGCACCCTGATCGCCGAGCACAGCTCTCCGGTCGCCGACCCGTCGGCCGAAGAAGGAGCCCGCGCATGACCTCGAAGATCAAGCCCTCGAAGGGCGCCGAATACGCCCGGATCATGGGTGTCGGCGGCTACCGCCCGACCCGTGTCGTGCCCAACGAGGAAATCCTCAAGCACATCGACTCCTCCGACGAGTGGATCCGCTCGCGGTCGGGCATCGCCACCCGGCACTGGGCGAGCCCGGAGGAGACCGTCGCCGTCATGTCGATCGAGGCGGCGGGCAAGGCCATCGCCGACGCGGGCATCACGCCCGAGCAGATCGGCGCGGTCATCGTCTCCACCGTCTCGCACTTCAAGCAGACCCCGGCCATCGCGACGGAGATCGCGCACCGCATCGGTGCGGACCGTCCCGCGGCGTTCGACATCTCGGCCGGCTGCGCGGGCTTCGGCTACGGCCTGACCCTCGCCAAGGGCATGGTCACCGAGGGTTCCGCCGCATACGTGCTGGTCATCGGCGTGGAGCGGCTGTCGGACCTCACCGACCTGGAGGACCGTGCGACGGCCTTCCTCTTCGGTGACGGTGCCGGCGCGGTCATCGTCGGCCCCGCCAAGCAGCCCTCGATCGGCCCGACCGTCTGGGGCTCCGAGGGCGACAAAGCGGAAACGATCAAGCAGACCGTCGCCTGGGACGCGTACCGCACCACGCCGGTGCCCGGTGGCGACGGCCCCGAGGAGCGGACGGCCCCGGAGGCCATCCGCTACCCCGCCATCACGCAGGAGGGCCAGGCGGTCTTCCGGTGGGCGGTGTTCGAGATGGCGAAGGTCGCCCAGCAGGCGCTGGACGCGGCCGGGGTCAGCCCGGACGACCTGGATGTCTTCATTCCGCACCAGGCGAATATGCGGATCATCGACTCGATGGTGAAGACGCTGAAACTGCCGGAGAGCGTCACGGTCGCCCGTGACGTGGAGACCACCGGCAACACCTCCGCCGCCTCCATCCCGCTCGCCATGGAGCGGCTGTTGGCGACCGGTCAGGCCAAGAGCGGCGACACCGCGCTGGTCATCGGCTTCGGGGCGGGTCTCGTTTACGCGGCTACGGTCGTTACCCTCCCCTAGGCAAGATCTGCGCAGCGCCGTCCGTCCTCCGACGTGCCGATCGCTGCGCGCCCAGCTTCACCCCGTCAGTTACCACTAGAACACCAAGGAGCGCCACCATGGCTGCCACCCAGGAAGAGATCGTCGCCGGTCTCGCCGAGATCGTGAACGAGATCGCCGGGATCCCCACCGAGGACGTCAAGGTGGACAAGTCCTTCACCGACGACCTGGACGTCGACTCGCTGTCCATGGTCGAGGTCGTCGTCGCCGCTGAGGAGCGCTTCGACGTGAAGATCCCCGACGACGACGTCAAGAACCTCAAGACCGTCGGCGACGCGACCGATTACATCCTCAAGCACCAGAGCTGATCCAGCTCCTGCGCATGTCGCCACCCCGCGGTGGCGCCGTATTCAGACCCCTCTACCCGTGGAGTAAGAATTCCCGTGAACGCGACCAATCGCACCGTGGTCGTCACCGGTATCGGCGCAACCACACCGCTGGGTGGCGACAGCGCTTCGACCTGGGAGGCCCTGCTCGCCGGCCGGTCCGGTGTGGGCACCCTGGACGAGGACTGGGCAGCCGACCTCCCGGTCCGTATCGCCGCCCGTGCGGCGGTGGACCCCGGTGAGGTCCTCCCCAAGCCGCAGGCCCGCAAGCTGGACCGCTCGGCGCAGTTCGCGCTGATCGCGGCCCGTGAGGCGTGGGCCGACGCCGGTTTCACCGGTAAGGCGGGCGAGGACACCTCGGTCGACCCCGACCGGCTCGGCACCGTCATCGCCTCCGGCATCGGCGGCGTGACGACCCTGCTCGGCCAGTACGACGTGCTGAAGGAGAAGGGCGTTCGCCGCGTCTCCCCGCACACCGTGCCGATGCTGATGCCGAACGGCCCGTCCGCCAACGTCGGCCTGGCCGTCAACGCCCGCGCGGGTGTGCACACCCCCGTCAGCGCCTGTGCGTCCGGTTCCGAGGCGATCGGCTACGCCATCGAGATGATCCGCACCGGCCGTGCGGACATCGTGGTCGCGGGCGGTACGGAGGCGGCGATCCACCCGCTGCCGATCGCCGCGTTCGGCAACATGATGGCGATGTCGAAGTCGAACGACGACCCGCAGGGCGCCTCCCGCCCCTTCGACTCCGCGCGCAACGGTTTCGTCCTCGGTGAGGGCGCCGGTGTGATCGTGCTGGAGTCCGCGGAGCACGCCGCCAAGCGCGGTGCGCGGGTCTACGCCGAGGCCGTCGGCCAGGGCATCTCCGCCGACAGCCACGACATCGTGCAGCCCGAGCCGTCCGGCAACGGCATCGCGCACGCGCTGCAGAGCCTGCTCGACAACAGCGACCTGGACCCGTCCGAGATCGTGCACGTCAACGCGCACGCGACCTCGACGCCGCAGGGCGACCTCGCCGAGCTGAAGGCGCTGCGCAAGGTCTTCGGCGACGACACCGACCACATCGCCGTCGCCAGCACCAAGTCGATGACCGGTCACCTGCTGGGTGGCGCCGGTGGTATCGAGTCCGTCGCGTCGATCCTGTCGGTGTACCACCGGGTGGCGCCGCCGACGATCAACGTCGAGAACCTCGACCCCGAGATCGACGTCGACATCATCCGCGACGAGCCCCGCAAGCTGCCCGCCGAGGGCCGCATCGCGGCGCTGAACGACTCGTTCGGCTTCGGCGGTCACAACGTCGTGCTGGCGTTCCGCACCGTCTGAACGCAGCCCTGACGTACGAGGGCCCGCCCGGTCACCACGACCGGGCGGGCCTTCGGCGTGCGTGGCCCGGTCAGTCGCCGAACGAGGCGTGGTAGGCGGCGGCCGCGTCCTCGGCGCCGTGGCCCTGCTCCTCCGCCCGGCGCAGCCGTTCGGCGGCGGCCGCGGCGAGGTCGGTGCGGACGCCGGCCGCCGCGGCGGCCTCGGCGATGAGCCGGGCGTCCTTGCGGGCCGCGGAGACGGTGAAGCTGGGCCGGAGGTCGCCGGAGAGGATGGCCTCGGCCTTCATGTGCAGGTAGGGCAGGTCGAGCGGGCCGCCGTCGACGGTGGCGAGGAAGTCGCGCGGGTCGACGTCGAGCCCTTCGGCGAGCGCGACGGCCTCGCCGACGCCGTTGATGACGGTCAGCACCCAGCTGTTGAAGACGAGTTTGAGACGGCTGGCGCGGCCGTCCGTCCCGTCGTCGCCGACCCAGCGGGTGGTGCGCCCGATGACGTCGAAGACGGCGGCGGCCCGCTCGCGGACGTCGGTCGGCCCGGCGGCCAGAACGGTCAGTTGGCCCTGTTCCGCGGGGGCCTTGGTGCCCAGGACGGGGGCGTCGACGTAGCGGAGACCGTGGGCGGCGGCCAAGTCCGAGAGCGGGGCGGTGCCCTCGATGCCGACGGTGCTCGTCTGAAGCCAGAGGGTGCCGCGGGCGAGGTGCGGTGCCGCCGCCGTCATCGCGTGGAGGACGGCGGGACCGTCGAGGAGCATGGTGAGGACGGTGTCCGCCCCGTCCACGGCCTCGGCCGGGGTGTCGGTGACGCGGATGCCGTCGGCGGTGAGGGGTTCGGCCCGGGCGCGGGTGCGGTTCCAGGCGCGGACGTCGTGCCCGGCGCGGGCGAGGTTGCGGGCCATCGCCGTGCCCATGATGCCGGTGCCGAGCACCGCCACAGAGATGTGATCAGCCATGTCCGCACGCTAAGGCGTCGTGTGCGCACGGGGGCACGGCGCGGCGGAGCGGTCAGACGACTTGATGCAGCCAGCGGACGGGGGCGCCTTCGCCGGCGTGCCGGAAGGGTTCCAGTTCGTCGTCCCAGGGTTTGCCGAGGAGGCGGGCGACCTCGGCGGTGAGGTCGCTCTCACCGCCCTCGGCGCGGACGACGGCGGCGCGCAGCCGGTCCTCGGGGATGAGGATGTCGCCGTGGATTCCGGTGACGGCGTGGAAGATGCCCAGGTCGGGCGTGGAGCTGTAGCGCTCGCCCTCGGCCGTGGCGCAGGGTTCGGCGGTGACCTCGAAGCGCAGCAGATGCCAGCCGCGCAGCGCGGAGGCGAGCTTGGAGGCGGTGCCGACGGCGCCCTGCCAGGAGAATTCGGCTCTCCAGGTGCCGGGGGCGGCGGGCTGGGCGATCCAGTCGAGGGTGACGCGTACGCCGAGGACGCCCGCGACGGCCCATTCGACGTGAGGGCAGAGCGCGCGGGGTGCGGAGTGGACGTACAGAACTCCACGGGTCGTCACCGGGACCTCCAGTGCGGTTCGAGGTTCGCCTTCCCCGGCGGCCTCGTGCCCGCCCTGTCGGCGGCCGGGGCGAGTGCCGGCGGTCCGCCCGGGTGAGCGTTTCGGCACCGGCCTGCCAGGTGACCTACAGTAAACACCATTGGGCTCAATATGCCGCAATCTGCCGTAAAAAGGACAGGAAATGACGGGTTGCCAGAGGTTTGCGCCGATGGTGCGTACCCGTTCGGGCCATCGCGCGGCGGCCCCGGACCGGGGCTGTCCCACGGTGCCGGCCGAGGGGTGACGTACCGTCGGTACTTCGAAGAGATATCACCCACGGGCCGGAGGGGACAGGGGATGACAGAGATCGACCGGTCGTTCTCCTCTCGGCGTACGGCTTTCTTCCGGATGCGGTCCGCTGAGGTGGCCCTCCCCGGGCGGAACGGTTCGGCAGGGGGCGTGCGGCGCCGCGCGGGCGCCGCCCTCGTCGTCGGTGCGCTGCTGCTCTCCGTGACCGCGTGCAGCGAGGACGGCTCCGGAGCGCCGACGGCACGGCCGAGCCCGAAGGCTTCCACGCCGTCCGCCGGGCCCGCTCCGGTGTGGCGCACCGCCCCGGCGTCGATCGCGGCGCTCGGCGACTCCATCACCGTCGGCTTCGACGCCTGCACGGTGCTCTCCGACTGCCCGGAGGTCTCCTGGTCGACGGGCACCTCCCCCAAGGTCGACAGCCTCGCGAGGCGACTGCTGGAGCGCCCCGCGGGGCACAGCTGGAACCATGCCCGCACCGGTGCGCTGATGAGCGACCTGCCGGATCAGGTCGACGCGGCCAAGGCGCACCGGCCCGAGCTGGTGACGGTGCTGATCGGCGCCAATGACGCCTGCCGGAGCGAGGTGCGCGCGATGACCCCGGCCGCCGCCTTCCGCGCCGACTTCGCCCGGGCGATGAAGAAGCTGCGCACCTCGCTGCCGCGGACACAGGTGTACGTCGCGGCCGTGCCCGACCTGCTGCGCCTGTGGTCGGAGGGGCGCAAGAACCCGCTCGGCAAGCAGGTGTGGCAGCTGGGGATCTGCGGCTCGATGCTGCGCGACCCGGACGATCTGACGGACGCGGCGGCCGAGCGCCGCGAAGAGGTACGCGAGCGCGTCAAGACGTACAACAAGGCGCTGGAGGAGGTCTGCGCCGAGGACTCCCTCTGCCGCTTCGACCCGGGGGTCTTCGACTACCGCTTCACGGAGCGGCAGTTGAGCAGCTGGGACTGGTTCCATCCCGGCGTCCGCGGCCAGGGTGAGCTGGCGGAGATGGCGTTCCGGACGATCACCCGTAAGGGTCCGGTGGCGTGACCCTGGCTGCGGTGTCCGGGTCCGGTCGTCCTGTGGCATGAGGCGCCCCGGCGCGCTGTACCGGAAGATCTTCGGTGACCGGTATCGCCGTCGACTTCTGGGGGAACCTCGCCATGGCCCGTCTCCGTACCACCGTCCTCGCCCTGACCTGCGCGGGAGCGGCAGCCTTGCTGACCGGCTGCTCGGGCGGGTTCGGTCCGTCGCAGTCCGGGGAGCGGACGTATTCGGTGTCCGGTGACGTCCGGACGGTGACGGCCAAGACGGCGGGCGGCTCCGTCGAGGTGGTGGCGACGGACGGCAGCGGTCCGGTACGCGTCACGGAGAAGTATTCGTACCGCGGCGACCGCCCGACGCCGACCCATTCCGTCGCGGACGGCGAACTGACGCTGGACGCCGCGGTGTGCCGGGGCATGGGCGACAACTGCACGGTGAGCTACCGGGTGCAGGTGCCGCGGGCGATCGCGGTCGATCTGCACACCAGCGGCGGGGACGTCACCGTGCGCGGCACGGCGGGTTCCGTCGCCGCGGAGACCAGCGGCGGGGACGTCACCCTGGACGCCGTCGCCGCGCACAAGGCACGGGCGAAGACCAGCGGTGGCAATGTGAGCGCCACGTTCACCACCGTGCCCGACGAGGTGTCGGGCGTCACCAGCGGCGGGGACGTCACGATCCGGGTGCCGAAGAGCACGTACGACGTGGAGGCCACGACCAGCGGCGGGGACCGGAAGGTCACGGTGCCCACGGACCCGGACGCCCGCCGCCGGGTGGAGGCGCGCACCAGCGGCGGGGACGTGTCGGTGCTGGCGACTTCCTGAGAGCGGGCGGGGCGAGGGCGGCGGGTGGTCTGCCGGTCACCCTCCCGACCTGCTGGTCTTCCCGCCGGACGTGAGTTGTCCACAGGCTCTGCGCGGATGAGTTGCGCGGATGCATGATGACGGCATGTTGATCGCCGCAGCTCAATTCCCGTCCCGCCGCCACGACATCGCGGCCAACGCCGCACGCATGGCCGCCCTCCTCGCCCGCGCCGCCGATCTCGGCGTGTCCCTGGTCGTCTTCGCCGAGCTGGCTCTCACGCAGTACGACCTCGACGCCGTCGCAGCCGATCCGGGCCTCGCCCTCACGCCGGACGACACACGGCTGGCGCCGGTGCGGCAGGCGTGCCGGGCCCACGGTGTCGGGGCGGTGGTCAACCTCCCCGCGCGGGAGCCCGGCGCCCCGGCGGGCAGACCGGGGATCACCTCGTTCGTCTTCGGTCCGGACGGGGCGCTGCTGACGCGCTATACGAAGCGTCATCTGTTCGGCCGGGAGGGCGCGCTCTTCGCCCCGGGCCGCACTGAGGGCCGGTTCCGTCTCGGCGGCATCCACTTCTCCCTCGCCACCTGCTACGACAACTCCTTCCCGGAGCTAGCCGAGCGCGCCGCGGCGGACGGCTGCCGGGTGTATCTGGCGAGTTCGTTCCACAGTTCGGCTCAGAGCCTGACGAAGTATCCGGAGCGGGCGCGGGACAACGGCCTCCATGTGCTGCTCGCCAACGGCGTGGGCACCGGCAGCGGCGCCTCCGGCCCGGGCTGCGGCCTCAGCGGCGCCTGGCTGCCGGACGGACGCCGGGTGGCGTCGGCCGGGCCGGGGGCGGGCGGGCCGGAGGAGGGTGAGCTGGTGCTGACCGATGTACGGGACGCCGTCGTGCTGATGGCGGATCCGGCGGTGGCCGCGGTGCCGGTCCGTGAGTGCGGGGAGCCGCTGGTGGATGTGCGGGAGGCGGCTCCCGGCCTGCTGGCGCCCGAGGCGGGGAAGCTGACCGCGGACGGCGCCGCCGCGTATCTGCGGTCCGGGGTGCTGGAGCGGCTGCTCACCGCGGAGCGGGCGCTCCCGGACGGCCTGCGGCTCCGGCTGGCTGAGGGGTACCGCCCGCCGGCCCTCCAGCGGCACTACTTCGAGGAGTACGCCGACACGCTGCGCGAGGCGCACCCCGACTGGGCGGCGGAGCGGGTGCACTCCGCGGCGTCCCGGTACGTCTCGCCGCCGGAGATCGCCCCGCACAGTGCGGGCGGCGCCGCGGATCTGATCCTGACCAGCGCCGACGGCACTCCGGTCGACATGGGAACGCGGCTGAACGCCTCGCCGGAGGAGAGCGACGGCGCCTGCTACACCGCCGCGCCCGGCATATCCGCGGCGGCGCGTCGGGCCCGGCGGACGCTGGGCGCCGCGCTGACGGCGGCCGGGCTGGTCAACTACCCGACGGAGTGGTGGCACTGGTCGTACGGCGACCGCTACTGGGCGCTGGAGACGGGCGCGGACGCCGCGCTGTACGGGCCGAAGGAGCCGGCATGAGCGAAGACCGCGGCGGAGGAGCGGAGTTGCCCGGTCCGGTGCTGCTGGGGGACGCCGAGGTACGGGAGGTGCTGGACGTACCGTGCACGGTACGGGCGGTGCGGCGCGCGTTGCTGGAACACCACGCGGGACAGCTGGCCGCACCGCCCCGCCTCCGCGCCGGGCTGGGCGGACAGGAGCTGGTGTTCACCGCCGGTCGGCTGGCCGGTGAGGGGCTGCACGGCTTCCGTGCGTACGGCATCGGCGGCGGCGATCAGCTGGTGGCGGTCTGGGACACCGCAAGCGGGGCGCTGCTGGCGGTGGTGCACGGCGCGGAGCTGGGGCCGCGGCGGACGGGCGCGATCGGGGCGGTGGCGGTCGAGGCCCTGGCCCGGCCGGACGCGGTGCGGTGGGGGCTGATCGGCACGGGTCCGCAGGCCTGGGCCCAGCTCTGGGCGCTGGCGGCGGGCCCGCTGCGGCCCGAGGCGGTCACGGTCTGCGGGCGCCGGAGGGACCGCGCCGAACGGTTCGCCGCCCGCGCCGGGGCGGAGTGGGGGCTCCCGGTCCGGGTGGCGCGCGAGGTACGGGAGGCGGTGTCCGGGCAGGACGTGGTCATCGTGGCGACGAACAGCCCGCGGCCGGTGCTGGAGGCGGGGTGGGTGGCGCCGGGCACCCATCTGAGCACGCTCGGCCCCAAGTCCCCCACCCGCCACGAGATACCGCCCGAGCTGGCGGCGCGGGCAGCGGTGATCGCCACGGATTCCCCGGCTCAGGCCGGGGCGTACGGCACCGGCCATCTGCTGGGCCCGGCCCCGATGACGGCACTCGGCGCGATCCTGGCGGGCTCCGCACCGGGCCGGACCGACGCCGACGCGATCACCCTCTTCGCGTCGGTCGGCCTGGCTGGCACGGAGGTCGCGGTGGCGGCGGAGCTGGTGGGGAGGTACCGGGGGCGGGGCTGACGGACCGCCGGGCAGGGCGTTCCCGAAAGGAGCCCGCTCCCGGGCCCACCCCTGGCTCCCCTGCGAGGCGCATGTCGTACGGCCGCACCCGCCGCGCGCCGCGCGCCCCGTCCACCGTTCAGCTGTGCGGAAGGGCGTCCAGGTCGGCGAGGGTCGGGTAGGAGGGCTGGGCGCCGGGCTTGGTGACGGCGGCGGCGCCGACGCGTACGGCGAAGCGGGCGGCGTCGGGCAGACCGTCGCCGCGGGCCAGGCGGGTGGCGAGGGCTCCGGTGAAGGCGTCACCGGCGCCCGTGGTGTCGACCACGTCGACCGTGACCCCGGGCACCTCGTGCACGCCGTCCCCGTCCAGGAGCAGGGCGCCGTCACCGCCGAGGGTGACGACGACGGAGCGGGCGCCCAGCTCCCGCAGGGCGTGCGCCCAGTCCCGCGGGGTGCCGTCGGCGGCGCCGGAGAGGCGCCGGGCCTCGTGCTCGTTGACCACCAACGGGTCGGCCGCGGCCAGGAGTTCGGGGGCCAGCCGCTCCGGCACCGGGGAGGGGTTGAGGACGACGCGGGTGCCGCACTCCTCGGCGGTCGCGGCGGCCGCCCGCACGGTTTCGATCGGAATTTCCAGCTGAAGGGAGAGAACGGTGGCAGCGGCGACGGTCTGCCGGGCGGCGGCGACGTCCTGCGGGGTGAGCGCGGCGTTGGCGCCGGGTGAGACGACGATGCTGTTGTCGCCGTCCGGGCCGACGATGATCATCGCGGTGCCGGTACGGGCCGCCGCGTCGACCACGACCGGCGACACATCGGTCCCGGCCGCACGCTGCGCGGCGAGCAGCAGGTCGCCGTACGCGTCCTTGCCGACCCGGGCCAGCAGCGCGGTCCGGCCACCGATCCGGGCCGCCGCCGCTGCCTGGTTGGCGCCCTTGCCACCGGCCGATTCCACCAGATCGGTGCCGAGCACGGTCTCCCCCGCGCCGGGCCGCCGGTCCACCCGCACCGTCAGGTCCGCGTTGGCCGAACCGACCACCAGGACGTCGTACCCGCGCCCCGCTCCGCTCATCACCTTCACCGCTCCGCTCTCTCGTGTCCGTCGTGAAAATCTTGCCTGCCGGGCTGCCCGGTGGCGGTTCGCGGGCCACCGGGCAGCCGCGGCCCGTGCCGCCCGGGCGGCGCGGGCCGCGGTCCGGTCAGCCGTCGAACGACGCCGCGTTCTTTGCCGACACCAGGACGACCGGCACCTTCACCGAGGCCGGCAGCTTCTCACCGCGGGCGGCCTTGAGCGCCCAGTCCACCGCCTTCCTGCCGAGCAGTTCGGGCTGCTGGGCGACGGTCGCGGTCAGTGTGCCCCGGCGCACGGCCGTCACGCCGTCGGGGGTGCCGTCGAACGCCACGACCTTGACCTCCTTGCCGGAGCGGGCCCCGAGCGCCTTGGACGCGCCGAGCGCCATCTCGTCGTTGGCGGCGAAGACCCCGCCGATGTCGCGGTGGGCCTGGAGCATGTTCGCCATCACGTCCATGCCCTTGGTCCGGTCGAAGTCGGCGGGCTGGCGGGCCACGACCTGGATGCCGGGGTATTTCTTGATGCCCTCCTCGAAGCCCTGGCCTCGCTCGCGGGCCGCGGACGTCCCGGGCTGGCCCTCCAGGAACGCCACCTTGCCCTTGCCGCCCAGCGATTCGGCGAGCGTCTTCGCGGCGAGGCGGCCGCCCGCGACGTTGTCGGAGGCGATCGTGGAGCCGACCTTGCCGCCGTTGACACCACGGTCGATGGAGATGACCGGGACGTCCGCCCGGTTGGCGACGCCGACGGCCGGTACCGCCGCATCCGAATCGACCGGGTTGATGATGGCGGCCTTGACGTCCTGGCTGGTGAACGTCTCCATCTGGTTGATCTGCTGGGTGGGGTCGTTCTGCGCATCGGTGATGTTGATGTGCAACCCCCGGGCGTCCGCCTCCGCCTGGGCGCCTTCCTTGATGCCGACGAAGAACGGGTTGTTGAGTGTGGAGAGCGCCAGGCCCAGATCGGTGTCGCCACCGCGGTCGCAGCCCGCCAGCCCCAGCGTCAGCCCGGCCGCCACGGCGGCCACCGCGCACCGCACGCCCCGCCGGCGGCCCGCGCCTGCCCGCCCCGTACGGGGCTGCGCCTGGCCGCCTTCGGGCACCGCGTTCCGGGCGCTCATCGGGCGCTCCGGCGGCGCAGCGTGTCCAGGAGGACGGCGACGGCGATGACCAGACCGGTGGCGACCTGCTGCCAGAACGCCGAGACGCTCAGCAGGTTGAGGCCGTTGCGGAGCACCGCGAGGATCAGGGCGCCGATGAGGGTGCCGGACGCCTTGCCGGAGCCGCCGGAGAGGCTGGCACCGCCGATGACGACGGCGGCGATGGCGTCGAGTTCGTACCCGGACGCCGCCTGCGGCTGCGCGGAGGTGAGCCGGGCGGCCAGCACGATACCGGCGACCGCCGCGAACAGGCCGGAGAGCGCGTAGATGACGAGCTTGCGGCGCTTGACGTGGATGCCGGAGAGACGGGCCGCCTCCTCGTTGCCGCCGATCGCGAACATCGCCCGGCCCGTGTACGTACGGGCCAGGATCACCGCGGTGATCAGCCCCATCGCGATCATCACGAGGACGGGGACCGGCAACCAGCCGCCGAGGGTGTCGCCGAGCGCACTGACCGAGGAGGGGAACGGAATGGGCGTACCGCCGGAGACGACCAGCGCCAGGCCACGGCCGACCGACAGCATCGCCAGCGTCGCGATGAACGCGGGCAGCCTGCCGTACGCCACGAGCGCGCCGGAGACGAGCCCCGCGGCCACACCGACCGCCAGGCCGAGGAGGACCGCGCACCACACCGGCAGTCCCTCGTTGGTCGCGGCCCAGGCGACGACGGTGGCGGACAGCGCGGCGACCGAGCCGACGGACAGATCGATGCCCGCGGAGACGATGACGAAGGTGACGCCGAAGGCGAGGATCGCGGTGACGGATGCCTGGACGCCGACGTTGAGGAGGTTCTGGCCGTTGAGGAAGTCCTTGGACAGCACGGCCATCACCACGACGAGCGCGATCAGACCGCCCAGCGGGCCGTTCTTCAGGACCGCCCGGGTGAACCATCCGCCGAGCGCGGCGCCCCGGCTCGCGTCCAGGGCCGGAGGTGTCTCCTCCGGGGTCTTCAGCAACTCAGTCATCGGAGCCCTCCATCGCGCTCTGACCAGGGGTTTTCATGGGGTTCTGCGGGGTGGCGGACGAGTCGGGACCGACCGCTGCGGCCGCCGCGGTGGGACCGTCGGCCGTCGGCTTCGTCGCCTCGGCGGGGGTCCGGCTCCCGGTGGTCGGGGCCTGGACGGCCAGTTCCATGACCGCGTCCTGGGTGGCCGCTCCGGCCGGAAGCTCACCGGCGATCCGGCCCTGGGCCATGACCAGCACCCGGTCGCTCATGCCGAGCACCTCGGGCAGATCGCTGGAGATCATCAGGACCCCGCAGCCGGCCGCGGTCAGCTCGTTGATCAGCTGGTAGATCTCGACCTTGGCGCCGACGTCGATACCGCGCGTCGGCTCGTCGAGGATCAGCAGCCGGGTCTCGGTCAGCAGCCACTTGCCGATCACGATCTTCTGCTGATTGCCGCCGGAGAGAGTGCGGGCGCTCTGGCCCAGACCGCTCATCCGGACCTTCAGCTGCGCGGCGACCGCGGCCGCCTCGCGCCGCTGCCCGCGCCGGTCGACCAACCCGCCGCGGGTGTCCCGGTCCAGCCGGGCCAGCACCAGGTTGTCCTGCAACGACGCGTCGAGGACCAGTCCCTGGCCCTTGCGGTCCTCCGGCACCAGGCCGAGCCCCGCGCGCATCGCCGCCCGTACGTCGCCGGGGGCCAGCGCCTTGCCGTCGATCTCGACGGTCCCGGCGTCATAGCGGTCCACGCCGAAGAGCGCCCGCGCGACCTCCGTGCGGCCCGCGCCGACGAGTCCGGCGAGGCCGACCACCTCCCCCGCCCGCACCTCGAAGTCGATACCCGCGAAGACGGGACGGGCTGGCGCGCCCTTGCTGCTGGGCGCTCCGTGCCTGGTCAGACCGCGTACGCGCAGCAGCGGCGCGCCCGGCGAGCCGGGCCGTCGGCGCGGGTACTGCTCGGAGATGTCACGGCCGACCATCAGCCGGATCAGCTCGTCCTCGTCGGTGGTGGCCGGGACCTCGGCGACCGAGCGGCCGTCGCGCAGGACGGTGACGCGGTCGCCGAGGGCGCCGATCTCCTCCAGGTGGTGGGTGATGAAGATGACGCCCACGCCGTCCGCGCGCAGCTCCCGCACGATGCCGAAGAGGGTGTCGACCTCCTCGGAGGTGAGGACCGCGGTCGGCTCGTCCATGATCAGGACGCGGGCGTCGAGGCTGAGCGCCTTGGCGATCTCCACCATCTGGAGCCGGGCGATGCCCAGTTCGGCGACCGGGGTGGACGGGGAGATGTCCAGGCGGACCCGGCGCAGCAACTCGGCGGCGCGTCTGCGCATGGTCTTCCGGTCGACGAGTCCGAGCGCGGTGCGCGGCTGCCGCCCCAGGAAGATGTTCTCGGCGACGGTCAGGCCGGGGACGAGGTTGAACTCCTGGTAGATCGTGGCGATCCCGATCCGTTCCGCGTCCTGGGCGGAGCGGATGTGCACCTCGTGGAGTCCGTCGGCGCTGCCGTCCGCGCCTCCGGCGGCGAGGATGCGTCCCTGGTCGGGGCGGTGGGCGCCGGAGAGCATCTTGATCAGGGTGCTCTTGCCCGCCCCGTTCTCGCCGAGCAGGACGTGCACCTCGCCGGAGCGCAGGCTCAGGTCCACGCCGTCCAGCGCGCGCACGCCGGGGAACGACTTCGTCACCCCCTCGACGCGCAGCAGTTCGCGGCCGCCCGGTACGTCGTCTTTGACGCCGGTCATGCGCTGCCCTCTCTTCCTCGGGTGTGGTGCTCGGGTTTCTCGTGCTCGGGTGGTGGGGGTGGGATACAGGTGGACGGGGGCACACTCGGGGCGCCCGGTCCGGATGGTGCCTCCGGGCGTTCACCGGCCGCCCGCCGGCGCCTTCCCGGAACGGGGGCCGGCGACGCGGCGGGGGTGGAACGCTCCGGACCGCCGTCGGACCGGGGCGCCCCGGAGGGCGGTCGGCCGAGGGTGCTCGGTCAGCCCGGAGGTGTGCGGGACGGCCGACTCATACGGCATCGGCGGGGCTGGGCACGGGCACCCGGCTCCCGGTCGGCTCACCGCACGAGTGGCGGGCCACCAACCGCGCCGGGAGCAGCACCGATTCGGCCTCCCGTCCCTCGATACGGGCGAGCAGGGTGTGCACGGCGGCCCGTCCCAGTTCGCGGGTGGGCTGGGCGATGGCGGTCAGCGGCGGGTCGGTGTGGCGGAACCACGGGACCTCGTCGTAGACCACCAGCGCCATGTCCTCGGGGATGCGCAACCCCCGTGCGCGCAGTTCGTCCATCGCGCCGAGCGCCATGAGGTTGTCGGTCGCCAGCACCGCGTCCGGCGGCTCGGGAAGATCGAGGAAGGCACGCATCACGGCGCGGCCACCGGTGGGCTGGAGGTCCGGGGTGGCGCCGACGCATGCGTCGGGGAGCGCGATGCCGTGGGCGGCGAGCGCGGTACGGAACTGCCGCAGCCGTTCGTCGCCGGTGGGCGTTCCGGCCGGTGCCACGATGATCGCGGGGCGGCGGCGTCCGAGGGCGGCGAGGTGTGCGGCGAGAGCGGTGAGGGCCTCCCGGCCGTCGGCGCGTACGCACGGGGCGTCGATGCCGGGCACGATCCGGTCCAGCAGCACCAGCGGCGTGCCGGAGGTGACGACCTCGCCGAGCATCGCGGAACCGGTGCCCGCCGAGCTGACCAGCAGTCCGTCGATCCGCCGGTCGAGGAGCGTACGGATGTAGTCGTCCTGCTGCTCGGGGCGTTCCCCGGCGTTGCCGATGACCAGGCTGTAGCCGAGGCTGCGGGCCTCGTCCTCGACGGCGTCGGCCAGCTCGGTGAAGAACGGATTGGTGAGATCGCCGATGACCAGCCCGAGGGTGCCGGTCCGCGCGGTGCGCAGGGCCCGGGCGACATTGTTGGGGCGATACCCCAGCTCCCGCACGGCGGCGAGCACACGCTCCCGGGTCTCGGCCACGGGACCGTTCCCGTTGAGCACCCGTGACACGGTGGCGACCGAGACCCCTGCCCGTTCCGCCACGTCCTTGATGTTCGCCATGGCGCCGTTTCCATCCTCTGCGTGCGATCGACGTGTAATCGATTTCTCGGGGGCTACGAAATCGATTACACAAGGGCTTCGTCAAGACGGTGGCAGCGTGGCCTGCATCACGTAAGGACGGACGCTTCGGGCGGTGCGGGCACCCTTCGCAGCCGGGCGAGGGCGGCAGGGCGCGCCGGGAAGAGCAGGATCCGGGAGGGCCGCGACGCGAGGCGGGCGCGCGGCTGGGCGCACGGCCGGCCGTATGGCTGGGCGCGCGGTTGGACGATCACCGATGCCGACGCCCCGGCCGACGCGGCGGGAGCAGGCCAGGTACGCGGCCGCACCACCGCACCACCGCACCACCGCACCAAAGGCGTACTCGGTGAGGCGCAGTCAAAGGGGCCGAGAATGCCGCACCGTTGAGGAGAGGCAGGCATGACATGGCACGGGCACGGCATGGCGCGACATCCATCAACTCCCCTACGAAGGAGGGTCACTGAGGCCACGTCGCCCCGCACCGGAAAACCTTGAAGGCCGCCTCCGTACGGATACGGAAGCGGCCTTCAGGTCCGCTTGCTGCCCTACCGCTGCCGCCCTACCGCCGCACCGCTCCGCCGCCCCTACCGCCCGGCAGGGTCGGCGAGTTGCAGGTAACAGGCAGCGGCCCGTACAGCAACGGCCCAGGTCAGGCGAGCGTCAGCGTGACCTCGATGTTGCCGCGGGTGGCGTTCGAGTACGGGCAGACCTGGTGGGCCTTCTCTATGAGGTCCTTGGCGGTGGCGGCGTCGACGTGGGGGATCGAGGCGGAGATCTCGACCTTGAGGCCGAAGCCGCCGGCCGGGGTCTTGCCGATGCCGACATGGGCGGTGACGCGGGAGCCCGAGACGTCGGCGTTCTCCCGGCGGGCGACGACGCTGAGCGCGCCCTGGAAGCAGGCGCTGTAGCCCGCGGCGAACAGCTGCTCCGGGTTGGTGCCCGCACCGCTGCCGCCCTGCTCCTTGGGCGGGTTGACGATGACATCGAGCTTGCCGTCGTCGCTGGAGACGCGGCCGTCGCGGCCGTTCTCGGCGGTGGCGACGGCGGTGTAGACGACCTCGACCGGCTGGATGGACATGTGAATCCTCCTGTGGTTCGTCGCGACTCGCGCCCACGATCGCGACGGCTTGCCCCGAGCCTAACGGTCCGCCTGTAGGCATGACATGACGAGCCGGTAAAGCCGATCCCGCCCGGCGACACCGGCCGATACCTGTCGCCCCGGCCCGCGGCGGGCCGGGCGGTCCGATCACCCGCCGCAGCGCGCCGAGTTCGCAGGCCCGGGGCCGTACGCCGACCACGTCGACGCACGGCCCCGGCAACGTCCGCGGAGGGACCCGGAGGCAGGTCAGTCGGCGACGGTCACGATCATCTTGCCGGTGTTCTCGCCGCGGAGGAGGCCGAGGAACGCCTCGGCGCCCTTCTCGATGCCGACGACCTCCGTCTCGCGGTACTTGAGCGCACCGGACCGGATCCAGCCGGAGACCTCCTCGACGAACTGCGGCTGCAGCGCGCTGTGGTCGGCGACCAGCAGGCCCTGGAGGCGGAGCCGCTTGCCGATGACCAGCGCGAGGTTGCGCGGGGCGGGGGTGGGCTCGGTGGCGTTGTACATCGAGATCATGCCGCAGATCGCCGCCCGGCCGTGGACGTTGAGGGAGCTGATGGCCGCTTCGAGGTGGTCGCCGCCGACGTTGTCGAAGTAGACGTCGATGCCGTCGGGTGCGGCCTTCTTGAGCTGCTCGGAGACCGGGCCGTTCTTGTAGTTGAACGCCGCGTCGAAGCCGTACTCCTCGACGAGGAGCTTGACCTTCTCGTCGGAACCGGCCGAGCCGATCACCCGGGACGCGCCCTTGAGCTTGGCGATCTGGCCGACCTCACTGCCCACCGCGCCGGCCGCGCCGGAGACGAAGACCGCGTCCCCCTCCTTGAAGGAGGCCACCTCCAGCAGGCCCGCGTAGGCGGTCAGACCGGGCATCCCCAGCACGCCGAGGTAGGCGCTCAGCGGGGCCAGCGACGGGTCGACCTTCGCGGCGCGCTCGGCGTCGAGCACCGCGTACTCCCGCCAGCCGAGACCGTGCAGTACGTGATCACCGACGGCCACGGCGTCGGAGCGCGAGGCGATGACCTCGCCGACCGCGCCGCCGTCCATGGGGTGGTCCAGCCGGAACGGGGGGACGTAGGACTTCACGTCGTTCATCCGGCCGCGCATGTACGGGTCGACGGAGAAATGCCGGGTGCGGACGAGGATCTGGCCCTCGCCGACCTCGGGCACCGCTGCCTCGCGCAGGGCGAAGTCGTCCGGCGTGGGCCAGCCGTGCGGGCGGGCGACGAGGTGCCATTCACGGCCGGTCGTGGGCAGTGCGGACATGACGCGATCCTTCCTGATGCTTCAGTAACTGAAACAACCATGCCTCTGAATATTTCATGCTGTCAAGCAATTGGGTATCCTGTGGGCATGACTCCGCGCGCAGACCACCTGACCGTCGAGGTCGTCGATCTCATCGGCACCGTCGTCGCCCGCTACCACGAGGAGTACGAGCACGCGGCGTCGCGGCACTCCCTCACCGGCGCACAGGCCCGGGTGCTCAGCCTGCTGGCCGCCGAGCCGCTCCCGATGCGGCGGATAGCGCAGCGCCTGAAGTGCGAGCCGTCGAACATCACCGGCATCGTCGACCGGCTGGAGTCCCGCGGGCTGGTCGAGCGGCGGCCCGATCCCGCCGACCGCCGGGTGAAGCTGGCCGCGCCCACGGACGAGGGCAGACGCACCGCCGAGGCGCTGCGCGGTTCGCTGAACTTCGCGCGCGAGCCGCTGAGCCGCCTGACGGTCACCGAGCGGACGCTGCTCAAGGAGCTGCTCCAGCGGATGCTCGGCACCGCCCCGGAGTGAGCGGTCCACGCCACCGGGCCCGCCCCGGGCGGACGGCGGCGGACGGTGGCCCACCGGCGCGGACGGAAAGTGGCCCGGGCGCCGCACCGCGCCGCGGCATAGCCTGAGCCCATGACCGAGATCACCGCCCCGGAAGACCGCACCCCGCAGCCCGGGGGCGCCCGCCACACCGTCGACTTCTACTTCGACCCCATCTGCCCGTTCGCCTGGATCTCCTCCCGGTGGATCCTGGAGGTCGAGCGCCACCGCGACCTGGACCTGCGGTTCCGGGTCATGAGCCTGTCCGTGCTGAACGAGGGGCGCGAGGACCTGCCGGAGAAGTACCGGGAACTGCTGGACGCGGGGTGGGGCCCGGTCCGGGTCTGCATCGCCGCGGCGGCCGGGCACGGCGAGGAGGTGCTGCGCGATCTGTACACCGCGCTCGGCACCCGGCTGCACAACGAGGCCCGCGAGGACACCGAGAACGTGATCCGGGAGGCGCTGGCCGAGGTGGGGCTGCCCGCCGCACTGGCCGGTGCGGCCGAGACCGACCGCTACGACGAACTGCTGCGCCGGAGCCACCACGAGGGCATGGACCCGGTGGGCGAGGACGTCGGCACACCGACCATCCACATCGACGGGGTGGCGTTCTTCGGGCCGGTCCTGATGTCGATCCCGCGCGGCGAGGACGCGGTACGGGTCTTCGACGGCGCCCGGCTGCTCGCGGGCTACGACCGGTTCTTCGAGCTGAAGCGGACCCGCACCGGGGAGTTCGACTTCAGCTGACGGCCACGGCCGGGCGGTGCGACGGCCGGGGCCACCGCCCGGCCCTCGCACCGCCACTCCCCCGCAGCCCCCTCCCCAACTCCCGTACCGCACCACCGCGCCGGCATGCCCGCCGGCGTCCGCCCGCCGCGCCCCGCCCTGTACGACGATGGCTCCCATGAACCCGAACTCCGGCTCCTCCGGCACGCTGCCCGGTCCGCTCGCGTTCCAGCTGGTGCTGTTGCGGCGGATGGCCGACCACCAGCCCGGCCTCGTCGAGGCGGCGCTGCGGGAGCTGGGGGTGGACCGCGCCCGGCAGCGGGAGGCGAACAAGCGGTGGCAGGCCCGGTTGCACGCACCCGGGGCGCGCACCGGGGCACGCCCCTACCGCGCGCTGCTCGGTACGCCGGAGACCGTCACGACCCACCGCATCGGCGATCTGACCTGCGAGGCGTTGCGCTGGCCGGTGCCGCTCTGGCCCGATCTGCGGTTCGAGGTGCTCACCGACCCGGGCGGCGCCGTCCGGAACGCCTGGCTGGTCCGCGCGCCCGGCGCCGCCGCCCCGCTGCTGCGCACCGCCGACGACCTCACCCCCTGGTCCTGCACCGTCGACGAGGCCGCCCGCGCCTTCGCCCCGGCCCGCCCCTTGGAGGGCGACGCCCCGAACCGCTGGAACCTGCGGGCCACCGTCCCCGACCCGGCGGGCGAACTCCGCCCCGCGGTCCTGGAGTTCACCTGGGGCCTCTTCCAGCGCCGGCTGAGCTGACGCCGCTCCGGGGCCCGTTCCCGCGGGCACCGGTACGTCCCCCGACCGGACCTCCCCAACGCGCAGCGGGCGGACGGCCGCCACAGGATGGCTGGGAGTGCTCCTCGCGACGCTCCGTCCGTACCGGCCCACAGGGGAGGAATCTTCCATGACCATCAGCCTCGCCCAGCTGCGCCGTTGCTCGGTCGCCGTCGACATCGGAGCGTCCCGGACCCGGGTCTACCTCAAGAACCAGGGGCTGATCGTCGACGAGCCGACGGTGGCCGCCGTGAACGTCCGTACCGGCGCGCTGCTGGCCGTCGGCAGCGACGCCGCGGTGATGGACGGCCGGACGCCGGAGTACATCCGGGTCGTCCGGCCGGTCGCCAACGGCACGGTGGTCGACATCGACATGGCGCAGCGGCTGCTGCGGCATCTCGTCGGCAACAAGCTGCGCCGGACCTGGCGGCGGCGCCCCACGATGCGGGCCGCGGTCTGCCAGCCGTTCGGCAGTGAACCGCTGGCGCAGCGCGCCGCGGTGGAGACGCTGAGCGGGCTGGGGGCGCGGCGCGTGGAGCTGGTCGACACGCTGGTGGCCGCGGCGGTCGGCTGCGGACTACCCGTCGAACAGCCCGAGGCGACCATGATCGTGGTGTGCGGGGCGGGCACCACCCAGATCGCGGTGCTCTCCCTGGGGTCGATCGTGGCGGCGGAGACCGTGGCCGTGGGCGGCAACGCCATCGACCACGCCGTCATCCAGCATCTGCGCCAGCACCACGAGGTCCACCTGGCCAGCCGCGCGGTGCGGCCGCTGCATCTGATGCTCGCCGGCGCCGGGGGACTCGCCTCCGGGCCGACCGAGGTGCACGGCCGCGATGTGGTCAGCGGGACGACGCGGTGCGTGCAGGTGGACACCGAGCGGGTCCGGCACGCCATCGCGACGCCGCTGACGGCGATCCTGGACGGCATCGGGGCGGTGCTGCGCCGCTGCCCGCCCGACCTCGTCGCCGACCTCGGCGAACGCGGCATCATGCTGGCCGGCGGCAGCGCCCTGATCCCGGGCCTGGAGTCGATGATCCGGGAGGCGACCACGGTGCCGGTGCACATCGCCGACCGGCCCGACACCTGCGCCGTCCAGGGGCTCGGCGCCATGATCGAGGGCAAGGTCGAGCCGATGCACCTCGACCCGATGGCGCCCTGACCCCGCACCCCGTCGGGGCACGGCCGGACGCGCCGCGGCTACCGGGCGTTCCAGGCCACCACGGCGGGCCGGTCGTGCTCGGTGCCGATGATGCCGACGGCGCCGGTCCCGAACGTGAACAGCGCCCCCGCGGACGGCGGCAGGCCGAGCCGGCGGGCGGTGAGCACCCGCAGGAAATGCGCGTGTGCGACGAGCGCGACATCCCCGTCTCCCCGCTCCAGCAGCGGCAGCACCCGCGCCAGCACCGCGTCCGCGCGCGCCCCGACCTCCTCGGGGGACTCCCCGGGATGGCCGTCGGGCCCCGGGACGGCGCCGTCGGTGAAGAGGAACCAGTCCGGCCGCTCCCGCTGGATGTCGGGCGTCGAGACGCCCTCGTAGCCGCCGTAGTCCCATTCGCGCAGACCCTCGTCGGTCCGCGCGCCGTCCAGTCCGGCCAGCTCCGCGGTGCGGCGCGCCCGGGCCATCGGGCTGACGCGGACGGCGGCGATCCGCCGGCGGGCGAGGAGGGGCCGCAGGGCGCGGGCCTGCTCCTCGCCCTCGGCGGTGAGCGGCAGATCCGTCCAGCTGGTGTGCCGGCCGTCCCTGCTCCACTCGGTCTCGCCGTGCCGGACCAGCAGCAGCTCGCTCACTTCTCCTGCGCCTGCTCGGCCTGCTGTGCCTCGGCGACCGAAGCGCGGACCTCGTCCATGTCCAGACCGCGGGCCTGCCCGATGACGTCCTCCAGGGCGGCCTCCGGCAGCGCCCCGGGCTGGGCGAACACGGCGATGTTGTCACGGACGATCATCAGCGTGGGGATCGACTGGATCTGGAACGCCTGAGCCAGCTCGGGCTGCGCCTCGGTGTCGACCTTGGCGAAGACCAGGTCGTCGTGCTTGTCGGAGGACCGCTCGAAGACCGGGCCGAACTGCTTGCACGGGCCGCACCACTCGGCCCAGAAGTCGATGAGGACGAAATCGTTGCCGGAGACGATCTCGTCGAAGTTGTCCTTGGTCAGCTCTACGGTGCTCATGCGGGCTCCCTGCTTGCGGCTCTGTACGTGTATGTCCGGTCCGTATCCAGCTGCGGCAACGAGATCACCCCGCACCGTATTCCGCACGCCGGACCGTCCCGCTCCCCTGCCCAGGGCGCGGCGTCCTAGACATCCCGGCGGCACCTGGTTGACGTGGCACGCAGCACACTTGGCGGGTGCCCTCCGGGCCGCACGCGCAAGATCATTCCGGACGCTCCCGGGGGCCGCGCCCCGGTCCCTCTCCCCGGCGAGGGCGTGTGCGGGCGCCCTTCCCCCTTCGAGGACCCCGACGGGATCCCTCATGGCTCGGCAGAGCGCCCCGTGGCGACGAGGGGATGATCGCGGTGAGGCGCGAGGCGACGGAGATCACTCAGAGAATTCGGGGCTTGCGCGGACCGTCCGGGATCACGACGCACCAGGCGCCGCTCCGCGTCCACCGGATCTTGGTCTGAGCGGGTGAGTGCGGGCCGCCACTACGGAGTGGCGGCCCACGCTCTTACGTTCCCGCAGGTAGGAACGGTGTGACGTCCCTGCCGCGCGGTGGGGCGGGTGGGGCTCGAACCCACGACCGACGGATTATGAGTCCGCTGCTCTGACCGGCTGAGCTACCGCCCCCACACGGCGCGCCGCGCACATTTGTGCGCGCCGTCTGCCGCAGCATAGCCGCTCATACGATCTGTTGCCCGTGTGGGCTGCCGTCCGGCGACTGTGCACGGTCAACAGGACTTCACCCGTGGGGCTTTCGGTTCCCCGCATACGGAAAAGGACCCCTTTCGGGGTCCTCTTCGCCGGTGCTCCCCCGACTGGACTCGAACCAGTAACCCTCCGGTTAACAGCCGAATGCTCTGCCAATTGAGCTACAGGGGATCGCGCTCCCCCGACTGGACTCGAACCAGTAACCTGCCGGTTAACAGCCGGCTGCTCTGCCAATTGAGCTACAGGGGAATGCTGCGTGTGCCTCGAATGCTTCGTCGACCGGAACTCCGGACGGCGTGCGCTCGCTGCGACACATACATTAGCGCAAGCAGGGGGGTGCTCCGCCAATCGGTATCGCCAGAGGCGATCACCGGCCCCGCAGGGCAGGCGCGCGGCACAGCCCACAGGTCCGGTGCACCGGCACCGGACGCGACCGGACGCCATCGGCGGGCGGCGCCGCGGGAGCCCTCCCGGCGGGCCCACCGCCGACGACAGGAAAGGGTGGAGCGATGCGCTACCGGCTCACGTTCATCGCGGGACTGACCGTCGGATATGTGCTCGGCACGCGGGCCGGACGGGAGCGGTACGAGCAGCTGCGCAAAGCGGCCCGGCGGGTCGCGGAGAACCCCGCGGTGCGCAACACCGCCGAGAGCGCCGCGCTGGGCGGCCGGCAGGCGGCGACCAAGGCGTTCGACACGGTGTCGGCGAAGGTCGGGCACCGCATGCCGCAGGCGGTCACCGACCGGGTCCGTTCGCTGCGTGAGCAGCGCGACGCCGACCTGGACGACTGGGGCACGAGCAACACCTGACGGGGCGCGCCCTCTTCCCCGTGGCGGCCATCCCAAACCCTGAGGCGTCCCGGGCCCTCCGGATGGGGCATCATCTGGAGCCATGGGGAAAGTCGCCGGGTTGGACAGTTCTTCCGAGTGCACACGGATCGTGGTCTGCGATACCGATACCGGTGCCGTCATCAGGCGGGGGTACGCGCCGCACCCCGCCGAGAAAGGGCCCGAGGTCGACCCTCAGGCGTGGCTGATGTCACTGGGTGAGGCCGCCGGGAACGGCCTGCTCGAAGGCGTCCAGGCGATCGGGGTCTCGGCGCAGCAGCACGGGCTGGTACCGCTGGACGCCGAGGGCGGGCTCGTCCGGCCGGCGCTGGTGGGCAACGACAAGCGGGCGCAGAGCGCCGCGGCCGATCTGGCGGACTCGCTGGGCGGACGGGCGGCGTGGGCGCAGGCCGTCGGGGCGGTGCCGCAGGCGGCACATCCGGTGACGAAGCTGCGCTGGCTGGCGCGGAGCGAACCGGCGAACGCCGCCCGCATCGCCGAGGTCATGCAGCCGCACGACTGGCTCGCCTGGCAGCTGCTGGGCCGCCCGGCGCGGCGGACGACGGACCGGGGCGGCGCCTCGACCACCGGATTCTGGTCGGCCGCCGCCGAGGAGTACCGGCCCGACCTGGTGGAGCTGGCGCTCGGGCACCAGGTACGGCTGCCGGAGGTGCTCCGCCCCTGGGGGACCGCGGGCTTCACCCCGGAGGGGCTGCTGATCTCCGCCGGTACCGGCGAGACGATGGCGGCGGCGTTCGGGCTCGGGGTGGGCGTCGGCGACGCGGTGATCTCGCTGGGCGCGTCCGGTTCGGTCTTCAGCATCCACCACGAGGCACTGGTCGACGCCGAGGGCACCATCACCTCGTTCGCCGACGCGACCGGCCGCCATCTGCCGGTGGTGCACACCAGCAACGCGGTGCGGGTGCTG
The DNA here is from genome assembly GCF_043083385.1 of Streptomyces sp. NPDC014733. NCBI lineage: Bacteria > Bacillati > Actinomycetota > Actinomycetes > Kitasatosporales > Streptomycetaceae > Streptomyces > Streptomyces sp. NPDC014733. The sequence continues at coordinate 59,207 of NZ_JBIBYO010000005.1, read as the reverse complement.
CGCGGCACCGCCGAGATGCTCGGGACGGACCTGGAGGGGCTGTCGGAACTGGCGCTGCGGTCGACGCCCGGCGCGTACGGCATGGTGCTGCTGCCGTACCTGGAAGGGGAGCGGACGCCGCATCTGCCGCACACCGCGGGGTCGTTGCACGGAATGCGCCGGGAGAGCATGAAGCCGGAGCATCTGGCGCGCGCCGCGGTCGAGGGGATGCTCTGCGGGCTCGCGGACGCGCTGGACGTGCTGCGCGGGCGGGGCGTGACGGTGCGCCGGGTGTTCCTGCTGGGCGCGGCGGCGGAGCTGACCGCGGTGCAGGCGGCCGCGCCGGCGCTCTTCGGGGTGCAGGTCGTGGTGCCGCAGCCGGCCGAGTACGCGGCGCTGGGCGCGGCGCGGCAGGCGGCGTGGGCGCTCGGTGCGGCGCACGGCACGCTGCCCGCCGCCGAGCCGGGCGGTCCCGCGGAGCCGCCGCAGTGGCCGGCGGCGGCGAGCCAGGTCTTCGAGCCGGGCGAGGAGCTGCCGGTGGGCCAGGCGGTGCGCCAGCAGTACGCGGCGGTGCGGGAGGAGGCGTACCCGGGCGCGTTCGCCGCGGCGGCGCCCGCGGAGGCGTTCGTACCGGAGGGGTGAGGCGTCAGTCGAGGTAGCCGCGGAGCTGGTCGGCGTAGGCGTGGTCGCGGAGCTTGCCGAGGGTCTTGGACTCGATCTGGCGTATGCGTTCGCGGGTGACGCCGAAGAGGCGGCCGATCTCCTCCAGGGTGCGGGGGCGGCCGTCGGCGAGTCCGTAGCGGAGCTGGACGACGCGGCGTTCGCGTTCGCCGAGGGTGGACAGGACGGCGTCGAGGTGTTCGCGGAGCAGGAGGAAGGCGGCGGATTCGGCGGGTGAGGGGGCGTCGCCGTCCTCGATGAGATCGCCGAAGGAGACGTCGTCCTCCTCGCCCACGGGGGCGTGCAGCGAGACCGGTTCCTGGGCGAGGCGCAGCACCTCCGCGACGCGTTCGGTGGTCAGGCCCAGCTGGGCGGCGATCTCGTCGTGGGACGGTTCGTGGCCGGTCTCCTGGAGGATGCGGCGCTGGGTGCGGACCACGCGGTTGATCAGTTCGACGACGTGGACCGGGACGCGGATGGTGCGCGCCTGGTCGGCGAGGGCGCGGGACATCGCCTGGCGGATCCACCACGTGGCGTAGGTGGAGAACTTGAAGCCGCGGGCGTAGTCGAACTTCTCGACGGCGCGGATCAGGCCGAGGTTGCCCTCCTGGACGAGGTCGAGCATGGTCAGGCCGCGTCCGAGGTAGCGCTTGGCGACGGAGACGACGAGGCGGAGGTTGGCCTCGATCAGACGGCGTTTGGCCATCCGGCCGCGGACCACCAACGTGTCGAGGTCACCGGCGAGTTGGGAGTCGAGGTCCGGGGTGCGGGCCAGCTTCTCCTCGGCGAAGAGACCGGCCTCGACGCGGCGCGCGAGGTCGACCTCGTCGGCGGCGGTGAGCAGCGGGATGCGGCCGATCTCGCGGAGGTACTGACGGAACAGGTCGGCGGACGGGCCCGCCGTCTCGGGTCGCAGCGGTGCGCCGGGGGCGTCCTCGGGGGCCGCCTCCGGGTCGTCCAGGAGGTGCCCGGTCTCCGGCGGGGCGGTGCGGGCGGGGCCGGTGGGCTGTACGGGGACGCGGACCGCGCGGGGGGCCGGCCGGGGGCTGTCGCGGCCGGCGGGGCCGCGGGCCGGGGCCTCCTCCCCCTGCGGCAGGGTCGTCCCGGTCGCGGCCTGCGGGGCGCCGGACGCCCCGGGGAGGATCTGGCTCTGCACGGGGGCGACCTCCAGGGGTTTCGCTGCGCGGGCGGCAGAGTCCGGGAGCGGCGGCGGGCCGGCCGTCGTACCGCGAGTGGCCGCGGGCGGGAAGCGGGTGCGCGGGAGCGGATGGGGCGCGGCGAGCTCGCGCACCGCTTCTCAGTGTGGAGTACGACACAGGGCTGCCACGAGGGGCGTGCGAGTACTTTCTGAGTTCGTTCCGTTACCGTCCGGCTACGCCGGGGCGTCGTGCGGAGCGCGGCGGCCGGGCGTGCGGGATACGGGAGGCTTCTGGGGTCGGCGGGGCGGGCTCGGGGCCGGAAACGGCCGGGTCACGCGGCCGGGGCGGACGTACGAGGGCCGGGCGGCGGCGCCGGGAGCGGGGCCGCCGGGCCGGGTACGCGGCCCCGCCCGGCCTACAGCGCCGCGTAGCCCCGGTCGCGCAGGGACTGGCCGTACTGCTGGAGGACCCAGAGTTCGTTCTGGACGGCGGCGAGGTGTTCCGGGTCGGCCTGGGGGCCGAGGCGTTGGAGGGTGCCGCGGATCTCGGTGACGCGCTGATTGACCGCGGCGAGGCGGACGGCGACGAGCTGGACGCCCGCGTAGGCCTCGTCCGGATCTCGGCGGGTGTGCAGCGGCTCGACGATCAGCTCGGTGACCAGGGCACGGACGGTGTCGTCCGGCGCGGCCTCGCGGACCCGCTGGACATAGCCGTCGTCGTGCGCCGCGGCGCCCCCGGCGTCCTCGATGCAGCGGCGGACCACGGCGTACGGCGGGGCGGTGAACTCGTCGATGCCGTAGGCGTCGAAGGCCGGGGAGACCAGGTCGGGGCGTTGCAGGGCGAGCTTGAGGAGTTCGCGTTCGACGCGGTGGGCGGGGCTGCGGAGGTTGAGCGCGGGGCCGCGCAGGCCGGGGGCGGGCGCCTCGGGCGCCGGGGCCTGGCCGCGGGGGGCTCTGCGCGGCTGGTCGCCGCCGTCGCGGCCGCGCTCGCGGGCCCAGCGGGCCAGCTGGGCGACGCGGCGGACGACGAACTGGGTGTCGAGGATGCCGAGCAGCCCGGCCAGCTGGACGGCGACCTCGTGCTGTGCGCCGCTGTTCTTGATCCGGGCCACGACGGGCGCCGCCTCGTCGAGAGCGGCGGCGCGGCCCGCGGGGGTCTCCAGGGCGTAGCGGCTCACGATCTGGCGGAGGGCGAACTCGAAGAGCGGGGTGCGGGGTTCGACGAGATCGGTGACTGCCGCGTCCCCCTTGGCGAGGCGCAGCTCGCACGGGTCCATACCGTCGGGGGCGATCGCGATGTAGGTCTCGGCGGCGAACTTCTGGTCGTCCTCGAAGGCGCGCAGGGCGGCCTTCTGGCCTGCTGCGTCGCCGTCGAAGGTGAAGATCACCCGGGCCGAGCCGTTGTCCATCAGGAGCCTGCGGAGGATCTTGATGTGGCCCTCGCCGAAGGCGGTGCCGGAGGTGGCGATGGCGGTGGTGACCCCGGCGAGATGGCAGGCCATGACGTCGGTGTAGCCCTCGACGACGACCGCGCGGGAGGTCTTGGCGATCTCCTTCTTGGCCAGGTCGATGCCGTACAGGACCTGGCCCTTCTTGTAGATCGGGGTCTCGGGGGTGTTGAGGTACTTGGGGCCGTTGTCGTCGTCGCGGAGCTTGCGGGCGCCGAAGCCGACGACCTCGCCGGAGATGTCGCGGATCGGCCACATCAGACGGCCGCGGAAGCGGTCGATGGGGCCGCGGCGGCCGTCCTGGGAGAGTCCGGAGAGGATCAGCTCCTTGTCGGTGAAGCCGCGGCCGCGCAGGAAGCGGGTGAGGTGGTCCCAGCCGGCGGGGCTGTAGCCGACGCCGAAGTGCTGGGCGGCGGCCTGGTCGAAGCCGCGCTCGGCGAGGAAGCGGCGGCCGATCTCGGCCTCCGGCGAGTCCAGCTGCTCGATGTAGTAGGCGGCGGCGGCCTTGTGGGCCTCGACCAGGCGGGTGCGCTCGCCCTGCTGGCGGCCGGGGGCGTAGCCGCCCTCCTCGTAGCGCAGGGTGATGCCCGCCTGGGCGGCGAGGCGCTCGATGGTCTCGGCGAAGGAGAGGTGGTCGATCTTCATGACGAAGTCGACGGTGTCCCCGCCCTCCTGGCAGCCGAAGCAGTGGTAGAGCCCCTTGGCGGTGCTGACGTGGAAGGACGGGGACTTCTCGTCGTGGAACGGGCACAGGCCCTTGAGATTGCCGCCTCCGGCGTTGCGGAGCTGGAGGTATTCGGACACGACGGCGTCGATCGGGACCGCGTCCCGCACCGCCTTCACGTCGTCATCGTTGATCCTGCCTGCCACGCATGAATTCTACGGCCGGGCACCGACAGTCCCGTCCGGGCGGCCGGGTCAGGCCGCGTCGGGGGCGTCGCCCATGATCTCCAGGAAGCGGTCGAGGGCGATGTTGCCGCCCGAGACGACCACGCCGACGCGCGGCGGGAGCGCGTCGACGCGGCCGCTGAGCAGGGCGGCGAGGGCGCAGGCGCCGCTGGGCTCGGTGACGATCTTGAGGCGTTCGAAGGCGAACCGCATGGCGGCGCGGATCTCGTCGTCCGTGACGAGCACGACGGAATCGAGGAGCCGCCGGTTGATCGCGAAGGGCAGCTCGCCGGGGATCTCGGTGGCCTGCCCGTCGGCGATGGTGCGTGGCACGGGGACGGCGACGCGCTCCCCGGCGGCCAGTGAGCGCACGTAGTCGTCGCCCGCCTCCGGCTCCACGCCGATCATGCGGATGCCGGGGACGAGGGCGGTGGCGGCGGTGGCGCAGCCCGCCATCAGGCCGCCCCCGCCGACCGGCGTGAGCAGCGCGCCGAGCGGCCCGGTCTCCTCGATCAGCTCCAGGGCGGTGGTGCCCTGGCCCGCGATGACGTCCGGGTGGTCGTAGGGCGGGATGAGGGCGAGCCCGCGCTCCTCGGCCAGGGCGCGGCCCAGGGCGGTGCGGTCGCCGGTGTAGCGGTCGTAGGTGACGATCTCGGCGCCGTAGCCCGCGGTGGCCTCGCGCTTGGAGCGCGGGGCGTCCTCGGGCATGAGGATGACGGCGGTGGTGCCCAGCTCGCGGGCGGCGAGGGCGACGGCCTGGGCGTGGTTGCCGGAGGAGTAGGCGGCGACGCCGCGCCGGCGCTGCTCGGGGGTGAGGCGGGCGACGGCGTTGTAGGCGCCGCGGAACTTGAACGCGCCGATGCGCTGGAAGGACTCGCACTTGAGGTGGACCTCGGCGCCCACCAGCGCGTCCAGGGTGCGCGAGCGCAGCACCGGGGTGCGGTGGGCGACGCCCGCCAGCCGGGCCGCGGCCTCCCGGACGGAGTCGAGGGTGACGGCCGCGGGGCCGGCGGGCGGGGTGGGGCCGCTGGGGCCCGAGGGGCGAGCGCTCATGGGCGGCACGCTACGGGAGCAGGCTCTCCAGCGGAACCTGCGGATCGGCCAGGGCGGCGGGGTCCAACGGGTGACCGGAGCGGATGAGTTGCTGGATCGGCGCGGTGACGTCCCAGACGTTGACGTTCATCCCGGCGAGCAGCCGTCCCTCGCGCAGCCAGAACGCGATGAACTCGCGCTTGGCGACGTCACCGCGGCAGACGACCTGGTCGTACGAGCCGGGCGGGGCGTAGCCGGAGTACTCCATGCCGACGTCGTACTGGTCGGAGAAGAAGTAGGGGACGCGGTCGTAGGAGACCTCCTGGCCGAGCATGGCGCGGGCCGCGGCGGGGCCGCCGTTGAGGGCGTTGGCCCAGTGCTCGACGCGGATCCGGGTGCCCAGGGCCGGGTGGTCGGCGGCGGCGACGTCGCCCGCGGCGTAGATGTGCGGGTCGGAGGTGCGCAGCGTCGCGTCGACGGCGATGCCGCCGCCGTCGTAGCGGTCGACGAGGGCCAGTCCGGCCTGTTCGGCGAGGGAGGCGCGGGGCGCGGCGCCGATGGCGGCGAGGACCGCGTGGGCGGGGTGCTCCTCGCCGTCGTCGGTGCGGACGGCGAGGACCATGCCGTCCTGGCCGACGATCTCGGTGAGGCGGGCGCCGAAGTGGAAGCGGACGCCGTGTTCGCGGTGCAGGTCGCCGAAGAGGTCGCCCAGTTCGGGGCCGAGGACGGCGTGCAGCGGCGTCGGCGCGGTCTCCACGACTGTCACCTCGGCGCCGTACGAGCGGGCCGCGGCGGCGACTTCGAGGCCGATCCAGCCGGCCCCGGCGATGACGAGGTGACCGTTGTCGCGGCCCAGGGAGGCGAGGACGCCGCGCAGCCGCTCGGCGTGGGCGAGGCGGCGCAGGTGGTGGACGCCGGCGAGGCCGGTGCCGGGGATGTCGAGGCGGCGCGGTTCGGCGCCGGTGGCCAGCAGCAGCTTGTCGTAGACGATGAGGGTGCCGTCGCCCAGGCGGACGGTGCGGGCCGCCGGGTCCAGGCGGACGGCGGGCTGGCCCAGGTGGAGTTCGATGTCGGCGCCCGCGTACCAGGCGGGTTCGTGGACGAAGACGCTGTCGCGCTCCTCCTTGCCGAGCAGGTATCCCTTGGACAGCGGCGGGCGTTCGTACGGGTGGTCGCGCTCGTCGCAGATGAGGATCACCCGTCCGGTGAAGCCCTCCGCGCGGAGGGTCTCGGCGGCTTTCGCGCCGGCCAGGCCACCCCCGACGATGACGAACGTCTGGTGTGCTTCGACCACTTGCTTCCTCCTCGTTGTCGGTGCCGTACGTCCGCTTCCGCGGCCGTGCACGTCGCCGATCGTTCCCCCGCTGTTCGGTCCCCCGATTACGCTCCCCCGTTCTCCGTCCTCGTTACCGTGTTTCGCGGCCGGGTACCGGTGCGGGTGTCGCACCCGGCGACACCCACGTGGTGCCCGCGCACCCCGCCGGTCCGAGCCTCCCGCACGGCGGGGGCGGACGGAAGAGTACGGTCCGCTGCGGCGCGTCCCGGGTGGTGCGGTCAGGGCGTTCCGGGGGCGCGGGTGAGGCGGGCGTGGAGGCTGCGGGCCGAGGCGTCGGTGAGGGCGGCGATCTGGTCGATGACGACACGCATCCGGGCGGTGTCGTCGGCCGTGGCATCGGCGTCGACCGCGTCGAAAAGTGACCGGAACTGGGGGTCGAGGCCGTCGGGGGCGCGGCGCAGCAGGGCCTCGGCGAGTTCGGTGAGGACGACGCGCTGGTCGGCGCGGAGCGCCTCCTGGTCGGGCCGCTGCATGACGTAGCGGTCGGCGACGGCCTTGAGGACGGCGCACTCCAGCCGGGTCTCCTCCGGGACGACGAGGGAGGCGCCGTACCGGGTGAGGCGGCCGGTGCCGTACGCGGCGCGGGTGGCGGTCTCGGCGGCGGTGCAGAAGCGGCCGATGAGCTGGCTGGTGGCGTCCTTGAGGCGGGCCTGGGCGAGGGCGGAGCCGTCGTAGCCGTGCGGCCACCACTCCTGGTCGAGGAGGCGGTCGAGGGCGGCGGCCAGTTCGGCGGGGTCGGCGCCGGGGGCGTAGCGGCGGGCGGCGACGGCGAAGATCTCGGTGCGTTCGGCGTCGGCGAGCAGGAGGTTGGGGTCGAGGTGGCCGGCGTGCAGACCGTCCTCGACGTCGTGGACGGAGTAGGCGACGTCGTCGGACCAGTCCATGACCTGCGCCTCGAAGCTGCGGGCGGCGGCCGGGGCGCCCTGGCGGAACCAGGCGAAGACCGGCAGGTCGTCCTCGTAGACGCCGAATTTGGGCGAGGCGGGGTCGGTGGGGTGGCCGCCGCGGGGCCAGGGGTATTTGGTGGCGGCGTCCAGGGCGGCGCGGGTGAGGTTGAGGCCGACGCTGACGGGGGTGCCGTCGGCGGTGGTGCGGAAGCGCTTGGGCTCCAGGCGGGCGAGGAGGCGGAGCGACTGGGCGTTGCCCTCGAAGCCGCCGCACCCCGCCGCGACCTGGTTGAGCGCCTGCTCGCCGTTGTGGCCGAAGGGCGGGTGGCCGAGGTCGTGCGCCAGACAGGCGGTCTCGACGAGGTCGGGGTCGCAGCCGAGGGCGGCGCCCAGTTCGCGGCCGACCTGGGCGCACTCCAGGGAGTGGGTGAGGCGGGTGCGGGGGCTGGCGTCCCAGAGGTGGGTGCGGGTGCCGGGCGTGACCACCTGCGTCTTCCCGGCGAGGCGGCGCAGGGCGGCGGAGTGCAGGACCCGCGCCCGGTCCCGCTGGAAGGCGGTGCGGCCGGGGCGCTTGTCCGGTTCGGCGACCCAGCGTTCGGTGTCCGCCGGGGCGTAGCCGGGGGTAGCGGACGGCGGGCCGGACGGCGCGCGGCCGCCCGGGTGCGCCCCGGTGGTGTCCTCGACGCCGGTGCCGTTACGGCCGGTGTGTGCAGGAATGCCCGTCATACCGCGACGGTAGCCGCCCCGGCGGAGCGGCGGGCGGAACCGTCGCCTCCGGCAGCATCCCGGCCGGTGGCGGAGGGTCCGGCAGCGACCGGACACCCGCCTCCGGCGGCGCGCGCCTCGTCGTAGCGGTGCAGCAGGAGGCGGGCCAGGGCGGGGTGGTCGCCCAAAGGGGCTGCGGCGGTGTCCGGGGCGTCGGCGGCGCACCGGGCGGCGAACCGCCCCGGTGCGGTGAAGCACCCGGCGACGGCGATCCGGCGGTGCCCCCGGTCGGCCAGGGCGCGGACCGCGGCGGTGACGGTGGGCGTGGCGGCGGAGGCGTACCCGGGGACGACGGGGAGGCCGCCGAGCCGGGCCGACAGGAGCGCGGCGACGGCCTCGGTGCCGGCGGCGGAGCGCGGGGCGCGGGAGCCGGCCGCGGCGAGGACGACGGCGGTGTGGGCGAGGCGACCGGGCGCGGCGTACCGGATGAACCCGGCTTCGGTGAGGCGGCCGTGCAGCGCCTCGGCGAGCAGCGGGTGCGGGCCCAGGGGCGCGGCGATCCGGCCGTCCAGGTGCGGGGCGGCGGCGAGGGCCGCGGGCAGGTCGTGGGTGACGTGGTGGCCGTGGCCGAAGAGCAGCGGGACGAGGACGGCGCCGCCGCGCAGCCCGGCGAGGGTGTCGGCGAGCGGCGGCCGGTCGAGCCCCAGATGGCCCAGGCGGACCGGCAGTCCGGGGCGGAGCGCCCGCACCCGGGCCAGCAGCGCGCGGACGGCGGGCAGGGCGCGCGGGTCGCGGCTCCCGTGGGCGACGGCGACGAGCGCGGGCCCGCCCCGGCCCTGCCACCCGCCGTCGGCGCCGGGCCCGCCCGGTCCGTACGGGGCCGCGCCGGGCGGCGGGAGCGGGGTGCGGGAGCGGGACGCCGTCATGGGGCAAGGGTGGCGAGCGGGCGTTTCCGGGGTGTTTCCCGGCGGGGAACGCGCGGTAACCGGGGGCTCCCCGGGCCGGGAGGGGGCGTGAGAGGAGCGGGGCCGCGGGCCCGGGGGCTACGCGGCCCCGGGTGCTATCCCTGGTGCGCGTCGACCTCCGCGAGGTACTTGTCCCGGGTCGCCTCGTCCAGGAAGGCGGCGCGGAAGGAGTTGCGGGCCAGGGTGCGCAAGGTCGCGTCGTCCAGGTGGAGGGCGTCGCGGACGGCGGTGAAGTTGTCGTCGGCGTAGCCGCCGAAGTAGGCCGGGTCGTCGGAGTTGACGGTCACCAGCAGTCCGGCGTCGAGCATGGCGGGCAGCGGGTGGTCGGCGAGGTCGTCGATGACACGCAGCCGGACGTTGGAGAGCGGGCAGACCGTCAGCGGCAGCTGCTCGGCGGCGAGACGGGCCACCAGCCGCTCGTCCTCCATGCTGCGCACGCCGTGGTCGACGCGGTCCACGCCGAGGATGTCCAGCGCCTCCCAGACGTACGCGGGCGGGCCCTCCTCACCGGCGTGCGCGACGCACTTGAGCCCGGCCTCGCGGGCCAGATCGTAGACCTCGCGGAACTTCGACGGCGGGTGGCCGACCTCGGCGGAGTCGAGGCCGACGGCGGTGATGCGGTCGAGGTGCGGGCGGGCCGCCTCGAAGGTGGCGAGGGCCGATTCGGCGCTCTCGTCACGCAGGAAGCACATGATCAGGCGGGTGGTGATGCCGTGGCGCTCTGGGGCGGCGTCGAGCGCGCGGGCCAGGCCGTTGATCACGGTGGCGAGGGGGACGCCGCGGGCGGTGTGGGCCTGCGGGTCGAAGAAGATCTCGGCGTGCCGGACGCCCTGCGCGCGGGCGCGGGTGAGGTAGGCGTCGGCGAGGTCGTGGAAGTCGTCCTCGGTGCGCAGGACGGCCATCAGCGCGTAGTAGAGGTTCAGGAACGACTGGAGGTCGCTGAAGGAGTAGGCGCTGCGCAGCTCGTCGCGGGTGGCGTACGGGAGGGTGAGGCCGTTCCGCTCGGCGAGGGTGAAGGCCAGTTCGGGCTCCAGGGTGCCCTCGATGTGCAGATGCAGTTCGGCCTTGGGGAGCGGGGCGGGGGCGGGGGGCGGGGAGGAGGGCACGGTCACACCTGTTCTGCGGTACGGATCGGTGGTCGGTCGGCGGATTCGCCCAGGTTAGCCGCGGTGCGGGGCGTGGTGGACGGTGGGCCGGGGCGGCCGTGGCCCCGGTGGCGGGCCGGCTGCAACCGCGCCGGGGCGGGGTGCGTCGCTGCCGGTGACGGGTGGCCGGGGCCGGTCCCCGGGAGCGGAGGAGTGGGATGCGGGGGCCGAGGGGACGGACGTGGTGGCGGTGGCCGCGGACCCGGCGGGGGCAACGGCGCGGCTACCAGGTCGTGGTGGCGCTGACCGTCCTGGCGCTGGCCCCGGCGACATGGCTGAACGTCTCGGCGGGGCCGCGGGTGCGGGCGCTCGACGAGGTGCCGCGCGCCCCCGTGGCGGTGGTGTTCGGGGCGGGCCTGTGGGACGGCGAACCGTCGCCCTATCTGGCGGACCGGCTGGACGCGGCCGTCCGGCTCTACCGGCGCGGCACCGTCCGGGCGGTCCTGGTGACCGGTGACCACGGGCGGACCGACTACGACGAGCCGGACGCGATGCGGCGCTATCTGGTGCGGCACGGCGTGCCCGGGCGGCGGATCGTCGGGGACCACGCCGGGTTCGACACCTGGGACTCGTGCAGCCGGGCGCGCCGGATCTTCGGCGTCCGGCAGGCCGTTCTGGTGAGCCAGGGCTTCCACATCCGGCGGGCGCTGGCGCTGTGCAGCGCCGCCGGGATCGACGCGTACGGCGTGGGCGTCGCCACCCCGCACGATGTGACCTGGGTGTACGGCGGCGTACGGGAGATCGCCGCGGCGGGCAAGGCGGCGGCCGAGGCGGCCCTGCGGCCCGATCCGCGGTTCCTGGGGCCGCGCGAGCCGGGGCTGACGGCGGCGTTGCGGTAGCCCTCCGGGGCGCCGCCCTGGGGCGCGCGGTCCGGCGGCCGCCCGAGGGCGGAGGCGCGGCCGGGCGCCCCGGGGCCGCGGGTCAGCCGCTGATCGCCCGCAGGTAGAGCGCGAGGATCTCCGTGCCGTAGTAGGGGCTGTAGGAGGTGCGGTCGGCGTGGGGGCCGTTGGGACCGCCGCCGTTGAGGCCGCCGATGTTGCCGATGACGCGGCCGGTCCTGGTGCGCTCGTCGAAGTGGGTCAGCCAGGGGCTGCCGGAGGTGCCGCCGTGGAACCCGTTGCACCGCATCCGCAGTTGGCGGTATCCGTCGAGCCGCGTGGTGCGGGTCTCGCAGCGGATGGCGCGGTCCTCGGGGTCGTTGCGGACGCTCGGGTAGCCGATGACGGTGACGTCGTTGGTGTAGCCCGGGGTCGGGGTGAGGGTGTTGCCCCCGGTGAGCGATTCGACGGAGCGGCCGCGCCGGTCGGGGGCGACGGTGGCGAACGCGAAGTCCAGGTCGGAGGCGGAGCCGGTGGTGCCGTGCCCGGGGTACAGGAACGACTTGGTGATCGCCCACACCCCGTACGGCTGGGTGGTCGCCCCGGAGCGGTACTTGGGGACGAACGCGGCGCGCTTGCCGGGGTTGCAGTGCCCGGCGGTGAGCAGGAGGTTGCGGCGCGGGCTGGAGACGACGCTCGCGGTGCAGTAGTGGGCGTGGGCGTCCTTGTCGACGGAGAAGAGGACGCCGACGGACGGGATGCCGCTGATGTGCCGGGCGGTGGGCACGGACGCCGCGGCCGGGGTGAGGGCCGCCGTCGCCGCCGGGCCGGCCGGCGCGTCGCCGTGGGGCATCGCCGCGGCCATCTTGGCGGGCGTCCAGAAGTCGGCGGCCGCCTCGGCCGTCCAGGAGGCGGCGGCGGAGACGATGCTGATCCTGGGCTCGTGGCCGTCCCCGGTGGTGTCCCCGGGGGCGCCGGGTGCCGTGCGGGTCCGGGGGCGGTCGTCGGGGCCGGGGGCGGTTCCGGCCTGGCTGACGGTGGCGGTGGTCAGCAAGGCGGTCAGGCCGAGGCCCGCGCCGAGTGCGGCCGCCACGGCCTTCCCGCGGTGCTTCCTGCCGTGTCGTCGCATGTCAGCGGGTCTCCTCAACGATCCAGGCCAGATAGTCCGCCGAGCCGCGCACCACGGGCGTCGCGATGATCTCGGGGGTGGCGTAGTCGTGCGACGCCCGGATGTGGGCCTCCAGCGCGTCGTAGCGGTCCTCGGCGGTCTTGAAGAGCACCTGCACCTCGCGGCTGGTCTCCACGGCGCCCGCCCAGTGGTAGACGGCGGTCACCGGGGCGCTGACCTGCGCGCACGCCGCCACCCGCGCCTCGATCGCCCCGCGCGCCAGCTCCTGCGCCTTCGCCTCGTCGTCGATGGTCGTCAGCACGGTCAGACAGCGGGCCGGCCACTCGGCGGGTGCCGGGGTCTCGTACGGGTCGGTCACGGATGCGCACCTTTGCGGGTCGGGCGGGCCGGCCGGGGGGATTCCCGGTCGGAACGGTTCATGGCGGGACGATTCCCGGGCGGACAGGCCCAGTTGATCTCCGGACGGCATGGTACGGACGCACACGATCACCGGGGACCGGCACGACGGCACGGACCGGGGACGGCGCGGGGGAACGACGGCGGCCGGGGCGTGTGAGCGCGCCCGCCCGCCCCGCCGTCACGGACGGGCGCGCGGCGCGCGGAGCGGGCACGGGCGCGGGCGGGCGCCGACCGGGGGCGCACGGGGCCGGGCCGGGCGCCGGGCGCGTCCGGCCCCTCCGGGGCGCCCCGTACGGGCGGGACGTCCCTGCCCCGTGCGGCCCGTCCGTGCCGCCCCTCGGCCCGGCTTGCGCGCGGCGTACCAGCGGCCACGATGGAACGGGAGGGGCGGCACACGGCCCGCACCGTGGACCGTGGCGCGGCCGGTGTGTCCGGCGGGCCGCTACCGGCCCCGTGACGGGCGGCCGGAGGCGGGACGGCCGGGCGCCCTGGTGGCCGGAAGGCCGACGGGCGGAGGAAAGGGCAGGCACGGCATGGACAGCGACGTCAACGACCTCGGAGCCCTCGTCCGCGATCGGCTCGCCGACGCCCGTGCCTCGGCGCACGGCCGCAGCGCCCATCTGTTCCTGCACGACGGTCCGCTGCGGCAGACCGTGATCGCGCTGCTGGCCGGCTGTGCGCTGGAGGAGCACAACGCACCGCCCGCGGCCAGCCTGGAGGTGCTGCACGGCCGGGTCCGGCTCACCGCGCCGAGCGGCAACCGCGAGCTGGTCGCCGGGCAGATCGCCCGTCTCCCCCAGGAACGTCAGGCGCTGCACGCCGTCGAGGACTCCGCGGTGCTGCTCACCGCCGTCACCGCCGTCCCGGAGACGCCCCGCCCCGCCCCGGCGGGCTCGGCGACGGCCCAGGGCTGACGCGCCGGCGGGACCTCGCGGCACCCCTCAGGCCCCGGACCACTGGTCGTACGCCAGCTTGCACAGGAGGGCGACGACCACGACCACCAGGACGCCGCGGACGAATCCGGTGCCCCGCCGGAGCGCCATCCGGGCGCCCAGCATGCCGCCGGTGAGGTTGAACAGGGCGAGGACCGCCCCGAGTTGCCACAGGACGGCGCCCTGGAGGGCGAAGACGGTGAGCGCGCCCACGTTGGTGCAGACATTGACGATCTTGGCGGTGGCGGAGGCGGCCACCAGATCCATGCGGAGCACGGCGGAGAGCGCGACGATCAGGAACGCGCCGGTGCCGGGCCCGATCAGCCCGTCGTAGAAGCCGATACCGAGGCCCGCCACGAGGATCGCGGCCACCACCCGGCGCCGGGTGGCCGGGCCGGACGGGGCGGGCGCGGTGCCGAAGGACGGGCGGAGGAGGACGAAGGCGAGCACGCCGAGGAGGATCACCATGATCAGCGGGCGCAGCACCGCGCTGTTGATCCCGGCGGCGAAGAAGGCGCCGCCGAGCGATCCGGCGAGGGCGGCGAGCCCGATCCGCAGCGCCGTCCGCAGGTCGACGGGGGTCTTGCGGGCGTAGGTCACGGCGGCGGCGGTGGTGCCGACGACGGCGGCGGACTTGTTGGTGGCCAGGACCTGGACGACGGGTGTGTGCGGAAGGCCGACCAGCAGCGCGGGGAGCAGCAGCAGCCCGCCGCCGCCCACGACGGCATCGATCCAGCCCGCGGCGAGCGCCGCCAGGCAGAGCAGGGACAGGACGGTGAGGGATATGTCTGCGGGCACCGGGTGATCTTACGAACGCGCGCTGCGGCCGCCCGCGTTCTTCGGGCCGCGGCCTCGGCGGGCCCGTAGGGCGCCCCTCACACCTCCGCGACCCGCCCGCTGAGAGCAGCGTTCCGTCCGGGAAACAGGCAGGACCCCTGCGGGTAACAGCGGCGGCGGACGCTGAACGCTGCCCGTTCGCCGTTGCCCGGCCCCCTGTCCCCTGTCCCCCGTCCCCTGTCCCCCGTTCTCGCTCCCCATTCCCCATTGCCCGTGATGGAGGCACCGCCATGGCCGCAGCCACCGCCCGCCCCTCTGCCGCAGCGCCCCCGGCGCGCCGCCCGACCCTCGTGCTCATCGGGCACGGCATGGTCGGCCAGCGGTTCCTGGAGGAGCTGGCGGACCGGGGCGTCACCGGGCGGACCCGGGTCGTGGTACTGGCCGAGGAACCCCGCCCCGCGTACGACCGGGTCCAGCTGACCTCGTACTTCGCCGGGCGCAGCGCCGAGGACCTCACCCTGACCGACCCGGAGTTCCTCGCCCGGCACGCCGTCGAACTGCACCTGGGCGACCCGGCGACCGCCGTCGACCGGCGGGCCCGCACCGTCACCACCCGCTCCGGCCGTACCGTCCGCTACGACACGCTGGTGCTGGCCACCGGCTCGTACCCGTTCGTACCGCCGGTCCCCGGGCGGGACAGCGCCGGGTGCTTCGTCTACCGCACCGTCGAGGATCTGCTCGCCATCGAGGAACACGCGGGTGGCGCGCGCACCGGTGCGGTGATCGGCGGCGGGCTGCTGGGACTGGAGGCGGCCGGTGCGCTCAAGGGGCTCGGACTGCGCACCCACATCGTGGAGTTCGGGCCACGGCTGATGTCCCTCCAGGTCGACGAGGGCGGCGGGCGCGCGCTGCGCCGCGCCGTCGAGGGGCAGGGGCTGCACGTCCACACCGGGGTCGCCGGGAAGGAGATCGTCACCGACGCGTCCGGGGCGGTCAGCGCGCTGGAGCTGTCGGACGGCAGCCGGATACCGGCGGACCTCGTGGTGTTCTCGGCGGGCGTACGGCCGCGCGACCAACTGGCCCGCGACTGCGGGCTGCCCGTCGGGGAGCGCGGCGGGGTCGTCGTCGACGCCCGCTGCCGCACCGGCGATCCGGCGGTCTACGCGATCGGCGAGTGCGCGCAGACCGCCGACGGCCTGGTGTACGGCCTGGTGGCGCCCGGGTACGAGATGGCCCGCACCGCGGCGGCGGCGATAGCCGGGCGGTCCGCACCGGAGTTCACCGGCGCGGACCGGTCCACCAAGCTGAAGCTGCTCGGGGTGGACGTGGCGTCGTTCGGCGACGCGCACGGCACCACGGAGGGCAGCCTGGACGTCGTCTACGCGGACGCCCGCGCCGGGATCTACAAGAAGCTGGTGATGGGCGCGGGCGGGGAGCTGCTGGGCGGGGTGCTGGTCGGCGACGCCGAGGCGTACGGCACGCTGCGTCCGCTGACCGGGTCGGTGCCCCCGGTGGCGCCCGAGGAACTGGTGGTGCCCGCCGGGGCGGGCGCCACGGCGCTCGGCCCGGGGGCGCTGCCCGACGACGCGGTCCTGTGCAGCTGCCACAACGTCACCAAGGGCACCGTCCGCGCGGCCGTCACCGCGCACTCCTGCGCCTCCGTGCCCGAGGTGCAGGAGTGCACCAAGGCCGGTACCGGCTGCGGCAGTTGTGTGCGGACCCTGACAGCCGTCGTCCACGACGAGCTGGCCGCGGCCGGCACCGTCGTCGACCCCGGCCTCTGCGGCTGCTTCCCGCACACCCGCGCGGAGCTGTACGAGATCGTCCGGACGCTGCGCCTGCCGTCGTACGCCGCGCTGCTGGAGTCGTACGGACGGCCGGAGGCGCGGGGCGGCGAGGGGTGCGAGATCTGCAAGCCGGTGATCGGCTCGGTGATCGCGTCGCTGGCGCCCTCGGTCGGCGCCGACGGGTACGTCCTCGACGGCGAGCAGGCGGCGCTCCAGGACACCAACGACCACCACCTGGCCAACCTCCAGCGCAACGGCTCGTACTCGGTGGTGCCGCGGATCCCCGGCGGTGAGATCACCCCGGAGAAGCTGATCGTCATCGGGGAGGTGGCCCGCGAGTTCGGGCTCTACACGAAGATCACCGGCGGGCAGCGGATCGATCTGCTGGGCGCCCGCGTCGAGCAGCTGCCGCGGATCTGGGCGCGGCTGGTGGCCGCCGGCTTCGAGTCGGGGCACGCGTACGGCAAGGCGCTGCGGACGGTGAAGTCCTGCGTGGGACGGACCTGGTGCCGCTACGGCGTGCAGGACTCCGTACGGATGGCGATCGCGCTGGAGCTGCGCTACCGGGGGCTGCGCGCGCCGCACAAGCTGAAATCGGCGGTCTCCGGGTGCGCCCGCGAGTGCGCGGAGGCGCGCGGCAAGGACTTCGGGGTCATCGCCACCGCGGGCGGCTGGAACCTCTACGTGGGCGGCAACGGCGGCGCCACGCCCCGCCACGCCGACCTGCTGGCGCAGGACCTGTCGGACGCCGAACTGGTGCGGCTCATCGACCGGTTCCTGATGTTCTACATCCGCACCGCCGACCGGCTGGAGCGCACCGCGGCGTGGCTGGAGCGGATCGAGGGCGGACTCGGCCACGTACGGGACGTGGTGGTGCACGACTCCCTGGGGCTCTGCGCGGAGCTGGAGTCCCTGATGGCGGCGCATGTCGCCCACTACCAGGACGAGTGGGCGCTCACCCTCGCCGACCCGCAGCGGCTGGCCCGCTTCGCCTCCTTCGTCAACGCGCCGGGCGTACCGGACCCATCGGTCCGCTTCGTCCCCGAACGCGACCAGATCAAGCCCGACCTGCCTCTGCTGACCGGACCTGACCTGCCCGTACGCACACTGGAAGGGACCTTCACCCGATGACCCCCACGGATGCCGCGGCCACGGACACGAGGACCGCACCGGCCCCGACGGCCACCGCGTCCCCCGGGACGCGTGCGGGGTGCGCCCCCGGCGTGCGGCCCGTGGCGGGCGCCCCGGGCGCCGTCGTCGAGGTGCACGGGCCCGGCGGCTGGTTCCCGGTCTGCGCGCTCACCGCGCTCACCCCCGGGCGCGGGGTCGCCGCGCTGCTGCCCGACGGCGGCCAGGCGGCGCTCTTCCGCGACCGGACGGGGACGGTGTACGCCATCGGCAACCGCGACCCGTTCACTGGCGCGCAGGTCCTCTCGCGCGGGCTGACCGGTTCGGCGGCGGGCCGCCCGTACGTCGCCTCACCGCTGCTCAAGCAGCGTTTCGATCTGGCCGGCGGGGCCTGTCTGGACGATCCGGAGGTGGCGGTGCCGGTGTATCCGGTACGGGTCCGGGAGCCGTAGCGGCGCCCGGTGCGCGCGCCGCCGAGCTGCACGTCCCGGGGAGACCACCGTCGCGGCGCCCGGGCCACCTCACCAAAGCGCCCCGGGCGCCCCGGAATCGCCCCCTGCGCCCGCCCGGCCCCGTGCGCCCCGGGCGTACGCTGATGCGCGTCCCCGACGGAGGAGGCGCCGTGCCCCGGTGGAACCCCAGCCACATCCCCGACCAGACGGGCCGCTGTGCCGTCGTCACGGGCGCCAACAGCGGCATCGGCTTCGCCACCGCGCGGGAACTCGCCCGCCACGGCGCCCGTGTGGTGCTGGCCTGCCGCAACGTGGCGCGCGGCGAGGCGGCTCTCGCCGAGCTGCGGCACGAGGTGCCCGCCGCCGAGGCGGAGTTCCGCCGTCTGGACCTGGCGGATCTCTCCTCCGTACGCGACTTCGCCGCCGGGCTCGACAGCTTCGACGCCGTCCGGCTCGACCTGCTCATCAACAACGCGGGCGTGATGGCGCTGCCCCACGGCACCACCGCCGACGGCTTCGAGCGGCAGTTCGGCGTGAACCACCTGGGCCACTTCGCCCTCACCGGCCTCCTGCTCCCCCGGCTGCTGGCCACCCCCGGGGCCCGTGTCGTCACCGTCTCCAGCTTTCTCCACGCCCTCGGCCGCATCGACCCGGACGACCTCAACGCCACGCACTCCTACGGGCGTTGGCGGGCCTACGGGCGTTCCAAGAGCGCCAACCTCCTCTTCGTCCACGAGCTGGCCCGGCGGCTGGCGGTGATCGGCTCCCCGGTGGTCGCGGCCGCCGCGCACCCCGGGTACGCCGCCACCAACCTGACGACCACGGCGCCCCGGATGGAGGGCCGCCGGTCCACCGAGCGCCTGATGGAGCTGGGCAACCGCCTCATCGGGCAGCGCCCGGAGGGCGGGGCGCTGCCCGTGCTGTGCGCCGCCACCGCCCCGCGCATGAAGCCGGACACCTTCGTCGGCCCCCGCGCCCTGCTCCGCGGCGCCCCGGCCCCCTCCCCCCGCGCCCCCTGGGCCCGCGACGACGCGGCCGCCGCCCGCCTCTGGGCGGCGTCGGAGGAACTGACCGGGGTGCGCTACGACTTCACGGCGGGCGGCGGGCGGAGACCGGTCTGAGCCCGGGCCCGTACCGCCCCGGGAGCGTCGGCCGGCGTGCCCGGGACGGCGACCGGCGCGCGGATGCCCGGCGCGCGCCCCCGCGGTACAGTGACGGCGCATCAACAGTGGACGAGACGAGGAGGTGGGACCCATCACCGCTGTACCCGGTGGGTGCTCTCACCCCGACATCGCGCGGTTCACCAGGCAGAGGTGACCGGAGAGCGCCCTTTTCGGCACCCCGAAAGGCCCTCATGCCCGCGCGTCACCCCGCTGCCCCCTCCTCCACTTCCTCCGCTTCCTCCGTTCCCTCCGCTTCCTCCGCACCGCCGTCCTCCCCCGGCCTCGTCGCGCGTCTGCGCGCCGCCGGGTGCGTCTTCGCCGAGGACGAGGCGGAGCTGCTCCTCGCCACCGCCCGCACCCCCGCCGAACTCGCCGCCATGGCCGAGCGCCGGATGGCCGGCCTGCCCCTCGAACACGTCCTGGGCTGGGCCGGGTTCTGCGGCCACCGGATGCGCGTCGGGCCGGGCGTCTTCGTCCCCCGGCGGCGCAGCGAATTCCTCGTCCACACCGCCGCCCGGCACACCCGCCCCGGCGCCGTCGTCGTCGACCTGTGCTGCGGTTCGGGCGCGCTGGGCGCGGCGCTCGCCGCCTGCGCCGGGCCGGTCGAGCTGCACGCCGCCGACATCGATCCGGCGGCGGTGCGCTGCGCCCGCGCCAACGTCGCCGCGGCGGGCGGCCACGTCCACGAGGGCGATCTCTTCGCCGCGCTCCCCCGGGAGCTGCGCGGCCGGATCGGCGTACTGCTGGCCAACGTCCCCTACGTGCCGACCCAGGAGGTCGGACTGCTGCCGCCGGAGGCGCGGGACCACGAACCGCGGGTGGCGCTGGACGGCGGCGCCGACGGCCTCGACGTGCTGCGCCGGGTCGCCGGGGCGGCGGCGCGGTGGCTCGCGCCCGGCGGTGTGGTGCTGAGCGAGACCAGCGACCGCCAGGCACCGGCGGCCCTCCGCGCCCTGACCGGCAGCGGACTGCGCGCCCGTACCGCACGGTGCGCGGACCGGGCCGCCACGGTCGTCCTCGGCTTCCGGCCCGCCGACGGTACGTAGCGCCCGCCGCCACCGGGGCGCCACGGGGCGCGCGGCCGCCCCGCCGCGCCCCCGGAAGCGCGCTCCGGGGCGCCCCGGACGGGCCGTCACCTCCCGGTTCAGCCGAAGGATTCGTCCAGTTGCCCTGCGGCCGTCACGCCCGTACGGCACAGTGGTCGGGCACCACGCGGTGATCGCCGATCACCGTCGGCACGCAACAGGCAGCGGACACAGGGGGCGAGGCCATGACGGACACCGGCACGGGCATCGGCAGACGGAGGTTGCTGACCGCCACCGGAGGGCTCACCCTCACCGGACTGCTGGCCGCCTGCGGCTCCAACACCGGTCGGGGCGGCGGCGGGTCCGGCCCCGGGATCAGCCAGTGGTACCACCAGTACGGCGAGCCGGGCGTCGAACGGGCCGTCAAGCGGTACGCCGACACCTATGAAAAGGCGCGCGTCACCGTGCAGTGGCGGCCCGGCGACTACGACCGGCAGACCGCCGCGGCGCTGCTGACCGACTCCGGTCCGGATGTCTTCGAGGTCAACGGCCCGACGCTGGACCAGATCCGCGGCGGTCAGGTCGTCGATCTGACCGCCGAGGTCGAGCCGGTCAAGGACGACTTCAACCAGGCGGTGCTGGCCCCCAAGATCTGGCAGGACCGGATCTGGGGCATCCCGCAGACCGTCGACACCCAGCTGCTCTACTACCGCAAGAGCCTCCTGAAGGACGCCGGTCTCGAACCGCCGCGCACCCTGGACGCCCTGGTGGACGCCGCGCGGAAGCTGACGACGGAGAAGACCAAGGGGCTGTTCCTGGGGAACGACGGCGGCGCGGGCGTCCTCGGCGGCACCCCGCTCTTCGCCGCCGGCCTCGGCCTGGTCACCGAGGACGGCAAGGTCGGCTTCGACGACCCGGCGGCGGCCCGCACCCTCGGCAAGATCCGCCGGCTGTACTCCGACAAGTCGCTGCTGCTGGGCGCGCCCACGGACTGGTCCGACCCGGCGGCGTTCCTCCAGGAGCTCACCGCGATGCAGTGGTCGGGCCTGTGGGCGCTGCCGCAGATCCAGCAGACCTTCGGCGACGACGTCGGTGTCCTGCCGTTCCCGGCGGACGGCCCGCACGGCGCACCGGCCGTCCCGGTCGGCGCCTACGCCTCGGCGGTCAGCGCGCGCAGCACCCGTAAGGCGGAGGCCAAGGCGTTCGCGTCCTGGCTGTGGATCGAACGCACCGACCTCCAGCAGGACTTCGCGCTGTCGTACGGCTTCCACATCCCGGCCCGGACGTCGCTGGCGAAGAAGGCGGCGCGGCTGCGGACCGGCGCCGCCGCGGACGCCGTGCGGTACGCGACCGACCACGGCCACGCCGAGCCGCTGCGCTGGACGACGGCGTCGCGCACCGCCTACCAGGACGCGCTGAGCCGCATCATCAAGGACGGTGCCTCCCCGGAGAGCGAACTGCGGACCGTGGTGCGCAAGGTCGACGCCGAGCTGGCCCGGGTCAGGAAGAGGTGACCGCGCGGACGGCGGAGGCGCTCCCGGACGGGCGGGGGGCGCGCGGCGCCACGGAGCGGGAACGGCCCACGCCCGGCACGGGGTTCTTCGGCCCGCAGCGCCGCTCCCTGTGGTTCTGGGTCTTCGTCGGCCCGTTCGCGCTGGGCCTGGCGCTGTTCACGTACGTCCCGCTGGCGTGGAGCGTCTACCTCAGCTTCTTCGACGCGCACAACACCGTCACCCCGACCGACTTCGTGGGCCTCGGCAACTACACGTCGATGCTGACGGACGGCGCGTTCCTCTCCAGCCTCGGCACCTTCGCGCTGTTCACCCTCTTCATCGTCCCCGCGACGTACGCGCTGTCGCTGGCGCTGGCCGTGATGGTCAACCGGCTCCGCGTCGCCCAGGCATTCTTCCGGTCGGTGTTCTTCCTGCCGACGGCGTGCAGTTATGTGGTCGCGGCGCTGATCTGGAAGCTGTCGCTCTTCAGCGGGGTGCGCTTCGGGCTGGCCAACACCGTGCTGGGGTGGTTCGGCGCGGACCAGACGGCGTGGCTGTCGACGACCGATCCGCCCTGGTACTGGCTGGTCATCGTGACCGTCCGGCTCTGGCTCCAGGCCGGTTTCTACATGATCCTCTTCCTCGCCGGGCTCCAGCGGATCTCCCCGCAGCTCTACGAGGCGGCGGCGGTGGACGGCGCGCGGCCCGGCTGGCAGACGTTCCGCCACATCACCTTCCCGCAGCTGCGGGCCACCTCCGTGGCGGTGGTGCTGCTGCTGGTGATCAACGCGTTCCAGGCGTTCGACGAGTTCTACAACCTGCTCAGCGACGCCCGCGGCTATCCGCCGTACGCCCGGCCGCCGCTGGTCTACCTCTACTACACGGCTCTCGGGCGGGAGCAGAACCTCGGGCTGGGCAGCGCGGGCGCGGTGATCCTCGCGCTGATCATCGCGGTGGCGACGGTCGCCCAGGCCCGCTGGCTCGGCCTCGGCCGCAAGGAGGACTGACCGCCGATGCACCACGCCTGGATCCGGGTGGGCCGCGCGCTGCGGGTGGCGCTGCTGTCCGCCCTGGCGCTGCTCTTCCTCGTCCCCTTCTACCTGCTGGTCCGCAACGGCCTGGCCACCGAGGCGGACATCACCGCACCGGACTGGACGTTCTTCCCGCGCCACGTGCAGTGGTCCCATCTCACCGAGGTCTTCACCGACCCGAACCTCCCGCTGGGCCGCGCGCTGCTCAACTCCACGCTGATCGCCGTCTCCACGACGCTCGGCACGGTGCTGCTGGCGTCGCTCGCCGGGTACGGGCTGGCCCGCATCCCGTACCGCGGCGCCCCCGTCGTCTTCTACGCGATCCTCGGCACGCTGATGGTCCCGGCGGCCGTCACCTTCGTACCGAGCTTCGTCCTGGTCTCGTCGCTGGGCTGGATCTCCACGCTGCGCGGTCTGGTCATCCCCACACTCTTCAGCGCGTTCGCCTGTTTCATCTTCCGGCAGTACTTCCTCGGCTTCCCCCGGGAACTGGAGGACGCGGCGCGGGTCGACGGCCTCGGGTACTGGCGGACGTACTGGCGCATCGTCGTCCCCAACTCCCGCCCGGTGTTCGCCGCCGTCGCCACCATCGTCTTCATCGGCGCCTGGAACGCCTTCCTGTGGCCGCTGGTCATCGGCCAGGACCAGGAGGCGTGGACGGTCCAGGTCGCACTGTCGACCTTCACCACCGCCCAGAACCTCAACCTCCACGAACTCTTCGTCGCCGCCGCGGTCTCCATCGCCCCACTGGTCGTGGTCTTCCTGCTGCTGCAGCGGTACATCGTGGCCGGGGTGGAACGGTCGGGGATCGACGACTGAGGAACGGCCCGGACCGGTGATCCGGCGTTCGGGCCGTTCCCGGCTCCGTTCCGCTGCCCTTCGGCGGACACCCCGGTCGTCCCGCATCGTTCCGGGACGACCGGGGTACGCTCCCCGGCATGCGCCCCCGGCCGACCGCCCGTGAGCCGCGTCCTCGCGGCGTCCACGGCGGCTGCGCGCCCCGCGGCCTGAGCTTCCTGCGCCGCCGCGGCCGGGTGGGCTCGCCCCCCGGCATCCGCTGTACGGCCTGATCCCGGCCGCCGCACGCCGGGCGGGCCCCGATCCCGCGCCGCCGGCCCGCCGCCTTCCTGCGGCCCGAAGTCTCCGGCCCGCGCCCCGCGCCCCGCCACACCCGTTTCCGCCCCCAGGAGGTCCCGTTGACGGCCATCGCCGATTCCGCCCCCGCCCTGCGCCCGTACCGCATCCCCGCGGACGGGCTCCACGAGGGCGAGCGCGTCCTGCGCCGCACCCCAGACGACTGGCAGGACCGGCCCTACGATCTCTTCGAGGTCCACCCGCTGGGCCGCACCCTCGGCGCCGAGATCCACGGGCTCGACCTGTCCCGCCCGCTGGGCCCGGCCCTGCACGCCGAGCTGAACCGGGCACTGCTCGAATGGAAGGTGCTGTTCTTCCGGGAGCAGCATCTGACCACCGCCGCCCAGCGCGCGTTCGCCGCCCACTGGGGCGAGCTGGAGACCAATCCGCTGCTGGCGACCGGCGGCGCCGCGGAGGTGGTGCGCTTCGACAAATCAGCCGGCGCCGTCCCGACGTTCGAGAACGTCTGGCACGCCGATGTCACCTTCCGCGCCCGCCCCGCCATGGGCGCCGTGCTGCAACTGCGGGAGGTGCCCCCGTCGGGCGGCGACACCCTGTGGGCCGACATGGCCGCCGCGTACGACAACCTTCCGGACCGGATCAAGGAACGCATCGAGGGCGCCCGCGCCGTCCACGACTACCTCCCCGGCTTCGCCCGCTTCTCCCCGCCCGCACAACTCGCCCCGTTCCAGGGGGCGTTCCCGCCGGTGGAGCACCCGG
Source organism: Streptomyces sp. NPDC014733 (assembly GCF_043083385.1). NCBI lineage: Bacteria > Bacillati > Actinomycetota > Actinomycetes > Kitasatosporales > Streptomycetaceae > Streptomyces > Streptomyces sp. NPDC014733. The sequence continues at coordinate 35,036 of NZ_JBIBYO010000005.1, read as the reverse complement.
TGGTACGCCGTCACCCCGAGACCGGCCGCCGGATGCTCTTCGTCAACGCCTCCTTCACCACCCGCATCACCGGCTTCACCGAGGAGGAGAGCGACCGCATGCTGCGGCTGCTCTTCCAGCAGGCCCATGTGCCGGAGTTCCAGGTACGGTTCGGCTGGCGCCCCGGCGACATCGCCTTCTGGGACAACCGCGCCACCCAGCACTACGCGGTCGCCGACTACGCCCCGCACCGCCGCGTCGCCGAACGCGTCGCCATCGCGGGCGACCGGCCGTACTGAGGCCGAGGCGGCCACGGGGCCTCCGTGCAACGGGCCGGCCCCGGGCGGCGCGCGTCACCTTGACCGTCCTCATCCACCGCACACCGCACGAGGAGCATCCATGACCGACCCCGGCACGCCGCCCGGCGGTCCCGCCCTGCCTCCGCCGCCGCCCCCGATTCCACCGGAGGCGCGGACGACCGGCGGCCCGGTGCCGCGGAGCGCGGACGAGGCGCTGGAGATCGGCCGGAACCACTTCCCGCCGGTCGGCGCGCCCGGCGGCCCCACCGGCCTGTTCGTCCACGAATTCGCCGAGGGCTACCTCATCCACGCGGGCCGGCCGTCCCCGGAGGGCCCTGACGTCCCGCCGGCGCAGCCCGGCGGCAGCCATGTCGTCATCGCCAAGGAGAACGGCGAGCTGACCTTCCTGCCCGACTTCCCGCCGCCGGACGCCGTCGCGCTGTACCGCCGCCTCCGCGGAAACCGGCCCGGCTGACGCCCCGTGCGGCGGGCCGCTCCTGCCCGCCGTCGCGCCGCCGCCGGGGCCGCGTGGCCGGTACCACCTGTTCTCCTGTCAGTGCCCCACACCGCGCTGGAGATGAACGCGCCCACCACGGAGCCGAACGAGGCCATGGCAGAATTCGACCTCGCACGACGGGGGAAATGGGAGCGCATCCGATGACGCAGGCACGAATTATCGACTTCCCGGGTTCCTCCATTCGACTGGAATACGACATCGATGAGGTGAGCGAAGACCACGTCGGCGTGGCCAGGTTGGCGATCGCCAGCGTTTTCCAATTCTCGCAGCATCTGTGCATCCCGCTCGCCATGGAGGTTGAAACCTCTTACTGGGACAATGAGTTCGATCTCCCCGTCACTTCGCCGGCGCGCCCGCGAGGGTTCGGGATGCTGCGATGCAGCAACCTTCCGGAACGCGTCGTGGTGGCGCCACTGGGACGAAACGCCTCGGTTACCCACGTTCCAGATCTCAAGGAAAGCGTGGCGCTGGATTTCATCGAGGATCTTCTCTCCGGAGATGCATCCGACGCTTCCGGTCTCAGCATCGGATGGCAGGAGATCAATTTCGGCACCATGCTGGCCCGCCTGCCCGACAACTTCCTCCCGGAGGGTGAAAAATCCGTCGAGCTGGAAGTGGCGCGGGGGCACGTCGAACATCCCGTCAAGACCCTTGGCGACGCTTCCTGGATTTACGGTCCGATCGGAGCGTCCGCCGTCCACGCGCCGTTCGCATATCGAATCCATAGAGACCAGGGCGAGGTCACGCTGGACATCTCCATCTACTGGTCCCTCTGGGCCCCCGGAGGCCCGGGGCGTCCCCACGTCGATCGAGCCGTCGAGAACCTGTGCGCGGAGGGGTGGCGGCAAGCTTGACCTCGGGCAAGGAAGAGAATCCCGCAGCGAACAAGACGTACATCGCTTAATTCACCCACGGGGCGCAGACGATATGTTCATCGACGCCCACGACGCCCTTCACGACGGGGACGCGCTCCTTGCGTGCGGGGACGAACTCGTTGAACAGGAAGTCAGCCACCGCGACGGAGCAGGCCGACCGCTTTTTTGCGTGGCATCGCATAGCGAAGGCGTTCCTTCCGGGCTGAATAGGTCCCAGCATCCCGAGCGGGTGAGGCGCGCGATGGGGAACGCCCGGTGGGGCGTCGGCGTAGGCGAATGATATTCATGCACCGTCGGAAATGCGACAGTCAAGGAAACCTGACAAAGACACGTCCTCCCCCAGTGAGCAGAGGTCCGGGCAGTCTGCCGCCCGGCCCCACGAAGCGCCCCGACCACGCCGGATCGCACCGAACGGGAGTCAACCGACCATGTCCCCGCACGCCGACACCCCGCCCACCACGCCCGCCGAAGCGATCGCCCTCGTCCGTAGCCGCTACGCGGAGCCGACGTCGGCCGATGGCACGCCGGTTCCGCTGGCGGCTGAGGAATTCGACATCGGCTATCTCGTCTTCCCCGTATTCCCGCAGGCATCCCGGACCGACGCCGCGGGGAACCCGCTTCCCGCGCCGCCCGGTGGGGCGAAGGTCGTGGTGTCCAAGGCGACCGGTGAATCCGTCACCGTGCCCAACCTCCCCACCGAGAGCGCCATCGCGCTCTACCGGGAGCAGAACGGGTAATTCCGGCAGGGGCGAGGCAGCCCCGGAAGCGGGGCTTCAATGGCGGTGTGCCTGACCGCCGGTGCGGACGGACGCCCCGGACGGCTCCGCCCGCTGGACCGCTCATCCCTCGCCCGCCTGACCGCCGCGGAGGAGGGCCGCCCCCAGTGGCGTCAGGGTGTGCAGCACCGCGTTGCCGCGGCGGAGGGTGAAGAGGAGCCCGGCCTCGCGGAGCACCGTGGCGTGCTGACTGGCGGAGGCGAGGGAGACATCGGCGCGGCGGGCCAGTTCGGTGGTGGTGCAGCCGGCTCCGATGCCGCGGAGGATCGCGGAGCGGGTGTGGCCGACGAGGCGCCCCAGGGAGCGTCCGGGCGTCACCACGCCGGTGGCGCGCGGGACGGGGTGGTCGACGGGGTAGACCAGCACCGGCGTGAGGTCCGGGTTGTGGAAGGTGACCGGCGTGCGGCGGCAGAAGTAGGACGGCATCAGGAGGAGGCCGCGGCCCCCCAGATGGAGGTCGCGGTCGACGGGGTACTCCACCTCCAGCACCGGGGCGCACCAGCGCAGTGTCGACGGGAGGGTGGCGAGCAGCCGGTCGGCGCCGCCGTCGAGCAGGGCCCGGCCCCGGGCGGCGCGGTCGGCCTCTATCCGGGCCTGGAGCCGCGGCCAGTAGGGGGCGACCGCCGCCGCGTGGTACCGCTGGAGGGCGCCGACGAGATGGCCGAGCTGGCGGGTGTCGCCGTCGCCCATGGCCCGTATCCAGGTGGGCAGGGGGCGGGCGCGGGCGAGCCCGGCGAGTTCGGTGTGGACGCGGGCGGGCGGTGTCTCGCGGAGCGCGGACAGCGCGGCGTCGACGCCGAGTTGCCCCTCGGGCGGGGTGAGGAAATCCGGGAAATATCCGCGGGTGGGCACCAGCGGCGCCAGCAGCCGCGTTTCGCCGTTCAACTTTTCCCGGGTTTCCGCGCGCCATTTTCCGAAGGCCAGGCCGTCCCGCCGGTCACGGAGTCGGTGAAAACTTAAAATGGTTTCCCACAGCGCATCGGGGCGCGCCGCTATCCGCACGCGGGCCAGATCGGGTCCACTGAAATGGACGCGTAACACCGAACCCCACCCCTGGTTACCTCCGACGACCCCGGCCCACGCCTGAGTATGCACGCCGATACGCGCGGTCACCATGGCCTTTTGGCCAGACTTGAAAAGGGTCGCGCACAGGGGTGGACACGAGGAATGCTGTACTCAATTCAACGCCGATGTACGCGGTCCGGATTGCTCGATCCCGTGGGGGGTGACGGGCATGGAACCAGCCGCGCCGCATTGCGTTGAAAGCCGCCCCCACGCCGACATGGGAGGCGGCGGCTCCCGAGGGGGGAGTTCGGAAAAAGGCGAGGGCGGCACCTCCGCACGGGTGCCGCCCTTGTCCGCATGGACTGCGCCATGTCCTGCGCCGGTACCGACCCGGCGGGCCCGGCCACTCCCGCGGGCCCCCACCACGGCAGAAACCGAGGGCGGCACCTCCGCACAGGTGCCGCCCTCGTCGGTCCGGAGCCTCGGCGCGGCGGTGAGGGTGGTGGTGCCGGCCGGTGGCCCCGGTGGGAGTACGGGTGCCGGACGTGTGAGGGCACGGCCGGCACCCGTGGTTCAGCGGCTGTCGCTCCCCTTGGCCTCGGCGGCGGCGCGGCCGGCCTCCAGACGGGCGACCGGGATACGGAACGGCGAGCAGGAGACGTAGTCGAGTCCGGCCTCGTGGAAGAAGTGCACGGACTCCGGGTCGCCGCCGTGCTCACCGCAGACGCCGAGCTTCAGGTCGGGACGGGTGGCCCGGCCGGCCGCGGCGGCGTTGCGGACCAGCGAGCCGACGCCGTCCTTGTCGATCGTCTCGAAGGGGCTGACGCCGAAGATGCCCTTCTCCAGGTACGCGGTGAAGAAGCTGGCCTCGACGTCGTCGCGGGAGAAGCCCCAGACCGTCTGCGTGAGGTCGTTCGTACCGAAGGAGAAGAAGTCGGCGGACTCGGCGATCTGACCGGCCGTGAGGGCGGCGCGGGGCAGTTCGATCATGGTGCCGAGGGTGAGCTTGAGGCTGACGCCGTGAGCCTCCTCGACCTCGGCGATGACCTGCTCGGCCTCGTCGCGGACGATCTCCAGCTCCTGGACGGTGCCGACCAGCGGAATCATGATCTCCGCCCGCGGGTCGCCCTTGGCCTCCTTGCGCTCGGCCGCGGCCTCCGCGATGGCGCGGACCTGCATGGCGAACAGGCCGGGGATGACCAGGCCGAGGCGGACACCGCGCAGACCCAGCATCGGGTTCTGCTCGTGGAGCTTGTGGACGGCCTGGAGGAGGCGGAGGTCGTTCTCGTTGGCGTCCTTGCGGGCCTCGGCGAGCGCGACGCGGACCGACAGCTCGGTGATGTCGGGCAGGAACTCGTGGAGCGGCGGGTCCAGCAGCCGGACGGTGACCGGCAGTCCGTCCATCGACTCGAACAGCTCGATGAAGTCGGCCTTCTGGAGCGGCAGCAGCTGCTCCAGGGCGGTGTCCCGGTCGGCGTCGGTGTCGGCGAGGATCAGGCGCTCGACCATCTCGCGGCGCTCACCGAGGAACATGTGCTCGGTGCGGCACAGGCCGATGCCCTGGGCGCCGAACCGGCGGGCGCGCGCGGCGTCCTCGGCGTTGTCGGCGTTGGCGCGGACCCGCAGCCGGCGGACGCGGTCCGCGTAGGCCATGATCCGGTGGACGGCCTTGACCAGCTCGTCGGCGTCGTCGGCGCCGGCGTGCATCCGGCCCTCGAAGTACTCGACGACCGGGGACGGGACGACGGGCACCTCACCGACGTAGACCTTGCCGGTCGAGCCGTCGATGGAGACGGTGTCGCCCTCCTCGACGACCACGCCGTCCTGCGTCGTCATCCGGCGGCGCTTGGTGTCGACCTCCAGCTCCTCGGCGCCGCAGACACAGGTCTTGCCCATGCCGCGGGCGACGACGGCGGCGTGCGAGGTCTTGCCGCCGCGGGAGGTGAGGATGCCCTCGGCGGCGATCATGCCGTTGAGGTCGTCGGGGTTGGTCTCGCGGCGGATGAGGATGACCTTCTCACCCGAGCGGGACCACTTGACCGCGGTGTACGAGTCGAAGACGGCCTTGCCGACGGCGGCGCCCGGCGAGGCGGCGATGCCCCGGCCGATGATGTCGGCCTTGGCGCCCAGGTCGAAGCGGGGGAACATCAGCTGCGCCAGCTGCGCGCCGGTGACCCGCTGCAGGGCCTCGGCCTCGTCGATGAGTCCCTGGTCGACGAGTTGGGTGGCGATGCGGAAGGCGGCACCGGCGGTGCGCTTGCCGACGCGGGTCTGGAGCATCCAGAGCTTGCCGCGCTCGATGGTGAACTCGATGTCGCACAGGTCCTTGTAGTGCGTTTCGAGCGTCTCCATGATCTGCATCAGCTCGTCGTACGACGCCTTGTCGATCTGCTCCAGGTCCGCCAGCGGGACCGTGTTGCGGATACCGGCGACGACGTCCTCGCCCTGGGCGTTCTGGAGGTAGTCGCCGTAGACGCCCTGGTGGCCGCTGGCCGGGTCGCGGGTGAAGGCGACGCCGGTGCCGGAGTCCGGGCCGAGGTTGCCGAAGACCATCGAGCAGACGTTGACGGCGGTGCCGAGGTCGCCGGGGATGCGCTCCTGGCGGCGGTAGAGCTTGGCGCGGTCGGTGTTCCACGAGTCGAAGACCGCGCGGACGGCGAGGTCCATCTGCTCGCGCGGGTCCTGCGGGAAGTCCCGGCCGGTCTCCGCGGCGACGATGCCCTTGAACTGCTCGACCAGCGTCTTGAGGTCGCCCGCGTCGAGGTCGACGTCGACGGTGACGCCCTTCGCCTTCTTCGCCTCCTCCAGCGCCTCCTCGAAGAGATCACCGTCGACGTCCAGCACGGTCTTGCCGAACATCTGGATGAGGCGGCGGTAGGAGTCCCACGCGAACCGCTCGGAGCCGGCCTGCTGCGCCAGGCCGCCGACGGAGGCGTCGGAGAGACCGATGTTGAGGACGGTGTCCATCATGCCGGGCATGGAGAACTTCGCACCCGAACGCACCGATACGAGCAGGGGGTTGTCGGCCTGGCCGAGCTTCTTGCCCATCTGCTGCTCAAGGGCGTCCAGATGCCGCGAAACCTCGGCACGGAGTGCCGCGGGCTCCTCCCCGCTCTCCAGGTAGACCTTGCAGGCTTCGGTGGTGATGGTGAAGCCGGGCGGGACCGGGAGACCGAGGTTCGTCATCTCGGCGAGGTTGGCGCCCTTGCCGCCGAGCAGGTCCTTGAGGTCCTTGTTGCCCTCGGTGAAGTCGTACACGAACTTCGCGGACGCAGGCTTGGTTACGTGGGGATTCTGTGTTTCCGACACGGGACTGGACTCCTCGCGGATGGCTGCCCTGACGGCGAGGAACATACCCAGATCGAAGGCATCTGGGTACGTCCACTTGGTCGACATACGCACGTAACCGCCCGTCCGCCACCGGATCGAAAGGAATATCTCCTTGACGGGTGAATACATCACTTGAACGAATGAACGCGGAGCGTTGCGGGATTGCCAACTTTTCTCACTCTCCGCCTTTGATTTATACAGGAGGTGAACATCAACCACGTGGCACCCAGTGCCAGCATTGGAGAGGTGGACCCCCCTGCGGGTTGCTCATCTGAGCGCAAGGGTTATCAGGGGTGGCGAGAATCACGCGCTCGGACGGGCTACGGTCCCATCATTCGAGCACTCGCGGGTCCGATTCCGGATCCGCGCCGGGCGGCCGGGGCGCCCGGTCGGCCGATGCCTCCGGGCGGCGGCGGCCGCGGGCGGGAAAGCTGGCGGGGAGGGAGCACCCCACGGCAAGGAGTGAGCGATGGCCCGCCCGCACGACAGCCCCGGCCCCGGCCCCGAGGACGCCGCACCCGGTACCGCCCCCGGCGACGGCGTCGGCAACACCGCCTACGGCCGCAAGCCCTTCTCCCGGTCCCGCAGCCACTTCGCCGACCGCATCACCGCCGACGGCCGGTCCGGCTGGCCGGTCGAGGCGGGGCGCTACCGGCTGATCATCAGCCGCGCCTGCCCCTGGGCGAGCCGGGCGGTGATCTCCCGGCGGCTGCTCGGGCTGGAGTCCGCGCTGTCCATGGGGATCGTCGACCCGATCCAGGACGACCGCAGCTGGCGCTTCACCCTCGACCCCGGCGACCGTGACCCGGTCCTCGGCATCCGCTTCCTGAGCGAGGCGTACGACCGGCGGGAGACGGGGTACCCGGGCGGGGTGAGCGTCCCGGCGGTCGTGGACGTGCCGAGCGGGCAGCTCGTCACCAACGATTTCCAGCAGATCACCCTCGACCTGGCCACCGAGTGGCGGGCGCTGCACCGGCCCGGGGCGCCCGACCTCTACCCCGAGGCGCTGCGGGAGGAGATCGACGAGGTGATCGAGGGCGTCTACCGGGACGTCAACAACGGGGTCTACCGCGCCGGGTTCGCGACCGGGCAGGCGGAGTACGACACGGCGTACGCGGCGCTCTTCCGGCGGCTGGACCTGCTGTCGGAGCGGCTGGCCGAGCGGCGCTACCTCGTCGGGGACACGATCACCGAGGCCGACATCCGGCTCTTCACCACGCTGGTGCGGTTCGACCCCGTCTACCACGGCCACTTCAAGTGCAACCGCTTCAAGCTGTCCGAGGACCCGGTGCTCTGGGCGTACGCGAAGGACCTCTTCCAGACGCCCGGGTTCGGGGACACCGTCGACTTCCACCACATCAAGCAGCACTACTACCGGGTGCACACCGGAGTGAACCCGACCGGGATCGTGCCGGGCGGGCCGGAGCTGGACGGCTGGCTCACCCCGCACCACCGCGAGGAGCTGGGCGGGCGGCCGTTCGGCGACGGCACCCCGCCGGGGCCGGTACCGGCGGGTGAGACGGTGCCGCCGGACGGGCGGCCGTGAGCGGGGACCGGCCGCGCCCGGCGGCCGCGGCGCCCGGCCCGCCGCGGAGCCGCGGCTCAGCCGCCGGAGGTGTCCAGTTCCGCGTCGGCGTCGACGCCGGTGCAGTCGTTCGGGTCGTCGAGCCAGCCGTCGGGCAGGACGACGCGGTCCCGGCCGGAGGTGCGGCCGCGCGGGCCGTCGGCGCCGGCGGGCCAGGGCTGGTCGCCGTCGATCTTGCCGAGCAGGTCCTCCAGCTCCGCGAGGGAGGAGCTGACGGCGAGACCGCGGCGCATCTCGGAGCCGACCGCGAAGCCCTTGGTGTACCAGGCGACGTGCTTACGGAAGTCGATCACGCCGCGCTTCTCGTCGCCGATCCACTCGCCGAGCAGCGCCGCATGCCGCACCATCACGGCCGCGACCTCGCCGAACGTCGGCTCGGTGTACTTTCCGGTGCCCTCGAAGGCGGCGACCAGATCGCCGAAGAGCCAGGGGCGGCCCAGGCAGCCGCGGCCGACGACCACGCCGTCGCAACCGGTCTCGCGGACCATCCGCAGGGCGTCGTCGGCGCACCAGATGTCGCCGTTGCCGAGCACCGGGATCTCCGGGACGTGCTCCTTGAGGCGGGCGATGGCGTCCCAGTCGGCGGTACCGCTGTAGTGCTGGGCGGCGGTCCGGCCGTGCAGCGCGATGGCGGTGATGCCCTCCTCGGCGGCGATCCGGCCCGCGTCGAGGTAGGTGAGGTGGCCGTCGTCGATGCCCTTGCGCATCTTCATCGTCACCGGCAGGCTGCCCGCGTTCTTCACCGCGTCGCGCAGGATCGCGCGCAGCAGCGGCCGCTTGTACGGCAGCGCGGAGCCGCCGCCCTTACGGGTCACCTTGGGGACCGGGCAGCCGAAGTTCAGGTCGATGTGATCGGCGAGATCCTCTTCGGCGATCATGCGGACGGCCTTGCCGACGGTGTCCGGGTCGACGCCGTACAGCTGGATCGAGCGCGGCTTCTCGGACGCGTCGAAGTGGATCAGCTGCATGGTCTTCTCGTTGCGCTCGACCAGCGCCCGCGTCGTGATCATCTCGCTGACGAAGAGCCCCTTGCCGCCGGAGAACTCCCGGCACAGCGTCCGGAACGGGGCGTTGGTGATCCCGGCCATGGGCGCGAGCACCACGGGCGGGGACGCCGTGTGCGGTCCGATCTGGAGCGAGGTCATGACAGGAGGGTTCCTTCGGCGGTCGGGGGCGGTGCGGTGCCGGGACGACCCGGCGGTGCGGCCTCCCATTGTCCCGCATCCGGCGAGCGGCCCCCACGGGCGGCCCGGGTGGGGCGGGGACCGGAATCCGCCGCCCGGCCGGGCCGCCCCGCGGATATCGTTGTAGCGTTCAACCATGTCTGAGCTGAGCCACCGGCGGCGCCTGCTCGTCCTGGCGATCTGCTGTATGAGCCTGCTGATCGTCAGCCTCGACAACACCGTCCTCAACGTCGCACTCCCCTCCCTCCAGCACGAGCTGCACGCCTCCGTCTCCGGTCTGCAGTGGACCATCGACGCCTACACGCTGGTGCTGGCGTCGCTGCTGATGCTGTCCGGCTCGACCGCGGACCGGCTCGGGCGGCGCCGGGTCTTCACCGTGGGCCTCACCGTCTTCGCCCTCGGCTCGCTGCTGTGCAGCCTCGCGCCGAGCCTGACCTGGCTGGTCGTCTTCCGCATGATGCAGGCCGTCGGCGGGTCGATGCTCAACCCCGTCGCGATGTCGATCATCACCAACACCTTCACCGAGCCACGCGAACGGGCCCGGGCGATCGGGGTGTGGGGCGGTGTCGTCGGCATCAGCATGGCCGCCGGGCCGGTCGTCGGCGGGCTGCTGGTGGAGTCCGTCGGCTGGCGCTCGATCTTCTGGATCAACGTCCCGATCGGCGCCCTGGCCCTCTTCCTCACCCTGCGGTACGTCCCCGAGTCCCGCGCCCCGCGGCCGCGCCGCCCCGACCCGGTCGGTCAGCTGCTGGTCATCGCGTTGCTGGGCGCCCTCACGTACGCGATCATCGAGGCGCCGGGGAAGGGCTGGCTCTCCGCGGAGATCCTCACGTTCGCCGCCGTCGCGCTGGCGGCGCTGGCCGCGCTGATCGGCTACGAGCGGCGGCGCCGGGAACCCCTGATCGATCTGCGGTTCTTCCACAGCGCGCCGTTCAGCGGCGCCACCGTCATCGCGGTCTGCGCCTTCGCGTCGCTGGCCGGCTTCCTCTTCCTCAACACGCTCTACCTCCAGAACATCCGCGGCCACTCCGCCCTGGAGGCCGGGCTCTACATGCTGCCGATGGCCGGGATGACGCTGGTGTGCGCACCGCTGTCCGGGCGGCTGGTCGGCAACCGCGGGCCCCGGCTGCCGCTGCTGCTCGCGGGGTGTGCGATGGGCGCCAGCGGGCTGATGTTCGCGGCGTTCGACGCCGAGTCGACCACGGCCCTGCTGTTCACCGGGTACGTCCTGTTCGGCATCGGCTTCGGCCTGGTCAACGCGCCGATCACCAACACCGCGGTCTCCGGGATGCCGCGGGCGCAGGCGGGCGTGGCGGCGGCCGTGGCGTCCACCAGCCGGCAGGTCGGCTCGTCGCTGGGGGTCGCGGTGATCGGCGCGGTGCTGGCCGGCGGCGTACGCGCCGCGGGCCCGGGCGGTGCGGCGAGCGCGGCGGCCGCGGCCGACTTCGTCGCGGCGGCCCGCCCCGCGTGGTGGATCATCGCCGGCTGCGGCGCCGCGGTCCTGCTGCTCGGCGCCCTGACCACCGGCGTCTGGGCCCGTACGACGGCCCTGCGCACCGCCGGGCTCTTCGACGGCGAGACGGCGCCGGAGGCGGTGCGGGCGGGGGCGCGGGGGCCCGGCCGGGGGCCGTGAGGCGCGGGGCGCCACCGGCAGCGGGGCGCCCGCCGCCCGCGTGCGCCCCGTTCTCCCAGGTCAGCGCCCCGCTGCCGCCACGCCCAGGAACCGCAGCACCGCCAGCACCCGGCGGTGGTCCGCGTCCGCCTTCGGCAGGTCGAGCTTGGTGAAGATGCTGTTGATGTGCTTGGCGACGGCGCTCTCGCTCACCACCAGCTGCGCGGCGACGGCGGAGTTGGAACGGCCCTCCGCCATCAGCGCCAGCACCTCCCGCTCCCGGGCGGTCAGCCGCTCCAGCGGATCGCTCGCCCGCCGGATCAGCAGCTGGGAGACGACCTGCGGATCGAGGGCGGTGCCGCCGCCGGCGACCCGGCGCAGCGCCTCGACGAACTCCTCGACGTCCGCGACGCGCTGTTTGAGGAGGTAGCCCACCCCGCCGGTGTGGGCCGCGAGCAGATCGGCCGCGTACCGCTCCTCGACGTACTGGGAGAGCAGCAGCACCGCGGTGTCCGGGTGCTCCCGCCGGATCGACAGCGCGGCCCGGACGCCCTCGTCCGTGAAGCCGGGCGGCATCCGGACGTCCACCACGGCCAGTTCCGGGCGGTGTTCGGCGACGGCGGCCAGCAGTCCGGCCGCGTCCCCCGCCTCGGCGGCGACCGTGAAACCGGCCATCTCCACCACCTTGACCAGCCCGATCCGCAGCAGGACGGAGTCCTCCGCGATCACCGCACGCCGCACGCCGTCCGTCCCCTCGTCCGCGCCGGGCCGGGGGGCGGGCGCCGCCGGCGCGCTCACCCCGGACACGGCAGCTCCACACTCATCGTCGTCGGGCCGCCCACCGGACTGCTCATCCGGAACGTCCCGTCCACCGAACGCACCCGCTGCGCCAGCCCCTTGAGGCCGCTGCCCCGGGCGGGATCGGCCCCGCCCGGCCCGTCGTCGGCGATCACCACCCGCAGTATTCCGCCGATCCGGGCGACCGTCACCTCGGCCCGGGTCGCCTCGCGGGCGTGCTTGGCGACATTGGTCAGCGCCTCGGAGACGACAAAGTACGCGACGCCCTCGACGGCGGCGCTCGTCCGCTCCAGGGGCTCGACCCGCAGCCGCACCGGCAGCGGTGCGCGGGCCGCGAGCCCGGACAGGGCGGCGTCCAGGCCGAGTTCGTCGAGGACGGCGGGGTGCAGTCCGCGGACGAGGTGGTTCAGCTCCTCGATCGCGTCCTTCGCCTCGCGGTGCGCCGCCTCGATCACCTCCCGGGCCTCCGGCGGCAGATCGGTCAAGGTCGCCTTCGCCAGCCCCAGGTTGAGGGCGAGGGAGACCAGCCGCTGCTGGGCACCGTCGTGGAGGTCGCGTTCGATGCGGCGGCGCTCGGCGTCGGCCGCGTCCACCGCCCCGGCCCGGCTCGCGGTCAGGTCCTCGACCCGCCGCGCCAACTCGTCGTGGCGGCTGACGCCCAGCACCGCCCGCCCCACCAGGTTCTCCAGCCGGACCAGACCGGCGGCGCCCGGGACGACGGCGGCCGACGCGAGCAGCCCGAGGCCGGTGAGGTAGGCGGCCTGGGTGGTGTAGCCGGGGTGGCCGATGCGCCACTGCCAGGGCAGCGCCCAGATCCACAGCAGCACCGTCGCGGCGGCCACCCCGGCCACCAGCAGTGCCAGCAGCAGGAGTTCGAGGGCGCCCAGGAGCGGGCCGATCAGCCAGTTGTAGCCGAACTGCTGCCGCAGCCGCCGGAATCCGAGGCGCGGCAGCTCCACCCCGCACAGCGCCCGGAACCGCCACCGCTGGACCTCCGTGAGGCCCGGCCCGGCGGCGCAGAGCAGGGCGAGCGGGGCGGCGAGGACCACCGGGGCGTCCGCGTCGCTGCCGGTCAGCGTCGCCCCGAGGAGCAGCGCCGCCCACAGGTACAGCGGGACCACCAGCAGATGCGGCAGCACCCCGGCCGCGACGAAGAGGAGGTCGCGCCGGAGCCGCAGCGCTGCCCGGCGCGACCGGGGCGGGAGGGTCATGCCGGAACCGTACGGGGCGCCGGGGCGGGCCCGCCATGCAGGTGGGGACCGGATCGGGGTGTACCTGGCACCACCTCCGGCCGGCCCCTTGGACTACCGACACCGGCGACCGGGATGACCAGGGTGGAGTGCGGGCCCGACGTCCGGGTTCACCGTCACCGCAAAGGACCCGGATCATGACGCTGCTCCTCGCCCCGCCCGCGCCGAAGGCAGGTGCGCGCCCGCTCACCGCGGAAGGCCGCCGGTGGCCGGGCCGGGTGCTGACCGGCGCCGGGATCGCCCTGCTGCCGTGGACCGTCTGCCTCGCCGCCACACTGCCGCCCGGGCAGGCCGCGGCCTGGGCGGCCCTCGATCTGCTGGAGGCCGCGGCCCTGCTGAGCGCGGGCCGCCGGCTGCTGCGCGGCGCCCCGGGCCACCGCCGCCCCGCGGCCGCCGCCGCCCTGCTGCTGCTCACCGACGCCGTCGTGGACGTCACCACCGCCGCACCCGGCGCGGAACTGGCCACCGCCGTCGCCATGGCTCTGGCCGCCGAACTCCCGCTGGCGGCGGTGTGCGGGGCGCTCGCGCTGCGCCGGGAGCGCCCGGCGCAGCGCTGAGCCGGACAACGCCCCGGCCCCGCCCGCAGGAGACGCGGGCGGGGCCGGGGGCCACGCTCAGGGGCGACGGGCCGGAGCCCGCCCGGGGTCAGCAGCCGAGCAGCCGCGCACCCAGGTACGCCTGGATCTGGTCCAGGGAGACGCGCTCCTGCTTCATGGTGTCGCGCTCGCGGACGGTGACCGCATTGTCGTCGAGGGTGTCGAAGTCGACGGTGACGCAGAACGGGGTGCCGATCTCGTCCTGACGGCGGTAGCGGCGGCCGATGGCGCCCGCGTCGTCGAACTCGATGTTCCAGTTCTTGCGCAGGTCGGCGGCGAGGCCCTTGGCCTTCGGCGACAGCTGCGGGTTGCGGGAGAGCGGCAGGACCGCGACCTTGACCGGCGCCAGGCGCGGGTCGAGGCGCATGACGGTGCGCTTCTCCATCTTGCCCTTGGCGTTGGGCGCCTCGTCCTCGATGTACGCGTCGAGCATGAAGGCGAGCATCGCGCGGTTCACGCCCGCCGCCGGCTCGATGACGTAGGGGGTCCAGCGCTCGCCGGCCTCCTGGTCGAAGTAGGAGAGGTCCTGGCCGGACGCCTTGGCGTGCGCCGACAGGTCGAAGTCGGTGCGGTTGGCGACGCCCTCCAGCTCCGAGAACTCGGTACCGCCGAAGTTGAAGCGGTACTCGATGTCAGCGGTGCGCTTGGAGTAGTGGGAGAGCTTCTCCTTGGGGTGGTCGTACCACCGGATGTTCTCCTCGCGGATACCGAGGTCGCGGTACCAGTTCCAGCGCTCGGCCATCCAGTACTCGTGCCACTTCTCGTCCTCGCCCGGCTTGACGAAGAACTCCATCTCCATCTGCTCGAACTCACGGGTGCGGAAGATGAAGTTGCCCGGCGTGATCTCGTTCCGGAACGACTTGCCCATCTGCGCGATGCCGAACGGGGGCTTCTTCCGGGAGGTCTGCTGGACCTGCGCGAAGTTGGTGAAGATGCCCTGCGCGGTCTCGGGACGCAGGTAGGCGACCGAGGCGGTGTCCTGCGAGGGGCCGAGGTGGGTGGAGAGCAGACCGGAGAACTGCTTGGGCTCGGTGAAGCCGCCCTTGTTGCCGCAGTGCGGGCAGTTCAGGTCGGCCAGACCGTTGGCGGGCAGCCGGCCGTGCTTCGCCTCGTACGCCTCCTCCAGGTGGTCGGCGCGGAAGCGCTTGTGGCAGGAGGTGCACTCGGTGAGCGGGTCGGTGAAGGTGGCGACGTGGCCGGACGCCTGCCAGACCTCGGGGGCCAGGATCACCGACGAGTCGATACCGACGACGTCCTCACGCGAGGTGACCATCGCGCGCCACCACTGGCGCTTGAGGTTCTCCTTCAGCTCGACGCCCAGCGGACCGTAGTCCCAGGCGGCGCGCGAACCGCCGTAGATCTCACTGCAGGGGTAGACGAAGCCACGGCGCTTGCTCAGGCTGACGATGCTGTCGATCTTGTCGGCGGCCACGGTGCTCTCTTCATTACGACGGCGAACGATGGACGGGCGGCGGCGCTGCGCGCCGGTGCGGGTGAATGATTCAGGTTACCGGCGGGCGTACCCCCCGGGCCAAATCGCCTGGGGCGCCTCTCCGCTTCCTCCCGGTACCACCCGCCCCGGGGCCGCGTTCGAACACGTTGTTGACAATCGTTTCCACTTTTGTTGAAAATGACAGTCATGAACACACGCCGTCGCATATCCACCGCAGCCCTGGCCGGAGCCTGCGGCCTCGGCCTGATCGCCCTCTCCGGTTGTTCCGCCGCCACGACGGGCGGCAGCGGCGGGAAGCTGCGGGTGACGGCGTCCTTCTACCCGATGGAGTTCCTCGCCCGGCAGATCGGCGGCGACCACGTCGAGGTGTCCAACCTCACCAAGCCCGGTGTCGAACCCCACGACCTGGAGCTGTCCCCCAAGCAGACCGGTCAGCTCGGCGAGTCCGGCGCGATCGTCTACCTCAAGGGGCTCCAGCCCGCCGTCGACGAGGCGGTCGCCCAGTCCGGCGTGAAGAACATCGCCGACGCCGCCGCGATGACCACCCTGGAGAAGCACGGCGACGAGGTCGACGGCCACGACCACGGCCACGCCGCGGGCGGGGCCGACGCCGATCCGCACATCTGGCTCGACCCCGTGAAGTACGCCGAGGTCGCCAGGGGCGTGAACGCGACGCTGGCCAAGGCCGACCCCGCCCACGAGGCCGACTTCCGGAAGAACACCGACGCCCTCGTCAAGAAGCTGGACGGGCTGAACGCCGACTTCGAGAAGGGGCTGAAGAACCGCGCGTCGGACACCTTCCTCACCACCCACGCGGCCTTCGGCTACCTCGCCGAGCGCTACGGCCTGACCGAGGAGGCCATCAACGGCCTCGACCCCGAGTCCGAGCCCAGTGCCCACCGCATCAAGAACCTCCACACCGTGGCAGAGAAGCACCAGGTCTCGACGGTCTTCTTCGAAACGCTCGCCAACCCGGCCACCGCCAAGGCGCTCGCCGGCGACCTGCATCTGAAGACCGACGTGCTCGACCCCCTGGAGGGGATCACCGACGCCTCCCGCGGCAAGGACTACTTCGGCGTGATGCGCGCCAACCTCGCCGCCCTCCAGAAGGCGCTCGGCACCAAGTGATCAGCCACCCCGGGTCCACGACGGAGGTCCGCATGGAAGAAACGTCACCCCCGCAGCCCGACCGCCCGGTCATCGCGCTGCGCGGCGCCACCGCGTCGCTCGGCTCCCGGCCCGTGCTGCGCGGCGTCGATCTGACCGTGCGCGCCGGAGAGGTCGTCGCGCTGCTCGGCGCCAACGGCTCCGGCAAGTCCACCGCCGTCCGCTCCGTGATCGGCCAGGTGCCGCTGACCGGCGGCGACCTCACCCTCTTCGGCACGCCGCTGCGCCGCTTCAAGGAGTGGCACCGCGTCGGCTACGTCCCGCAGCGCACCACGGCGGCGGGCGGGGTGCCCGCCACCGTCCGGGAGATCGTCGCCTCCGGGCGGCTGGCCCGCAGCCGCTTCGGGCTGCCGCGCCGCGCCGACCGCGAGGCCGTCCACCACGCGCTGGAGCTGGTCGGGATGGCCGACCGCGCCAAGGACTCCGCCACCGCGCTCTCCGGCGGCCAGCACCAGCGGGTGCTGATCGCCCGCGCGCTGGCCGTCGAACCGGAACTGCTGATCATGGACGAGCCGATGGCCGGGGTGGACCTCGCCAGCCAGGAGGTGCTGGCGCACGCGCTGCGCGAACAGGTCGCCCGCGGCACCACCGTCCTGCTCGTCCTGCACGAACTGGGCCCGCTGGAGCCGCTGATCGACCGGGCGGTGGTCCTCCGCGACGGCTGTGTCGTGCACGACGGGCCGCCGCCCGAGGCCGTCGGCCAGCACGCGCTGCCCGGCCACGACCACGTCCACCCGCACGCCGACGACACGGCCCCCGCGACGCTGGGGACGGGACTGCTGAGCTGACATGGAAATCCTGAACTACGCCTTCATGCAGCGGGCCCTGATCGCCGCCCTCATCGTCGGCATCACCGCACCCGCCATCGGCATCTACCTCGTCCAGCGCCGCCAGTCCCTGATGGGCGACGGCATCGGCCACGTCGCCCTCACCGGCGTCGGCCTCGGCTTCCTGATCAACAGCAGCTCCGCGTGGGCCGGTCCGGTGTGGATCGCCACCTTCGTCGCCATCGCCGGCTCCGTCGCCATGGAGCTGATCCGCTGGTACGGGAAGACCCGCGGCGATCTGGCGCTGGCCATGCTGTTCTACGGCGGTATGGCGGGCGGTGTGATGCTGATGAACCTCTCCGACGCCGGCTCCAACGCCAACCTCAGCACCTACCTCTTCGGCTCGATCACCACCGTCTCCGCACAGGACATGACGGCGATCTGCGTGCTGGCCGCGCTGGTCCTGGCGATCACCGTGGGGCTGCGCCGCCAGCTCTTCGCGGTCTGCCAGGACGAGGAGTTCGCCCGCGTCACGGGGCTGCCGGTGCGGCTGCTCAACCTGCTGATCGCGGTCACCGCCGCGGTCACCGTCACCGTCGCGATGCGCGTCGTCGGGCTGCTGCTGGTCTCCGCGCTGATGGTGATCCCGGTCGCCGCCGCCCAGCAGATCAGCCGCAGCTTCGCGGTCACCTTCGCGCTGGCCGTGGCGATCGGCGTCGGTGTCACCCTGACCGGCACCGCGACCTCGTACTACGTCGACGTGCCGTCCGGCGCGACGATCGTGCTCTTCGCCATCGCCGTCTTCATCCTCTTCACCCTGCTCGCCACGCCGCTCGCCAGGAAACGGGCGCGGGCCGCCGCGGGGGGCGCCGACGGGTGCACCCTGGAAGTACCCGGGGGCCGCACTCCGGCGGACGACGTACGGGTCTGAGCGCGGGTCCGGTCCGCGGGCGCCGCGGGGGCGTAAGTGTCACCCCGGCGATCCGGTCATCACCTGGCACAATGGCCACACGCCCGTCCAGGGGGACGACCACGACGTAGGAGGCAACGGTGGCGACGAGCGCGGGATCCCCGGTACGCGGCCGGTCGACGCGACAGCGGACCGCGGTGTCGGCCGCTCTCGACGAGGTCGACGAGTTCCGCAGCGCCCAGGAACTGCACGACATGCTCAAGCACCGGGGCGACTCGGTGGGCCTGACCACCGTCTACCGCACGCTCCAGTCGCTCGCGGACGCCGGCGAGGTCGACGTCCTGCGGACCAGCGACGGCGAGGCCGTCTACCGCCGGTGCAGCACCGACGACCACCACCATCACCTCGTCTGCCGCACCTGCGGCAAGGCGGTCGAGGTGGAGGGCCCGGCGGTGGAGAAGTGGGCCGACCAGATCGCCGCCGAGCACGGCTTCCGCGATGTCGCGCACACCATCGAGATCTTCGGCACCTGCGGCGACTGCGCCGGGGCCGAACAGAAGTAGCCGCACCCGGCACGGCGAAAGGGCCGCCTCCCCGAGCGGGAGGCGGCCCTTTCGCGTGTCCCGTGGCCGTCAGGTCGCCGATTCGCCCTCGGCGATCGGCGCCGCACCGAACCGGCGGTCGCGCTTGGCGTACTCCAGGCAGGCTTCCCAGAGGTTCCGGCGGTCGAAATCAGGCCAGAGAATGTCCTGAAACACCATCTCCGCGTAGGCGCTCTGCCAGATCAGGTAGTTCGAGGTGCGCTGTTCGCCCGACGGGCGAACGAAGAGATCAACGTCCGGCATGTCCGGGTAATACATGTACTTGGCGATGGTCTTCTCACTGACCTTGGACGGGTCGAGTTTGCCCGCCTTCACGTCCGCGGCAATGGCCGCAGCGGCATCCGCGATCTCCGCGCGCCCGCCGTAATTCACGCAGAAATACAGCGTCATCGCGTCATTGTCCTTGGTCTGCTCCTGGGCGATCTGGAGCTCCTGGACAACGGACTTCCACAGCTTCGGCATACGCCCGACCCACCGGATACGGATACCCAGTGCGTCCATTTCGTCACGCCGCCGCCGAATGACATCGCGATTGAAGTTCATCAGGAAGCGGACCTCGTCCGGCGAACGCTTCCAATTCTCGGTGGAGAACGCGTAGAGCGAGAGGTTCTTCACGCCCATTTCGATGCAGCCCTTGAGGACGTCCAGGACGACACCCTCGCCGACCTTGTGGCCTTCGGTGCGCGGCAGTCCGCGCTCCTTGGCCCACCGGCCGTTTCCATCCATGACGATGGCCACGTGCTCGGGAACCAACTCCCCGGGGATCTTCGGGGGACGCGCACCGGAGGGGTGCGGCTCGGGCGTCTCGTATTCGCGTCGATTACGGCCCAGAATTCCGCGTCGTGCCATGCGGCCCACGTCTCCCATTGTCTTGAGTACCGAGGTCGATTGAGTTCGCCGGGCGGCTCGTGCGCCTCCCGCCCGGACCATACCGCCGGGCTATTTCTCCACGTACCGGAGCGAACGCAGTCCGCGCTCCAGATGCCAGTGCAGATACGCCGCGACGAGTCCGCTGCCCTCCCGGACGTGCCGGGCTTCGCTCGCGTCCGCGGTCTCCCAGTCGCCGGTCAGCAGCGCGCTGAGGAGCCCGATGGCCTCCGAGGAGGGTACGACGCTTCCCGGCACCCGGCAGTCGCCGCACACCACCCCGCCCGAAGCGACCGAGAAGAACCGGTTCGGGCCGGGCAGCCCGCATTTCGCACAGTCGCCGAAGCTCGGGGCGTAGCCGTTCACCGCCAGCGACCGGAGCAGGAAGGCGTCGAGGACCAGATGCGGTTCGTGCTCACCGCGCGCCAGCGTCCGCAGCCCTCCGACGAGGAGGAGGTACTGCTGCACCGCCGGTTCGCCCTCGTGGTCGGTGAAGCGCTCCGCCGTCTCCAGCATCGCGGTGCCCGCGGTGTAGCGGGCGTAGTCGGTGACGATCCCGCCGCCGTACGCCGCGAGCGACTCGCTCTGGGTGCACAGCGGCAGCCCGCGCCCGACCAGTTCGCTGCCGCGGGCGAAGAACTGCACGTCGACGTGGGAGAACGGCTCCAGGCGCGCGCCGAACTTCGACTTCGTCCGCCGCACTCCGCGGGCGACGGCCCGCACCCGCCCGTGGCCGCGGGTGAGCAGCGTGATGATCCGGTCCGCCTCCCCGAGCTTCTGGGTGCGCAGCACGATGCCGTCGTCGCGGAACAGACTCATGCCGCCATTGTCCCGCATCCGCCGGGGGCGGCGGGGCGGCCGGGGGGCGGGGAGCACGGGGCGGCCCGGGGGATGCGGGGCGGTGGCCGGGGCGGGGATTGTCCGCGCCGCCGGCGCGACCGCTGCGGACGGGCGGGACGGGCGGGCGGAAAAGCCGGGAACAGCAGGAAACGCAGAAATCACAGAAGCCGCAGAAATCGCGGAAAGCTCGGGAAACTCGGGAAACTCGGGAAACCGGGGAATCGCGGAAGGCAGGGCGGCCGGGGAAATGCGCGTCGGCGGGCGAACGGGGCCGCCGGGCGGCGGGGTGGAGCCTTTCCGGCCCGGACCCCGCCGGGAAGGGCGTCAGGCCAATTCGCCTCTGCTGCGGGCGTTCACGTACGCGGTCGTCGCCCGGAGACGCTCGGTGACGGTGGCCGGCCGCACCGTCGTGCGGGCACATTCCCAGTCCCGGCCCCCGCCGATCGGCCGCAGCCGGAGGATTTCGCCGTCGACCGCCACGACCTTGCCGACCCGCGCCGTACGGATATCGAGGGCGAAGGCGCCGACCGGTGGCCGGGGCGTGGTGTTCATCGTTCCCCCAGCGCGTCCGTCAGCCGTCGGGCGACATCCATCGTGCAGCGGCCCAATTCCACCAGCGGGAGCATCGCGTAATTGGCACAGGAAACGGGGTCGGGTCCAAGGGACGGCAGGACGATTCCCGCGCGTGCGAGGGTATTTCGCAATTCTTTGGTGACGGATTCAACTTCTTCGATCCGGTCCATCGGAGACCCACACCTTCTGTCGGAGCTTTCGCCGTTGGGGGGTAAAGAGTGACCCCTCGGACCGGACTGCGCAACGAGGGGCGCACCGCAAAGCCCGGACCGGGTAACCGGAGCGGGTTATGGCCAATGCTTCACAAGACGGTGAACACCGGGCGGTTCGCATCCCATTCGACGCCCCCCCGGCCACCGGTCCGGCGAATGGGCGTCCACCCGCACGAGACGGCCCGTTCGCGCACATATTCCTTTTCCGGTGCCGTACCGGAGGGCACGGCCGGAGACGGAACACGAGTCCGTAAGACCCCATTCGGCGCGTCGCCCCTTATTCGGTACGGGCCGGAAATCCGGCCGTTCTTTCGAGAAAAGCTCAGAGGGTGAGCGAAAACCCGTCAGTCTGCGGGGATTTCGCGACAGTGCGAAGCCGGGGATCCGCCGGTGCCACGCCTTCTCGGAAGGCCCGGCACAAGAGGGCAGAGGGCGCGCGAAGGTGCGCCCCGGCGCGCGGGAATGCCTTGCGCGCCGGGGCCGGAAAATGGCCGCCGGACGCCCCCGGGGACGCGCCGCGCGCCCGTTTAGATCACCGGGTGCCGTCGCGTCAACTGCCGTCCCCGGGGCCGGGATCGTGTGGCGATCGTCGCCCGTCCATCCCTGGTGAAGGGCGCGGCTGGCCCCTACGCTCTTCTCGTCGCCGCGGCTTTCGCCGCGGGCATCCCTGACCTGGCCACATCGGCGTCGGAGGAAGGCACGCAATGCACCGCCGCCCGCTCGAACACCCCGCCGCGGGGCATCCGCAGCCGCGGCGGCGGCACCTGCGGCAACCGCCGGAGGCGGCGCGGCGGCCCTCCGTGTGCCACCGCCGCCCGGGAGCACCCCCGCCCGCTCCCCGCCCGGCCGACGGGATCGCAGCACACCTTCCGCACCTCTCCGACCACCCCGGGAACGGCCCGTTACCGCAACCGACGCGCCGGTAACATCCCGTCAGGTCCGGTTTCCCGTACGGCTGTCCGCGGCTCTTCCGTGCCGTGGACGCCGTGCGGCCGACACCGTGACGACCGGCCCCGTTCCCCCAACAAGGATCTCGATGACATCCATACCGGAGGCACTGCTGTGGTGCCTCAGTGCAGGAACGGCCGCCGCCGTGGTGCTGGCCGCGTGCCTGTTCCGCGCCCAGCGGCAAGGCAAGGCCCTCGCCGGGCGCCTGGCCGCCGCCGAGGAACAGCACGCGGCGACGGTACGCGGCAACACCGAGCTGAACGCCCGGCTGCGGGCCACCGAGGCGGAGATCCGGCATCTGGCCGGTGCGCGCATCCCCGATCTGACGACGGCGCTGGCCCATCCGCACGTGCCCGTCCGCGGTCTCCTCGACGGACGGTTCGCGGACTCCGAGACCGATCACGCGCTCACCGCGGTGCTGGACCAGATCTCCGAGGCGGTCACCAAGGAGCGGCTGCGGGTCGACGCCGCCGCCCAGGCCACGCTGCGCGGCGCCACCACCACCATCCAGGCGCTGCTCTACCGCCTCCAGACCGCGCTCCAGGAGATGCAGCACCGCTACGACGACCCGTCGGTCGCCCAGGACCTGCTCCACGCGGACTTCCTCAACGAGCAGGCGCTGCGGCGCATTCAGGCCACCGGTGTCGTCTGCGGCGCCTGGCCGGGCCTGACGCGGGAGGACTCCTACCTCGCCGAACTGGTCGTCGGCGCCACCTCCCGGCTGCGCGGCTACGAGCGGGTGCAGGTCAGCAACCAGCTGCGGGACCCGGTCGCGGTCGTCGCCCGTGCCGTCGAGCCGATCGCGATCACCGTCACCGAGCTGCTCGCCAACGCGCTGCACCACTCGCACCGGGAACTGCCGGTCACCGTCACGCTCCAGCAGGGCAACCGCGGCGCCTCGGTGATCATCGACGACTACGGCGTCGGTATGCACGCCGACGAGATCGAGCACGCCATGACGCTGATGTCCGGTGAGCGAGAGGTCATGCTCACCCAGCTGGGCGACCCGCCGCGGGCCGGTTTCGCCGCCGCCGGACAGCTGGTGCGCCAGTACGGCTTCGGGGTGCACGTCGAGTCGTCGCCGTACGGCGGTGTCCGCGCGGTGATCTACATCCCGGGCGACCCGCTTCTGACCGTCCTCGACGAGAGCCGTCAGCCGATGTCCGTCATGGCCCCCGTGCCGCACCGTCCGGCCGCCCCGGCGGGCGGCTCCGTCCCCGCGACGGGCAGCGGCACCAGCCCGGCGCCGGTGGCCGCCCCGCAGTCGCCCGCCCAGCACGCCCCCGCACCGGCCACCGAGCCGTACGCGCCCGCGCCGGGCGCGCCGGCCGGGCACCCCGACCCCGGGGCCGCCCCGGGCGCCGAGGGTGATCTGCCACGCCGGCGCCGCCGCCGGCCGACCGCCGAACCCGAGCAGAGCCTGCCGCGCAGTGAACCGGTCGCCGACCGCACGCCGGAAGAAACCGCCTCCCGCTGGGCCGCGCTCCAGCAGGGCACCGAGTCCGGCCGGGCAGCCGCCGCCCGCCCGGAGCCCCCTCGCTCCCCCGAAGGGAATCCCCACGCATGAACACCCCGACCCGCCGCCGTGTCACCGAGGACAAGTCCTGGGTGCTGGCGCCTCTCCTGGAGCTGCCGCATGTTATCCACGCAGCCGTCATCTCGGGTGACGGATTCATCGAGGGCTCCTCGCCCGGCCTGACCCGCGAGGCGGCCGAGGGCGTCGCCGCGATGATGTCCGCGCTGCAGGGCGCCGGACGGGCGGTGACCGCCGCCTTCGCCGAGCAGGGCGACGCCACGCTGCGGCAGACCGTCGTCGAGTCCGAGCAGGGCTGGGTCTTCGCCATCCCCGCCGGGGAGAACACCTGCCTCGCGGTCTTCGCCGCGCCGGAGGTCAACATGGGCATCGTCGCCCACCACATGCAGGTGCAGGTGTCGACGCTGGGCGCCAAGGTCATGAACAGCCCGGCCCGGGACCTCGGCAGCCCCGCATGACCCCGCGGCAGAACGGCAGGCGCCTGGTGCCGGCCTATCTGGCCACCGGTGGGCGGGCCCGGCCCAGCCGCAACACGCTGGACCGGCTGACACTGCTGCACGGCGTGGACATGCCGCCCACCAGCGAGCTGCGGCCGGAGGAGCGCCGGATCCTGGAGCTGCTGCGGCCCGGCGCGCTGTCGCTGGCCGAGGTGGCGGCCCATCTGCGGCTGCCCGTCAGCGTGGTGAAGGTCCTGGTGGCCGATCTCGTCGACGCCGGGCGGCTGCACGCCCGTGTCCCCATACCCGAAGCCGAGCAATTCGACCGGCAGATCCTGGAGAGGGTTCTCGATGGACTCCGCTCTCTCAAGTCCTAGCGGCGCGCCCGCCACCGGCGGCGGCTCGATGTACCTGTCCGGCACCGACCAGACGCTGGTCAAGCTGCTGGTCGCCGGGCCGTTCGGCGTCGGCAAGACGACGCTGATCCGCGCGCTGTCCGAGACGCAGCCGCTGCACACCGAAGAGGTGATGACGCAGTCCGGCGCGTTCGTCGACGACCTCGCCGGGGTGCGGGAGAAGACCACCACGACCGTCGCCATCGACTTCGGGCGGCTCACCCTCCCCGGCGATCTGGTGCTGTACCTCTTCGGCACCCCGGGGCAGAAGAGGTTCCGTCCGCTGTGGGCGGACATCGCCCGCGGTGCGCTGGGCGCCCTCGTCCTGGCCGACACCCGCCGGCTGGCGGACTCCTTCGAGGTGATGGACATCATCGAGGAGGCCGGGCTGCGGTACGCCGTCGCGGTCAACACCTTCCCGGACGCGCCGCACTACGACACCGAGAAGCTCCGCGACGCGCTCGACCTGCACCCCGAGACGCCGCTGGTGCTCTGCGACGCCCGCGACCGCGACCAGTCCGTCGACGCGCTGATCTCCCTCGTCGGACATGTGCTGGCCCATACGCCCCAGGAGAACCAGAACCCGTGACTTCCCCGTACGAACCGGGCGCCGCCCCGCCGCCCGGCTGCCCCGCGCACGCACACGGCGGCGCGGCCCCCGCCGGACCGCAGGACGGCCGCGCGCCGGGCCCCGCGCACGGCGCCCCCGGGCCGGACCCCGCCGAGCAGAGCGGTCTGGTGCGGCTGTACGACCCGGAGTTCGCGGCCGACCCGCACCGCTACTACGCCCATCTGCGGCAGTACGGCGCCCTGGCGCCCGTCGAGATCGGCACCGGTGTGACCGCGATGCTGGTCACCGACTACCGCGCCGCCCTCGACCTGCTCAACGACGACACCACCTGGTCGAAGGACTCCCGCAGCTGGCAGCAGACCGTGCCGCCGGACTCCGCGGTGCTGCCGATGCTGGGCTGGCGGCCGAACGCGCTGTTCTCCGACGGCGACACCCACCGGCGCTACCGCCAGGTGATCACCGACAGCTTCCGGCTCGTCGAACCGCACGAACTGCGCGCCCGCGTCCGGCACGCCGCCGACAGCCTCATCCGGAACTTCGGCGCCCGCGGCGACGTGGACCTGATGCCGGAGTACGCCCAGCGGCTGCCGCTGCTGATGTTCAACAACCTCTTCGGGATGCCCGAGGAGTACGGCGACCAGCTGATCGCCGCCGTGGGCGGGCTGATGGACGGGGCGACGCCGGAGGAGGCGGCCAGCGCGGACGCGGCCTTCACCGCGTACATCATGGAGCTGGTCGGCCGGAAGAAGGCCGAGCGGGGCGCCGACCTCACCTCGTGGTTCCTCGACCACCTCAACGGGCTGAGCGACGAGGAGGTCATCGCGCAGATCGTCGTGACGCTGGCCGCGGGCAACGAACCGCTGTCCAACCTCATCGGCAACGCCCTGTCGCGGATGCTCTCCGACGACCGTTACTACAGCACCCTCTCCGGCGGCGCGCTCACCGCGCAGGACGCCATCAACGAGGTGCTGTGGAACGACCCCCCGATGGCCAACTACTCCGCCCACTACCCGCGCCGCGACGTGTTCTTCCACGGCACCTGGGTGCGTGCGGGGCAGCTGGTGCTGGTCTCGTACGCGGCGGCCAACACGCAGTTCGGCGCGGTCGCGCTCGACGACCGGTCCGGCAGCGGCGCCCATCTGGCATGGGCGGCGGGGCCGCACATGTGCCCCGTCCAGCGGCACGCCCTGGTGATCGCGACCACCGCGATCGAACGTCTCACCGCCTGGCTCTCCGACATCGAACTCGCCGTTCCGGCGGAGGCGTTGACGTGGCGGCCCGGCGGGTTCCAACGAGCTCTCGCGGCTCTTCCGGCCCGCTTCACCCCGATCACTCCCGACCAGGCAGGAGCTACACCATGGGACAGCAGCCCGTCGCCATCGACCCGACCGGAGCCGACATCCACGGCGAGGCGGCACGCCTCCGCGCACTAGGCCCCGCCACCCTGGTCCAGCTGCCCGACGGGCCCACGGCCTGGTCGATCACCAGCCACGCCCTGCTCAAGGAGTTGCTGACCGACCCGCGCGTCTCCAAGAACGCCCGTGAGCACTGGCCCGCCTGGCAGCGGGGCGAGTACCACGAGACCTGGCTGCAGACCTGGGTCGGCGTGAACAACATGTTCACCGCGTACGGCGCCGACCACCGGCGGCTGCGGAAGCTGATCGCCCCGGCGTTCACCGTCCGCCGCACCGAGGCGATGCTGCCGTCCGTCGAGCGCATCACCACCGCGCTCCTCGACGACCTCGCGGCGCTCCCCGCCGGCGTCACCACCGATCTGCGTGCCGGGTTCGCGCACCCGCTGCCGATGCAGGTCATCTGCGAGCTGTTCGGCATACCGGACGGCGACACCCGCGTGGAGCTGGCCCGGCTCTCCGAGATCATCATGACCACCGTCGACCCCGAGGAGG
Source organism: Streptomyces sp. NPDC014733 (assembly GCF_043083385.1). Classification (NCBI taxonomy): domain Bacteria; kingdom Bacillati; phylum Actinomycetota; class Actinomycetes; order Kitasatosporales; family Streptomycetaceae; genus Streptomyces; species Streptomyces sp. NPDC014733. The sequence goes on along the minus strand of NZ_JBIBYO010000005.1, from coordinate 8,047 downwards.
CCGGGGTCACGCTGGTGGCGACGCATGAACTGCTCGGCAACCTCGTCGCGTTGAAGCGGAAGGAGCCCGCGGAGGACCTCACCAGCCTGCTGGTCTCCGCCCGCGACGACGACGGCCAGAAGATGAGCGAGGCGGAGCTGATCGACACGCTCCTGCTCGTCCTCGTCGCCGGCCACGAGACCACCGTCAACCTCATCGGCAACGCGGTGCACAACCTGCTCACCCACCCCGACCAGCTCCAGCTGGTGCGCGACGGGAAGGCGGGCTGGAACGACGTCATCGAGGAGACCCTGCGCTGGACCCCCAGCGTCGCCAACCTGCCGCTCCGCTTCGCCGTCGAGGACATCGAGATCCCGGGCGGCCCGACCATCCGCAAGGGCGAGCCGATCCTCGCGGCCATCGCCGCCACCGGCCGGGACGAGGCGCACCACGGCCCCACCGCCGGCGCGTTCGACATCCGCCGCCCCGCCCCGGAGCACCTCACTTTCGGCCACGGCGTGCACCACTGCCTCGGATCCCCGCTGGCCCGGATGGAGGCCCGCATCGCCCTCCCCGCGCTCTTCGCCCGCTTCCCGGACCTGGCGTTCGCCGTCCCCACCGAGAAGCTGGAGCCCGCGGGCGGCTTCATCGTCGGCGGCTTCCGCGAGCTGCCGGTACGCCTGAGCTGATCCGCGCCTGAACGGCCGTCGGCCCCGCCGCCCACCACGGGCTGCGGGGCCGACGGCCGTTGTGGTCCCCGGGACGGTCAGGACGGGGTGCGGGCCGCCGCCAGCAGGCGTTCGGTGTCGGCGTTCGCCAGCGTCAGCGCGGTGCCGACGGTGGCCAGCACCTCCCGCTCGGCGGGGGTGTACGCACCGTCGGCGAGGGCGATCCGGGCCGCCTGGAGCAGCAGCGCCTCACGGCCCGCCGGGGCGAGGTGCGGGGCGAGCGGGCCGAGGGAGGAGTGCAGCTCGATGGCGAGGGCCGTCCCGCACGGGTCGAGCCCGCGTGAGGCGCCGTCGTCGCCGGTCAGCGCCTCGAAGGCGGGGCTCAGCGCACCGGTGTCGGCGGCGAGCGCGGCCAGGAGGGTGAGCAGCTGGTCCTCGCAGCAGTCGGGGAACCCGGCGTCGCGGACGGTGGTGACCGCGGTCTCCCGCACCGCACGCGAGGCGGTGCCGCCGGCCGCCAGCAGCGCCAGGGTGACGGTGTGCACCGCGTCCCGCAGCATCGCGGAGAGCCGCACGGTGGTCGGGTGGTCCAGGGCGTCCGGGGCGAACCGGCCACGGCAGGCGGAACATTCGACGACCGGTCCGGCCTGGCCGCGGGAGAGCAGCGGGAGCCCGAGGACGGTGAGGCGGCGCCGGCCGGTGCGGCGGCGGTAGTTGCGGTCGCCGCCGCAGTCGGGGCAGAAGAACTCGCCGTCGGCGACGGTCCGCCAGGACGTGCGTACGCCCACCACACCCAGCTTGACCATCGCGTCAGACCTCCGTATCTCCCCCGTAGCCATGAGGGCACCGAACGTCTGCTTCTCGGCCCCTTCGCCGCACCGACGTGATGTTAGCCACATCCACGATGCGGCGTCAGCACCCCGGACGGACAACGGCCGAATGACGAAGGGTGCGCACCGTCAGGGGGAGGCGGCGGGCGGCGGGTTGACGCGCGGTGCCCCGCCCGCCGCGTACACGGGGTACGGGCGGACGGGGCACCGGAGGGGCCGGGGCGGCGCCCCGGGCGGTCAGCGGGCCGCGCGGTTGACCGCCGAGGCGACGGCCTTGATGGAGGCGCGGACGATGTTCGCGTCGATGCCGACGCCCCACAGGACCTTGTCGCCGATGGCGCACTCGACGTACGCGGCGGCCTGGGCCGCGGCGCCCTCGCTCATGGTGTGCTCGACGTAGTCCAGAACCCGTACGTCCGCGTCGATCGCGTGCAGCGAGTCGATGAACGCGGCCAGCGGGCCGTTGCCGGTGCCGGTCAGGACGGTGTCGGTGCCGTCGACGACCGCCTCGACGGTCAGCGCGTCGGTGCCCTCGCTGGTCGTGGAGGTCTGCGCGGAGCGCAGCGCGATCCGGCCCCAGGCGTTCTCCGGGGTGGGCAGGTACTCGTCCTGGAAGACGGACCAGATCGCCGCCGGGGTCACCTCGCCGCCCTCGGCGTCGGTCTTCCCCTGGATGGTGCGGGAGAACTCGATCTGCATCCGGCGCGGCAGGTCCAGCTTGTGGTCGTTCTTCAGGACGTACGCGATACCGCCCTTGCCGGACTGCGAGTTGACCCGGATGACCGCCTCGTACGAACGGCCGACGTCCTTCGGGTCGATGGGCAGGTACGGCACCGCCCACTCGATCTCGTCCACGGTCTTGCCCCGGGCGGCCGCGTCGGCCTCCATGGCGTCGAAGCCCTTCTTGATGGCGTCCTGGTGGGAGCCGGAGAAGGCGGTGTAGACCAGGTCGCCCGCGTAGGGGTGGCGCGGGTGGACCTCCATCTGGTTGCAGTACTCGGAGGTGCGGCGGATCTCGTCGATCTGCGAGAAGTCGATCTGCGGGTCGACGCCCTGCGAGAAGAGGTTCATGCCCAGGGTGACCAGGTCGACGTTGCCGGTCCGCTCGCCCTGGCCGAACAGGCAGCCCTCGACGCGGTCGGCGCCGGCCATCACTGCCAGCTCGGCGGCGGCGACGGCGGTGCCGCGGTCGTTGTGCGGGTGGGTCGACAGGCAGACGAACTCGCGGCGGGTCAGGTTCCGCGACATCCACTCGAAGCGGTCCGCGTGGGTCGAGGGGGTGGAGCGCTCGACGGTGGCGGGCAGGTTGAGGATGATCTCGCGGCCCTCCTCGGGCTGCCAGACGTCACAGACCGCCTCGCAGACCTCCAGCGCGAAGTCCAGCTCGGTGTCGGTGAAGATCTCCGGGCTGTACTGGTAACCGAAGATCGTCTCGTCGCCCAGGATCTTCTCGGCGTACTCCATGACCAGCCGGGTGCCGTCCACCGCGATCTGCTTGATGTCCTCCTTGGAGCCGCGGAAGACGACCCGGCGGAAGGTGGGGGCGGTGGCGTTGTAGAGGTGGACGGTGGCGCGGTGGGCGCCGCGCAGCGACTCGACGGTCTTCTCGATCAGGTCCTCGCGCGCCTGCGTCAGGACGGAGATCGTCACGTCCTCGGGGATCGCGCCCTCTTCGATGATGGAGCGGACGAACTGGAAGTCGGTGTCGCCGGAGGAGGGGAAGCCGACCTCGATCTCCTTGTAGCCCATCCGCACCAGCAGATCGAACATCTCCCGCTTACGGGCCGGGGACATCGGGTCGATCAGCGCCTGGTTGCCGTCGCGCAGGTCGGTCGAGAGCCAGCGGGGCGCCTTGGTGATGCGCTTTTCCGGCCAGGTGCGGTCGGGGATCTCCACCGCTTCGTACCGGCCGTACTTGTGGACCGGCATGCCCGAAGGCCGCTGCATCTGCGTGGCATTGGTGATCGGGGTGGGACGGCCGACGGCGTTCTCGGCGGGGGTCGACGGGTTCGACATGGTGCGTGGGGCTCCTCGTGCAGTCCGCGGAAGTCCCCGGTCCGGGCTGGTCCGGGAGCCGGGGAAGGCCGACGGGGCGATCACTCGCAGCACCGAACTCCGCGGGGAGGGGGTCGGCCTACGACTACAGGCCCTCGCCGCGGCAGCTAAGGAGAAGCAGCCCGAAACGCATGATGCCTCGCACCTTAACCGAGCCGATCGAGTCCTGCGGCCCCGTATCAGTATGCGGGACTGCTTGGACAGCATGGCCGGAATGCGATCAAGCACACGTTTTTGCACCACACCTTTTCGGGAAATCCAGGAGCGGGCAGTGACACGGGCGTCACACAATGCGACATTTGCGGTATGGACGTCACCTCGAAGCCGGGTACCCCGGCCACTCCCGTTTTCTGCACGATCGTGCCGCCCCACCTCCTCGACAAGCTGGCACAATCCGACGCTCCTGAACACCACGAGCCGGCCCGCCGCACCCTCGAACACGACGCGTTCCTACGCACCCGGCGCCACGAGTGCACGCTGCGCACCGCCGCGGCCCGCGCCGAGGGCTCCGACAAGCCGAACCGCACCATCTACGACGCCCGGCACAGCCAGGACCTGCCCGGCACCAAGGTGCACTCCGAGACCGACAGCGCCTCCAAGGACGCCTCGGTCAACCGCGCGCACGCCGGGCTCGGCGCCACCTTCGAGCTGTACCTCAAGGTCTACGGCCGCCACTCCATCGACGACGCCGGCCTCCCGCTCAACGCGACCGTCCACTACGGCGAGAAGTACGACAACGCCTTCTGGGACGGCGAGCGGATGGTCTTCGGCGACGGCGACGGCAAGCTCTTCAAGGACTTCACCATCCCGGTCGACGTCATCGGCCACGAACTCACCCACGGCGTCACGCAGTACACCGCGGGCCTCGACTACAACGGCCAGTCCGGCGCGCTCAACGAGTCCATCTCGGACGTCTTCGGCTCGCTGATCAAGCAGTACGCCCTCAAGCAGAGCGCCGACCAGGCCGACTGGCTGATCGGCGCCGACCTCCTCGCCCCCGGCGTCAAGGGCGCGGCGCTGCGCTCCATGAAGGCGCCGGGCACCGCGTACGACGACCCGGCCCTCGGCAAGGACCCGCAGCCGGCGAAGATGGCGGACTTCGTCGACACCCAGGACGACAACGGCGGCGTGCACATCAACTCCGGCATCACCAACCACGCCTTCTACCTCTTCGCCACGGCGGTCGGCGGCAACGCCTGGGAGAAGGCCGGGCAGGTCTGGTACGACGTGCTGACCGGCGGGAAGCTGACGAAGACCGCCCAGTTCGCCGACTTCGCCAAGCTGACCATCGAGGCGGCCAAGACCCGCTTCGGGGCGTCGGGCGCCGAGCACGAGGCCGTCGTCAAGGCGTGGTCGACGGTCGGTGTCGTCACCGCCGAATAGCACAGCGCCGGGACGTCTGCGGCGCCCCGGGCGGGTAGGAGCCACCCATGCACATTCACATCAGACGCACCGGTGGCTTCGCGGGCATCGAGCGCCGCGCCGAGGTCGACACCTCGGCGCGGTCCGACGCCGACGCCTGGCACACCCTCGCCGAACGGTCCCTCGCCCAGGGGCACACCGAGCCCCCGATCGGCGTGCCGGACGGCTTCCGCTACCAGATCACCGTGGACGGCAGAACCGTCTACTGCTCCGACCCGCGCCTGACCGAGGAGCAGCGCACGCTGATCAGCCGGGTGCTGAAGGAGGGTGACTGACGTACCGCGCAAGGGAGTTGACGGGCGGAGGGCGGTGGCGGCCGGTGGGCCGCGCCGCCCTCCGCCCGTGTTCCCGGACCGATCCGGACAGCCCGGAGCGCGGACCTTGACGCCGCGACGCAGCGCCGCACCCCGAAGGCGTCCTTCCGCCGGCTGCGCGACGCCTGGCGGGCGCAGCGGGGATGAGCGCCCGGGGCCGCCGGTCCGGCGCGCGCCTGCGGACGCGGGCACGGGCCGGTCCGGCGGCGTACGGCGCTAGAAGCCCAGCTTGCGCAGCTGCTTCGGGTCGCGCTGCCAGTCCTTGGCGACCTTGACGTGCAGATCGAGGAAGACGGGCGTACCGAGCAGCGCCTCGATGTGCTTGCGCGACTTGGTCCCGACCTCCTTCAGGCGCTTGCCCTTGGGGCCGATGATGATGCCCTTCTGGCTGGGACGCTCGATGTAGACGTTGGCGTGGATGTCCAGCAGCGGCTTCTCCGCGGGCCGGCCCTCGCGCGGCAGCATCTCCTCGACGACCACGGCGATCGAGTGCGGCAGCTCGTCTCGGACGCCCTCCAGCGCCGCCTCGCGGATCAGCTCGGCGACCATGACCTGCTCGGGCTCGTCGGTGAGGTCGCCCTCGGGGTAGAGCGGCGGGCTCTCCGGCAGCAGCGGCACCAGCAGATCGGCGAGCAGGCCCACCTGCGCGTCGCCGACGGCGGAGACCGGCACGATCTCGGCCCACTCGATGCCCAGCTCCTTGCCGAGCCGGTCGACCGCGAGCAGCTGCGCGGCGAGCGTCTTGGAGTCCACCAGGTCCGTCTTGGTGACGACGGCGATCTTCGGGGTCTTCTTGATACCGGCCAGCTCGGAGGCGATGTAGCGGTCGCCGGGGCCGAGCTTCTGGTCGGCGGGGAGGCAGAAGCCGATCACGTCGACCTCGGCCCAGGTGGTGCGGACCACGTCGTTGAGCCGCTCACCGAGCAGGGTGCGCGGCTTGTGGAGCCCCGGGGTGTCGACGAGCACCAGCTGCGCCTCAGGGCGGTGCACGATGCCGCGGACGGTGTGGCGGGTGGTCTGCGGACGGTTGGAGGTGATGGCCACCTTCGTGCCGACCAGAGCGTTCGTCAGGGTGGACTTGCCCGCGTTGGGGCGGCCGACGAAGCAGGCGAAGCCCGCGCGGTGCGGGGCGGAGGAGTCTGTACGAGCGCTCATGGCGCCCATTGTCCCCGATCCGCGCGGCCCGACCGACCACCGGTCGCCCCGGCGGCAGCCGGACGCCCGACCGGCGGCGCCGGGCCCGGCGTGCCGGACGGCGTCCGCGGAGACGGCGTGCGGCGGCGCTGCGCTCCGGCCCGGACGGCCGCGCCGGGCGCAGGAGGAGCGGACGCCGCCCGCCGGGGCTCAGGCCCGGACGTCGCCCGCCGGGACGGTGACCCGCAGGGTGCCGTCGGGGCCCGCCACGAGCACCGGGGTGTCCGGGCCGCCCAGGTCGGCGACGGCCGCGCGGTCCGCGTCGGCGGCGTGCTCCGCGTCGGTGACCACGGCGGCGGCCTCCAGGGACCGCGCGCCGCTGGCGACGGCCATCGCCACGGCGGTCTGCAGCGCACTGAGCTTCAGCGAGTCCAGGGCGACGGTCCCGGCGACGTAGGTGCGGCCGGTCTCGTCGCGTACGGCGGCACCCTCGGGCACGCCGTTGCGGGCCCGCGCCGAGCGCGCGAGCGTGATGATCTTGCGGTCTTCGGGGTCCAGCGGTGCGGCTTCGCTCATACGGCCGAGCATATGCGGGGGCCGGGCCCGGCGGTCCCGCGGGGCGGAAGCGCCTCCCGGCCGTCCCGCTGCGGTACGGCGTCGAAACGGACGGCCGCCACCCGCTCCCGGGTACCGGCGTCCAGCACCACCAGCGAGGTCAGCTCGGCGAGCGTGTCCGGCAGCTCCGCGGCGGCGTCGGCGGGGCGGTCCAGGGAGCGCAGCAGCCGGTCCAGGCCGCGGCAGTGGCGGGCGAAGACACGGCGGCGCACCCGGCGGGCGCGGGCGCGCTGCCCGGAGAGCGCGGTGGCGGCGCCGACGTCCAGCAGGACCAGGTGCAGCGTCCGGCCGTGGCGGGCGGCGCCGCGCGCCAGCAGCCGGCGCAGCCAGACCCGGCTCCCGCAGTCGTGGACCAGCACCGGACCGTCCCCGCGCAGCGCGGCCACCACCTCCCGCAGCAGCCGCCAGCGCGCCCACGGCCGGTAGACCGGGTACGGCAGCCAGTGCGGCATCACCGCCTCACAGGCGACGTGCACCGCGCGCGGATCGATCACCGCGGGCGCCCCGGGCCCGTCCGACCAGCGTCCCAGCAGGGTGCTCTTGCCGCTGCCCGGCAGCCCCGCGACCACGACGACGGCACCGGGCGGATAGCGGAGGAGACCGGGGACGGTCTCTGCGGCCCGGAGGTCCAGCAGGCCACGGGGGCGGGCTTCGTCGGAGCCGTGGCCGGGAGCCCCATCCGGGCCGGCGCCGGAGATCTCACCGGACCCTCCACGGGACGGCTCGCCACCCCCTCGGCCAGGGCCCTCGGGGGCCGCACCACCGCGTGTTCCCCCGGTCCGCTGCACCGGGTGGACCGGTCCTCCGCCCGTCCGCTGCTCGCCCGTCCCGCTGGTGATGTCGGATCCCCCTTGCCCGCACGCCGTGTCGGGCCCAGCTTCGCACGGGGTGGAACGGGCCGGGAGGGGACGGCAGACGCACCACCAGGGAAAGCGCCGGCAGACGACGGGAAACCGCCCCCGTGACACGAGGCGGTGGTGGGGGCGGGGGTGGTGTTTCGGACTGCTCCGCTTTACGTCCGAAACACCAC
>NZ_JBIBYO010000004.1:0-633186 GCF_043083385.1 Streptomyces sp. NPDC014733 | reverse complement strand
AAACGCCCGGTTACATTCCGAACCCGGAAGCTAAGCCTTTCAGCGCCGATGGTACTGCAGAGGGGACTCTGTGGGAGAGTAGGACGCCGCCGAACGATTTTTCAGCTCCGGTCTCCGGGAACCAGTGAATGGTTTCCGGGGACCGGAGCTTTTTTTGCGTTTCGGGGTCCGGTTTTCGCTGGTCTGCGGGGCCTGGCACCGCGATGTGGCCGTCAGGCACCGACGGGTGCGCTGCCCGCAGCCGCCCCCCCCGCAGGCGAAGGCGCACCAGGCCGTGAGGAGGCCGTGGAGGCCCTCTGAGAGGCCTCGAACGACCTGAGGCCGGCTCGCCCGGCCAAGTCGCGTCCTCGCGTCCGCTTTGCGCCCCCGACATACCCCGTGGCTTTTCCCGTCGCCGGCGTCGGGGTGCTCGGGTCCGCGGGAGCGGGGTGAGTGCTGTATCAGGGCCCCGTTCGACGGGGGTTCGATCGGATGACGGCACTCGTAACTAAGCGTCACTTCACTCTTCCGGGTGGCATTTCGGGCCGCAGCCCGGTGGAGAAGTGACCATCCCGGGCCGTTGCCGCCCGTGGTCACGCTCTGCGTGCGGAGGGCTGATGTAAGCCCCGCAAGGGCTGTGAGCACCTTTTCGGGGCGGTCACCGTAAGGAATGTTTCCACTGCCCTTATGGGAACGGCGGTTCGTTCGGATTCGAGTGGACGTGCGGGGGACGCCCTCGTAAGGAGGTGGCGGGGGGTGGCGAAAGGGGCAAGGTGGTCCGGACCCCACCCGGAGAACAACTACCGTGCGTGCTTTGCGAACTGCTGACGGTCAATCCGGAGGGCACGATGCCTACCGCACTTCCCCAGGGGCACCCGACGTCCCAGGAAACGGGGTCCCAGGGACCCGAGCCTTCCCCGGGGACCGCCGCCGTACCCACCGGGGCGCGACGGCGGGACCGCGAGGGGGGCCGACACGGGCGGGCCGCCTTCCGGGGCTCGGCCGCCGATGCGGTGATACGGGCCAAGTTGGTCCGCATCGCCGTGGTGCCCTGCGCCGTTGCCACCGCGGTCTGCGCCGCGGCCGTCGTCTGCCTCGTCCAGACCGGCGGTGCCACGCTCTCCGGGCGCGCCTGGCCGGTGCTGGTCGCCGGTCTGGCGTTGATCTGCGGGGTCGCCGTCGCCGCTGGCGCCGCGGCCAGCGGCGAGGCGCGCGCCATCGCGGGCCGCTGCGCCGCGCTGCGCCGCCTCAGCGTCCGCGACCAGGCTGAGCTGCAGGCGCTCGTCGAGCGGGTGCGCCAGGGCGAACGCCTCGAACACCCGGGGCCCGAGCCGGAGTCCGCGGCGGACGGGGACGCCCTCGACCTGCTCGGCCACGAGATGGCGAGGGCCGGGCACGCCGCCGCGGTCGCCGTCGCCGAGGCCGTCGACCTCACCCGGAGCGCCGCTGCGGGCGAGCAGAAGGTCGAGGTCTTCGTGAACCTCGCCCGGCGCCTGCAGTCCCTGGTGCACCGCGAGATCGAGCTGCTGGACGACCTGGAGAACCACGTCGAGGACCCGGACCTGCTCAAGGGCCTCTTCCACGTCGACCACCTCGCCACCCGCACCCGGCGGCACGCGGAGAACCTCGCCGTGCTCGGCGGCGCGATCTCCCGCCGCCAGTGGAGCCGTCCGGTCGCCATGACGGAGGTGCTGCGGTCGGCCATCGCGGAGGTCGAGCAGTACCCGCGGATCAAGCTCGTCCCGCAGATCGAGGGGACGCTGCGCGGCCACGCCGTCGCCGACGTCATCCACCTCCTCGCCGAACTCGTCGAGAACGCCTCGGTCTACTCCGACCCGCAGACCCACGTCCTGCTGCGCGCCCAACTCGTCACCTCCGGGCTCGCGGTCGAGGTCGAGGACCGGGGCCTGGGCATGACATCGGACGAGCGGACCCGGATGAACGGGCTGCTCGCCGACCCCGAACACGTCGACATGGACGAGCTGCTGGCCGACGGCCGGATCGGGCTGTTCGTCGTCTCGTCGCTGGCCCGGCGGCACGGCATCGCGGTGCGGCTGGAAAGCAACATCTACGGCGGGGTGCAGGCCGTCCTGGTCCTGCCCCGGGAACTGCTCGGACCGGAGTGCCAGGACGCCGGGGCGATCGACGACGTGCCCGACGCCGGCGATGACGTCCCGCCCGGCGCGTCCGACGGGGAGCGCATGGCCCCGGCCGGGACCGGCGCGGAGCGTGGGTACGCCGCGGGCGGCCCGGAGCAGCCGTACCCGGCCGCGCCGGAGGCCCTGCCCGGACCGGCCGTCCCGGCGGCGCGCGGCCCGCTCTCCGCGCCGGGGGCGGCGCCCCGTACGGGACCGCCGCACCCGGCCGGACCGAGAGGTTCCGCGGTGCCGTCGCCGGGTGACGTCCCGTCCGTGGGGAACGCCGAGCCCACCGGAGCGGACCCGGACGCCGACGGCGCTGCCGCCGAGGAACGGGGCGGCGGGCCCCGGCCGCTGCTGCCGCGGCGGCGGCGCCAGGAACACCTCGTGCCCGAATTGCGCGGTGAACCGATCCTGCGGTACCCGGACGACCGCGCAGGGCCCGAACCGGAGCACGACCCGGGCCTGATGGCCGCGTTCCGGCGCGGAATCAGCCTCTCCGACGACGCCTTCGAAGCCGGGCACTCGGCCGGGGGCGACGCCTTCCGCCCCACCTTGAGCCCGGCCTTCGACGGGCCGGACACCACCGACCCCCGCCCCACCGACCCCGAGGCCCCGACGGCCCGCCCCCGAGGAGACGAGCCCCATCATGGTGAGTGATCTGCACACACCGACCCACGCACCCGCGCACCCGCCGGTGCACGCACCGCTGCACGCCGGTCCGCAGCCGGACCTCTCCTGGCTGCTGACCGGTCTCGTCCAGCGCGTCCCACACGCCCGCAGCGCCCTCCTGCTGTCCTCCGACGGTCTGGTCAAGGCCGCCCACGGCTTCGACCCGGACAGCGCCGACCACCTGGCGGCCCTCTCCTGCGGCCTCTACTCGCTGGCCCGCAGCGCCGGGGTCCGCTTCGGCGAGGGCGACGACGTCCTCCAGGTCGTCGTCGAGCTGGAGTCCACGTTCCTCTTCGTCTCCACCGCCGGATCGGGTACCTGCCTGGCCGTCATCGCCGGCCGCGAGGCCGATGTGGCGGTCCTCGGCTACGAGATGGGGATGCTGGTCAAGAGCGTCCGCCCGTACCTGATCACCCCCGCGCGGCGGCAGGCTCCGGCGGGTGGACGCTGACGATGGCGCTGTGCCACCGCAGCCGCGATGGCGGCCGGGAGCCCGCGTGGTACGACGACGCGGCGGGCCGTCTGGTCCGCCCGTACACCGTCAGCAACGGACGGACCCGGCCCACCGCCCCGTTCGATCTGCTGACGCTGGTCCGGGCGACCGGGCGGCGGGCCGATGCGCAGGGGCCGGAGCACGCCCGGGCGCTGGCGCTGTGCCGGGTGCCGGTCTCCGTCGCGGAGGTCGCCGGTCAGCTGCGGCTGCCCGTCGTGGTCACCAAGGTGCTCCTGGCCGACCTCGTCGACTGCGGTGCGCTCACCGCCCACGCCCCCGCGACCGCGGGGCCCGCACCCCGGACCGACCGAGCACTTCTGGAGGCGGTGCTGCATGGACTGCGCACCCGACTGTGAATCCCTGGCCCCGAGCGACGACGGGGCCGTCTTCCCGACCGCCGTGAAAGTCCTGGTTGCGGGCGGCTTCGGGGTCGGCAAGACCACCTTCGTCGGAGCGGTCAGCGAGATCGAACCGCTCAGCACCGAGGAACTGCTCACCCAGATCAGCGTCGGCCACGACGATCTGCTCGGCGTCGAGGACAAGGACACCACCACCGTCGCGATGGACTTCGGCCGGATCACCCTCGACCGGTCGCACATCCTCTACCTGTTCGGCACGCCCGGCCAGGAACGGTTCTGGTTCATGTGGGACGAGCTGTCGAACGGCGCGCTCGGCGCGGTGGTCCTCGCCGACACCCGGCGGCTGGACCACTGCTTCGCCGCCGTCGACTTCTTCGAACGCCGCGCCATCCCGTTCGTCGTCGCCGTCAACGAGTTCGAGGGCTCGCACCATTACGCCCCCGAGGAGGTGCGCACCGCCGTCGACCTCGGGCCGGACGTGCCCGTTGTGGTCTGCGACGCCCGGCGCTGCGACTCCGCCACGCATGTCCTCGTCGCCCTCGTCCAGCATCTGCTCACACCGGTGCCCGCCACGACCTGGGAGCTGCCGTGAGCCGGCCTGCCGCGTACGACCAGAACCGGCATCTGCTGCGGACCCCGGTGGACACCGAGGCGCCGCGGCGGGCGGCCCGGCTGCGGGAGTTGGGCCTCGGTGACGCCCCGGTGCCGGCCTTCGACACCTACGCCCACGAGGTGGCCCGCACGTTGAAGGCGCCGTACGGGGTGGTGAACCTCCTCGGCGAGGAGCGGCAGTACCTCGCCGGGCTGTACACCCCGCCCCGCGGCCGGGTGCCGGGCGCCCCGCGCGCCTGCGGCGGCGACCTGCGGGTGCTGGCCCGCGACCGCGGCTACTGCCCGCACGTCGTCGTCCGCCGCAGGGCGCTGGCCCTGGAGGACGTCCGCGACTTTCCGCGGTTCGCCGGGAACCCGGTCGTCGACGAGTCCGGTATCCGCGCCTATCTGGGCGCGCCGCTGATCGACCGTACGGGGCTGGCGCTGGGCACGGTCTGCGTCGTCGACCTCGAACCGCGGTCGTGGGGGCGGGAGGGACTGGCGGCGATCAAGAAGGCGGCGAATGTGCTGGCCGCCCGGATCCAGCGGCGGGAGGACGGGCTGAGCGCCGGCTTCTGACGCGGGGTGGTTCCGGCGCGCCCCGACGGCCCGGCCCTTGGCGGGGCGCCGCCCGGGAGGGGAGAGTGGCGACCGGTGGGGCTCCGGTCCGGTGGGCGCAGTCCGGTGCGGTGTCCCGCCGACGCGGCCGCCATCCGGGCGGCCCCCGCCCGCACTCAGGAGACGATGCCCCATGCAGGCCCCCCAGCCGGAGTTCCACGAGGCCCCCGACGGCGCCCGGATCGCCGCGTACACCTGGCTGCCGGAGACCGGGCAGCCCCGGGCCCTGGTCCAGATCGCGCACGGCGCGGCGGAACACGCCCGCCGCTACGACCGGTTCGCCCGCTTCCTGACCGCCCGCGGCTTCGGTGTCCTCGCCTCCGACCACCGCGGGCACGGCGCCACCGCCGCGTCCACCGGCGGCCTCGGGGTGGTGGGGGAGGACGCCTGGCGGGCGATCGTCGCCGACCTCAAGCGCCTCGGCGACCACGCCGCCGCCGAGCACCCCGGCATCCCGCTGGTGCTGTTCGGCCACAGCCTGGGCTCGATGCTCGCCCGCGACTACGCGCAGGAGTACGGCGCCGACCTCGCCGGGCTGATTCTCTCCGGTACGTTCCGGACCCTGCCCGGTATGGAACTCGGCTCCACGATCGATGAGTTGACGGCCGAGGTCGCCGAGAAGGGCCGGACCGCGCCGTCCGCCTTCCTCCCGCGCGCCTTCAGCTCCTTCAACGACGCCTTCACCCACCGCACCGGCTTCGAATGGCTCACCCGTGACGCCGCCGAGGTCGACCGGTACGCCGCCGACGAGGAGTGCGGCTTCCCGTTCTGCGCCGGGCTCGCCCTGGACTGGCTGCAGGCGGTCCGGAAGGTCAACGACCCGGCCCACCTCGCCCGGATGCCCCGCGGGCTGGCCGTTCACCTCGTGGTCGGCGCCGAGGACCCCTGCAATCAGCGCCTGACGCAGGTGAGCGAGATGCTGGAGGACTACCGCTACCACGGCGTCCAGGACCTGACCTGGCGCGCGTACCCGGGCGCCCGCCACGAGATCCTCAACGAGACCAACCGCGACGAGGTCCATCGCGACCTGCTGGCCTGGCTGGACGCCCGGGTCTGAGCGGCCGGAGTCCCGCGGTCCGCCGAGCGGTCGCCCCGTCCGGAATATGGCAACGCGCACCCTCTGACATGCGGTATTGTTCTCATGCGCGGTCAGCCGGGGAACCGGCCGGGCGAGCATCGGGACGTGGCGCAGCTTGGTAGCGCACTTGACTGGGGGTCAAGGGGTCGCAGGTTCAAATCCTGTCGTCCCGACAGTTGTCGGAGAGCCCGCCGATCCGGGGAGACCTGGATCGGCGGGCTCTCCGCGTGGAGAGCGTCGATGCCCGAAGAACGGAGTGGTCGGCGAACGGAGTGGTCGGCGCCGCGCCCGGTGATGCGCCGGGACGGCCTCGCCGGGACCTCGTCGTGTGAGGTCGACGACATGGGGGCGCCCAGTTCCCGCGCGGGTCACGCCGGCCGCCCGGGGCCGACCGCCACGAGGGTGCCGCAGCCCGCAGCCCGCAGCCCGCAGCCCGCAGCCCGCAGCCCGCAGCCTTCGTCGCCGGGGCCGGGCCGACCGAGGGCCCGGCGGCGAAGACCGCCGCCGGGGTGGTGGGGACCGGGACGGAGGCGGCGCGCCACCCCACCGCTTCCGTCAGGGCCCGCGGCGCTCACCGCGTGGCGGAGTCCTGACCCTGCGGTGCGTGGCCGTTCGCCGCGTGGGCGAGGGGTGCGGTGCGGGGGCGCAGCATCGCCGTGAGGTCGGTGCGGCGCTTGATGTGGAGCTTGCGGTAGACGCGGGTCAGATGCTGTTCGACGGTGCTGACGGTGATGTAGAGGCGGGCCGCTATCTGGCGGTTGCTGTAGCCACGGGCCGCGAGTTCGGCGACCCGGCGCTCCGCGTCGCTGAGGTTCGCCCGCAGCAGGGACTCGCCCTCCGGCCGGGCGGCGTGCGGGGTGCGGGCGGCCGGGACGAACGGCTGCTGCCGCGGGGCGCGGGGCGCGGCGGCGGCAGCGCGCGCGGGCGGTGCCGCCGTACGGCCGGGGCGGACACCGTTGCGCTGCGCGGGCTCCGTCGCGGACCGGCCGCGCGGTGCCGCCTCGGCCGTCCTCGACGCGACGTCCTGACGCTCCCTCATCGTGTGCCTCTCTCCCAACGTCCTCAGCCCTTTCCGCTGCTCGATTCCGTCCAGTTCCCGCAGTACGGCCGCCCGCTCCCGCCGCGCCCCGCAGGCGGCGAACGCCGCCGCGGCGTCCGCCAGCAGGGCGGCCCGCTCGTCCTTCGGGGCGCAGGCGGCGAGCGCCCGCAGCGCCTCGCCGCGTGCCCGCGTCTGGAGCTCGGTGCACCGCTCCAGCTGTGCCTGCGCGAGGGTGCGGGCGCGCTCCCGGTCACCGAGGGCGAGGCACGCCCAGGCGGCCTCGCTGCGCCAGGCCACCAGCGCCGGTACGTCCATCTCCCACTCCGCCATCAGCGTGCCGATGGCGGTGAACTCGTCCAGCGCGGCCTGCGGCTGCCCCGACGCCAGCAGGTACCGGCCCCGGGCGCACAGGTAGTGCAGCCCGATCGGCGTCTCCAGGAGCGTGTCCGGCACCGGGACCCGCAGCGCCCGCCGTGCGATCTCCAGCTGACCCGAGGCGATCCCCGCCTTGATCAGGGTGCCCAGCGGCATCCCGATGCCCACGCCCCAGCTGTCCTGCGACGTCGTCGACAGCGCGGTGTGCGCCAGCTGGATGGCGTCCGCCAACGCGCCGCGTCGCAGGGCGATTTCCGCTCGTGCGGCCGTGAACAGCGCCTGCCAGTTCTGCGCCGGGATCCGCTGCGCCTCGGCGGTCAGCCGGCGGCAGGCCGCGTCGGCGGGCTCCAGCCGGTCCGAGTAGAGCAGCGTGGTCAGCGCGGAGAGCAGTACCGCGAAGCTGCGTTCGTTGAGCCGGTACCGCCCCAGCAGCCGCTCCGCCTCGTCGGCGAGATCGGTGTCGGGGCCGGTGCCGCTGAGGCGGGTGAGCAGGACCGCTCCCTGGACCTCCGGGCTCAGCGGGTCGCTGAACGGGGTCGCGGGGGCCGGGCCCTCCGGTACGTCGACCGTCTCCCAGCGGCCCGTCGCCGTCGGGTAGCCCAGCCGCAGCCACTGGAGCGACGCCTGGACGTGGGCCGCCGCGCCCGGGGCGTACACCTCCGGTGCGGCGTTGATCCGCTGGAGCCCGGCGACGGCCGACTCCACGTCGTCCAGCCAGAGCGGGACGGTGGCCGATGCGCCCTCGCCCTTCCCCTCCGGGCTGTCGGGGGCGGGCGCCAGCGTCGGAAGGCCGCGGACGGCGGCGCACGGGTCGGTCCGCCACTCGATGTCGAACAGGGCGGCCGTGATCGCGGCCCGCAGCTTCTCGTCGGACGGTTCCAGCTCCCGGGCGCGTATCAGGCAGGCGTGCGCCAGGTCCGGTTCGCCGCCGCGCAGTGCCGTGCGGGCGGCCTCGTCGAGGATCTCCGCCGCCCAGTCGCCGTCCGGTACGGGTGAGGCGGCCAGCAACTGGCGGGCGATGGTGACGGGCGCGGCGCCGCCGCGGTACAGCACCTCGGCGACCCGGCCGCGCAGCGCGGCCCGCTTCGCGGGCGCCGTGTTGTCCAGCACCGCGGCGCGCGCCTTCGCGTGCCGGAAGCGGCTGCCGGACAACACCCCGGCGTTGTTGAGGGTGTTGACCGTGCGCATCAGCGCGGTGGTGTCGGCACCGGCCAGTTGTGTCAGGACCCGGGTGCTCGGCGGGTCGTCGAGGAGGGCGATGTACCGGGCCAGCTCCTGCGCCTCGTCGCCGCAGCGGTGCAGACACGACAGGACGGCCGCGGTGTACCCGGAATCGACGGCCGGGGTGCCGTCCGCCGGGTCCGCCCACCGGTTGTCGGCGATCAGACCGTGGATCTGGAGCGGGTTGCCCGCCGTGATGTCGTAACAGGCGTCGGAGAGCCGTTCGGCCGCCGCCGCGCCCAGGAGTTCGGTCAGCAGGTCGCGGACGGCCGGACGGGACAGCGGCCGCAGCTGCAGCCGGCGGGAGTGCGGTTCCAGGGGCAGTTCCGCCTGGAGCGCCGCCTGCGCCCACGGGCGGTCGGGCGCCTCGCCCAGGACGATCAGCACCGGCTTCGTCCCGAGCCGCCGGACCACCGCCGCCAGGCACTGCAGGGAGACCGCGTCGGCGTGCTGGAAGTCGTCGATGCCGAGGACGACCGGGCCGGGCAGCCGCTCGACGGCGTCCAGCAGCGGCAGGCAGAGGGAGTTGACGACCTGTGCCGACAGCGGGAGGGAACCGTCCGCGCCCGCCGCGGCGCACAGCTGCGCACCGTCCGGCAGCGCGGGCTCGGCGCCGCCGGGCAGCAGGGCGGCCGCGCCGCGGAAGAGCTGGGCCCACACACCGAACGGCACCAGGTGCTCGGTCCGCGACGCGGTCGCGCCGAGGTAGGTGCCGCCGCCGTGGGTGACCTGGCGGGCGAAGGTGCGCAGCAGCTCCGACTTGCCGCAGCCGGTCGGGCCCGAGAGGAAGGCGAACCGCGCCGGGCCCGGCCGGTCGTCCGTCAGCAGCTGGTGGAGCACCGCGAGATCGCCCGCGCGCTCGTGCAGGGAGGGGAAGACGGCCTGAGCGTTCATCGCTGCTCATTCGGTCGTTGCGGAAAGCCGAGGTATTCCTTCACGTTTCTTCCTGGACATCCTGGCAGCGGGCCGGTGCCGAGCGCGGCGGCGCTCACAGCGGGATTCCCAGCTCACGGGCGCGGGCGATGGCCTCGACGCGGTTGCGGGCGTTCAGCTTCTGCAGCACGTTCTGCAGATAGCTCTTGACGGTGTTGCGGGAGATGAACATCGCGGAGGCGATTTCCGGGTTGCTCTGGCCGAGCGCGACCCGGCGCAGCACCTCGTGCTCGCGCGGGGTGACGAAACCGTCCACGGCGGACGCGGCCGGTTGCCGGGCCGGAGCCTCGACGGGGCGGGGGACGGCGGCCGTTGCGGCCGTCACCCGTTCGACGGTGATGCCGTACCGCGCGACCGGCGCCGCCCAGTCCGGATGGCAGGTCAGCAGCGCGATCCGGGAGAGGCCGAGCGCGGTCAGCATCTCGGCGACGACCCGGCTGCCGTTCTCCCGCTCCGCCCGGTACTGCGCGCCCGCCACCGACGACTGGCGCCGGGCACAGCTGTCGAGGGCGCCGACGGCACCGAAGTCCCGGCCGGTCTGCCGCAGGTAGAGCAGGACGCCACCGGCGTCGTGGACGGTACGGATGGTCTGCTGGAGCCGGGCCGCGCAGTCGCAGTGCAGCGCGCCCAGCACCTGGCCGCTGAGGCATTCGCTGTGCACGCCCACCAGCGGCACCCGCCCGCCGCCCGCCGGGGCCGCACCGAAGCCGAGGGCCACGTGCTCACCGCCGTGCGACAGACCGCTGAAGGTGAACGAGGTGCCGACCGCGGTACCGCCGCCCTTCAGACCGACCTGGAGGTCACCGGCGGCCCGCACCCGCGGCCGGGGCGGCGTCGCGGACAGCGGCCGCTCCCGGTCCCGCTCCCCGTGTGGCCGAACGTCCGGCCGCTGCCGCTGGGCGGCCGCCGGGTTCTCCGGGCTGACGAGGGTCATCGCCGCACGCCCCCGATCGCAGCGCCGCGGAGCGGACGGCCGGTGTTCACCGTGTCGAGCACGGCGTCCGCCAGCGACCTCGGGACCCGGCCGCCGTGCGCCAGCGTCGGCGTGACCAGCACCTCCGGGCCCAACGCCCGGATCGCGTCGGCCTCCTGGGCGTCCGCGCCGTCCAGCACGAAGACGTCGCACAGATCGCGCAGCAGCTCGGCCGCGCCGGTGGCGGTGGCGGCCACGCCCCGCGACTCCATGAGGCGTTGCCTGCTGTCCGCCCGCCGTGCTTCGCCCGGATCCTCGAACGGCACCCGGCTGACGGTCGGGGTGACCGCCACCACCGGAGCGCGCACGTCCCGCAGCGCCTCCCGGATGCCCGGCACCGCCAGCACCGGGCCGAGACTCGCCACCGGGTTGCTCGGGCCCAGGACGACCAGGTCGGCGGCTTCCAGCGCGTCCAGCACCCCGGGCGCCGGGCGGGCGGCGGAGATCCCGGCGTACGTCACCTCGTGCACCCGGGGGGCGGCGGCGTCCCGCACCAGGAACTCCTGGTAGCTGCGGCGCTCGCCGTCGGTGCACAACAGCTGGGTGCCGACGGGCTGTTCGGTGGCGGGCAGCACCCGGCAGCGCAGTCCCATGCCCTCCGCGAGCCGCCGGGTCACCTCGGCCAGGCCCACGCCGTCCCGCAGCCAGGAGGTGCGCAGCAGATGGGTGGCCAGATCGGTGTCGCCGAGGTTGAACCACACCTCGTGGCCCAGCTCGCGCATGGTCTCCATGCACCGCCAGGTCTCGCCCTTGGTGCCCCAGCCGCGCTCCACGTCCTGGCGGCCGCCGAGCGCGTACAGCGTGGTGTCGAGGTCCGGGCAGACCCGCACGCCGTGCGCCCAGAGATCGTCCCCGGTGTTGACCACCAGGGTCAGGGGGGACGGCAGCCCCGGTGTCGCCTCGTCCAGTGCCTCGTTCAGGGTGAGCCACAGGCGCGATGCGCCGATGCCGCCGCCGATACCCACAACGTTGACCATGTCACTCCGCCTCAGCGCGCTCATTCACCGGCCGCCGGCAGCCGGCGACTCTCAGGGACGACAGCAGGTCGGCGCGGAATCCCGCCGACCGGAACTCACATGATCTTCCCGGTACTTCACCCGTCGCCGCAGAGCGGCCCACCACGTGGACGCGGGCCAACCGGGCACCGGGCCGGCGGACCCCGTCCGGGCCGCTCCGCCCGCCCGGCGCCCGCCGCGCGGGGGCGCCGCGCTCCCGCTTACGGCGCCGCGCCTGCGCGGACGCCAGCACCGGGGCGACGGTCTCCTGCATGCCGTACAGCTGGAGCAGGGAGACCTGGAACCGCTTCTCGAACGAGGTGGTCCGCTCCTCGGACACCTTCTGCGTGGCGATCACCGCCCGCAGCCCGTGCGCGGTGTCCCAGGCGCTCTCCTCCCGCGCCAGCAGCATGCACAGCGGCGCGGGCAGCAGCCCGGCCAGCGTCGCCTGCAGCGTGGTGGCCTGACCGGCCCAGCGCTCGGCGGTGAAGCCCGGAGTCAGCGCGATCGAACCGCCGCTGACCAGCGCCGACATCGACGCGTACTGCTGGGAGTTGCCACGGAACAGCGGCAGCACGATCAGCTGCCGGTCCTCGGGACACATCCGCAGCCGCCCGGCGATGTTCCGCCCGGCCCCCAGATACGCGGCATGGCTGAGCGGCACCTCCTCGGCGGGGCCCGGGCCCGATGCGGCGTGCAGCATCCCGAGGAGGTCGTGCGGGCCGGGGCCCGGACCGTCCCGCTCCGGGTCCCACGGCGCGTCGGACTGCGCATCGCGCGCGGCCTCGAACCCGTCGTGGCCGTCCCCGCCGATCACCAGCAGATGCCGGCAGTCCGGCGCCTGGACGCAGGCGCGGACGGTGGTGTCCCGCAACGGCGCCTGGGTGACGGTGGCATGGCAACGCGAGCGGGCGAGCAGATACCCCAGCTCGTCCGGGGTGTGCAGCGGATCACTCGGGACGAGTACGGCACCCATCCGGGCCGCGCCGAACCACAGGTCGTAGAACTCCGGGCAGTTGGCCGTGTGCACGTTGAGCCGGTCACCGATCCGCAGCCCGAGCGAGCGCAGCAGCCGCGCCGTCCGGGTCGCCCGTGCGTCCATCTCGGCCCAGCTGACCGACAGCCGGCCGCCCTCCGGGGTCTCGGCGACGAGGAAGGTCCTCGCGCCGTGGCGGGCGGCTCCCTGTGCCAGTGCGGCTGCGACAGTGTCCGCGGTTCTCGTACTCACGGCTCCGACTCTTCTGCGGCCACCTCACTTGATCCGCAACGGTTCATCAAATATTGCTTAACTGCTCGCTCAAGGTGATCGCGTGGTGACGCGAAGGGGTGAACAATGAGATCATCGACACCCCGCGCAGTGCGGTTCGATCGATGCGGGGAGGCGCTTTGCCGAGCAGTGGCACGCATGCTCACGTCCTGGTGGTGGACGACGACGAGGATGTCCGGACGTTGGCCAGATGGCAGCTGGAGTCCGAGGGCTTCGCGGTGGTGACGGCCGCCGACGGCCAGGCGGCGCTCGACGCCGTCGCGGAGAACCGCCCCGATGTCGTGCTGCTCGACCTCACCCTCCCGCTCGTCGCGGGCCTGGACGTCCTCACCCACATCCGGCGCCGCTCCGCCGACCTCCCCGTGATCGTCGTCTCCGGCAGGTCGGGCGAGACGGACCGCATCATCGGCCTCGACCTCGGCGCCGACGACTACGTGGTCAAGCCCTTCTCCCCGGCGGAACTGGCAGCCCGGGTCCGCTCGGTGCTGCGCCGCAGCCGCCGGGCGGAGCCCGCGCCCGCGCAGCCCGCGCCGGAGCCGGCGGCAGCGCCCGTGAGGTCCCGGGACGGCCTGGTCATCGACCGCGCGACGCGGACGGTCACGGTACGCGGCGACGCCGTGGAGCTGACCGCCCGCGAGTTCGACCTGCTGGCCTTCCTCGCCGCCTCGCCCCGCCACGTCTACACCCGCGACCAACTCCTCGAACAGGTCTGGCAGTCCTCCAGCGACTGGCAGGAGCCCGCCACCGTGACCCAGCACGTCCACCGGCTGCGACGCAAGCTGGAACGCGACCCCGACCGCCCGCACTGGCTGCGCACGGTCCGCGGTGTCGGCTACCGCTTCGAGCCCTGAAGAACCCAGAAGGTGTCATGTTGCGCGAATTCGACCGGCGTGCCTCTCTCGGTACGGGCCCGGACACCGAGGCCATCCCGCAGCTGCTCGTCCACCACGCCCAGGTGCTGGAGATGATGGCGGAGGGCGCACCGCTACGGCCCGTCCTGGACGCCGTCACCGGCGCGCTGGAGGATCTGCTGCCCGGTACGCGGTGTTCGGTGCTGCTCCTCGACGAACGCTCCGGGCGGCTGCACCACGGTGCGGCGCCCAGCATGCCGCAGGAGTACATCGAGGCGATCGACGGCATGGACACCGGCCCCTGCGCGGGCTCGTGCGGCACCGCCGCGTACACCGCGGTGCCCGTCGTGGTGCCCGACATCCACCGCAGCTCCCTGTGGGACGACTTCCGGCCGGCCGCCGCCATCGCCGGGGTCCGGGCCTGCTGGTCGACGCCCATACCCGGCAAGGACGGCCAGGTGCTGGGGACGTTCGCGGTCTACCACGACGACCCGCACACCCCCACCGAGTACGAACGCCACCTCGTCGAGCGCTTCACCCACCTCGCCGCCGTCGCCATCGACCACGACCGGCTCTTCGGCAGCCTGGCCCAGAGCGAGGAGCGCTTCCGCCGCGCCTTCGACGACAACGCCGCCGGAATGGCGCTGCTCGGCCTCGACGGAAGGGTGCTGCGGGTCAACCGCGCGCTGTGCGCACTGCTGGTACGGGAGGCGTCCGACCTGGTCGGACGGTGTTTCCAGGATCTGGTGCAGGCCGACGACCGCGCCTCGCTGCTGCACGGCGTCGCCGCCGAGACCGGCGAACGGCACCGCTTCGAACTCCGCTTCCACCGCCCCGACGCCGAGCCGATCGTCACCTCGACCACGTACTCCGGCGTCCGTGACGCCTACGGCAACATCGTCTCCTGGTGCGTCAATCTCGTCGACGAGACCGACCGCAAGGCCGCCGAGGAGGAGCGGCGGGCGCGTGCCGAGGCGGAGATCGCCCAACGCCACGCGGAGGAGAACAGCCGCACCAAGTCGCAGTTCCTGACCGCGCTGGGCCACGAGATCCGTACCCCGCTGCACGCCGTGGTCGGCTTCGGGGAGATGCTCCGCTCCGGCTCCCTGACCCCGGAGCGCAGCACGGAGGCGCTGGAGCGGATGAGCTCCGCCGCGGGCCATCTGGTCGATCTCGTCGACGACCTCAGCGACGTCGCCGCCATCGAGGCCCGGGCGCTGCGGCTGCGGGCCGAGCCGGTGCCCGTCGGCCCGCTCCTCGCCGATGTGCACGGGCTGCTGACCACTGCGGCGGACGAGGCGTCGGTGACCTTCGACGTCGAGCTGCCGGAGGGCGCACCGGCCGTCACCGGTGACGAACGGCGGCTGCGGCAGGTCCTGTTGAACCTCGCCACCAACGCCATCAAGTACAACCACCCCGGCGGCCGCGTCGTCCTGGGCACCGCGCCGGCCGACGGCGGCCGCCTCGCCCTGATCGTCACCGACGACGGGCCCGGCATCCCCCGCCACCTCCAGCACCGGCTGTTCGTCCCGTTCGACCGGCTGGGCGCCGAACGCGGCCGGAACCCGGGCTCGGGGCTCGGCCTGCACGTCACCAAGGGACTGGTCGACGGCATGGGCGGGGAACTCACCATCGAGAGCGGCGGACCGGCCCCCGGCACCGTCGCCCGCGTCACCCTGCCCGCCCCCGACGGTCCCGCCCCCCGGCCGCCCGGTGACCGTTCCGCACCCCGGGAGGCATGACCGTACGGAACGGGCCTTTCCCGGCGTACGGCGCTCAACGCCCGTTCCCCGTAATGGAATTGCGCGTACACTTCGCGGCGGCAGCGGCGCGGCGCACCCGGTGCGCCCGCTGCACGGGCCGCCGGGGCAGTACCCGGCGCGCCGGGGCCGGGCGGGCCCGCCACCGCAGTCCCCTCAGGAATCGACACCGGCCCACGGCCGCGCCCCCGGGGCGCGTGCCGGGGTGACGCCCGGGAGCCTTCCGCCGCCACCGGCCGCCGCACCGTCCGGCCCACCGGGCCACGGACGCGGGCGGCCCGAACACATCACACCGAATCAGGGAGCCGACCCGCTCCGGTGCACGACCGGTACGGTCGCCGACCCGATCCAGACGAAGGGGGAGCGGCGTTGGCCCGCCACCTGCTGATCGTGGACCCGGACGGGGTCGACGGACACCGCACCATCGCAGAAGCCATCCAGGCGGCCCGCAGCGGCGCCGTCATCAGTGTGCGGGCCGGGCGCTACGAGGAGAATCTCGTGGTGACCAAGATGGTCACGCTCGTCGCCCACGAGGCCGGGGCGGCCGTCGACATCGCGCCCCGCACCGGCAGCGCCGTCCAGGTGCTGGCCGAGGCCGTCAAACTCTCCGGGCTGCGACTGCGCAGCGACGACACGGAGCTGCCGGTCGTCGACGTACCGCGCGGACAGGCCGCCCTGGACGACTGCGAGATCACCGGCGCGTCCTGGACGGCGCTGCTCTCCCGCGAGGAGGGCTCCCTGGCGATGCGCAACTGCCACGTCGTCAACCAGGCGGGCGCCGGCATCGTCGACATCTCCCGTGCCCCCAGCATCATCGAGAACTGCCTCCTCGAACGCCTCGGCAGCTCCGGCGTGGTGATCGGCGAGGACGCCGACCCCGTCGTGCGCGGCTGCACCGTGCGCGACGCCCGCGGCAACGGCGTCCTCGCCAACGGCCGGGCCCGTGGCACCGTCGAGGACTGCACCGTGACCACCACCGGCAAACCGGCCGTCGCCCTGGAGGAGGACAGCGCCACCCGCCTCGCCCGCTGCCACTTGCGCGACACCGTCATCGGCCTGCATCTGTCCACCTCCTCCCAGGTCACCGTCGAGGAGTGCACGGTCAGCGCCACCTCCAGCCACGGCGTGACGCTCGGCGGCGACACCGATCCCGTCCTGCGCGGGCTGCGGGTCGAGCGCAGCGACGGCCACGGCATCGTCGTCTCCGGACACGCCCGCGGCACCTTCACCGACTGCACCGTCGAGGACGCGGCCGGCTCCGGCGTGGTGGCCGAGGAGTCCGCCGCACCGGCCCTGACCGGCCTCACGCTCCGCGGCTGCGCGGCGGAGAGCCTGTCGCTCGGCGGGGACGGCGCGTCCCGCGTGGACCGTGCCGAGATCATCGCCGCGAAGGGCACCGGCATCCTCATCGACGGCGAGGCCGCACCGGTGCTGCGCCGGGTCGGCGTCACCGACCCCGAGGGCCACGCCCTGGAGATCCGGTCCACCGGCCGCGCCCAGATCGAGGACGGCGAGCTGACCGGCGCCGGCCGGTGCGGCGTCGCCCTCGCCGAGGGCGCCCGGCCCACCCTCCAGGCCACGACGGTGCGCGGCGCCACGCGCGCCGGGGTCCTCGTCGGGCCGCGCGCCGCCGTCACCCTCCTCGACTGCGAGATCGACGCCGCCGGGGACGACGGCGTCACGCTGGAGGAGGGGGCCGAACTGACCGCCGTCCGCACCTGGGTGCACGGCGCCAAGGCCCACGGCGTACGCATCGGCCCGAAGGCCCGCGGAGCGCTCAACGGCTGCCGGCTCACCGACAACACCGGGGACGGCGTCCGCGCCGAGACCGGCAAGCGGGTCCGGGTGACCGGCTGCACCGCCACCGGCAACGGCGGCGCGGGCGTCCGCCAGACCGCCCCCGACGGCGAGACCAGCGTCGAGGACCTGACCAGCGGCGACAACGCCGACCCGGACATCTGGGGTGAGGCCGCGGCCGCCGCGGGCCCGGGCGGCGGCGACACCCACGGGCCGCTGGCCAAGCTCGACGCACTCGTCGGCCTGCAGGGTGTCAAGGAGCAGGTCACCATGCTCGTCAACCTCAACCGGCTGGCCCGCCGCCGCCGCGAGGCCGGACTCCCGGTGCCCCACAACTCCCGCCATGTGGTCTTCGCGGGCCCGCCCGGCACCGGCAAGACCACCGTCGCCCGGCTCTACGGCTCGATCCTCGCCGCGCTCGGCGTGCTGCGCTCCGGCCATCTGGTGGAGGTCTCCCGCGCCGACCTGGTCGCCAAGATCGTCGGCGGTACGGCGCTGAAGACCACCGAGGTCTTCGAGAAGGCCCTGGGCGGCGTCCTCTTCATCGACGAGGCGTACACCCTCACCGCCCAGGAGGGCGGCGGCGCCAACTTCGGTCAGGAGGCCGTCGACACCCTCGTCAAGCTGATGGAGGACCACCGCGACGAGGTGGTGGTCATCGCCGCCGGATACACCTCCCAGATGAGCAACTTCCTCGACTCCAACCCGGGCCTGGGCTCGCGGTTCAGCCGCACCATCGAGTTCGAGAACTACACCGTCCCCGAGCTGGTCACCATCGTCCGCAACCAGTGCGAGGCGCACCGCTACACCCTCGCCGAGGAGACCGGGAAGGCGCTCGCGGTGCACTTCGGGCGGATGCACAAGGACGAGTCGTTCGGCAACGCCCGCGCCGCCCGCAAGGTGTTCGAGGAGATGGTGGACCGGCAGGCGTTCCGGCTGGCGGAGATGGCCGAGGTGTCCCAGTCCGACCTGACCACCTTCGTCCCCTCCGACGTCGGCGAGCAGGCCGCCGCCGCGGTCGGCGCGGGCACCGCCGCGCAGGACAACGAGGCGCTGGACGAGGTGCTGGGCCGGCTGCGCGCCATGACCGGCCTGGAGGCGGTCAAGAACGAGGTCGAGGACCTGGTCAACCTCCTGGGGACGGCCCGCAGGCGGCAGGCGGCCGGACTGCCCGCCACCTCCGTCGGCCACCACCTGATCTTCGCCGGGCCGCCCGGCACCGGAAAGACCACCGTCGCCCGGCTCTACGGCGAACTCCTCGGCTCCCTCGGGGTGCTGCCGCGCGGCCAGCTCGTGGAGGTGGCCCGTGCCGACCTCGTCGGCCGGTACGTCGGCCACACCGCCCAGCTGACCCGCGACGTCTTCGCCCGGGCCCGCGGCGGCGTCCTCTTCATCGACGAGGCGTACACCCTCACCCCGTCCGGCGGCGCCTCCCACGACTTCGGTCAGGAGGCGGTGGACACCCTCGTCAAGCTGATGGAGGACCACCGCGGCGACGTCGCGGTGGTGGCCGCCGGATACTCCGGCGAGATGGAGCGCTTCCTCGCCTCCAACCCGGGCCTGGCCTCCCGCTTCTCCCGCACCGTCCACTTCGAGGACTACACCACCGACGAACTCCTCTCCATCATCCTCGGCACCTGCGAACGGGACGGCTACGAATGCGTCCCCGGGACGGTGGAGGGGCTGCGCCGCCACTTCGAGCAGGTCGAACGCGGCGAGGACTTCGGCAACGCCCGCTACGCCCGCAAGGTGATGGAGGCGATGGTCACCCGCCAGGCGAGCCGCCTGAGCCGGATGCCGGACGCGGGCCTGGACGAGCTGCGGAGGCTGCTGCCGGAGGACCTGGCGAGCGCGAATCTGTGACGGGCGACACCGGCTCCCTGTGGCCCAATTCCCTTCCGATACCCCCCACTTGTAGGTGACGGGGACCGGGCGAGGCTGGGTGAATGGGAGGGCGTGGCGGCTCCTGCCGCCGTGTGCCGGACCGGGCGCGGGGGTGCCCGGCCGGTACCGCCCCGGCCCCGGCGTCCCGGGAGCGCGGGGGAACGGGTGTCAACGGAAGTAGGGAACGCCGCCGGTGCACAACTGCCCTGAGAACGCCGCCCGGTTCACCGCCCGTGGCCGTGCCGGGGCCCGCCCGCCCGGCGCGCGGTCGGCCCTGGCGGCCGTCGCCGCTCTCGGGCTGCTGGCCGCGGGCACGGCACCGGCGGCCGCCGACCCGGGCGACGGTGCGCTCTCGCTGCCGCAGATTCCCCGGGTGCTGGACGGCAAGGGCTGCACCAAGCCGTCCACGAAGAAGACCCCGGCGCCGCCCTGGCAGCAGGAACTGCTCCGGCCCGAGCTGGCCTGGGACCTCACCGAGGGCGACGGCGCCACCGTCGCCGTGGTGGACACCGGCGTGGACGCGTCGGCGCCCGCCCTCGCCGGACGGGTCGAAGCGGGCCCCGACGTCGTCGCGGGCGGCTCGGCGGGGACGGACTGCGTCGGCCACGGCACCTTCGTCGCCGGGCTGATCGCGGCGGCGAAACCGGCGGATGTCGGCTTCGCGGGGGTGGCGCCCAGCACCCATGTCCTGGCCGTCCGCGCCTCGTCGCACGACGGCACCATCACCCCCGACCACCTCGCCTCCGGCATCGACGCGGCGGTGAAGGGCGGCGCGAAGGTGATCGACGTGCCGGTGGCGCTGGCGTCCGGCAGCGCGAAGCTGACGGCGGCGGTCCATGCGGCCCGGGCCGAGGACGTGCTGATCGTCGCTCCGGCCTACGGGGACCAGCAGCGGGACCGGGACACGCCGGCGCCCGCCGCGTACCCGGCGCAGCTGCCCGGAGTGGTGGCCGTAGCCGCTCTCGCCCCGCCCGACGGCCTCCCCGACCAGCAGCTGCCGCCGCGCACCGCACCGGCGCTCGCTGCCCCCGGCGACAACGTGCTGAGCATCGGGCCGCGCGGGCAGGGCCACTTCGTGGGCAGCGGCGCCGACTACGCCTCCGCCTTCGTGGCCGGTACGGCGGCGCTGGTCCGCTCCTACCGGCCCGATCTGACGGCCGAGCAGGTCCGCTCCCGGTTGCAGCGGACCTCCTACGACCAGGGCGCGGGCCCGCTGGCCGGTTCGGGGACGGTGGACCCGGGACCGGCGGTCAGCGCCAACCTGAGCGCCGCGCGGCACGGTGCGGACGACGACGCCATGGCGCTGCGGCTGCCCGCCGCGCCGTCGCGGACCGCCGTGCACCGCGCCTGGATCATCGCCGGGGTGTCGGCCGCCCTGCTGGCCCTGGTGGGCCTCGCCGCCGCCGTCGTTCCGCGTGGCAGGCGCCGCGGCTGGCGCCCCGGCCGGTTCACCGTCGGTGCCGCGGCCGGTTCCGTGCCCGGTTCCGTGCCCGGCGAGGACCCGCCCGGTACCGGCGCGGTGGCTCCCGGGGCCGGGGCCTGAGAACGGGGTGAGGACGCGCCCGGGGCGATACCGCCCCGGGCGCATGTGTGGTGCCTGCCGACGGGGGAGAGCCCGAGCGCACCGAACCGGCCCGAATCGGCCAACCGCGAGCCAAGTCGACCGGAATCCCGCGTCGTTGCGGTGCCCGGCGGGGGAGCGCGGCGCGGCGGCGCATGGCCGGTGCTCGCGCAATACGGGCGCCGGGGCGTGAACATCGCCCGGCGGGTGTGACCGTGCCGTGCAGAAAAGGGTCATTTCCGGGGGCCGCGTGCGCGTTCCCCGCCGCTTCATGCCTTTCCCTTTCCCCTTCCTTCGTTGCTGCCGGAGCCGTAAACCCTCCACCTGGGGGTGGCGTTTCCCGAATGTGTTCCGGCGGAATATCGAGACGGTCCGGAAAAGGGCGGCGGATTGTGCGACAAGGGCGCGGTACGGCCTGTTCGATGTGCATGAGCAAAGCCCCGCGCGGATGCCGGGAAGGGATCCGCGCGGGGCTGTGGCAGGCGCCGGGACCGTCGCTCAGGAGGCGTCGGGAGCCCGGAGCATCCCGGTCTGTACCTGGGTCGTGCCGCGGCGGGTGGTGTAGAGCCCGCGTCCGGTGGTCATGGTGCGCGGCTTCACACCGGGCAGGAACATCCCCTCCGACGGCGGGCAGGACAGCATCAGCGCCGGGGTGTTGGCCTCCAGCAGCTTCCGCAGCAGCGGGTCGCCCATACCGCGGGAGGCGCCGTTGGCGCTGCGCGCCACGACGAGGTGCAGGCCCAGTTCGTTGCCCTGCGGCAGGAACTCCATCAGCGGCGCGAACGGGCTCGGGCCGGAGACACCGCCGCCGCCGACCATCTCGAAGTCGTCGACCACCAGGAAGAGCTGCGGCCCGGTCCACCAGTCGCGGCGGCCCAGCCGCTCCGGGGTGATCTCGGGGCCGGGCACCCGGTCCCGCATCGCCCGCGCCACGCTCTCGACCATCTTCCGCAGCTTGTCGGTGGAGACGGCGTACCCGAGCCGCGACTCCTCGGGGACCGCGGGCGCCAGCGACCGCCGGAAGTCCACCAGCATGATCCGGCCCTCGTCCGGGGTGTACCGCCGGGTCACCGCGCGGCAGATCAGCGAGAGCAGGTTGGTCTTGCCGGTCTCCGCGTCGCCGATGACGATGAGGTGGGGGTTGGCCTCGAAGTCGTGGACCAGCGGCTCCAGCCGCTGGTCCTCCAGGCCGAGCGGGACCCGCAGATCGCCGTCGGGCGCCGGCAGCGTCGCCGCGTCCAGCTCCAGCGGCAGCATCCGTACCGCGGGCGCCGCCGGTCCGTCCCAGGCCGCCTTGACCCGGCTCACCATCGCCGTCACGCCCTCGGCGAGCGAGGCGACCCGCGGGTCGCCGTCCAACCGCGGCAGCGCGGTGAGGAAGTGCAGCCGCTCACCGGTCAGACCGCGCCCGGGGATCTTCGGGACGGTGTCCGCCGCCCGCATGTTGATCACCGAGTCGACCGGGTCGCCCATCCGCAGCTCGAAGCGGGTGCCGAGCTGGTCGCGGAGGGCGCTGCCGATCTCCGACCACCGCGACGACGCGATGACCAGGTGGACGCCGAAGCTCAGCCCCCGCGACGAGATGAGGTTGAAAGCCGGCACCAGATCCATGAAGTCCTGCCGCACCGTGCTCCAGCCGTCCACGACCAGGAACACATCGCCGTACCGCTCGTCGGCCAGGTCACCGGCGGCGCGGCGCCGCCGGAAGTCGTCCATCGACTCGATGCCCAGCTCCGCGAACCGCCGCTCGCGCCGCGCGATGACCGCCGTGACCTCGGCCACCGTCCGCACCACCCGCTCCGGATCGAGCCGCCCGGTGACGCCGCCGACGTGCGGCAGCCCGGACAGCCCGGACAGCGAACCGCCACCGAAGTCCAGGCAGTAGAACTGCACCTCGCGCGGGCTGTGGGTGAGCGCCAGCGCGCTGATCAGGGTACGGACCAGGTTGCTCTTGCCGCTCTGCGGCCCGCCCGCGATCGCGACATGGCCGCCGGCGCCCGACAGATCGGCCGTCAACGGGTCGCGCCGCTGGTCGAAGGGGCGGTCGACGACACCGACGGGCACGGTCAGCCGGGGGCCGTCCGCCGCCCCGGCCGGCACCAGGCCCCGCCCGGCGGTCCCGGTCAGCGGCGGCAGCAGCTCGTCCAGCGTCGGCGGGAGGTCCAGCGGCGGCAGCCACACCCGGTGCGCGGGGGCGGCGTCCGGCTCCCGCAGCCGCTCCACGGCGATGGAGAGCAGGCTCGGCGCCGACCCGTCGGTCTCCTCCGGCAGCTCCTCGGCGACCTGCGGCAACTGCCGCTGCGGTACCCACGAGGTGCTGAACGGCACCACCTGGCCCGCCACGACGGCCTGCCGCGCGGCCCGCCGGACCGGGTGGTAGGACCCGGACACATAGGCCGCCTTGAAGCGGGTCAGGGTGCCCACGTCGTTCTTGAGCAGACCGCTGCCCGGCTGGGACGGCAGGTTGTACGCGTCGGGCACCCCGAGCACCCCGCGGCTCTCCATCGCCGAGAACGTCCGCAGCCCCACGCGGTACGACAGATGCGACTCCAGCTGGTGCATCCGGCCCTCGTCCAGGCGCTGCGAGGCGAGCAGCAGATGGACGCCGAGACTGCGGCCGAGGCGGCCGATCATCACGAACAGCTCCATGAAGTCGCGGTGCGCGGCGAGCAGTTCGCTGAACTCGTCGACGACCACGAACAGCGTCGGCAGCGGCGCGAGGTCCGCGCCGCCCTCCCGGGCCCGCTCGTACTCCAGCGCGGAGGCGTAGTTGCCGGCCTTCCGCAGCAGCTCCTGGCGGCGGATCAGCTCGCCGTGCAGCGCGTCCTTCATCCGCTCGACCAGCGCGGTCTCGTCGGCGAGGTTGGTGATGACCGCGGAGGTGTGCGGCAGCTCGTCCAGACCGAGGAAGGTCGCGCCGCCCTTGAAGTCGACGAGGATGAAGTTGAGCGTCTCCGACGAGTGGGTCAGGGCCAGCGAGAGCACCAGGGTGCGCAGCAGCTCCGACTTGCCGGAGCCGGTCGCCCCGATCAGCATGCCGTGCGGGCCCATACCGCCCTGCGCGGACTCCTTGATGTCCAGCTCCACCGGCCCGCCGTCCGCCGACAGTCCGATCGGCACCCGCAGCCGCTCACCGCCGGAGCGCTGCCGCAGCCGGTCCAGCGCCGCCGTCCGGAGATCGGCGATGCCCAGCAGGCCCGCCAGGTCCATGTCCTCCTGGAGCGGCTGGTCGCTCTGGGCGCGCGCACCCGGCCGGTACGACGCGACGGTGGCGGCCAGCGCCCGCGCGGCGGCCGTGCCCAACTGCTCGGGGCGGCCGATCGCGGTCTCGGTCTCCTTGCCGTTGCGGTCGGTGCCGATCATGTGGAGTGTGCCGTCGCCGGTCCGCAGCCGCAGCACCTGCCGTGCGTGCTGCCGGTCCAGCACCCCGCGCACATCCAGCACCACGGTGTTGGCGTAGCCCGCGCCCGCCACCCGCGCGCCCTGCGGCACGTTCATGGTGTCCAGCACGATCACGGTGTACGGCTCGTCGCGGCTCGGCTCCCGCTCGGCGTCGAACTTCGGCCGCTGCGCGAACTCCTCGCCGAGCAGCGACTCCAGCTCCGAGACGGTGTCGATGACGAGCCGGGCCGCGCCCGCGCCGTCCGTCTCGGCCGGGTGGTGCACATGGGGCAGCCACTTCGCCCACTCCCACTCCGGGCGCGCCGCACCGTCCGCGACGATCACGATGTCCAGTTCCCGCGGCGCGTGCAACACCGCCAGCTGGGCCAGGAGCGCCCGCACCGCGCTGCGGGAGACCGCCTCGTCGCCGCGGAGCACGATCTGCGCGTAGGTCCGCAGCCGGACCGCGACCGGCTGGTCGGCGACCGTGCCGTACGCCCGGATGAAGCGCCGCAGGGCGTGCGCGCAGAGCGGTTCGAGGTCCTCGACGGGCTTGGTCGACAGCGGGGAGAGGGCGAGCGCCAGGGCCTGGGAGCCGCGGGCGATACGGACCTCGGCGAAGTCCTCATGGGTCAGCCGGCGCTCCCACAGCCGGCTGGTGCGGGCCAGCGACCACAGGGCGGGCGGCTCGGGGTGCTGCCAGGCCAGTGCCTGCCGCTGCTGGGTGATCACCTTGCGGACCCGGCGGCGGGTGGTGGAGAGGTAGCGCAGGTAGTCCCGGCGCTCGCCGCGCAGCTTGCGCTTGCGGTCCTGGGAGGTGCGCAGGAACTGCGTGACCAGCATCCCGACGGCGGAGAGCGCCATCATGCCGATCGCGACGTAGGTCAGCGCCCCGCCGCCACCGCCCGGCTTGAGGAAGATCAGCACCATGCCCATCGAGCTGAGCGCCATGGGCAGATACATGAGCATGCCGGACACGGCGCTCTGTGGCTCGGGCAGGGTCGGCGGTTCCTGAAGGCTCAGCTCACCCTGCGGGAGTTGGGGCCCCGGCCTTCGCGGGGGGCGGCGGAATGTGACGGTGCTCAAGACGGACCTTCCTTCGGGAGGGGGCCGTATCCCGCGCTGCCCGGCGCCCGGTGCGGATCACCGGGTGCGGAAGCGAGGACACTTCGCAGATGCGAGGGAGCAAATGATGGTTAAGGAAAGAGTGGTCGAGAGGCAGTGACCGAAGAGAACCGGATACCTCTTCCGCTCTCGGGAGTACCCTCTGTGATCGCATTACTGATAAGCAGTCACGATAGTGTTCTCCTCAATCCGCGTCGACCCGGAGGAATTTCCGGGACGAAGAGAGCGAGCCGCCGTGAGCGACACCACCGTCGGCCTGTGCCGACTCACCGTCCGATCTCCCGACAGGGCCTTCGACATCGGCGTGCCCGTCGACGTCCCCGTCGCCGACCTGCTGCCGGTCCTCGTCGACTACGCGGGCGACGACCTGCACGAAGCGGGCCTGGAACAGGGCGGCTGGGCGATCCAGCGTCTCGGCCGCCCCCCGCTCGATGACGAAGGCACCCCCCGCACCCTGGAGTTGCGCGACGGCGAGACCCTCTACCTCCGCCCCCGCAACGAGACGCTGCCCGAAGTCGCCTACGACGACCTCGTGGACGGGGTCGGCGACGCCCTGCGGGCGCGCCCCGACTCCTGGCGACCCGAACTCACCCGCCGCCTCCTCCTCGGCCTGGCCGCCACCGCCCTCACCGTCGCCCTCACCGTCCTCGCCCTGCCCGGCCCCACCGCGCTGCGCGCCGCGCTCGGCGCCGGGCTCGCGCTCCTGCTGATCGGCTGCTCCGGAGCCGCCTCCCGCGCCGTCGGTGACGCCTCGGGCGGCGCGGTCCTCGGCATCATGGCCGTGCCCGGCATGGCGCTCGCCGGAGCCCTGGTGCCCACCGGCGGGGAGCCCGAAGTCCTGCTGGGCGCACGGCTGCTGGCGGCGGGTGCCGCCGGGGCCGGTGCCTCCGTGCTCGCCCTCGCCGCGGTCGCCGCCTGCGCCCCGCTCTTCCTCGGCGCGCTGACCGCCGGCCTCTTCGTCGCCGTGGGCGGCGGCGCCGTCGTCGCCGGACTGCCCCTCGCGCACGCCGCGGGCGTCGTCGTCCTGCTGGTCCTCATCTGCGGCGGCCTCGTCCCCGGCCTCGGCTTCCGGCTCTCCGGACTGCGGCTGCCGGTGCTGCCGGCCAACGCCGACCAGCTCCAGGAGGGCATCGACCCGCACCCCGCCGAGCAGGTCAACTCCCGCGCCGTCCTCGCCGACAGCTACATGACCGGTCTCTACGCGGCCCTCGGCCTGGTCGCGGCCGGCTGCCTCACCGCGCTCCTCACCGCCCCCGCCGCGGACGGCTGGCCGCCCCTGGTGTGCGCCTGCGTGCTGAGCTTGCTCCTGCTGCTCCACTCACGCCACTTCGGCAGCCTCTGGCAGCGCCTGTCGATGGTGCTGCCCGGCGTCTACGGACTCGCCCTCGCCGCCACGGCGGGCGCGACGGGGCTGGGGCTCTCCGCCCGCCTGGGACTGATCGCGGCGCTGCTCGCCGCGGCCGCCGTCGCCGCCGTCGCCGCCTGGACGGTGCCCGGCCGCCGCCTCGTGCCGTACTGGGGCCGCATCGGCGACCTGCTGCACACCACGACCGCCGTCGTCCTCGTCCCGCTGGCGATCCTCGTCGCCGGCATCTACCAGCAACTGCGCGCCGTCAACGGCTGATCCGGCCCGCCGCACTGCCGCCGGCCGTCCGGCCGGGGAAGGGGAACTGACATGCAATCCAGGCGGGACCAGGTACAGGCCCACCTGTTCGTGATGAGCCGGCTGTCGGCAGGGATGCTCCGCGTGGAGCCGGACGCCGCCGACGCCCCCAGCGCCCGCACCAAACGCGGCCTGATCGGCGGCGCCGTCGTCGCGGTGCTCGTCGGCATCGGTGTGGCGCTCTACGGCGTCATCTCCCCGGGCGGCGCCACCTCCTGGCGCAAACCGGGCACCCTCGTCCTCGTCGACGACTCCACCACCCGCTACCTCTACGCCGACAACGCCCTGCACCCGGTGCTCAACGAGGCGTCGGCGAAGCTCGTCGCCGGGGCACAGCTGACCGTGCAGCACGTCAGCGCCGCCTCCCTCGGCGGCACCCCGCACGGCGCGCCCGTCGGCATCGTCGGCGCCCCCGACTCGGTGCCCGCGCCCGAGGCGCTGGACACCGGTGCCTGGCTCGCCTGCGCCGGACGCCTCACCAACGCCTACGGCAAGAAGCGTGAGGTGCTGAGCCTCGCCGTCGGCAGCACCGAGGTCGGCGACGCCCTCGACGACGCCTCCGGCACGCTGGTCACCTCGCCCTCCGGTGGCGTACAGCTGCTGTGGCACGGCACCCGGCACCGCGTCGACACCGAACACGGCGCGCACGCCGCCGTCGGCTGGGCCGGAGTCTCACCCCTCCAGGTCAAGGACGAATTCCTCAACACCCTGACCGCGGGCACCGACGTCGCCTCGCCGCCCGTCCCGGACCGCGGCGCCGACGGACCCGAACTCGCCGGTGCCCCCACCCGCGTCGGCCAGCTGTTCACCGGCTCCGACGGCCAGCGCTACGTCCTGCGCGGGGAAGGGCTCGTCCCGCTCACCCCGCTCCTCTTCGACCTGCTGC
Source organism: Streptomyces sp. NPDC014733 (assembly GCF_043083385.1). Lineage (NCBI taxonomy): Bacteria > Bacillati > Actinomycetota > Actinomycetes > Kitasatosporales > Streptomycetaceae > Streptomyces > Streptomyces sp. NPDC014733. Next base: position 605,547 of record NZ_JBIBYO010000004.1, on the reverse strand, counting down.
GCGGCGACCCCCGCACCCAGAAGGACGCGTACGACGGGGCGCCCGTCCAGCCCCGCGCCATCGGCCCGGCCGACCTGTCGGCGCACCAGGCCTCCTCCGGCCTGGGGAACTCCCTCGCCGAGGGCCTCCCGGCGACGGCACCGCGGCTGGTCACCGCGGACGCCACGCAGAGCGTGTGCACCAAGGTCACCCCGGGGCGCGGGGCCAAGGGCCCCACGACGGGCGTCGTCGTCCTCGACAGCAAGGACGTTCCGGCGGGTGCGCCCAACACCCAGCCCGGTATCCAGGCGGCCTGCTTGCCCTCCGACCGGGTCTGGGTCCGGCCGGGCAGCGGTGTGCTCGTGCGGTCGCTGTCCTCGGCGGGCGCCGGGGCCGCCGACTATCTCGTCACCGACGCCGGAGCGGCCTATCCGCTGCCCCCCGAAGCAGCCAAGCAATTCGGCTACGACAGGGTCGAACCGGCCGCCGTACCAGGACAGTTGGTGAAATTGCTACCGACCGGGCCACGCCTCGATCCGGCGCGGATCGCCAAGGGCGGCATCGTGCCCGCCGCCGCGTCCGCGGCCGCCGGGTGCGCGCCCTCCGGGGCCGGTTCATGAGCCGCGGCGAAGGGGCCGGGAAAACGGATTCCGAACATCAACCTTTGGTATGACTACTCCGCGTGCCGTTGCCATTACCCTGGATCCGATGTTGGTTCCCGAAGCTGATTCCCCCGTGAACTCGGCGTCGTGGCAGCCGGATTGCCGGCGTACCTCCTGCCGTCGCGCGGGTGCATCCGCCGGTAGCGTCGGTGACTCCCTGGCAGCGACACCGGGCCGAAGAGCCCGGAAGCGGCGCGCCCGGAGAACGTGAATTCCCCGCGAAGGGTTCCGCCCGCCTTTCGTCCGCGTTGTCCGGACCGCACGGTGGCGTCGATTCCGACGTCGTCGACGTATGTCCCCAACCCCCAGCTTTTTTCGGAGAGGACGACCCATGAGTGCCGGTGGCATTGAAAAGAAGGATGAGGACATTCGGCAGGCGCTTTCGCTGCTGAACGAACAGATGGGCAAGATGCGCACCGCCGGGCAGACGGTGGAGACCACCGTCCAGTCCGTCGGCCGGAACTTCGACTCCGGCGCCAGCCAGCAGTTCCAGACGAAGATGCAGGAATGGATCGAGACGTACAACCAGGTGTCGCAGAAGGTGAACACCCTGCACGACAATCTCGACGCCGCCAACCAGACGCTCAACACGGGCGACACGGACGCGCACGACCTCGCCGGCGGCTGGAACAGCGGTGGTGACCTCGACGAGATCCAGGGTGTGCTGGGCGGTTCCTCGTCCTGACGCCGCCGCCCACGGCACCACCGGGCACCACCGCCCCGACCGCGACCCGGCGTCCGGGGCGACCTTCCTACATCCCTTCCATGCCTCGCGAGGAGCGATATGTCATTCCGGATGGAAACCAAAGAGCTGGAAAACGACATCGAAGATCTGAACACGGCCAACCGGAGCATGGTCGATGCGCTGAACACCATGAAGCAGGACCTGGCGCCGCTGCTCACGGGAATGCGCGGTACCACGGGTGACGCGTGGAACGAGGTGCAGCGGAATCTGGACAGCCAGATCCACGCGCTGAACACGTCCCACGCACAGGGGGTACACGTCCTCGCCCAGATGAAGGAGACCATGATGCAGGCCGACATGCGCGGTGGGAACCAGGTCCATGGCGGATGAGGATCACGGTTCCGGCACCGGCCGGGTGAAGATCACCGAGGGATATCTCGAAAGCTTCGCCCAGCAACGGATCCAAGACTTCATCATGGGCCTGCGGGACAACGACGACTACCGCAACATCGAGGGTTTCGCCGGTGGTGCCGCCGGCCCGGGCGGCTATGCGAAGCTTCTCGCCGGTGGCAAGGATTTCCCCGCGGGCCAAGAACTCCAGCAGCGATACGCGGCGTTCTGCAAGGGCCTGAAACAGGAATTGGACAGGTTCGCGCAGTCCATGACCGACCTGTCGAAGGATCTGCTGTCGGTGCATCAAGTTCTCGACAAGGCGGAGGCGGACACCGAACTGTCCGCCTCGCAGATGATGCAGGACCTCCAGGACATCCTGAACGGTTTCGGAGGCAAGACCCCGCCGCCGCAGGGGAATTCCTCGGGGACCGCGTAGGAGAACGCCGGAGCTTCGGACCACGTCCGGCGAGCAACGATCGATGACACACCGGCCCCGCCCCGGGCGGCCCCTCGCGGTCCGTCCGGCGACGGGGACCGGCCGGAGAGGGACCACCAGGTGAACCGGTACGGGCCGAAGGGACGGACGCGCGCGTGAACTGGGGAGAGGCGATGAAAGCCTTCGCCGGCAGCGGGCAGAACGTGACGGACAGTTCGGCGATCGGGACCGACGGGACCCCGAGCTGGCTGTCGGGGTTCACCACCGGCACCTCACTCGCCGGTGGCGCGGACATGGCGCACGGCCAGGACGTGTGGTGGTCCTTCCGCTTCTCGGTGGGCTCCACTGACCTGGAGTACTTCCTCGGCGCCACCATGGACTGGGGCGCCCTGGACTCCGGTCCGTTCCATGACTTCGTGCAGCAGCCCGAGGCGATCCTCGGCCCGGTCGCCGGTTCCCTCAAGGGCAACGACGTCGCCAGCCTGGGAAGTTTCGACACCGCCGGCATCACCCTGCGCGGCCTGGAGCGGCGGCTCGAAGGAGCCCGGGGCATCCTCGACGCCTGGGCCCGCGAGGTCAACGAGGACGACTCCAACTGGCAGGGCAGCGCGGCGGGTGTCTTCCGGACGGTGCTGCACGGCATGGGCGAGGAACTCGACCGGCTGCGCGTCGAGATGACCACCCCGCGCGACATCGCCGCGGAGCTGGACCGCACCCGTACCCAGATGCACACCACACTCACCGAGCTGCTCGCCGCCCACCGGGACTGGCGGGCCGACCGGATGGCCTGGCCGGTCAACGCGGTGCACGACGCTCTGCAGGAAGCGATGCAGGGCGCCAGCGTGAGTTTCGGCTACCAGAGCATGGGCGACGGCAGCAATCCGGAGGCCAAGGTCACCTCCTCGTACGGGGACCCGAGCACCCAGGAGTTCTGGGACCGGGTCCAGTCGCGGGCGAAGGCGCTGTGGCTGGCGAACGTCAACACCCGGCTCGACCAGCCCGCCGGCCGGCAGATGCAGGCGCTGACCTCGACCGTCGGCTCGACCAGCACCGCGATTCCGCAGCAGATCACCCCGCTGCAGCTCAGGATGCCCGGCGGCGGTGCGGGCGGCGGCAACGCCTTCGGCACGAACACCAACCCGTTCGGCACGGGCACCGACCGCAAGGAACTGCCGCCGGAGATGCAGCAGTACCTCAAGAACAACGGGTACGGCACCGGGCCCGACGGCGCCGGTGGCCCGGACGGCTCCGGAACCGGTCCGGAGGGGGCCGGTGGTACGGACTCCTCGGTGGACGAGCACGGCAAGGGCGACGGCGTACAGCCGCCCGGTGGCGGCTCGGGCGAGGACGGTCCCGAGGGTGGGAAGACCCCGCCGGACGTCAAGCAGTTCGCGCAGCAGCTCGACCACGGAACGGGCGGCACCGCGGACGGGCACACGGGCGGCGACGGCGACAAGACCGGGCACCTTCCGCCGGGCGCGATCCCGCCCCCGCCGCCGAAGATCCAGCCGCCGATGACCGGCACCAGCGGCGGCACGTCCGGCCTGAAGACCTCCCCGTACGGCTCCGGCGGCGGCTCCGCGAAGCTGGTCGGACCGGACGGCAAGGCGCTCACCGACCGCAACGGGCACGCGGTCGACGTCCCCCGGGGCTCGAAGATCAACGCCGACGGGACCGTCACCCGCCCCGACGGCACCCTCGCCACCGACCGCAACGGCAATCAGATCACCGTGCCGCGCGGTACGAAGCTGCACTCCGCGGTGGACCCCCACGACGGTTCGGTGTGGCGCGAGCGGAAGATGCCCGACAACGCCCAGCTGCCCGGGGGCAAGGGCGGCTCGTCCGGCGGCCCCGCCCATCCGCCGGTGATGCCGCGCGGTCTGAGCACCATGAGCGGTCCGGGTGGCGGCGGAACCGGCGAGGGCGGCGGTGGCCGCGGTGTGTCGCCCGGTGAGGTGCAGCCCCCGCGCACGGGCCTGAGCCCGAAGGCGTTCAAGAACGGCGGTTCGCTGCCGCCCCCGCCGCCCGAGGAACTTCCCCAGGGGGGCCGCGGCGGCCGGGGCGGCGCGCTCCAGGAGGCCACCTCGATGGGACGGTCGACGTCGTCCGGCACCCCGATGGTTCCGCCGATGGGCGGCGGCGGGGCCGGCGCGGGCGGTGGCGGCCAGGGCGGCGACCGGGAGCGGGCGACCTGGGTCGACGAAGAGGAAGAGGTGTGGGGCACCGACGGAGGTGCCACACCGGGCGTGATCGGCCGATGACCGCACGGACAGTGGCAGACGAACGGAAGGGCAGGCGATGAGCCCCGGATTCCAGGACCAGGTCGACCAGATGATGGGACGGCTGGCCGAACACCGCGACCGGCTGCGGGAGACGCAGGAGCGGCTGGCGCAGGAGACCGTCAAGGTCACCTCCAAGAACCGCGCGGTCACCGTGGTGATGGGCACCCGCTCGGACGTCCGCGAGATCAAGTTCCACGGTGAGCAGTACCGCACCATGGCCCCCGCCGAACTGGGCCGGACCCTGGTGCAGTTGCTGGAGCAGGCCCGTTCCGAGGTGCACGCCAAGGTGCACAGCGCCGTCGCGCCGTTCACCGGGTTCGGCGACGAGATCCGCGAGTCCATGCTCGGCGGCACGGAACAGCTCAAGGCCATGCAGGACGCCCGGAAGATGTGGCCGCAGCAGGGCGCGGCCGGTGCCGTGCGGCGCGGCGGCGACGACGAGGACGAGACCGATGGCTGAGGAGATCAGGACCACCGACGATCTGAAGCGGCTGTTCGGTGAGTACCCGCACCTCGCCGAGACGGTCAGGGCGCTCAACGCGGACGTGGCGGAGATCAACCGCCTGAACAAGGACGGCGCCGGGCGGGACGACGAGGTCCACGAGCAGTACATGGGCAACGCCGGGCCCGGTACGCACGCCCTGGAGACGGTGGTCAAGCTGATGTCCGACCTCACGGACTCCACCGGCCAGGCCGGGGACAACATGATGAAGATCTTCGACGCGGCCAAGCAGGACAGCGAGGAGCTCGTCCAGGCGTGGAAGGCCATGGACACCCAGGGCGAGGAGAAGGGCACCGCAGAGCATTAGCGCCGGCGCCCGCGCGCCCCGCCCGCACCGGAGAGCCGGGGCGGGCGCGCGGGCGTCCCCGCCGCCCCGGCCTCCTCGTACGTCCCGTCCCACCGTTCTCCGTGTCCACCCGCACTCGCCGTGCGCTCCGTCATGCGGGCCCGCCGCCCGTGGTTTCAGAAAGGGGTCGGCCGTGGCCCTCATGCCCTCCCAGGAAGTCATCAACCTCCTCAACACGTTGGGCATGAAATGGCCGCAGGCCAACGAGGACCTGCTGCGGGAGGCGGACGCCGCGTATCTGCGGACCGCGGGCGATCTGCGGAAGGCGGAGGAGTACTTCGTCGACATCGCCCGGGGCGTCAGCCTGAACTTCAGCGGGGAGAGCGCCCAGAAGTTCGCGGACTGGGTGGACTACCTGTGCAGCGGGGACACGTCGATCCTGGACGCCTCGGCGAAACAGTGCGAGCAGCTCGCCAAGAACGCCCGGGACACGGCCACCGATGTGGAACACACGAAGTGGTCGATCATCGGGCAGGCCATCGCCCTGATCGCGATGCAGGCCGCCATGGTGTTCTTGAGCTTTTTCTTCGGCCCCGAGGTGATGCTCGGCCTGAGCTTCGAGTACACGCTGGTCCGGGAGTTCATCCGGAACCTGATCATGGCGCTGCTGCGGTCCATCGCGACGCAGGCGGCCATCGGTGCCGGGGTGGGCGCCGCCGTGGACGCCGCCGTCCAGGGCATCCAGATCGGGCAGGGCCACCGCGACGGCTTCGACCAGAAGCTGCTGACGCAGGCGGCGGTGGCCGGGGCGATCGGCGGCGCCATCGCCGCGCCGTTCGACCTCGTCGGCGTGGGCATCGGCAAGTGGCTCGGCAACAAGATCGGCACCGGGGTGTCGGGGGCGCTCGGCAAGGAGCTGGGAGACGTCTTCGAGCACGCCGCCGCCGGGGGCGCGGCCAAGGCCGGTGCGGGCGACCTCGGGAACGTGCTCGGCAAGGCCGAGAGCCAGGCGTTCGGCAAGGACTTCGGCAAGCTCATCAGCAACACCCAGGCGGAGCTGTCCAAGGGCTTCGGCAAGAGCCTGGAGGGCGGCAAGGGCACCATCGCCCATGCCTTCACCGAGAAGTCCGCCGACCTGTTCGCCAAGCATCTGGGCGGCGGCAAGGCGTTCGGCGGCGAGGCCAGGGGGCTGGCCGAGAGCGAGGCGCGGGAGATGGGCCGCGCCTGGGGCCGCGAGGTCGTCAAGCACTGGGGGACCGACGCGGAGCGCAGCGCCGTCAAGGACGCGCTGGGCACCACCTTGAAGCAGTACGAGAAGCAGCTCGGCGCGGACGGCGTGAAGGTGTTCACGCACGAGGTGCCCGACGCGATGAACGCCGCGCTCCGCGACCACCTCGAAGGCAACCTCCGCTACCGCCTCGCCGGGACCGCCGCGGGCACGCTCACGGACGGCGCCAACAACGCCCTGTCCGACGCGGTCGTCAACTACGTCTACAACGGCAAGTTCGAGACGACGGGCGGCGCGTTCCTCGGCGGGATGGCCATGGGCGCGGCCGGTCGTGGCCTGGGCGAGTACGCGATGCCTCCGGTGCAGAAGCACGTCATCCATCCGGCGCTGGGCGCGGTCGGCAGCGGCCTCAAGAACTTCAAGGACCACGTCTTCGGCCCGTCGACGTCGAACGCGGTCGCGCCGATGATGACCGACCCGCCCGCCGCCCCGCCGACCGTCCCCACCGTCAGCACCACGGACCAGAACTCCGCTTCCCCCACCCTCCACGACAGCGGGACGGACGAGGCGTCGCTCACCAGCTCCGACGGTGTGACGGGCCCGACGCATCCGACGGCGGATCCGACGGCGGGCACGTCCGCCGCGCACCACGTGGAGACGTCCTCCGTCACCGACAACGACGTGCACTCCCCGTCCGACCCGAAGACCGACTCCCAGACCGACGCTCAGGCCGACTCACCGACCGACGCGGGGGCCCCTCCCGTGACCCCTGTGACCCCGGTGGTGACCGACGGGCAATCCCCGGTGCCCGGTTCCGGCACACCGGGCACCGGGCAGGGCAGCGGCCCCGCGTCGCAGCAGCAGCACGCCGGCGCCACGCGGAACGAGACGCCGCAGGGCAGCAACCGTGCGTCCGGCGGGACGGGCAACACCGTCGCCCCGCCGCCGTCCCCGCGGACGATCGTCACCACCAGCCACCAGAAGTCCGCCCCGGCCGAGCCCCCGGTCGAGCACACGTCCACCACCTCGGCCTCCCACCCCGTCACCGCCTCCGGCGACACGCCGCCCGCCCCGCCCGTACCCCACCCGACGGCGAGCACCGACGCCACCGGCACCGGCGGGCTCTCGGACCCCACGACCACCCCCGGCACGCCGCATTCCGTGGTCACCGAGGGCGGCGGCCCGTCCGCGACGGCCCCGCACACGCCGGGGGAGGGCGGCGGCGCCCCGCTCCGCGAGGAGTCGGCGACCGAGCTGGTGGACCGCATGATCCGGGTCCGCAACGCCCGCCACGAGGCCACCGTCGACGGCGCTGGGACGTCCGCCCCGCACCTGCACGACTCCGGCGAACTGCGTCCGCTGACCGAGCGGGAGCGGCAGGAGTGGATCCAGGAACAGCTGCTCAGGAAGAAGGCCGACCAGCAGCAGGAGCTGCCGCAGCACGCCTCCACCGATGAGGAGCAGCAGACCGGGGGCCACGCCCCGGGCGCCGACGCGCCGGCCGATGAGCAGCGGCCGGCGGTCGAGCTGACGCCGGAGGAGAAGCAGCGGGCGGCCGAGGCCGCGTTCCGGGAGGAGCAGGAGGAGTTCCTCGCACAGCTCCACTCCGATCTGCTGACGGAATTCACCGCGAGCACCGAGGCACAGCAGCACTTCTCCGAGGCGCCGCAGTGGTCCACCCACGAGGACGCCGCGGCACGCGCCGCGCGGTGGCAGGCCGAACAGAAGCGGATGGCCGGCTGGTACGACGCCGAACTGTCCCAGGCCCACCAGGACGCCCTGCGGATGGCGTTCTTCGAGGACGTCTTCGAGCAGTGGGCCACGGACCGGCTGGGCGGCGCCCCGGTCCGCGCCGCCGACGAGGAGATGCGCTCCCGTGTCCTGACGCGCCTGTACGAGCGGGAGCGGGAGCGCGCCGCACAGCACTTCCGGGCGGGTGGCGACGAGACGCTCGCCACCACCGACGGGCTGCGCGCCCACCTCGACCGTGCCTGGGTGCGGGAACACGCGCTGGAACACCTCTCCCAGTGGGCCGAGGCCGCCTTCGAGAACTGGCGCGGCGGTCTCCCGCCCGAGACCCGGGCCCTGCTCGACGAGACCGACCCCGCCACCGTCTTCCCGAAGGGCTCCGAGACGGACGAGGTGCCCCCGCCGCACACCAGGGGCGAAACGGCCCTGGCAGAGGCGGAGTACGCGTTCGAGCAGCACGCCTCCGCCGTCGTGGAGCAGCTGATCGGCAACGGTGCGCTCCGCACCGATCCGCAGCGGCTGATCGCCACGCTCGACGCGCTGAGCGAGGGCGCGTTCAGCGCCGCGACGCTCCGGCAGCACCTGGGTGGGCAGGCCGGTGCCGTGGGCGAGGCGCTGGCCGGTGCGCTGCCGGAGCTGTACAAGGCGTTCGGCGACGCGGTGCAGGACGTGGTGCACCACCGTGCCGCGGAGGAGATCTTCGACGGGGCGGCGCGGTCCGCCGCGCTGCGTCCCATGACGCAGGCGACGGAGTCCGACGGCACCATGGCCACCGCGACGGCCTCGCAGCTCTCCGACGGCGGCCGCGAGCGGCTGCGCCGCCAGTGGCTGGACCGGTACCAGCAGGACCGCCTGGACCACTACGGCGCCGCGGGCAACGGGTCGCGTACCGGCTCCGGCCCGTCGGAGCAGAGCTGGGAGCGGCTCCGGGCGCCCCACGAGGCCGATCTGCACCTCCAGCTGGAGTTGCAGATCGCCAAGGAGACGGCCGCGAAGGACGCCGTCACGGCGGTTCAGGACGTGGCGGACTCCTGGGGCGAGGCGCTGGGCGGGCTGCCCGAGGACGTCCGGCAGAAGCTGAAGGACGGCTTCGCGCTGGACGGGACGGGGACCGCCTCCCCCGAAGCGCAGCGCACCGCCGCGCGCCGGCTCGGCGACGACCTGCACCGGCAGCTCGACATCTGGGCGGACAGGACGCCCCGGGACGCCGCCTATCCGCACATTCTCCTGTCGGAGTACACGAAGCCGGCGGTGGTGCGGCAGCGGCTCGCGCTCGCGGTGGCGCGGGCCGAGGTGGAGCGGGTGGCCCGCGCGGAGGCCGAGGCGCTGGCCACCGACGAGGCCGAGCACCTCGCCCACGACGCCCGGGAGCGGTTCGTCACCGAGCACGTCGAGCGGGTGACGGCCCAGTTCGACGCGGTCTTCACCCTCGACTCGGTCTTCGGCCGCCCGGCGGACGAGGGCTCCGCGACCACTCCGTCCGGCACCACCACCGCGCCCGCCGAGGCCACGGTGCCCGTGACTCCCGGGGAAGCGGACACGCCGTCGCAGCAGCACGCCCCGGCGGCCACCTCGCAGCCCGGCGCCGCCGAGCAGACCCAGCAGAACCCGGACACCGCCCCGCAGCAGGACGGCTCCGCAACGGACGGCGTCGCCCGGCCGACCGCGGGCCGGGTGCAGACGGACGAGGAGCCCACGGCCCCCCAGGCGTTCGCCACCTGGGCGGACGGCCGCCAGAGCCTCAGCGACGAGCTGCTGAGCCGACTGCACTTCGAGATCAGTGCCACCGGCGGCCTGGACTCCTGGGCCGACGGCTTCCACGGCACGGCCGGTGGCCGGGGCATCGCCCAGGAGGACCTGACCCGGATCGGCTCCCGCACCCGCGAGGACTGGTTCACCACCTTCCAGAAGACCTGGGGACCGGACGGCCTCGACACCGCACGCTGGCTCCAGCACGAGACCGAGCACGGCAATCGCTTCGGCACCACCGTCCCGGTACCGGAGGCCGATTCCCCGCTCGTCAGCCTCTCCGACACCGCGCCGCACCTGCTGGAGGACGGCCCCGGCAGCGTCACCGCCCCGCCGAAGTCCGGCTCGGACGACGCCCCGGTGTCGGGTACGGACGACGACCTGCCCCCCGGCACGCCTTCGCGCGAGGAGGTGACCGTGGCCGAGCTGCAGAGGCGGCTCGATGCGCTGCGGGGCAAGGAGCCTGCCGGTCCGGAGGGGGAGACGCCGGGCGCCGACACACCTCCCGTGCGGAAGGAGAGCGTCGAGGAGGAGATGGAGCGTCGGCTGGCGGCGCTGCGGCGGAACGCGCCCGCCGGTTCGGACGAGGAGACGCCCGGCACGGACACGGTGCACGAGGAGAGCGTCGAGGAGGAGCTGGACCGCCGGCTGCGGATGCTTCAGCGCCAGGACCCGCCCGGCCAGGGCACCTCGTACGAGCCCGAGGCCGCTCCGGTCCAGCAGCGGAAGGGGAGGGAGGCGGACCACGGCACGTCCTCGGACAGCTCCGGCGGCAGCTCCTCGGCCATCGACCACGACCGTGCCGCCCGGCGGATGCGGGACGACGGCGATCAGGACGTGGACCGGTTCCCCGGCCTCATGACCGACCCCGCGGCCGAACAGCAGGCACTCGCCTCCCAGGTCCTCGTCCCGCAGCCGCCGACGGAGCAGCCCCCGCAGCGCGAGGTGCGGGACCAGCACCTCGTTCAGCAGGCCCCGGCGGACGCCGCCCGGCAGGGGACCCGGTCCACCGAGAACCAGGAGAGCCGGAACCGGAGCCAGGAGAACCAGGAGCCGAACCAGCAGCGCACCCCGACTCCCCAGGACCGGCAGCTCCAGCAGACCCCGTCGGCACCGCCGACCACCCCGGCCGCGCCGGACACGGGGGACGACGACGCCGACCGGATCCGGCGCATCCAGCGGAAGATCCTGGCGCTGGAGGCCGAGCGTGCCCGGCTCTACCGGGAGCAGGGCCGCCCGGCGCCGGAACCGCTCGGCGGCACGTGGTACCCGGCCGCCCCCGCCGAGCAGCGGACCACGACGCCACCGCCCTCCGAGACCACGGCCGAGGACAAGACCACGGACAAGGGCAAGGGCAAGGCCGAGGACAAGCGCCCCGACGCGCTCACCGCCGACGAGCTGAAGGAGTGGCTGGCGCACGTCTCCTCGGAGAAGGAGCTCCAGAAGTACCTCCTGGAGCAGGAGTTGCTGCGCCACCCGGTCAGCGCCTCCGGGGCAGCCGAATGGCAGGCGCAGCAGATCAAGCACCACAAGGAGTTGCTGCACACCCTGCAGCGCGAAGCCGTGTTCGCGTCCCGTGACGAGGACGGCAAGCTGTCCGAGACGCCGGTCGAGGAGCTGATCCTCGACATCCACCACCGTGACAGCGACCGCCCGGTCTTCTTCGACCTGACGCCCACCGACGTCAAGGAGATCTACAAGAAGGGCGCCAGGACCACCTTCGAGGACGGCACGAGCCTGGAGGAGCACGCGTCGCTGGTCGGCGGCACCGAGATCGAGCTGCGAGAGGCCGGCAAGGTCGCCGACAAGCTCGCCAACAGCGTCACGGACGTGGCCGGGAAAGCCCGCGCGGAGCTGCGCGAGGACATCCTCAAGCTGCTGACCCACCGCCCGCACACCCTGCTGCCCCATCCGGAGCACGGCGCCGGGGAGATGCCCACCTCCCTGGGCAACGGCGCGTTCGTCCTGTACGAGACCGCCACCGGCGGGAGGGGGCTGTTCGCCCTCAGCGCCCTCAACCACGGTGCGTACTCGCGCTACGAGGACGCCGTCACCGTCAAGGTGAAGGGCGGCCAGCGCAGCAACCAGAAGGACGCCACCTCGCACGTCCAGGCGTCCAGCCACGCCATCGGCATCAACACCGGTGTGATGATGCCCAGCGTCGCCACCGGCCTGATCACCGTCGCCGCCACCGGCAACATCAACCAGGCGACGCACACCACCGCGCACTCGGTCACCTCGACCGACACCCGCACCGTGGGCTCGGACGGCCCGTCACACACCTACGTCAACCACGTGGTGTACGAGGGCCGCACGTACACCCTGGACGAGCGGGGCGTGCGGCGGCCGACCGGCTCCGCCCCCGTGCGGATCGCCGTCGACAGCGGCTTCTCCTGGCGGGTCCCGGACGCCCTGACGGCGAAGCCCCCGGTCGCCCCGACCGGCCTGCCCAAGTCCCTGACCCTGCCGCAGGGCGTCTTCCCCGACCTGGTCTCCGCCGACCACCTCGTCGTCTCCCCGGAGCTGCTGGACTGGGCACTCCAGGTCGCCACCGTGCACGGTCAGTTGACCCCCGACATGCCGGGGACGGGCGAGATCCTGCACCGGTTCGCCACCTTCACCCTGCACGAGAACCTGGTGCCCGCCATCCGCGGCGACATCCAGCAGATCAAGGTCGTCGACACACGGCAGAACACCCTCGGGGTGTTCACCTACAGCGTCGACATCGTCCGCTCCGCGGCCGCCACCCTCGTCAAGACGATCGCGGCCCAGGAGAGCGAGACCAAGGTCCAGAAGAACACCGCGGTCGGCGACGACCACAGCAACACGATCAGCAACAGCCTCACCGTCAACATCTCCGGCGGCCCGGCGTACAACGGCCCCGCCCGGGCCCAGGCCGTCCTGACCGGCCAGATCGGTGCCGGAACCAGCAGGACGATGACCTCCTCCGGCAAGGGGCAGGTGCAGCTCGGCCTCTCCGACAAGTCGGCCCAGGGGCTCTACGAACACCAGCTGAAGATCAACGTCAGGTTCCGGCCCGGCTACGAGCTGAGCCAGCTGAGCACGCCGCAGGAGCTGAGGTCCGGGAACCACCCGCCGCTCCAGAAGAGCTTCACGGCCCACACCGTCCTGCGCACCCCCATGGACTCCGCCCGCGAATGGGCGGACCTGGACCCCAACCGGGTGATCAAGCAGCGCGACCCGCTGGCCCTGCCCGGTCTGACCGGCAAGGACAGCCCCAACGCCCTGCACGTGCCGGACTTCGTACCGCCGCAGACGCCGCAGGAGCTGGCCGACCACCTCAAGCTGCTGCTCAGCTCGTACAACTACATCCGTCTCAACGCCCCCACCGTCGAGTCCCGGCCGCCGCAGCGCCCGGCGCCGCGGCCGCTGTCGCAGCGCGCCGCGTCGGTGCTGGCCTTCGGACACCGCCGCAACTCCGGTGGCGTCGGCCTGTACGGGAAGAGGCCGGACATACGGCGGAGCGCGTCCGTGCCCGTGGGCGGCTCCCCGTCGGCCGCACCGAAGCCCCTCCGCAAGCGGCGGCGCGACTCCCTGGCCGCCGACGCGGCGAACACCCCGGGCACGTCCGGCGTCCCCGGCACCCCGCCCGGCTCACCGGTCACGCCGCCCCGGCGGCCCCTGAGCTTCGTACCGGAAGAGGGGGAGCAGCCCCCGAGCCCGACGTCCGCCAGCTTCTCGGAACCGGAAACCCAGCTGTCGCAGACGTCGGACCTGCCGGTCACCGCGACGACGCCCAGCGACCCGCGTCCGCTCGCCCGCCAGCTGCGCGAAGCCGCCCGCAGGGCGCTGGTCAACAGCGACCAGCGGCACGTCAGGCACTTGCTTCCGGCGGACTCCGAATCGGGCAGCAGGAAGTTCCACCCGGGATTCGTCGCCAAGCACACCGTGCGTGCCTTCGCCAAGCGCCTGGGCATGACCACCGGCCCGACCGCGTACCCGAAGCCCAACTCCAGGCAGCGCCGCGCGCTCGCCAACGACCAGTCGTTCCTCCGCCACCACGGCGCGACGAGCGTCGAGACCCAGAGCGCCAAGCTCATCCGGCGCGCGCTCCAGCCCCTCGACGACCTGAGCGTCGAGACGTCCGGGCCGATGGTGGTGCTCCGCCGCTCCGGTCTCTTCCGCAACGAGGGCGTCTCCGTCGCGATGACCCTCACCCTCGACGAACTCTCCTACGCGGGGCTGTGGCGGGACGTCACCACCTCCGGCAGCACCTCCGGCGCCCGCAACCTCGCCCACTCCACCGAGGCGCAGACCAGCTGGCAGGTCGGCGCCGGCGCCGATGCCGGGGTCAAGCCGGTCGCCCTCACGAACCTCGTGATGGGCGGCTTCTCCGCCACCTACGGCGGCAGCACCAGCCGCAAGTCCGAGACCGGGCTGGAGACCGGCACGGAGTACTCCCTCAGCACCGGCAAGGGCTCCCACGCCTACGAGGCCGTCGGCGTGCTGAGGCTCGACGCCGAGCACCACGCGACGGCGCGGAAACTGCTGCGCACCCTGGCCGACGGACTGTTCGACATCGCCCCGCACCAGATCGAACTGGGCCGTGACAACGACGGCAAGCTCATCGGCAAGGTCCGCGTCCTGATCTTCCAGCCGGACTCGCTGATGCCGCACAACCTGCGCCAGCCGTACCGCGCACCGAGCCCGCTCCCGCAGCCCACCCCGCCCCCGCAGGAGACCACCCCGGCCACCCCGCACCGGCCCACCGCGCTGGAGATCGCCCGCAACACCCTGCACACCCCGGAGAACGGCGTCACCAAGTGGCCCGCCCCGCAGGCGAAAGCCCTGGTCGGCCACGCGCGCCCGTCCCGCTCACACGTCAACGCCTTCCACGCCCACGTCCGCAACGGCCACGGCCCGTACATCGCCGCAGTCGCCAAGGAGGTGCTCAGCGCCGTCTCGCCGCACCTCAAGGACCGGCTCGCCTACCGGGCTTCGCAGGAGTACGGCGACCTGATGGCCTTCGTCGACCAGATGGAGGCGCAGTTCGACTCCGCGGCGCACGGCGGCCGCACCCTCGACATGCTGCACTACCGCGGCCGCGCATTCCGCTTCGAGACGCGGCTGCAGCTCACGGCGTACCCGCTGAACCCGGTGGTCCGCGACATCGCCGACACCAACCTCTCCGCCAGCCACGCCATCCCGAGCGCCCTGAGCGTCGGCACCGGCAATTCGGTGACCCGCACCCTCAACATCCAGGGTCAGCTGTCGAGCGGTACCGCCTTCCATGTCGGCGAGCCGGGAGCGACCCAGGAGTCACAGAGCTGGGGCCTGGTGTGGACGCTCCACAACCACAGCAACACCACATCCACCTCGCACTCCCTCTCCGTCGGCATCACCTTCACCGAGGCCCGTACCGGCCGGATGGCGCTGGTCGGCTACGAGGCGATCACCTGGGCCGTCAGCGCGCGGCTGAAGTCCCTGAGGGTCGGCGGGAGCCGGACCGGCTTCGGCGCCGTCACGGTGGCGGGCGACCACACGTCCGTCTTCACCTGGGACGATGCCCGCAGCCTGGGCTGGGTCGCCAACGGCTTGGGCGAGCTGCCGCACAGCTCCTTGTGGGAGGCGCCGCAGCAGCTGCCCGCGTTCGTCTCCGTACGCGGCGCACTGGACACCGCGCCCGTGGTCGAGGCGTTCGTGAAGGCCCTGGAGGAGAAGGGGAAGGCGAATGCGGTGCTCCCGGCGGACAGCATGGGCCGCCGCGCCGCGCTGCGCACCGAGCTGAACACGCTGCTGACCCCCGACGCCCTCAACGGCGGTCTCCACTACCAGTTGGTCCGCGAGGGCATCCCGCTCGTCGGCGGCGTCTGGCTGCGGCTGATCCAGGACGACACCCCGGTCTACCGGGCGACCCACTACAACGCCTCGGTCGACGAGGACCGCGCGGTCTCCTACACCAGCTCGCAGGCGCTCTCCCGGTCCGAGGCGGTCAGCCTGGGACTGACCAGCACCCAGACCCCGGCCGTCCATCCCAACACCGCCGAGGGCAAGCGGGAGCCCGGCGCCGTGGGCGTCGGCCTCCCGGTCAGCGCGAACGTCACCGCCACCACCACCCGGTCGGTGACACGCACCGAGGCGGTCAGCAAGACCGCGACGCTGACCTTCCCCGGCCCCTACGTCGACTACGCCGTCGGCTACCGCATCGAGCTGACCCACATCGACGCGTCCGGCAAGGTCGTCCGGGCGACCGAGGACGCCGGCACGCTGATCCAGGCGCACCCGGAGACGCTGCTGAAGCCCGCCGCCACCGGCGACCGGCCGAAGCCGGCGGACCGGCCCCAGCAGCAGCTCACCCCGCAGAACGGGCAGCCGACGCAGCCGCCGAAGCCCCTGAACGAGCCGGTCCCGCCCGATGTCTGGCGGCAGCGGAACAGCGCCCTGACCGACGTCCTGGCGCACGAGCACACCGTCTTCCTCGACGCCCACGGTGCCAAGGAACTGCTCCGCCACGTCACCGCCGCGGTCGACGCCGCCGACGGGAAGACCACCACCCTGACCGCCCCCGAGAAGAAGCGGACCCCCAAGACCCCGCCCGGGGAGCGCCGCGCCGTCGGCGGCGGCAGCCTGACCCGGCCCGGCACCGGCGCGGCGCGCCAGCTCAACCTGCAGAACACCTCCCGGGCGCTGCGCGAGATGCTCTCCGAGGCGCTCCGTTCGGGATGGCAGCAGCCCGCCGTCGAGGACAGCTCGTGGTTCGGCTCCTCGCGCGCCACCGTCACCGTCCACGCCCGGGCGAAGAGCGACCGGCCGCGGATCCTCGGCGTCCTCGACGAGGCGACGGTCGCCAAGGAGCAGCGGGTCACCCAGACGTTCCAGCACGCCGAGGGATACACCGCCGCATCCAGCTTCAGCGCCGGCGTCGTCCCCTCGTACACCACGAACGACGCGGGCAACCTCTCCCACCGCGCCACCCCGCCGGCCTTCCAGGGCAGCGACGTCGCCACCTCGCAGAGCGCCTTCGCCAACTCCGCGAACTCCGCGGTGGCCCCCAAGGCGGAACGCCGCTTCCTCGTGGAGGTCCCGCTGGACTTCCTCGTCGGCGCCACCGTCACCCGGCACGGCCTCAAGTCCGGCAAGGACGCCTTCAAGGCCGCCATGGCGGCCTACCTGCCCGCATCGAGTGCCCTGCAGAACACCGTGGCCCGCCTCAAGCAGAAGCTGGTCACGGCCGAACCCGACGAGGAAGCCGCGCTGCTGCGCGACCACGTCGAGACCCTGGAGGGCTCCGCCGCCACCGCCTTCTCCTCCGACGACGGGGTCCTGGCGCTGGTGCCCGAGTGGGTGCTGCGCGAAGCCGGGCTCCTCGACGACACCACCTTCCCCGAAGCCGTCGGCACGGCCTACGACCACGTCAAGGACCTGCGGGAGAAGCTGGTCGAGACGGAGAAGACGTACAAGGAGGCCGAGACCCGGACCGAGAAGCGCTACGAGGAGCTGTACGAGGCGCTCCGTGAACGCGGGCAGCGCGGCGGCGGCGACACGGTCACCACGTCGCACTCCGACGACGCCACGGCCCGTGCCTACCGCTCGGCGCTGCGCCGCCTCGTCGATGACCAGATCGAACGTGCCGGTCTGCGAGCCGAGTTGGACCGCCTGCGCACCGAACTCCACAAGGCCCGCGTCAGCGCCGACGCACTGCGGGAGTGGCACGAGCGCAACGCCGGGAACCCGGACGCCGAGGGCAAGCCCGAGGCGTACACCTACGACAAGGAGGAGAAGACCACCCGCCGGCCGGTGGCGGCCGTCGGGGACGACGCCACGGCCACACCGCTCGATCCGCCCGTCGACGACCTGTTCACGGACCCCGCCGTCCATCAGCTGGTGGCGCAAGCCGAGTCCCAGGGTGGTATCTGGACCGGCGGCGCGGTGCCGCCCGCCCACGCCGAACTCCGCGAGAAGCTCCTGGCGCAGGGGCTCGACCTGGTGCAGCGCGAGAAGGCGGCCGAGCCGCACGCGTCCGCGGACGCGGTCGACCAGGAGTCCGCGCGCCGCCAGGACGTGCTGCGGAACGGCGAGAGCGCCTACCTCCACCAGGCCCGTGAGCGCGTGCTGACCGCCGCCCGGCGGATCCGGGAGGCGATCGACGCCGAACTGGCCACGATCCAGGAAGCCGTCGCCCGGGGGGACGAGGACGCCGCGCTGCTGACCGAGTACGCGGAGCAGCTGCGCACGGGCGGCCTGGTCCGCCTCACCGACCTCGCCGGTCACCTCGCGGTGCACCAGGCCCAGCTGACCGCCGCCCGCGACGCTCTGGAGAAGGCCGCGGCCGGTCCGCAGACCGAGGCGGCGACCACCCGCGTGCGGGAGCACCTGGCAGCCATCGAACGGCTGGAGCGCACCGCCCGGCAGGAGCAGCAGGCCCTGAAGCTCGCCCGGTCCCTGCCGACCTCGTCGTTCCCCGAGCCGCCGCTCGTCAAGAACCTCGGCGAGGACGAACGCCTCGCCGTCGAGGAGCTGGCGGCGCTCGACGCCCCCGCGCAGTTCACCGCCGGGGAGACGAAGGACAAGGACGACCACCCCACCACCTACGTCGACGACGACGGCACCGTCCACGACGTTCTCGATCCGCACGACACCGAGAACCCGGACAACACCCGGGGCGAGGGCCTGTTCCTCTCCCTGAACGCCGCACTGGCCGCGCTGGCGGCGACCGGCACACCGCTGACCGTGCCCCCGCGCACCGGTACCCCGCAGGAGGTCGCGCGGGCCGTCCGCGAGGCCCTGGCCGGCCGTCTGCTCCGGGACGGCGAGGACCACGGCTCCTGGCTCGGAGCCCCGGGCTCCACCGGCAACACCTGGCTCCAGATCGACCCGGGCCGCGACCGCTTCACCAAGGAAGAACTCGAAGCGGCCGGGATCCTGCTGAGCACCTCCGAGAAGAGGCTCCCCGAGGGCGGCATCCGGCTGGCCCCTCCGCACGAGAAGGAGTTCCTGCAGGACGGCACGTTGCACGGCAACGTGCCCCTCCCGCACGCCTCCCGCGTCAAACTCCTCGCCCTCCAGCTGATGCGCCCGGCCGGCAGCGAGTTGCGCCGCGCCGCCCCCGACGACAACGAGTTCGACGACTTCTTCCTGGCGCCGCAGCTCTTCGCGTTCGTCCACGGCGTCGAGGTCCATGTCGTACGCCCCGAGGTGGGCGTCGAGGTCTTCCACCCCGGCGGCCCCGAGGGGACGCGGAAGCTCGGTGTCCCGGCCGTCACCGTGGTGCTGGAGGAGGACACGGTCAAGGCCCTGATCCCGCGCCCGGGCACGGGGCAGCCGGTGCCCGGCCCCTCGACGCCGGTCTCCCCGCCGCACTCCCCGGACACCCCGCACTCCCCGGCCGCCGACCTGCCCCTGACGCCGGTGCCGCAGGCACCGTCCACCCCGCACGTCTCCGAGCCGCAGCCCCCGCACGTCCCGGAGCAGCCGGACACCCCGCCCCCGCCGGTCCTCGGCACCGAGCTGCCCGTTCCCAGGGACGGCTGGTGCCAGATCTCCGCGCTGCTGGTGGGCGCGCCCGGCCACGTCCGCGACCGGCTCGATCTCTCCCGCCACCCCGAGGTGTACCGGCTGCTCAGTGACACCGAGGCGGTGCGCGCCGCCGCGAAGCGCCGCAGCGGCACCCCCGAGCGCCAGCCCTTCGACACCGCGGTTGGCCTCGCCCACCAGCACGTCATGCGCTTCCTCGGCAATGACGTGACCGAGCTGCCGCGGTCCTTCGCGTCGCGGTCGCAGGTCCGTGTGCACCGGACGACGCCCGGTACGGTCCCGACCCGGGAAGAGCGCCTCCAAGAGGTGTACGAGCGCACCAGCGGCCCCGGCGAACTGCGCCTCCTGTTCGAGCAGTGGCGACCCGGCGGGACGCAGCCGGCGGAGACGGGCGGGCAGGGCGGCCTGACCGAGGCCCTGGACGCGCTCTCCTTCAACGAACTGCAGTCGTTCGCCGCGTACGTCTGGGAACAGGCGCCGGGCTGGACCGCCACGGAGTTCAACGGCCTGCGGGAGACCGCGGCCAACTGGTCGAACGACTACGCGACGACGCACTACGGCGAGCTGCTGCTGCCGCTGCTGGCCGAGGCGTTCGGCGTGGGTGTCCACGTCCACCGTCCCGTTTCCGGCATGGACGAGGCCCGGCTCGGCCCGCCCGGCGGTCCCACCCTCGTCTTCCGCTACGACGGCGACAACCACTTCGACGGCGACACCGGAGGCGCCGCGGCCATCCCGCCGCAGCCCGCACCGGCCACTCCCGTCACCCCGGTCACCGTCGTCCGGCACGACCCGCCCCAGGTCTCCCTCCTGGAGGAGGACGAGATCCTCTCGGCCCTCTCCGGCCGGGCACGCTCCGTTCGCGAGGCCCCCGTACAGAAGTCCGCCCCGCCGGAGCCGCCCGTCCAGGGACCCCCGGCCCAGGACCAGGATCAGGTCTCCGGGCCGGACGACGAGGAGCAGGGCGCCCGGGAAGCGTTCCACGACGAGGACCTGTCGCTGCCCACGATCGAGACGGACAAGCACCGGGCCGGGCAGATCCAGCTCAAGGACGTGCAGCACCAGGAGATCACGGACGTCAGCACCGGCCGGAAGGTCGGCCGCGCGTTCCTGAGCGCGCAGGCGCTGGAGGCGGGCGGTTCCCCGCACCTCCACATCGACCTGTCGAAGACCGCGTTCGCCCACTACGAGCTGAGCGCCGACGGCAAGAGCGGCAAGGTGCCCGCGGACGGCCTCTCCCCGGTCGTGTGGGACCCCACCCGCCCGCTGTACGTGGGCCTCTTCCACGGCGGCGCCGGCCGCGTCACCCTGATGTCCGGTCCGAAGGACACGCACGCCCTCCGTGGCGAGCACGCCGGGCAGGGGCTGAACCGCCGCGGCAGCTTCATCGAGATGCAGCAGAAGTACGGCTCGCAGGCGCAACTGCTGCTGCTCTCCTGCAACGCGGGGACCCTCGGCCCCTCGGGCCGCCTCGCGGCCCAGGAGATCGCCGACGCGACGGGCATGGAGACCATCGCGCCCACCACCCGCGTCACGGTGCTGCCGGGCGAGGAGTACTGCTTCGCCCTCGCCTACGAAAAGGGCGGCGAGCGCGGTGAGTTCCGTGTCTTCACCCCGCAGCGGACGGAGGCCCTTCAGCAGTCCGGCAGCGAGCCGGTCGTCACCCGGCAGCCGGCCACCCCGCGGACCGAGGCCCCGCACCCGGCCGCCGGAGCCGCGACCGCGCACCCGGAATTCGGTGCGGACCACGAGAAGTTCACCGAGCTGTCCCGGCTGCTGACCGGGCTGACGCCGGACAACGCCCCGAAGACCTGGCACGATGTCGTCGCCCACTGGTCGGACCTGCGGATGCAGCTGGCCGCCCAACTCAGTCACCCGGGTCTCGCGGAGAACGTCCGCGGCGGCGGGGCGGGCACTGCGGACACCCTGGCGGCGCCCGGCCACGATGCCCTGCTCCGCAGCCGCGACCTCGCGATCTGGGCCCGCGGCCGGCTCGACGCGCTCACCGCGCTGCTCGACGCCGTCCCGGAGGACCTCACCTCCCTGGACGTCTCACCGTCCGCCCTGCGCGGACAGCTCACCGAGCTGACGGGCCTGATCGACGCACAGGTCCCCGCCTGGAACGAGCTGCTGCCCGCGTCCGAGGACCACACCTCGCTGCATCTGCTGGAGGACCGGGACGAGGAGCTGCCCCCGACGGGACCGTCCGCGCAGGAGCCGGTCCAGGAGCCGGTCCAGGAACCGACGGAGGAACCGACGGAGGAACCGACGGAAGAACCGCCGTCGTACAAGGAGGTGCTGGCGGGACGGGACGTCGAACCCGCCACTGCCGGCGGCCAGTTGCTGCACCCGACGGCGGAGCCGGAGCTTCCGCCGTACGAGCCGCCGCGCGCCTACTCCGACGAGGAGATCCGCCGCTCGGCCCGGGCCGCCGGGCTGCCCCGGGAGCGCTTCAGGCAGCTCACCGCGTACTCCTGGTTCCGCCCGGAGCTGCTGGTCCCGCTCGCCCGTGAGCTGGGCGTACGGAACATGAGGCACCTCGCGGACCTCGCCGAAACCCTCGGCCGCATCCCGTCGGACATTCCGCAGCTCGCCCGTGACCTGGGCATGCCCGTCGTCAAGGACCTGTACCGCATCGCCCGCGACACCGGCATCGACCCCCGGCACCTGGTACAGCTCTTCCCGTATTCGCTGCGCGCCGTGAACTCCGGGAACGAACTCCGCACCCCCGGGGGGTTCATCGCCGGACTCCAGCGGCACCTGCGGCGCTTCGGCGCGTTCGTGGCGGGCCAGGGAGGCTCCGACGCCGCCTGGCTGCTCGCGCTCGCCGCCCGTGAGTCGATGCCGTGGCCCGACACCGACCCCGCGATCCACCACACCGACAGCCGCATCCAGCACGGGACGATGCGCTCTTTCCTGCGGTACGTCGCCGTCACGGACCGGCTCCCGTCCTCGGACCTGGCGGCACATCTGCGGGAGATGCACCCCAGCCGTCTCGACGAACTCCTCATCGAGTACCGCAACAGCGCCCTGCGGGACCCGCTGCCCGCATACGGCACCGAGAACGTCATCCCCCGGCCCCGGGCGCTGACCGCCTGGGAGATCCAGGACTGGGCCGCCCGCCTGGGGATGGCGCCGGGAGAGATCCGGCGCCTCCAGGAGAACGACTGGGCCGACATGGAGCGGCTCGACGGGCTCTCCACCGAGCTGGGCGTCCGCGACATCCGCCATCTGATCGCCCTCAGCCGTGCCATCGGGCGGATCCCGTCCGACATCCCCGAACTGGCCCGCAGCCTCGGCATGTCCGAAGCCAAGGACCTCTACCGCGCCGCGCGCGACCTCGAAGCGGACCCGCGCGATCTCGTGTACCTCTTCCCGGAGCGGCTGCGCGCCCTGCGCGACGGCCCCGCCCCGCTGTCCCGCTTCGTTCCGGCCCGGGCCCACCACGGCTTCGTCGACACCCTTCGCCGCGACTTCGCGGCCCTCGGGGCGGAATCTCCCGGGCAGCGGCGGGCGCTCCTCCGCGTGGCCCGCACGGAACAGCTCAGCTGGACGCCGGTCCCGCCCGGTTCCGAGCCGGCGTCCGGTTCCGTACAGAGCTTCGCCGACCACCTCATGCTCACGGGCGCGATGCGGCACTTCCCCACGGACGTGCCCGCCGCACAGCAGTCGGTGCTCGCCACCTGGCGCGCGCTCGGCGGCGACGACCGGTACCAGCCCTTCTTCCTCAGCGACGGCGCCTCCGAGACGGGCCTGCCCGGCGGGGACACACCGCCCGCGGGCGGGCGGCGCTCCCTGTCCGCGATCCCGGAGGAGGACGAGGAGGAGTACAGCGAGGGAGAGATGAGCCGCCCCGGCTCGACGGTCTCCGGAGACGGGAGCACACCGCCCGTGCCCGGCCGCACCGACGGTGGTGCACTCACGGTCCAGGAGGACTACTGGCGCCTCGTCGACGAGCTGGGCGTACGGACCGAGGTGGCCGACCTGATCGACGAATGGGACGATCTGCCGGACACGGTGGACGGCCGCGACCTGCTGCGCCTGGCCCACGATTACCGGATCACCACAGCCGAGGGCATGGCGGCGGTGCTCCGGGCCGCGACGGAGTACGGCCGGCTGCCCGGCGACATCGAGCTGCTGCCGCTCCGCCTCGGCCTGGCGCCCGAGCAGCTCCGGCGGGTGGCGCGACGACTGGGCATCGCCCCGGAACTGCTGCTGCCCGTCGCCGGACTGCTCTCCTGGGCCGGTGATCTGCGCACCGACGAGCGGGTCGTGATCCCCGAGTTCACCTTGGCCACTCGCCTGGCGATGGCCGGTTTCGAGCCCCGGGACCTCGTGTGGTTCCCGGGGCAGCGGGACCTCACCCTGTCCGACCTCGCGGGGTTCCGCCGGCATCTGGAGGACGCCGGAACCTCCGTCGCCGCCCTGCGCGACATGGGTATCGAGGTGGGCCGGGAGCACGTCATCGCGTGGCGGCAGGCCGAGACCGCCAGGACGGCGGAGGCCGACCACGCCTACGCCGCCCTGGCCGAACGGACCGCACAGGTCCGGCAGTCCGGGCAGCTGCCTCCGCCCGACGCCGACCCGCGGGCGGTCTTGCGCCACGAGCGGCGGGTGCGGCTGGCGCAGACCGTTCTGGCCCACGGCGGGCAGGTCGCCGATGGCCTGCCCGACACCGTGGCGCACGTCGCGGAGGCCCTCGGCATCGATGTCGTGGACCTCGTGCAGCTCTTCCGCCCGGACCTGGAGAGCCTGAACCACCAGCGGCGGGCATCGGGGACGGCCGGGAACTGGCGGCCGACCCAGACCGAACTCAGCGGCTTCCAGCACTGGCTGAGCGGCGCCGGACTCCACGGCCCCGCCGACCGCGCCGCGTTCGTCCACTTCCTCAACCGCCGGCAGGCGCTGTTCACCCACGGCGCCGCGGCGCCGACTCCGCTCCGGACCGACGAGACCGCCTGGCATCCCGGCACGTCCGTATACCGCGTGGCGGAGATCTTCCTCCGGACCTTCCGGCCCACGGACCGGCAGATCACGGGGGACGCCAGCTGGCGGCCCCCGCAGCTCTCGATCGCGACGCTGCGGCACACCACCTCTTGGGCCCGTCTCGCGGAGTCGGTCTTCGCGGGCCTCCACGAGCGCCCGGAACTGCGCACCTCGCCCCGGGCCCTCGCCGACCTCGCCGACCACCTCTTCCTGACGGCACGCGCCGGGATCCGTCCGGAGGACTGGGTGACCGGCCTGTGGCGCCCGCCGTACCGCGTGGGGCTCACGCGCGGCTGGCTCGGAGCCCAGCCCCTCGTCCACCTGGTGCGGCAGTGGGCCGCGGCATACCAGGGTCCGGACACCCCGCCGCCGCCGTACCGGGCATTCGAGCCGAACGACACCGTCCGGACCACGCATGTGCCCCCGGACTACGGCACCGGCCCCGCGGTACCGGCGTACACGGAGCCGTCCACGACCGAGCCGGTCCTCGACGTGGACGCTCCCGATCCGTCCGACCACTGGTCGCTCTGGTCCGGTTGGGAAGCCCCGGAGCGGGCGGACCGGTACGAGCAGCTGGCCAGGGCCGCCTTCCTGGAGCGGTTCGCCCTGCCCGACGATCCGAGCCTCCACCGCCTCCTGGAGGAGGCGGCCGCGACGGTCGGGGCCCGCACCGCCGGTGACCGCGCCTGGCTCTACCACTTCCTGGCCGACCCCGCCGTGGCCGGCTCTCCCCACGCGGCGGAGCAGTGGGACGGCCAGTGGTACGCACCACCCCAGACGCTCACGGCCCTGATCTGGGCCACCTCCCACCAGCGTGGCGAGAACCAGTGGTTCGGCAGCGCCGTCGAGACGCTGCGGTCCACCGACTTCGACGGGGCCCTCGAACGGTTCGACGACCTGCTCTCGGAGTACGGGCGCGGGGGCGCGGTCCTCCAGCAGCGCTATGAGGTGGAGGCGACACCCGCCGGAATCGCCGAGGGTCTCCGGCAGGCAGTCGCCTACGCGGAGCAGGTTGCGGAGTCGAGGGCGCACACGTACTTCATGCAGAGCTTCCAGCTCTGGGGAGCAGGCATCGACCGCCACCTCTGGGACGCGATGACCCTCGTCGGCGCCGCGGACGCGCGTTCCCGCACCGCGTTCTACCACCTTGCCGAGGCCGTCGGCTCGCTCGACGAGAACCGCCTTTCCGCGATCTCCCGCCGGGAGGGCCGGATCCTCCCCCGCGACGTGCTGACCCTGCTCCGCTGGGGTGCTGGGGCCGAGCCCGACGCTCTCACCGGCGGCAGCAGCCTGGCCAACCTGGCGGACATGGCCACGGAGACGGCCGCGGAGTTCCTGCACAGGACGGCGCAGGAGCACGAGCAGACAACGGGGGAGCCGATCCGCATCCCGCTGACGGCGGAGACCGAGGATGGGACGCCGCAGCAGCCGGACGAGCAGGACGTGACGCAGGGCATCGTCCGGTGGCTCCATGAGCAGCTGGGACTGACGGCGGAGACCTACGCCGTACTGGAGCGGCTGGGGGTGGGGATCCCGGGAGCCGTGGAGTACCTCCAGCAGCTCGACAACGGGGCGGGCAGCTACCACGCCGGTGTCCACGAGCTGCGGATCCTGCTGGAATTCCTCGGACAGTGGGAGAACTTCCCGCACCGGGATCTGCACCACCTCGCCACGGCGCTGCAGATCCCGCCGACGGCCGCCTTCGGACTGCTGCGGTTCGCCGTCGGCTACGGCCTCCAGCCGCAGGACTACGGGCTGCTGCGGCCGCTGCGCGACGCCTATCTGGAGGCACGCCGGAACGGCACGGAGTACTTCGACTGGCTTCAGAACGAGGTCCTACCGCAGTTCGCGGTGTACGGAATCGAGGTGGAGGCGCTGCAGCCGCCGGCGGAGGCGCCGTCCGATCCGCAGGTGCAGGAGGAGCTGAACCGCAGGTACAACGAGCAGCTCCACGCCATCCGGCAGATCCTGTGGGGCATGAGCGCGGCCGACGCGAGCCTGACCGAACTGGGGGCGCTGGGCACGTACCTGATCGGAGTGCCGCAAAGCCTGATCAGGGTCCCCTACCACACTCTCCTGCCCGAGCGGCAGCGTGAGCTGTGGAACCGGCTCCCCGAGGACCTGGCGGACGACTGGCGCGCCGCACAGCTGGGGCTCGACCGGCAGGCGTACGACGCATTGCGGGAACGGCACGGTCGGACGTGGTTCGACGCCGGCCACGTGATGGCGGTGGCCTACGGTCGCGACAGCACCGACCCCTACGAGGCCACTCCGCTGCCCCCGAACCTGGTGCTCGCACTCGCCGAGCAGATCCACGGGGTCCCGCGGAACCTCTGGTGGGTCGCCCAGCAGTTCCGGCAGGACCCGGTCGAGCTGCTGCAGGACCTCACCGGCCCGGAGCAGGCCGTCCGGCGGCGGGAGCTGGCGGGGTGGCTGCTGCGGACACACCGGCCCGGGACCCATGACGAGTTGGACGATGCGGCGCTGGACCGGATCGCGGGTGTCTTGCTGACCGAGGGGCTGACGCCCGCGGTCCTTTCGGCCGACAGTCTCCTCCGGCAGGCCCGCGAGGCGGCGTCGGCCCTCACGGAGCGTGCCCCCGTCCCGCCCGCCGACCCGGCCCCGCAGCCGGACCACACCACCCATGACGGGGAAGCACCGCAGCACGACGGCGGGGAGCCGGGCGACGAGCTGATCGAGGAGCAGCCCGGTCAGGTGGCCGAGGAGCGGGACGACGACCCGGCCGACGAGTTCAGTTCGTACTCCGAGAGCGACAGCGTCCACGGGGCGGGCTCCGGGGAGGCCACCCGGCTGGCCCTCCAGGTCGCGGAGTTGGCGAGCCTGCTGCGCGCGGCGGGTCAGGGGGAGCACCTGGCGGAGCTTTCCTTCTTCGACCACGACTCCGTCACCGGCCTGCTGGACACCCGAGGCGCGGCGGGGACCGCTGAGACCCTCACCGCCCATCTCCACGACCACGGCCTGACCTCCCTGCGGGACGTGGCCTGGCTCCGCGACCTCGCGGACCGGGTGAGCGGGGAGCAGTACGCGCCGCTCCACCGCTACGTGGAGTCCGTGCGGACCGTCCGGGACACCCCGGACCCGCAGCCTTCCGAGCACGGCAGGTTCGCCTGGCTGCTGGCCGGATGGCGCCGGGGTCTGGACCGGCATCCGGCGCTGCCGTCCGAGATCGACGCGGCCCAGGTGCTGGACCGCGCCCTGCACGGCACACCGGACGAGGACCGCGTCGCCGTACTCGTCCGCCGCGCCGTCGACAACGCGGGCCTGCCGCCGGTCCAGCTCCACCTCGTCCTCGACTGGGGCGTGCGCCCCGTGGACATCACCACGCTCGCCACCTTCCTCGGTGTCACCCCGGTCCATCTCGCGGTACTCGCCGATGAGTTGACCTGGCTGGGTGACGCCGAGCCGAACGACCGCGCCGACCTCGGCGAGCACCAGCTGCGCGCACGGCTCGACATGGTGGGTTTCCGCCCCGCCGACCTCCGCTGGTTCGCCGGCCGCGGCGTCCGGCTCACCGTGGCTGAGCTGCTGGACTTCCGGAGCCGCCTGGAGAGCGCCGGGACGTCCTTGGCCGCGTTCCGCCGGACGGACGCCGAGGCGATCGCACGGGCCGTGACGGACTGGCTGGCCCACCGTCCCGCACCGGGCGACGCCCAGCAGGCGCTCGCCGCGCATGTCCTCCCTGATGCGGGGATGCGCTCCACCGTGTACGGGGCCGCCCGCGCGCTCGGCGTCGACCCGCTGGACCTGCACCACCTCTTCGCCCAGGAATTGCGGCAGCTGCACTCCGCCACCAGCGGGGACACCGGGCACGGCGCCGCCGACTGGACGCCGCCGGGCTGGTGGGTCACCCTCATGCGCAGGCAGTTCGACCGCCTCGGGCTGCGCGGTCCGGCGGACCATGTGGCGCTGTCCCGCCTGGTGGAGCACAGCCCGTCGATGGCCGGGCGGGAAACGGGCGACGTGGGTAGCGCGGCAGGGGAGAACCTGCTCGGCACCATCCGCTATCTGCACATCAACCAGTTCCTGCGTGGACTCGGCACCTCGCTCGGCGACGTGATGCATACCGGGCCGGTCGCCATCGTCTACTTCGACGCGGTCCACCGCGCGCTGCGGCCCCGCCCGCAGCTGCGTACCGACGCCGAGGCCCTCGCCGACCTGGAGGCCCAGCTACGGAACGAGGCCCGCCGGACCGGTATGACGCCGGAGGGTGCGTACGAGGTGACCGCCGCGTGGCTGGAGACACGGGCGGCGCAGTCGGACACCACCGGTCAGCCGGACGACGCCAACCAGCCGGAAGCCACCACGCCCGCCCCGCCCCCGGCGCCCCGCCCCGAGGAGCAGACGCCCTCGTACGTCTCCGTGGACAGCGGAGACGAGGCACCCCTGTACGTGGACGAGACCCGCGTCCGGGCGGCCTGGGAGCGCCACGCCGCCCTGCTGGAGGGTTTCACCCCCGAGGAGATCGCCCGCCTCGACGACCTCCAACGGCGCCTGGGCGTACGGCGGATGGCGAACCTGGTGCGCCTCGCACGGGCCACCGGTGAGGTGCCGACCCACCATGCGCTGGCGGAGCGTGCCGACTGGCTGGGCGTCACGGCCCGGGACCTCTACCGCGTACTCAAGCGGTTCCCGGTCCGGCTGGACGTCCTCCCGCTGCTCGCCGACCACACGAGGCTGCGGGAGATCTTCGCGCCGCTCAACAACCGGCAGATCTGGCACGGCCGACAGGTCCGGGAGGTCGCCGCCGTACTGACCCGTACGGCCGCCGCCACGCAGGCAGAGCAACGCCACCTCCACTGGTCCCTCCAGCCGGGCCTGCGCTCCGACACGACGGCGGCGGCCGAGCACTTCCGGCGGGTGTTCGGGCTGCGGGAGCGGGACCATGTGGAGCTGGTCCTCGGGGACGCCGCCGACCTCCTGAGCGTGGCGCCGCAGCACCGCGCCTGGCTCTACCGGCTCCTCTCCGACCCGGCGCTCGTCGGCCCCGGAGACCTGTCCGCCCGGACCTGGGACGGCACCTGGCGGGCCCCGTCGCAGCTCCTGCGGCTCCTGGAGCTCTCCCAGGAGTGGCTGCGGAACGGCCTGCCCTACGGCATGACCGTGGAGCAGCTCCAGGCGTCCGAGAGCTTCGCGGACGCCCTGGAGACGCTGGACGACAGCGCCGGCCAGGTGGAGCGGTACGAACACTCCGCCCTCGAGGACCTGGAACCGGCCCGGCCCGGGAGCACCGCAGCGTTCCAGGCGCTGATCACCTGGGTCACCGAGCGGGTGCAACAGCCCCCGTCGGTGTACCTCGCCCAACTCCCGCAGCGGGCGACGCACGCCGGCGTCGAGGCGCAGCTCCAGGAGACCCAGCGGCGCGCCGCCGCCGAGGTGCAGCTCCAGGCCCTCCGCGACCAGGGCTTCACGCCCGAGGACATCGAGACCTACGCCCGGGGGATCGACGCGGCCGACGAGCACGCCTGGGTGGCCGACTTCGTCCGCGAACACGGCCGCCTCCCCGAGCAGGAGGTCAACGGTCTGGCCCGGGCGCTGCACGTGCCCGGGTCCCTGGCACCGGTCCTGTACGACGTCGCCCAGCTCCTCGGCCTCGGCGCCGACGAGTACCACCTGCTGCGAGGGCTGCGCGCCTCCCTGCTGGACCACCTGTCCGAGGGCGGGGCCTCCCGCACCTGGCTGGAGCAGGTACTCGAAGAGGAGTGGGAGGGCCTGGGCGCCGAACCGGAGGCCCTCTACCTGGGCCGCCCCGGCGAGACCCGCTACCTGCGTAAACTCCTCACGATCCTCGACACCCACCACCTCCGCCTCGGGGACCTGGACCCCCTGGGCAACCACCTGTCGAGCTTCTCGGGGATCGGCTCACTGAGCGGCGTCAGCGAATACGGCACCGCGTCGCGCGCTGAGCGCCGGGGCTTGTGGCAGTACTTCTCCTACGCGGGCGACCTGGCCGTCCAGGCGGTCCGGGAGTGGCGCGAGCAGCGGCTGACGGCGGAGCAGCCGGCGTGGTACGACGCCGACGCCCTGTGGCAGCTCGCCGATGGCCTGGGGATGACGGAGACCGGTCCGTTGCTGGCTCTTGCCGAGGAGCTTCAGATGGTTCCGCAGGGTTTGGCGGAGATGGTCCGGGAATCTTCTGACGGCCCGGTGGTGCGGGATCCGGCGGAGCTGGTCGAGGCGCTGCTGAGGGAAGGCGTCGGCGCGGTGCGTATCCGGCTGGCGTCCGCCATCCTGCGCTGGCCGCCGGTGATCGGCACCGACACCGAGGCGCAGCTGCGCCGCGCCGCCACCGCCCAGGCACTCCAGGAGGTCGCGGACGTGCTGTTCCGGCAGGGCCGACGGGCCGCCGAGGAGACCGCCCGCCGTCTCTCCGACCGGGAACGGGGCGCCTCCGTGCTCCGCCTGCCGCAGGACCGGCACGCGGGGGCCGTCTCCTGGATCGGCACCGAGACGCAGCGCCTCAACCGGCGGCCGGGCAGTGCGGGGCCGATGCGCAATTGGCACGGTCAACAGAGTCGACCTGGCCCCGCGGATCCGTACGCGGCCTCCGGCTCGGGGAACGGCGGGCGATCCGGTGCGGGCGCCGGCTCCTCGTCCGGGCAGGACACCACGGACCCCAACGTCCGGCGCCTGGTGCGGTCGCTGGAGAGGGCCTCTGCGCCGGAGAGCGCACTGGCGCAGCCTGTACAGACATGGCTCATGGGGTACAGCCGCGTCACGCGCATGAATTACGTCAGGGACATCGAAGAATGGTGGCAATTCGCACGGAGTCGTCACCAGAGCCTGCTGAACCCGTCGCCCGTCACGGTGGCCGATTACGTCCGGGATCTGCAGACGAAGCTGGAGGACGAGACGCTCTCCGCCGGCCAGGTCAGGGCGGCCGTGGGCGCCCTCCGGGCCTTCTACGCCTCGCTGCCGGAGGAGTGGCACGGGCCCGTCGGCCAGGGCTTCCCGTTCGAGTTCGTGAGGGTCATGCAGGACCAGGTGGTGATGGACCCCATGTCGGTCGTCTCCGCGGAAGCGAGCGCTCTGCTCGCCAACGGGGGGCCACCGCTTCCGGAGCGCGGCCGGTCGGCCATGCGTGAGCCGTTCCGGCGGGAGATCTGGAATCGCCATCGGACCGATCCGGAGATGGCGAGGGCGATGACCGCGTTCGGCACCGCCGCTCTGGCCAATGACGATATGACCAGAGGGCTGACGGACGTCCTGGCGTGGCTGGCCTATGTCGGCGACCGCTCGTGGCGCGAGCTGCCGCTGCCCGCGAACGATCCCGCATTCCGGGACTTCGCGCTGCGGCACCGGGCCCAGGAATCCGGGGGGCCCGACGACACGGTCGCCTCGAAAACACACCGGAGGAGGATCAACAGAGCCCAACGCTTCGCCCGATTCCTGCACGGCAACTCCTGGCTGTGGCAGCAGCACGAGGAGGAGTGGCACGAGTCTCGCGGTGGCGGGAGCGACGCGTTGACCGGGGTGCATGGCACGGGAAGGGCGGAGGCTTTTCTCGCCTGGGCCGAAGGGTTTGTGGGCGCGGTTTCGTTCGCGCAGCTTGATGAGGGGTGGCGGCTGCTGGCTGACGAGGATGCCAAGGTGCACCGTGAGGGTGCGAGTGCTGAGGTCCGTGACAGGTTGCTGGCCCAGCTGCAGCGGCTGGTGCGCGCGACCCCGGATTTCCAGGAGGAAGTGCCGTATCCGTACGGGTTGCCGGCGGAAGGTGCTTCCGATGAGGAGTGGGCCGGGTGGCTTTCCCAGGTCGCCCGCTACGTCCGCTTCCCCGAGTCCGTGATCGCAACCGGCGCCGACGGCATGGCTCCCATGAGGGAACAGCTCCTTTTCCGCATCTCCCTCGGTGAAAAGCTTCGGTGGCAGCTGTGGAACGGCCGGACGGTGCATCATCTCCGGCCGGAACTTCGGGCCGCGTACAGCCGGGGCATCGACCACACGTTGGTCCAATTGCGTGCCGATGACGGGTGGTACGGGTCGGCGATCACCCAGCAGTACCTCGTCCCTCCGGGAAGGTCCACCACCCAGAATTGGCTTCCCGTGGTGCGGCGGCTTCTGACGGGCCTGATGCGGGAGCGGGAACCCCAACTCGCCACCGCTGTTTACGGCTGGCTGCTGGAGCAGCCGCTGCCCCGCCCCACCCGGGGTGCCTGGGCCGGTGCCTTCCAGGAGTGGCGTCGTTACCTCGCGCGGCCTGAGATCGGTGAGCATCCGTTGACCACGCTCCGTCGACCGGACGAGGAGTTCGCGAGCTGGCTCGCGGAACAAGGGAACACGACGGACGCCGGCGGTGCTGTCGCCAGCTTCTACGCTTATGTGCAAGGGTCCTGGTTGCGACCGGAACGGAGCGCAGGGCAGGAGGAGCCGCCTCCGGAGACCGGTGGTGACGAGCTGTTCGACCTGGACCCCTTCGAGCGCCCGGATCTCGCCTCCGCTCCGGTCGTGCAGGGGCACCCGGAGCAGGTCCCGTCCTCGGACACGGACCTGGTGAGGGGTACCGAGCAGGGGCCGGGGTCGTCCGGGGGTGACGACTGGGACAACCTGGTCGGGGACGAGGCGTTGTGGGACGTGGTGGAGAGCGGTCAGGCGGCGGATCCGTTCGGACCGGATCCGTTCGGACCGGACCCGCTCGTGAGCGGTCCGCACGGCACGGAAAGGGTCGGGACGGAGCTGAACACCTCCGGTCCGGACAGGGACTCGGCCGATGTGGAGATGCAGGAAGCGGACGGAAGTGAGCCGCAGTTGCCGGGTCCGTCCGAGGACCAGGACCTGCAGGAGCTGTCAGACCCGGACGGGAGCCTCCTGGACTTTCTCAACACCCACCCCTTCGACGGCCCCTACCCGGACCTCTCGCAGAACACCCTCCCCGACTCCACCTCGTTCCTGACCGAACCGCTCGGACCGGGCCCGCTCGTGAGCGGTCCGCGTGGCACGGGAAGGGCGGAGGCTTTTCTCGCCTGGGCCGAAGGGTTTGTGGGCGCGGTTTCGTTCGCGCAGCTTGACGAGGGGTGGCGGCTGCTGGCTGACGAGGATGTCAAGGTGCACCGTGAGGGTGCGAGTGCTGAGGTCCGTGACAGGTTGCTGGCCCAGTTGCAGCGGCTGGTGCGCGCGACCCCGGACTTCCAGGAGGAAGTGCCTTATCCGTACGGGTTGCCGGCGGAAGGTGCTTCCGACGAGGAGTGGGCCCGGTGGCTCTCCCAGGTCGACCGCTACGTCCGCTTCTCCGAGTCCGTGATCGCCACCGGCGCCGACGGCACGATTGCTCCGTTGAGGGACCAGATCCTTTTCCGCATCTCCCTCGGTGAAAAGTTTCGGTGGCAGCTGTGGAACGGCCGGACGGTGCCTCATCTCCGGCCGGAACTTCGGGCCGCGTACAGCCGGGGCATCGACAACACGTTGGTCCAATTGCGTGCCGATGCCGAGCAGTACGGGGCGGCGGTCGCCCGGCAGTACCTCGTCCCTCCGGGAAGGCGCAACCCCCAGAATTGGCTTCCCGTGGTGCGGCGGCTTCTGACGGGTCTGATGCGGGAGCGGGAACTCCAACTCGCCACCGCTGTTTACGGCTGGCTGCTGGAGCAGCGGCTGTCCCGCCCCACCCGGGGTGCCTGGGCCGGTGCCTTCCAGGAGTGGCGTCGTTTCCTCGCGCGGCCTGAGATCGGTGAGCATCCGTTGACCACGCTCCGTCGACCGGACGAGGAGTTCGCGAGCTGGCTCGCGGAACAACGGAACACGACGGACGCCGGCGGTGCTGTCGCCAGCTTCTACGCTTATCTGCAACGGTCCTGGTTGCGGCCGGAACGGAGCGCAGAGCACCCGGAGCAGGTCCCGTCCTCGGACACGGACCTGGTCATGGAAGCTGACTGGGAGCCGGAGCCGGCCGGGGGCGATGCCGTGAACAATGCCTCCGACCACCCGGGGTTGTCGGCCCCGTATGAGCGCGGTGGCGGGAGCAACGCGTTGACCGGGGTGCATGGCACGGGAAGGGCGGAGGCTTTTCTCGCCTGGGCCGAAGGGTTTGTGGGCCCGGTTTCCTTCGCGCAGCTTGACGAGGGGTGGCGGCTGCTGGCTGACGAGGATGTCAAGGTGCACCGTGAGGGTGCGAGTGCTGAGGTCCGTGACAGGTTGCTGGCCCAGTTGCAGCGGCTGGTGCGCGCGATGCCGAACTTCCAGGAGGAAGCGCCTTATCCGTACAGGCTGCCGGAGGAAGGCGCTTCCGATGAGAAGTGGGCCCGGTGGCTCTCCCGGGTCGACCGTTACGTCCGTTTCTCCGAGTCCGTGATCGCCACCGGCGCCGCCGCCACGATTTCCCAGGCGAAGAGAGAGCTCCTTTTCCGCATCTCCCTCGGTGAAAAGCTTCGGTGGCAGCTGTGGAACGGCCGGACGGTGCCTCATCTCCGGCCGGAACTTCGGGCCGCGTACAGCCGGGGCATCGACAACACGTTGGTCCAATTGCGTGCCGATGCCGAGCAGTACGGGGCGGCGGTCGCCCAGCAGTACCTCGTCCCTCCGGGAAGGCCCACCCCCCAGAATTGGCTTCCCGCGGTGCGGCGGCTTCTGATGGACCTGATCCGGGAGCGGGAACCCCAACTCGCTACCGCTGTTCACGGCTGGCTGCTGGAGCAGCCGCTGCCCCCCGACACCCAGGGTGCCTGGGCCGGTGCCTTCCAGGAGTGGCGTCGTTACCTCCAACGGCCTGAGATCGGTGAGCATCCGTTGACCACGCTCCGCCGACCGGACGACGAGTTCACGAGCTGGCTCGCGGAACGGAACACGACGGACGCCGGCGGTGCTGTCGCCGACTTCTACGCCTATGTGCAACGGTCCTGGTTGCGGCCGGAACAGAGCGCAGAGCACCCGGATCAGGTCCCGTCCTCGGACACGGACCTGGTGAGGGGCACCGAGCAGGGGCCGGGGCCGTCCGGGGGGGACGACTGGGACAACCTGGTCGGGGACGAGGCGTTGTGGGACGTGGTGGAGAGCGGTCAGGCGGCGGATCCGTTCGGACCGGACCCGTTCGGACCGGACCCGCTCGTGAGCGGTCCGCACGGCACGGAAAGGGCCGGGGCGGAGCTGAACACCTCCGGTCCGGACAGGGACTCGGCCGATGTGGAGATGCAGGAAGCGGACGGAAGTGAGCCGCAGTTGCCGGGTCCGTCCGAGGACCAGGACATCCAGGAGCTGTCAGACCCGGACGGGAGCCTCCTGGACTTTCTCAACACCCACCCCTTCGACGGCCCCTACCCGGACCTCTCGCACAACGCCCTCCCCGACTCCACCTCGTCCCTGACCGAACTGGAGCAGATGCCCTACCTCAACCCGAACCCGCCCACCCTGGAGGAGCTGCTCCGCGACCAGCAACAGCACGCACCCGGCACCGGCGCGATCGAGGCGGCGCACCCCACGGACGGCGCGGCGCAGCCCAGGGCGGGGGACACCGAGACCGCCCCGTCGACGGGCCCGTCGACCGCCCCGCCGACCGGCCCGGCCTCCTTCCCGCTGCTGGAGGAGCTGGACCCGCACCCCGCGGACAGGACCCAGCGGGAGGTGACCCGGGCCCGGAACGCGCGGCGCACGCTCCGTACCCACCTGGCGACCTGGGAGCAGTCGCGGCAGCCGCAGGGCGACCGGACCTGGCATCCGCTGCTGACCGGCGTGCAGACCTCCTTCGCGCAGCGCATGAGCGAGTTGGAGGCGTTCCTCGACGGGCACTCCGGGCTGATCGACGGCTGGGGCGGCCCACGGCACGACGAGGCCGTCGCCCGCTTCCTGACCGAACAGGTCGAGCCGTGGACGCGCGACGAGCCCCCGCGCCCCCCGGTCCTGCGGGACCTGCTCCGCGCCGGGGCCGACCCGGCCCAGATGCTCGCCCACTTCGGGAAGGACGACCCGGTCCTGGCCAAGGCCGTCGAGGACACCCTCGCCGCCGACCGAAGGAACTCCGGCACGGACCGGATCGTCCGGGCCCGGCAGTTCCTCCGGCTGGCCTGGCCGAAGCAGCCGGTGGCCGGACGGGTCCTGCCCGTGGACGTGCTGCTCACCGCGGCGCTGGTGGAAGGGCTCGGGATGAACCTCGGACGGGCCCTCTTCTCGCCGCCGCCCGAGGAGCTCTTCTCCCAGCAGCGCCGCCTCTTCGGCGGCGACCGGGCCGTCCGCGCGGCTCTGGAAGCCGTCGGCGCCCGCGACACGTTCGCCGCGTACTTCGACGGCGGGACCGACGCGCGGAGCGTCTTCGCGCACGTCATGGACGCCTTGGCGCGGCTCGACGGCTGGGACGGCAACTTCCCCGCCCGGCTGTCCGATCCCGTGGTGGAGAAGGTCCGCGACCTCTTCCACGAGCTCCACCAGTTCTTCCAGGCGTACGCCTCCGTGCCGTACGCGCACGCCGAACCGGCCTCGCAACCGCCGCGGCACACGACCGGCCCGGTCTTCGCCTACCAGGACAACCACGAGGGCCGCCCGCACCTCCCGGGCAGGCGCGCCCTGGTGCCCGAGGGCGGCGTCTTCCGCTATGACGGCGTCCACCGGCAGCGCTACCAGGAGCTGGTGCAGCTGTTCGCGACGGACGGGGCGGTCCACGAGGCGTACCGCAGGGTCAAGGGAGCGCAGATCGAGGAGGATCTCTGGAGGAACGGCTGGCTGCTCGCCGATGACCCGGTGGGCCTCATCCGCGACGGACACCAGCCCGTCGGGCGGGACTACGCCGTCGTCCGCGGGAGCTGGGGCAACCGGCCGCCGCGGAACCCGGCGCTGCTGCCGGAGCACCTGGTGCAGCAGCTCCTGGACAACGGCGTGCCGGACGCCGGCGCCGCCCGTACCGCGCTGAACGCCGTCATCGACTTCGCCGCCGGCAAGCCGTCCGCCTTCTGGGAGGAGTTCGGCGTCCGCGAGCCGTCCGCCATGGCCGCCGTCTCCGTCGCCGTCACCGGTATGCAGGTGCTGCCCGGCCACACCGGTGCCGTCCGGGAGCTGGTGACGACGGAAGAGGTGCCGTTCGAGATCGGCGAGGAGATGGACCTGGACCTACGCCACGCCGACCGGGTGCCGGGCCTCCCGAAGACCGGCGTACCCGGTGCGGCCCCCCGCTCCGGCGCGCAGACGTCGTACACCGCCACCATGGAGATCGTCTACGAGGGCTTCGACACCGTGGACGCGCACGCCCTGGCCCCCGGCAAGGTGCTGTTCCGGCCGAAGACCCGCGGGGTGGTCGTCTCGGTGCAGCGGGCACCGGAGCTGGACCTGACGGTCGCCTGGAAGCGGGACGGCCTGCCGGTCATCCGCCACGGCCACCGGGTCACGGTGGTGCCGATGGGGGAGGAGATCGGACCGCGCGTCGAGGTGCAGGCTCCCCCGAAGGAGTTCCAACGGTGGCTGGGCTCGCTCGGCCCGATCTGGGCGCAGCGGTTCGAGGTACGCCGCTACCAGCTCGGCGACGGCACCCGGCTCAGCCGTCTGATCGCCCGGCACCATCTCGCCCCCGACGCGGAGATCACGTGGAAGGGGCGGGCCGAGAGGATGCTGGCCGAGAAGAAATGGCAGGCCAAGGAGGCCGGGAAGCTCTACCACAACGTCGGACACCGCTTCCCCGACGGCGACCTGGTCCACTTCGCGGTGGAGTTCGTCACCGGCAAGGCCGTCCGCCACCACCACGTGGACCTCAAGCCGGGCCGCGGCCGGGAGAACAACCTCACGTGGTTCGAGAGCACCCCGACACACGTGATCGCGCACGAGTTGATGCACAACTACGGCACCTCCGACTGGTACGCGGAAGGCTGGCCGCGGCCCCTCGACGAGGACGGCTCGCTCATGTCGGGGACCGTCATCGACCGGTGGGGCCGCATCCCGAACGGGAACCTTCCGTCCGACGCCGCCGGGCTCCCGCCCAACCTGCGGCTGGCCGTCCACGACCTGACGATGATCTGGTCGTCCATCCAGCGGAAACGGCACCTGCTGGCAGAGGAAGCCACCACGACGAGCGGGACGGACCGGGCGACGGGCACGCCGAAGGACGCGAAGGGCAAGGCGAAGGGCGGACGGGACGGCTGGCTGCTCTCGACGGAGGCGGGGAACAACGAGGTGGAGGCCGCGACGGACGCCACGCCCAAGCCCCTGCCGCTCACCTTCGACCGGGTCACCGTCCCCCTGGAGGTGCGCCGCAGGGTGCTGTGGGGCGACTCCGGCACCTTCCGCGCCGGACGTATGGCGCCGCGCAACCACTCCAGCGTCCGTGAACGGCCCCTGCGGGTGGGCCCGCTGCTGCCCAACCACACCTACTGGGCGACGTTCCGGTCCTGGCAGTCGTCCGACGGCACCTTCGTCACCCACCGCGGCACCGTCGACGACAGCGCAGGGGTCTCGTCCGATCCGGGCGCGCCGGTGCTGATGTTCCCCGACACCCGGACCGAGGACGAGATCGTGTACGCGGCCCGGCAGGCGTACGTCGACTGGCGTGACCGGGGCGGCACCCCGGACCCGGGCGCCGGGCGGACCACGTTCGACGGCGTCTACCAGGGCCTGCGCATCCGTGGCGTCATCGATGCCACCGGCCGGATCCTCGATTTCGCCCCGCACGAGGACCAGACCGACCCGAGAACGGGCAGGCCGCTCCAGGCACCGCTCTTCCTCGACCAACTGCCCGGCCCAGCCCCCTTCGGGCTGCCGCGCCTCACCCGTTCTCTGGAGCGGTTCCTCTTCGTCGGCGACCGCGCCAAGCGGGTGGGGGGCTACTTCCTCTTCGACCAGAAGGTCCAGAGCATCCTCGGCACCTTGTACGAGCCTTTGGTGCAGCAGAACCCCAACGGCACTTTCTACGCCGAGGTGGAGGCCCTCGACGTGACCCTCGGTACCGACCGTTCCGAGGCCCAGGACCCCAACCGCTGGCACCCCATGCTCGACGCCCACCAGGGACGGCGCCTGCTCTTCCCGCGGGGCTGGAGCGAGGAGTACCCGCAGGGCTGGTCGGCGGACCTGCTGTGGCGGCATGTGCAGTCCGCCTATCGGAACGCCATGGAAAGCGGCCGGTTCGTCTGGCCGGTCGGGGAGGCCCGGCACCTGCACGCGGGCTACCTGTGGACGGGCGAGAGCGACGGCGTCCGCATCCAGGGCTACACCCTCCAGGGACGGCACATCTGGGTGCGGCCCGCCCCCTACCAGCCGCTGCCGACCTGGACGGACAGCAGCGTCACGGTCCATGCCCGGACACTGCCGGAGCAGCACACCCTGGAGATCGGCCGGAACGGGTGGAACTCCTACGGTCTCTCGCACGCCGTGCTCGCCGACGGGGACTTCGCCCTGCACGTCTGCCTCGACGTGCCCGTACCGTCCGGCATGACGCCCGAACAGATCGACCGGGCCTACGAACAGCTGGGCGCGATGCAGCAGGAGCTCGACGCGACGTACAACAAGCTGAGCCGGATCGACGGGGCCCCGGTGATCCGCTTCGCGATCCGGACGGCCCTGGAGAGCGACGCGCCGTCCGACGAGGCGATCACGGACTTCCTGGAGTTCTGCGGGACCACGGAACTGGCCCTGGCCGTGGAGGAGCTGGTCGGCTTCGAGGCGACGGAGGAGAACCTCAAGGCCCTGCTGGCCGCCGCCCGCGCGGCGATGGGTCCGCCGAACCCGTACGCACCGCAGCAGTGGGTGGAGGGGTCGCGGATGGACATGGCCTTCATCGCGATGTACCACAGCAGCGTGGAGGAGATCCTCTGGGACCCCCAGGCGGAGAAGCTGCTCAACGCCTACCAGGCGCAGGAGCTGGCGCCGTTCACCACCCGTGAGGACACCGTCGCGGAGCTGCTCACCCAGCAGGGGCACCGGTTCACCGAGCGCGCCCGGCACAAGACGCTGACCGGCCTGCCGCCGGACCTCACCATGGACGACGTCCGTCTGCTGGCGATCCGCACGGCCCTGCGGATCCAGAACGAGAGGCCGTCCGGTCAGTCCGCCGTCGGCTGGGTGCCGGACCACAGCGATCTCCAGATCCATGTCGAGCTGGACCCCGCCGGGCTCGTCGACGACTTCTTCCTAGTCCGCAGCGACCCTCCCGCGCCGCCGCCCGCCCCGCACGACGGGGGCGACAGCGGCAGCGACATCCTGGAGAGCGACATCCGGGTCCGTGACGAGGAGGAACCGGAGAAGGACGACATCCTCGACGTCCTGAGCGGCGGCGGCCAGGGCACGGAGAAGACCGACGACGCGGCCCACACCGCCGTCACCGCCGTCACCGCCGTCACCGACGACCAGGAGATCTCCGGCACCGGGCCGGTCCTCTCCGCCCCGCTCACCGGCGACGCGCCCCCGCACTTCACCGAGAAGCTGGCGCAGTTGCTCCTCCACGGCGACCGGGACCGTGGCCTCGCCGGCCGTCTTCTGCAGAACGCGGACGAGCAGCGCGGGCACGGCATCGTCTACGCCCCGCGCAAGAAGGTGCTGCGGGACGCCGACCGGAACCTGTACGAGGAGGACTGGCTGCACACGGACAACGGCATCCGTATGGCGAAGGTCCGGCTGCTGGACGAGAACGGGACGGAGCACGGCCCGGTCGGCGCCGCGTGGAAGGAGATCTTCCCGGCGGGGTGGACGCTCGACACCCTGCGCGACGCCGTGACCGCGGCCCACGAACACGCCTTGGAATCGGGGGAGGTGAGCCTGCACGGCGACGGCTACCTGTGGGCCGGTACCGGCAACGGCGTCCGCATCGAGGGGTACGTCCGCAACGGTGAACACCAGTGGATCCGCCCGGCGCGCCACCTCCAGCCGCCGGCCGGGCCGGAGACCGACGCGGAGGTGATCGCCCACACCGCCCCGGTGACGGTGGAGCTGCCGGGCGACGGCGGGCCGCTCCCGCTGACCGTCCGGCACGCCCTGCGGACCGACGGCGCGGCCGTGGTGCAGCTCACCGTCGCCCTGCCCCGCCCGGCGTCGGGCGGCACCGACGACGCCGCGTACGCCACCGCCCTCGCCCGGCTCCAGGAGCACCTGGACACCGTGCACCGGGGGCACACGGGGACGGCGCAGCTGGTCGCCGTCACGGTGGCCGCGGCGGAGCCCGGCGCCCACCCGGGCAGCGGCGACGACATCCTTCCCCTCCTCCTCTCCGGCGACGACGCGGACCTCGCCGCCGCGGCACAGCGGGTGCTCGGCACCGCGCCGGCCGCCGCGGGACCGGACGCCCTCCTCGCCGGGGTGCGGCGGCTCGTCCCCGTCCCCGGTGAGGCTGCCGCCTGGCAGCCGCGGACGGGGTACGGGACACCGCACCTCACCCCGGCGCTGCGGACGCGGGCCGCGGCCCATGTCACCGCGTTGACCACCGACGCCGAGGTCCGTGTGGTGTCCGGCGACCCGGATGCCGTACCGCACGGATCCGGCGCCGCCCGGCTGGCCGGTCAGCTCCGCGACCGGTTCGCACCGCAGGCGTGGCAGCGGCGGTACGCCCCGCAGTTCCTGCCGGAGGGCTGGAGCACCGACCGGCTGCGCGTCGCCGCGTATCTGACGGCCCGCAGCGGCCGGACCACCCCGCCGCCCGGCGCGTCGGAGTTCACCGTCGACGCGGGGCCCGAGGTCCCGTTCGCGATGACGGTGACCGTCGACGCCCGCACCGGGAACGTCCTCGACTACGAACTGCCCGATGTGCCGCCGGCCGGCACCGCCCCCGTGCCGTGGCCGGGCGCCACCCCGGGCGGCACCGGGAACGGCACCCCGCCGCCCCCCACCGGCGGCGGGAGCGGCGTGCCGGCCCTGCTGCGGGACGCGGACCGGCGCGCCGCGGCCGGTTCGCAGGCCCTGCACAGCGCGCCGAACGTGCCGCCCGGCGCCCCGCGGCAGCGGCGGGGCGCCTTCGGCGGCGCCCCGACCTCCGGCACGCTGCTGTCCCCGGGCCGTATCCGCGCCCAGGCCGTCGTGCGGCGGCACCTGGACACCGCGCGGTCCCTCGCCTCGGTGCTGAACGAGGTGGAGGCGGCGGCCGGTTCGCTGCCGCAGGGGTCCGTCGCCGGACTCGGCCTCGACCAGGCGGCGGTCGTCGCCCATCTGGCCGTCGTCCGCACGGCGGCCCGGGCCGCCGGTCTGCTGCTGGCGAACCCGGTGCCGCACCGGGAACTGCTGGACCTCCTCGGTGCGCCCGGTGGCAGCCACCCGGTCCCGGACCGGAGTTTCGAGAGCGGCTTCCGCTCGTACACCGGTCTCACCCCGGTCGACGCGGTCCGGCGCGCGGTGGAGCAGCGCCGCCTGGGCGCGGAGTGGTGGCAGCCGCTGATGGCGGCGCTCGGCCACCCCGAGGCCCCTGCCGCGAGCGCCCTCGCGCCCGTGGAGGTCGCGCCGTACGCCCTGCCGCAGCAGCTGCCGCAGGTCGTCGCGTTCGCCGGTGAACTCCACACACAGCTGCGCAACGGGGCGTTCGACAGCGCCTTGCAGCTGCTCGGCGGACTCCACCGCGACCTGCGCAAGCTGTGGGCGGTCCAGGACGCCTGGACCGCGGCGTACCACTCCGACCTGGAGAGCGAACTGCGCACCCTCGCCCCCCGGCGGGACCCGGACATCTCCTACGCGCTGGGCCTGGGCACGAGGGACGTGGTGAGCCGGGAGCTGGTCGACGGCTGGTACGAGGATCTGTCCCGGATGTACTACCACGACCACCAGTTGGGCGAGCTGCCGATGCCGCACGGCCACCCGGAGGACGGCTGCTATCTGCGGGCGCACCACATCGCTCTCAAACTCCAGCAGTGGAACGCCCCCGTCCGCAAGATCACCGTGGCGCGGACCGAGCCCCGGCTCCACGTCGCGAGCCCGAACGCCGCCGGAGCCGACAACGCCAGCGCCGGACGCGTCGAATGGGACTACCACATCGCCTGCGCGGTCCCCGTGCGTCAGGAGGACGGCAGCGTCGTCCTCCTGGTCCTCGACCCGGCCCTCGGCAGCGGTGTGCTCACCGGCGACGAATGGCTCGCCGCCATCGGTGTCGCCCAGGACGAGGGGCTACGGCTGATCGGCCCGCTGCAGGAGGTGCACACCGCGCTCATCGCCAACTACCTGGAGAACCCGGGCGGCTGGAAGGCGATGAGCGGCGGGGGGCTGCTGCCCCACCAGGCGATCACCGTCGTCACCGACCCCTACGCGCAGTACTTCCCCAATCCGAATCTGCCGCAGTGCCGCTCGCTGCGCGAGGCGGACGCCATCCAGCGCAACTTCAGCGACACCCTGCGCACGCACAGCCTGGAGGTGATGGAACGGGACATGGTCCGCGAACTCCGGCAGGAACTGACGGCCCGGGAGAACGGCGGTGGCACCGGCGGCACGGAGTGGGCGGCGGTCACCTACGACACGCTCGGCGCCACGGGCACCCTGGAGCGCCACCCGGATCTGGAACGCCGGCTGCGCGCACACCTGCCGGCCGGCCACCCGGCCCCGTCCGGGGCGCCAACCGCCGCCGGGGGCAGCCCCGTGGAGGGTGCGGACCTGGATATGATCCTCCAGGGCGCGAACTTCCTCGCCACCCCGGTCCTCGGTTCCATGTCGCCCGCCGCCTTCCAGGCACTGGTGAACTGGGACGGGCTCTCCGACACCGCCATGGACCAGACGCCTGGCCCCGGAGCCGGACCGTGACCCCGCCCCCGGCGACCCGCCCCGCGGACACCACCACCTCACGGACGCGCCCCGGCCCTTCCCGGGCGCGTCCCCCGAAGGCCCGGACGGCCGCCCCGGCCCCGTAACACCCTCCGTACACCCACCCGGAACAACATCAGCAGAAGGAGACGATGGCGCCCATGGAGCCGGAAGAGTCCCGTAAGGGGAGCGGCGCACAGCAGAACGCGGGCGGCGAGGCGGCGGCCGTCGAAGCGGCCGGAGCCGATGCGCCCGCCGCGCCGCCGGCCCGGGGGACCGGCAGGCCGCCCCGCACGGACGGC
Organism: Streptomyces sp. NPDC014733; assembly: GCF_043083385.1. Lineage (NCBI taxonomy): Bacteria > Bacillati > Actinomycetota > Actinomycetes > Kitasatosporales > Streptomycetaceae > Streptomyces > Streptomyces sp. NPDC014733. Next base: position 561,196 of record NZ_JBIBYO010000004.1, on the reverse strand, counting down.
GCGACCGTGCCCGTCCTCTCCGCGGACACCGCGCCCACGCCCCGGCCGGCGGCGCACCGCACCCCCGAGACCCCGGCCCGTACCGCGGCTGCCGGCCGGACGGACGCGGCGGCAGACCCCGCCAAGGCGACGTCCGCCAAGGCCACCGCGCCGACCGCCGCCGCGTCCGACACCTCGACGGGGCTGGTGGCATCGGGCGGCCGGGTCTCCAAACCCATGGTCGCCGCCGCCGGTATCGCCGGTGTCCTGCTGCTCTGCTCGCCGTTCCTCATCTCGAAGCTGACGGCCGGCGGCGGGCACGACAAGCAGCCGCCGGCCGCCGCGTCCGAGTACGACGGGCAGGGCCGCGGTGCCGGGGTCGTGCCGGGGGCCGATCAGCCGCAGGGGCATCAGGCACCGCAGGACGGCGGCGCATCGGGCGGCTCCGGCGGCGGGGAGGGCGGCGCCCCGGCGGGCGGGGACGCGGCCACCTACACCGCGACGGCCGGGCCGGGCTGCACCGACAAGTCCACCGGATACAAGGAGCACGGCACCTACACCGACGGCGACGCGGGCTGGACGACGCACAAGGGCGGTTGGGCCAAGGACGGCTGCGACGGCTCCTTCGTCTCCGTCCCGATGGCGGGCGACAAGGCCGACGACGGCAACTACACCCTGTGGACCTTCGCCACCGGGCCGGTGAAGTCCGGCAGTTGCCAGGTCCGGGCCTTCGTCCCCGGGGACGACGACGTGAAGCACGTCGGCGGACACCCCACCCGCTACTCGGTGTTCGCCTCCGCGGCGGGGACGGGCAAGGCGCTCGGTGACTTCACCGTCGACCAGACCAAGAAGCGCGGTGACTGGGCGCCCGGCGGCACCTTCCAGATCACCGGCGGGCACCTCTCCGTCAGGCTCCACACCCAGGGCACCGACTTCGGCTCCGGCTTCGACGGCGCCCACCACGCGGCGTCCGCCGTCGCCGTGCGGTGCACCGGCTGACGCCCGTCACCCGCCCGCTCCCGACGTCCGCCGTGGCGCCGGGAGCGGCGGACATCCGGGCGGGGACGCAGGTCCGTCCGCGCGTACCGGACCATGACACCTCTTCGGGGGACACCCCGTGTTCACCTGGAATTTATAGGGGTCGCTAGGGGTTGGGGTGCGCTGCGCAGGGGGTTCGGGGCCTGGACAATGGAGGGGGACGACCGGGGCCGCGCGGTGAGCGGGCGGCCGGGCCCGTGCCACGGCGGTTTCCGCCGGGCCGGAAACGGAATGTCGCCCGGCGACCGGGGCGCGGACCTTGTCCGCCGCTTCAGGGGCCCTGGGGCGACCGGGAGCGAGGGTGCGACGCCTTCGGCGTGGAACCCTCCCCACCTGGTGCGGTAGGCAACCGAACGGGCCGACGACGGTCCAGACCACCGAGTTGGGCGAGCGGGGCGCAATCCGTCCCGGAACACGGACACAGCGGCGGGCGGTACAAGCGGAACGGCGCGGGGCGGTCGCTCCGCCTGCCCGACATCCGGCCGCGGCGCGCGGCGGGCGAGAGGAATGAGATGGGTATCGCTTCCGAGGCGGACACGGGTGCGGGGCGGACCGCGCCGGAGGAGGCCGACGCCATAGCGGTCGTCGGGCTGTCCTGCCGATTCCCCGGGGCCGACGGCCCCGACACGTTCTGGCGGCTGCTCCACGACGGCCCGGAGGCGCCCGGGGCGTCCGGCGGCAGGCGGTTCGGGCCCGGCGGCGCGGCCCGCTGGTTCGGGCCGGAGTCGCTGGGGGTGCCCACCGAGGACCTCGGCGCCCCCGACCCGCGGCAGCGGCTCTCCGCCGACCTCGCCCGGGAGGCCCTGGAGAGCGCCGGGATCCTCCCCGAGGGGCTGGCGGGCAGCGGCACCGGTGTGTTCCTCGGCGCGTCGGCGTGCCCGCGGCCCACGGTGCGCGGTGCTTCCGGCACCGACCGCACCACCCTCGCGAGCCGGCTCTCCGCCACCCTGGGCCTGCGCGGCCCGAGCCTGGTCGTCGACACCGCGCGCTCCTCGGCCCTGACCGCCGTCCACCTCGCCTGTATGGCGCTGCGCGGCGGCGAATGCGACGAGGCGCTGGCCGGCGGGGTCACCGTCCGGGCGTCCGCCGGCGCCACGGCGGAGGAGGCCGACGGCGGGCTCCTCGTCCTCAAGACGCTGCGCCGGGCGCTGGCCGACGGCGACACCGTGCACTGCCTGATCCGCGGCGGTGCGGTGAGCCACGACGGCGGCGCAACCGCGGGGCCGGACACCGCCCAGGAGGAGGCGGCGCGCCGGGCCCGCGCCCACGCCCGGGTCGACGCCGCCGCGGTCCGCTTCGTCGAACTGGCCGCCGCCGCGGGCCCGGTGCGCACCGCGGTTCCCGCCGGTTCGGGCGGCCGCCCGGTGCGGGAGCCGCTGCCCGCCGACGCCGGTGCGCAGCCCGAGGGTGCCGCCGCCGCGCTCCTGAAGACGGTGCTGTGCCTGCGCGCCGCGGCCCGTGTGACCGGTGAGGCGGCGGCGTGGACCGGCGCCCCGGAAGGGACGGGCCGCGCCGTGGAGCCGCTGTCGCGCCGGGGGAGCGAACCGGTGCTGGCGGGCGTCGGCGCGGACGGCGACGGCGGAGCCTGCCATCTGGTGCTGTCCGACTGGGTCGGCCGCCCCGCGCCGGCTCCGGCCGCGCACGGGGTGCGGCCGGGCGGAGCCGGTGTCCGGCGGGCCGACGACGGGCCCGCCACCTCCCCGGCGGAGACCGCCGCGACGCTGCGGGCCCGCGCCGCCCGGATGAGCGTCCACCTCGCGACCCGCCCCGGCTTCCGCCCCGAGGACATCGCCGACGCCCTCGCCCCCACCCCCGTCCGCCGCCCCCTGCCGCCGGCCGCCCCCGGCCCGCTCCCGGCGGCCGTCCCCCAGCAGCAGCCGGACGCCGCGACGTCGGCAACGCCCGCTCCGGACACGGATGACACGGAGGATGACGCCTCCGTCGACCTGGCGGCCGGGCTCAACGACGAGCAGGTGCTGGAGATACTGGGCGAACTGCCCCTCCAGCGGCTGCGCGAGGAGGGGCTCCTCTCCCGGCTGCTGGAACTGGCCGGGCACCGCTGACCCCTACCGCTCCCCGCCGTACACCGTGGACGGCGCGGGCCGTGCGTACGGCCCGCGCCCGTACGTCTCACCCCTGCGCCGCGACACCGCCCCGGGACCCGGCGCGGTGTCGCGGCGTTCCGGCGCACGGGCCCACAGGTTTTCGGACGCCACGGGATTCACGGGGGTCCGGAACCCGGGGTAATCCCCGAAGGGGTCCAGGGGTTCTCGGGAATTTCTCAAGAACCACTGGAGTCCTTCTTCGGGGACACAGGTTGTAGGGGGCAGGTGCTTGAGGATGTCGCGAGGGCTGCCTGACGTGACGAATCGACAGCAGGGCCGCCCGGCGCACTGCCGCGCGTCCCGAATGCTCCCTCTCCATACCTGATGTGTATGCGATTTTTGCCTGTCCTTGAGAGACGCCCCGTGAGTCCCGTTCCAGGGGGTCCTTCTAGGGGTTCGGAGGCGAAACTGGGGTTCGCGGTAGGGGCACCGAGCAGTTAAGTTGACGGTACGTTATCGAGCGGCGACGCTGTGCGTGGCGGGAAAGAGCGCACCGGATGCGTACCCGCGGGAACATCTGCGGCCCACCGCCTTTCCTGCGGAGGATGCCCGAAAAGGAATGTGAGAACCGCATTCAGGGCGTCCGGACCGGTGAACCCCACGGCACCGGAAACCCTTTCCTGCCCGACCGCCGGCGTATACGGGATGACGGAATTCAGCTGGAGAGCGAGGAGCCATCGTGCGGTACGAAATTCTGGGGTCGCTTCGGGTGATCGACGATCTGGCCGTCGTGCCGGTGAGCGCACCGAAGATGCAGGTCCTGCTGGCGGCGCTGCTCATCCGGGCCAACCGTGTCGTCCCACGGGACGAACTGACGAACGAGATCTGGGGGAGCGCCCCGCCCCGGCGCGCCACCGCCTCCCTCCACGTCCACGTCTCCCAACTGCGCAAGATTCTCACCCGCCCGGGACGGTCCGGCACTCCGATCGCCACCACGGCACCCGGCTACGTCCTGCGGCTCGCCCCCGGCGAACTGGACCTCCACCGCTTCCAGTGCCTGCTCCAGGACGGCCGCCGTGCCGCCCGCTCCGGGAACCACGAGCGGGCCGTCGACCTGCTCGGTGCCGCGCTGTCGCTGCATCGGGGCGCAGTGCTGGACGGCGTCGCCGGAGGGCCGGTCGTCGGCGGGTGTGCACGGTGGGCGGAGGAGGTGCGTATCGAATGCGCCGAACTCTTCGTGACGTCCGGCATCGCCCTGGGCCGGCACCAGGAGATGGCCGGCGTCCTGCGCTCCCTGCTCGCCCGGCATCCGCTGCACGAGGCGTTCTACCGGCAGCTGATGCTCTGCATGTTCCGCTCGGGCAGGCGCGCCGAGGCGCTGCGTACCTACCACTGCGCCCGCGACGCCATCCGGCAGGAGCTGGGAATCGAACCCTCCCGTGAACTGCGCGAGTTGCAGCGGACGATCCTGCTCGCCGACGGTGCCCCGCGGGACATGCAGCTGGCGGGTTGAGGTGACCGTGCCGCCCCGTCCCGGCGGCTCAGCCGGCCTGGTCCTGTCCCGCCTGCACGAGACCGCACTCGTACGCGAAGATCACCGCTTGGACGCGGTCGCGCAGCTGGAGCTTGGCGAGCATCCGCCCGACGTGGGTCTTGACGGTTGCGCCGGACAGCACCAGGTGCTCGGCGATCTCCGCGTTGGACAGCCCCCGGGTCACCAGGAGAAGAACCTCCCGCTCCCGGCAGGTCAGTTGTTCCAGACCGCTTGTGTCCTGCGGCATCCACGCATAGCGGTGCGGCCGCAGCCGGCTGATCACCGTTGTTCTCCTTGGTTGTCGATCATCGCGGACGAGCATGCCGAAGGGGGTGCGCAGCAGGTACCCCCAGTTGGAGGGGCGCACCGTGAGCCCCTCCGGCTGAGGGGGGTATTCCGCTCAATTCCGCGGTCAACCTCTTGGAAAAGAAGAGAAAGGTGAGGAGTGTGGACGGGGAATAAGCTTCTCTTATACAGTGGGGTCTCCATATGGTGGAGGGAGGCTTCTTCGGTGAAGTTGGCCGCGGTTCTCCCTGCCCGCCCAGGAGAGCCGTTATGAAGCGGTTCTGAAGCGATTTCGAAGCGATTCCGAAGTCGCTCCCGAGGTGCCGGGTGGCCCGTCGATCGCGCGGAATGCTTTCCTCGCACTGCCCCGCAGTCGACCATGAACTGGGGAAACGCTCGCATCCCGGGGGGCCTCCCCCTGTGTGTGCCTCTGTGCCGCTCCCTTTCCCCGGTGCATGTGGCAGGCGGAAGGTTGCGCTTCCGGTCACCTTCGGCGTATCAAATGAACTGCTGCCCGGCCGGTCGCGATGCGGAAGGGGCCGGGTGGCGTCGACGCTTTTCCGCTGCCTGTGTGACCTCGGCCCACGGTGCCGTACGGATTCATTGGAGGGGCGTTTTCCCATGGCACCCCATTCGGTATTCGCCCGACGTCCCCCGGGCCGCTCCGGCCGCTCCGGCGATGGACGGCGCCCGCTGCTGCTCGGGCCGCTCCGCGTACACCCGGGCGAGGCGCTCGGCCACCCCGGGGCGGTGGACGCGTCCGAGGCGCCCCTCCGCGAGCTGGGGCTCGGCCCCCTCGCCGCGGCCGACCTGCGGAACCGACGCGGCACCGGGCTGCCCCCTACGTCTTCCGGCGCCGCCACCGGCTGCGCGCCGCACGCATCTGAAGGGCTGGTTCGCCATGCAGACCCCCGCCGTGCCTCCGCACCACCGCACCCTCGACGCCCGGCTCGCCTACCACGCCACCCATCGGCCCGAACACCCCGCGCTGCGCTGCGCCGGAGTCGAGGTCACTTATGGACGGCTCTACGCCGAGAGCGCCCGCGGCGCCCTCGCGCTCGCCGCCGCCGGTCTCACCAAGGGCTCCCGCGTCGGCTACCTCGGCAAGGAGTCGGTCCGCTTCTACGAGCTGCTGTTCGCCTGCGCCGCGAGCGGCGCGGTCCTCGTCCCCGTCAACTGGCGCCTGGCGCCCGCCGACGTCGCGTACATCCTCCGCGACTCCCACGCCGAACTTCTCTTCACCGATGCCGAGTTCCTGCCCACCGCCCGCGAGATCCGCCCCGACCTGCCCGACCTGCGGCAGCTGGTGCTCCTCGACGGCACCGGCAAGGCCGCCCGTACCTTCCGCGACTGGAAGGACGCCGGACGCGGCGCCCCGGCGCCCGCCCTCTCCGACACCGGCGACGCCGTCGCCCAGATGTACACCAGCGGTACCACCGGCCTGCCCACGTGCGCCGTCCTCGCCCACCGCAGTTTCTTCGCCGCCCGCGGCGGCCCCGACAACGCCGGACCCGACGAGATCGGTTTCCGCCCCGACGACATCAGCCTCATCGGCATCTCCGGCTCTCACATCGGCGGCCTGTGGTATGCCACCCAGGGCTTCAACGCCGGTGTCACCAATATCGCGCTGCGCTCCTTCGGCAGCCGCGAGGCGCTGGAGACGATCCGCGGTTCCGGCGTCACTACGGCCTTCCTCGTTCCCGCCATGCTGCTCATGCTGCTGGACGAACCCGGCGCCGCCGAAGCCGACTTCGTCACCCTGCGCAAGGTCGTCCACGGCGGCTCCCCGGTCGCCGGGCCCCTCCGGCGGCGCTGCATCGCCGTCATGCGGTGCGATCTGGCACAGCTCCGCGGCCTCCCCGGAAGCGGCGACACCGCCGGCGGCCTGCCGCCCGCCGGCCACTTCTCCGGCAGCCCCCACCTGCGCGCCACCGGACGCGCCTAGGGTCTGCTGACACCCTCCCGTCGTTCGCCCGGAGGGCGGGTCTCGCGGCGCGCGGTGGTTCCTTCGCCGCCGGCCCGTCAGCGGGCCGGCGCCACCGCCCGGTCCCGCGCCACGTGCAGCAACTGCACCGTCGCGCGGCTCACCAGCCGGTTGCGGTCGTCGAAGACCTCCGCGGACCACAGCTGCTGGGTGAAGCCGCGGTGGACGGGGACCGCGCAGAGATGGAGTGTGCCGTCGACCGCCGGGCGGACGTGGTGCATCTGGGTGTCCGCGCAGACCGCCGCCTCGCCCTCCCCGGCGTTGAGGGTTCCGCCCGCCGCTGCCGCGCTCTCCGTCAGCGCCGCCAGCACACCGCCGTGCACCGTGCCCGTCGCGCCGTGTATGCGCGGGGACAGGGTGAGCGAGGCGAGCACCCGCCCCGGGGACACCTCCTCGTAGCGGATGCCGAGCAGGTCGTCGAGTGGATGCCGTGGGATGGGCAGCAAGGGTCTGCTCCCTTCAGGTGGGCCGGCGCCGCGGGCGGCGCCGCTGCACGAGGGTCGGCGCTCGCGCGCGTGGACCCGGCCGCCCCGGGGCGGCCGGGCGGTGCGGGCCCCGCGACGGGCCCGCACCGGTGCTCAGATCCAGTCCGGCTGCTCCGGTGGGATCCGGCGGCCGTTGGCGATGAAGAACGACCGGATGACGTTGCCGCGGAACAGCTGGCGGTTGCGCGGTCCGTCGAGCGCCGCGGAGAACTCCTTGACCCGGTCGCTGTAGAAGCCGCGCTTGCGGTACTTGCGGGTCTCCTCGTTGAAGATCTCCGCGATCATCTCGTCCGGCGTCCGCCCGACGAACTCGGCGAACTCGGCGACCGTGCCGAGCCGGGCCTCGCGGTCCTTTGTGTCGAGGTCCGACAGTTGTGCCGCGTACCGCTGGACGGTGATCAGATCGTGAAAGGCAGTGTCGGTCATGAACTTTCCTCAGCAGGCGCCGGCGCGGGCGCCGTCGTGGTTCGGGGCTGGTGGGGAGGGGCGGCGCCGGCGGGCCCGGCGGGGGAGTCGAGGCCGTCGAGGAGGTGCCCCATCCGGGACCGCTTCGTGCGCAGATAGCGCAGGCTCTCCCCGTGTGCCGGGGCGAGCAGCGGCACACGGGCGGCCACCCGCACGCCGTGCCGGGCGAGCGCGGTGACCTTGTCGGGGTTGTTGGTCAGCAGCCGTACGCCGGTGATGCCCAGGTCGTGGAGGATCGCCGCGCCCGCGCCGTAGTCGCGGCCGTCGACCGGCAGTCCCAGGGCCACATTGGCGTCCACCGTGTCCAGACCGGTGTCCTGGAGCTGGTAGGCGCGCAGCTTGGCGGCGATGCCGATGCCGCGGCCCTCGTGGCCGCGGAGGTAGACCACGGCGCCGGTGCCCTCGGTCGCGATCCGCCGCAGCGCCTCGTCGAGCTGCGTGCCGCAGTCGCACCGCAGCGATCCCATGAGGTCGCCGGTGGCGCATTCGCTGTGCAGCCGCACCAGCGCGTCGGCCGCCCCGGACACCTCGCCCGCCACGAACGCCAGATGCTCCACGCCGTCCGCTGCCGCGTACGCCACGCAGTGCAGCTCGCCGTGGGCGGTCGGGATGCGGGCCCGGGCCAGGCGGCGGACTCCCGCGGAGCCGTCGGGGTGGGCCGGAGGCCGCGTCGGCGCCCGGGAACCGGGCACCACCGCAGCCTCCGACATCAGCTCGGTTCTCACTCGGGGAGACCGAACATCCCCGCCAGGGCACGCAGCTCCGCCTTGCGGTGCGGCAGCGGCGCGGGCGCCTGGATCATCCCGGCGTCGGACAGCTCGGCGACGACCGACTCGTCGTTGCCGTAGCTGGCGCCCCAGGTGCCGTCGAAGTACAGGTCCTCGAAATCGGGGCGGGGCCGCTGGCCGCCGGCCTCGGTGCTCTCGGCGGAGTAGCCGACCAGCTGGATCTGGGTCGGGATGACGCTGTCGGGCATCTTCAGCAGCTCGCGGATCTGGTCGCGGCGGCCGGTGACCAGACCGGTGCCCAGACCCTCGTCCGTGGCGGCGAGCAGCGCGGAGCCGACACCGAGACCGCACTCGAAGGCGCTGAGCCACTTGGCGAACTCGACGTCACCGGCGAGCACGTTGAAGTCCGGCGTCTTCATCACGACACTGTCGACGAACTCCTCGGACCAGCCGTAGCTGGAGGTCAGGGAGCCCGACTCGATCAGCTTGAGCAGCGCGGGCCGCAGCGGCTCCCAGCCGGCCATGTCGGTGCACCACACGATGGCGACCGGCGCCTGGTGGGCCTGCGGCTGGTTGTAGACCGCGTCGATCAGTCCGTCGCGCACCGCGTCCGGGGTCTCGCCCTTGGTGACGACGACGGCCTTACGGACCTCCTGCGCATTGCCGTGGTGCGACTGGAGCCGCGCGGCGTGCAGGATCTTCTGGACCTTCTCCTTCTCCACCGGGCGCCAGGCCTGGTAGTAGCGGGTGGTGCGGCGCGTACCGACGGCGCGCTTGAATTCCATGGATACTCCTCAAGTGGATGGATGGATATCCACCGGTGCGGGTGTCGTCAGTGCCCGCACCGGGTCAGCGACCGCGAAGCAGATGCTTGCGGATCTTGCCTACCGAGGTGCGCGGCAGCCCTTCGACGACCTCCACACACCCCGGAACCTTGAACGACGCCAGCCTGGCCGCGCACCACTCGATCAACTGGCCCTCGGTGAAGTGGTGTTGACCGTTGAGGACGACGAAGACCTTCACCGTCTCGTCCCGGATCGGGTCCGGGACCCCGACCACCGCCGACTCGAAGACCGCCGGGTGCGCATTGACGACCCGCTCGATCTCGCTCGACGACACGTTCTCGCCCGCGCGCTTGATGACGTCCTTGCCGCGGTCCACGAAGTGCACGAACCCGTCGGTGTCCACCCGGACGTGGTCCCCGGTCCGCAGCCAGCCACCGCCCAGCGCCTCGGCCGTCGCCCCCGGATCGCCCAGGTAACCGGCCATCAGGGTGCGCCCCGGGACACCGCCGACCAGCAGCTCGCCGCTCCGGCCGCGCGCGACGTCCCGCAGCCGCTCGTCGACCACCCGCAGCCGTGCGCCGTGCACCGGGCGGCCCATGCTCTGGTTGCGGCGCCGCCCGTGCAGCGGGTTCATCAGCGGCGGCGCCACGGTCTCGGTCATGCCGTACAGCTGGAGCAGCGGCACCCGGAACCGCTCCTCGAACTCCGCGAGTTGGGCGTCGGTGACGTTCTGCGCGAACATCACGGCCCGCAGCCGGTGCGCGGCGTCGTGCACCGACGGCTGCTGCGCCAGGATCATCCGGATCGGCGCGGCGAACAGGCTCGCCACCGTCGCCCCCAGCCGTACCGCCTGCGCGGACCAGCGCGAGGCGCTGAAGCGCGGCGTCAGCGCGATCGACGCGCCGGTGACCAGCGCGGACATCGAGGAGTAGTACTGCGCGTTGCCGTGGAACAGCGGCAGCACGATCAGCTGCCGGTCCTCCTGCCGCAGCCGCAGCTGCCGGGCCACCACCTCGCCGGAGTGCAGATACGCCGCGTGCGGGACCACGACGCCCTTGGGGCGGCTGGTGGTGCCGGAGGTGTAGAGCACGCCGAGCGGCGCGGACGGATCGTCCACCACGTGCGCGGGCCGGGCCGGCGCCGTCGCCAGCGCACGCTCCAGCGACTCCGAGCCGGTCACCAGCAGCTGTTCGCAGCAGGGCGAGTCGATGGCGGCGACCTGCGCGGTGGTGAGCAGTTCGGGCTGGGTCAGGCTCAGCCGGCACTCGGCGTGGGAGAGGACGTAGGAGAGTTCGTCGGCGGTGGAGAGGGGGTTGGTGGGGACCATGACGGCGCCTGCCTTCGCCGCGCCGAACCAGGCGTCGAAGAACTCGGGACGGTTGGTCAGATGGACGTGGAAGCGGCTTCCGGGGCCGACGCCCCGGCTGACCAGGAGGTCGGCCATCCGCTCGGCGCGGCGGTCCATCTCGCCGTAGGTGACCGTCGTGACCGCACCGGACTCGTCCAGGAAGGAGAGGAACGGGCGGTCCGGACGGCTCCGGGCGTGTCGCCGCAGGACACCGTGGACGGTGTCCTGTCCTGGGCTGCTCTGCCGTAGTGGTTGCACGCGAAACAGAGTCCGGGGCGTAGATCAGTTCCGGCGTAACGAACCATCAACTCGCTGTTAACGAACGGATGATGAGGTCAGCCCGTACGCACCCCGTATGCCGCCCGGAACGGGCGAGAGCACCGGACGGGCGGAGCGTCCGGTGCTCTCGGTGAAGGGGGCGGAGGGGCGGGCCCGCAGGGCGGAGTCGGGGGAACTCCCGGGCCCGCCCCTCCGGTGCCGGCCGCCTTCAGGGGGCGGTCGGCGGGGTGAGCCTCGCGGCAGCGGCGCGGCCCGGGCGGGGGAGGACGTCCCGGGACGCGGCCGTGAGGGTTGCCGCGAGGCGGTCGGAGGGTCAGGGGCGGTTCGAGCCGTGCCGCCCGGAGCCCGGCCGGGGCTCCTGGTGGCGGGGGCAGCGCGCGCACCGGCACGGCGGGAACGCGGCGCTGACCGCGGGGTGCGGCGGCGTCGTACCCAACGGCACGTCCACGTAACGGACTTCGGTCCGGGCGGACGTCGTGGGGTCGATCCGGTACACGTTCATGGTCATGCGGGGCACGCTGCACCTCCGGCGCGGCGTGCGGCGGGGACCGGGGCGGTGGCGCGTTCGACGGGCGCGGGCCGGGCGGGACGTACGAGGGCAGGGGGCATGGGGGCGGGTCCTCTCCGTCAGGCGGGGGGTGACGGCCCGGGGGAAGGCCAGGCCGTAAGCGGGGAGGGCCGGGCGGTACTCACGAAGGGGCGCCGGCCGACGCCGGACGGCAGAGCTGCCGCGGCGTCTTCCCGCCATGAAACCGCCCCCGCCGATCGGCGGGCACCCCCTCCTGGGTGCCCCCGGACGGGGGTAGTCACCCGGGCCGCGACGGCGCCCCCGGCGCCTTCCGCGGTACGGCGGATGCGGGGCCCGACGGTCCCGGCGGAACAGCGGCTCAACTCCCCGTTAAGGAACGACCGGGCCGTGCGAAGGGACCCTACCGACCGGCGGCCGCACGGAGCAATCCCCTACGGGCCGCTGCCCGTTCCGCCTTCCGTGCCGGCCCGCCCCTGGCATCGGGTGATCGGGCCGTGACAGGATGTGCCCGGGAGTCCCGACGGCTGACTTAACTCGCCGTTGGGTCCGTGGACAGGGCTGCGCACGGCCGGCGACGGCAACGGCCGCACACGGGGGAAGGGCTAGGGGATGGCTGCGAAGGACGACACGGAGCACACCGGGAAGCCGGGCAAGGGGAAAGCCGGAGACGCGGAGAGCACGGACGCGCGGAGCGGCGCCGGACGCGGCACGGCGGTGCGCGGTGACGCGGCGCGGCAGGACACCGGCACCCTCGCCGAGCGGCTGGGCCGCCTCTTCACCCACATGCACCCGCCCGGCGCGCCGTACACCAACGCCCATGTCGCCGAGGAGATCAGCGGCGACCCGGAGCAGTACGGCGGGGTGCGCCTGACCGAGCAGTACCTCTCCATGCTGCGCAACGGCCGCCGGAGCAACCCCTCGCCCGAAGTCCTGCGCGCCCTCGCGAAGTTCTTCGGCGTCCCGGCCGGATATCTCCTGGGCGATCTGTCGCAGCCGCAGGCCGAGCGGGTGGAGGAGGAGGTCCGCTTCCTCGCCGCCATGCGCGACCAGCGGGTCCGCGCCATCGCCTTGCGCTCGGTGGGCCTGCCGCCCGACGTCCAGGAGAGCCTGACCACCATCATCGACCAGTTCCGCCGCCAGATGGACCTGCCCGGCAGAGGCGGTGCCACCGATGACGGTTGACCTGCCCCGGGCCGACGGGCCGGACCGGCTCTTCGCCACCTGGCGGCGCACGCACGACGACGGGATGACCATGCGAGTGGGGCGGATACGCAGGCGGTGCAAGCGGCTCGTCAAGGAGCTGGCACTGCCTGCCACGGTCGATCTGCGGGGCCTGTGCGACCTCGTCGGCGCACGCGTGGGAGCCCCCGTCCACCTGGTGCCGATGAGCCTCGACGGCGCCGCCTCCGGGATGACGGCGGCCACCGACGACGCCTACTGGATCTTCTACGAGAGCCGCACCTCGCCCTGGCACCAGGCCCACATCGTCCTCCACGAACTCGGCCACCTCCTCCTCGGCCACGACCGCGACCCCGCGCTCACCGAGGACGCGCTCCGGCTGTGGACCCCCTCCGTCGACGCCGCGACCGCGCTGCGCCGGATGGGCCTGACCCCCGGTCTCGCCCGCCACCACGGCTACGACAACCCCGCCGAACGCGAGACGGAGGTCCTGGGCACCCTCCTGATGGAACGCCTCGCCCCGCCCGCCCAGGACCCGCCGCCCCCGCCGGACGGCCGCGCCGCCGAACTCGCCGCCGCCCTCGGCCCGGCCCTCCAGCACCTCCGCCGCCCGGACGCAGCACCCGCCGCGGCCTCCGACGGCGAAGGCCCCGGCCCGGCCGACGGCACAGACCCCGAAGCCACCGACCCCGCCCGCGACGACGGCGGTGAGACCCGTGCCTGATGTCTTCGACGTCCTCTACCTCTGCTTCGCCGCGGTCGCCTGGACCCTCGTCGGCTACAAGACCACCGCCTGGCTCCGCGACCGCGCCAACGCCGATCTGGGCCTGGCCTGCGTGATGACCGGCAGCGTCGCCACCGTCTTCCTCTTCTCCGCCCCCAGCCTCTACCGCGCCTTCGACCGCCTGCTGGGCGTCGCCAACCTCGCGATGGTCTTCCTCTACTCCGCCGTCATGGTCTTCGCCGTCGGCGCCCAGGTGATGCTGGCCCGCTGGGCGGCGGGCGAGGGGGACGCCGCCCGCCGCCGCGCCCGCACCCGGGCCCGCGTCACGGTCACCGCCGTCGCGGTGCTCTGGGCGGTCGCCGTCACCGGCTTCGCCGTCGGCCGCCCCGACGCCGTCGAGCACCCCCGCGACTTCAGCACCGCCTACACCGGCGCCCCCGGCGTGATGGTCTTCCTCGGCCTCTACCTCGCCATCTTCGGCGCCAGCCTGGCGGCCCTCGGCACGCTCTGCCTGCGCTACGCCGCCACCCTCGGCGCCTCCTGGCTCGCCCGCGGCCTGCGGGTGATGTCCGCCGGATGCCACCTCGGCCTGGTGTACTGCGCCGCCAAACTCCTCGGCTTCGCCCTGTCCTGGGCCGACCGCCCCGCACCCTGGCTCTCCAACGGCGTGGCCCCGCTCAGCGCCTCGGTCGCGGCGCTCCTCGTCCTCACCGGTTTCGCCCTCCCGGCCGCCGGCCCGCGGGCGTCGGCCTGGCGCCGTCTGCGCCGCCTCACCCCGCTGTGGCGGCAGGTCACCGCGGACGATCCGGAGGTCACGATGGAGCGCGAGACCTGGCCGGGGCGGTGGCCCTTCGCCGACCTGGAGTGGCGGGCCAACCGCCGGATGGCCGAGATCCGCGACGTCCAGCGCGCGCTGCGCCGCCACGTCGAGTCCGACACCCTCGACATCGCCGGGGAACGCGCCCGCGCCGTGGTGCCCGACGAACGCCAGCGCGCCGCCGTCGCCGAGGCCGCCGCGCTCCGCCGCGGCCTGGAGAACCGCGCGGTGGGCCATGTGCCCCCGCACGCCGCCGACACCGTCGTCGTCGGCCACGCCACCGGCGACGGCCGCCTCGCCGCCGAGTACGAGCATCTGGCCCTGGTCGCCGACGTCTACCACTCACCGCTGATCGACACCGTCCTCACCGAGCTGCGCCAACGCAGCGCGACGGCCAGCCGCTGACGGCGGCACACCGACGGGGTGGCCCGGTACGGGGGTCCGGGCCGCCCGCACCACCTCCGCCGCGGGCGGCGACTTCCCGGTCCCGGACCGGGAAGTCGCCACCCGCGACCGGGGGAGCGCCCGGCCTTCCCGGACCTCAGTACCCTTGCCCGGCCGGGGAGTTCGGCCCGCGCGGCCCGAGCCGCCTAGAGTCGGGCACCATGCAGAACACCGCCGAGACCGGCCCCGCAGCACCCGTCGATGTGACGCCTCTGCTCGACGATCCGCACACCGCGTACGCCGCCCTGCGCGAGAGCGGCCCCGTCCACCGCATCGTCGGCCCCGACGGACAACCCGCCTGGCTCGTCACCCGCTACGACGACGTCCGCGCCGCGCTCGCCGACCCGCGGCTCTCCCTCGACCGCCGCCATGCCACGCCCGGCAGCTACCGCGGCTTCGCGCTGCCCCCGGCGCTCGACGCCAATCTCCTCAACATGGACCCGCCGGACCACACCCGGGTGCGCCGTCTGGTCGTCCGCGCCTTCACCCCGGGCCGCGTCGAGGCGCTGCGCCCCTCCGTACGCCGCCTCGCCGACGAGCTGCTCGACGCCGTCGAACCGGCCGGACGCGCCGACCTGCTCGCCGACTACGCCGGGCAGCTGCCGATCGTCGTCATCTGCGACCTGCTCGGCATCCCCCGCGCCGACCGGCGGGACTTCCGTGCCTGGACGGACCGGCTGATCACCCCCGACCCGTCCCGCCCGGAGCTGATGAAGCAGGCCGTCGGCGAGCTGTTCGCCTACTTCACCGGCCTCATCGCCACCAAGCGCGCCCACCCCGCCGACGATCTGCTCTCCGAACTCGTCGCGGTACGCGACACCCCGGACGCCACCGCACCGGACGCCCCCGCGCCCGGCGGCGACCGGCTCTCCGAGGACGAACTGACCTCGCTGGCCTTCCTGATCCTCTTCGCCGGATACGAGAACACCGTCCACCTCATCGGCAACGCCGTCCTCGCCCTCCTCGACCACCCCGAGCAGTTGCAGGCGTTGTGCCGTAATCCGGCCGAACTGCCGAACGCCGTGGAGGAGTTCATGCGCTTCGATCCGCCGGCCCCGCTCGCCATCCGGCGCTTCCCCCGCGAGGACCTGGAGATCGGCGGCGTCCGCGTCCCGGCGGGTGACTGTGTGCTGCTCTCCGTCGCCTCCGCCAACCGCGACGAGGCCCGTTTTCCCGCCGCGGACCGCCTGGACCTCGCCCGCGGCCTCTCCGGCCATCTCGCCCTGGGCCACGGAATCCACCACTGCCTGGGGGCGCCGCTGGCCCGGATGGAGACGGCGGTCGCGCTCGGCGCGCTCCTCGAACGGTTCCCCGGGCTGCGGCTGGACGTCCCGCGGGAGTCGCTCACCCACCGCCGGACGCTACGCGCACGTGGCCTGAACTCGCTGCCCGTGACGTGGTGAGCCGCCGACGAACACGCTTTCCGAGGCATAAGTGTTCTGCGATGCGGTAGAAAGGTGTTGAGACCCGCCCGGTGTGCATCCCCCGTCGCACCGGGCGGGTCGCTGTGCGTGGGGGCGCGCCGCAGCGGGCCGCGACTGTCGTCCGTCTGGCTCAGCCGCCCTGCGGGACACCCGGCAGCTCCCTAGCGTGATCGTCATGTCACTCGATGCATTCCTGTCCCGGAAGGCCGGTGCACTGGCGGTGCTCGTCGTCACCGGCGTCTCGTCGGCCTGTATACCGGCCCCGGCTCTCGCCGCCGACGCGCACCACCCGCCCGCTCCGGCCGTCGCCGGGGTGCAGGTGGCCGACGATCCCGGGGTGCCCCCGCTCCCGGAGAACCTCTCCGCCCTGTCGTGGGCCGTCACCGACGCCGACTCCGGCAGTGTCCTGGCCGCCAAGGACCTGCACCGCAAACTGCCGCCGGCCAGCACCCTCAAGACCCTGTTCGCGGTCACCGCGCTGCCGAAGTTCGCCGCGGACTCGGTGCACCGGGTCGAGCCCGCCGAACTGGAGGGGGTCGGCTCGGGCAGCAGTCTCGTCGGTGTCGAGGCGGGCAGCAGCTATACGGTGGCCGACCTGTGGCGCGGGGTGTTCCTGCGCTCGGGCAACGACGCGGTGCACGTCCTCGCGTCGATGAACGGCGGCTGGGAGGCGACCGCCCGGGAGATGCAGGCGAAGGCCCGGGAACTCGGTGCCAAGGACACGACCGTGAAATCCCCGGACGGATACGACACGCCGGGCCAGGTCTCGTCCGCGTACGACCTGACGGTCTTCGCCCGGGCGGGGCTCGCCAACGCCGACTTCGCGCGCTACTGCTCCACCGCCCGGGCCGACTTCCCGACCGCCGGCGGGGTCACCCGCATCGAGAACACCAACCGGCTGCTGTCCGGCACCAACGGGATGGCCCGCTACCCGGGGATCATCGGGGTGAAGAACGGCTACACCACCCACGCGGGCAACACCCTGATCGCCGCCGCCCGGCGCAACGGGCACACCCTGCTGGTGACGGTCATGAACCCGCGGTCCGGCGCGGCCAACGGCGTCTACAAGGAGGCCGCCGCGCTGCTGGACTGGGGTTTCGACAGCGTGGGCACCGCGGAGCCGATCGGCTCGATGACCCGCGCGGTGGCCCCGGGCCCCGATACGGAGCCCGCCCCGCACACCACCCGCACCGACGAGGCCGGCAACTCGCCGTGGCGGGACGCGCTCGCCCTGTGGGGCGGCGCCGTCGGCGCCGCCGTCCTCGCCATGGGTGCGGCACTGGCCCGGCGTCAGCATCTGCGCCGCCGGGCGGACGAACGGGACGGACCGCGGGCGCCGTAAGGGCGGTGCCGCCGACGGGCCCCGGCGTCGTGGCTCAGCCGCGCAGCCGCGGCGCCGCACCGGCCGCCGGGACCGGATCCGCCGGGGCGTCCCGCAGCCGTGCGGTCAGGCGCCGGGCCCAGGCGGTCAGCGCGGCGATGTCGATGCCGTACGGAGCGGTGTCCGCGTACGGGGCGAGGGCCGCCGCGCCGCGGTCGAGCAGGGCGACGGCGCCGGCGGCGTTGGCGCGGGCCGCGTGGGTGAGGCCGACGGCGAGCTGCGCCAGGCCACGCCAGAGGGCGCGCTCCGCTTCGCCGGCGGTCTTCCAGGCGTCCTCCAGCACCTCGTGGGCGTGGAACGGCATCCCCGCGTCGAGCAGCCGCTGCGCCTCGGTCACTGTCGCCTCCGGCGTCCGGACCACGCCCTCGGGCTGGCGGGCCACGCCCGGTGCGCCGTACGGCAGCGGCCGGCCGAGCCCGTCGCGGGGCCGCGCGTTGCGGGCCCGGCCGTCGGCGTCCCGGTCACGGCGGCGGACGGCCGTCGGCGGTGTGGCCGGGGCGGGCTCCGCCGCCTCCTCGGCGCAGAGGCGGCAGCCGTCGCGCGCCCCGTCCGGCCGGTCGTCGATCCGCCCGCAGACCTCGCAGACCCGGTCCAGCCAGCAGGCCGGGTCGCCGGCTTCGGCGGCGGGGCGGGGGGTCTCGGGGAGGGTGTCCCTCTGCTCGTCACTCACCCTTCGATTGTGCGCCGGGAACGGGGCCGCCACGCGTCCGGGTCACGGCACCCGGGCCGGGGACGAGGCATCGGGGACGCGCAGGGCGGGGGAGCCGTGGCCGTCGGCGGGCACGGTCCAGATGTCGCTGGAGCCGCTCTCCTTGCCGGGCAGCGCATAGGCGAGCGTGGCGTCGTCCAGCCAGGCGGCCTGGTCGTCGACGCTGCGGGTCTCGGCGAGCGGACGCTCCTGGAGGGTGCGCAGATCGAGGACGTAGAGCCGCCACGGGTCCCGGGCGCCGTCGCGGACGCGTTTCTTGAACGCCAGGCGGGTGTTGTCGGGGGAGAGCGAGGGGCACTCGACGTTCTCGCGGAGCGTGCGGGCCCGCCATCGGTGCAGGTCGCCCTTTACCAGGTAGGTCTTGCCCGCGGTGGAGACCGTCGCGTAGAAGGTGTTGTCGTCGCGGGCGAAGGTGACGCCCCAGTAGTTGACGTCGGGGGCGTGGTAGCGGCGGCCGTCGAGGGTGAGGGGGATGTCCTCCATGTTCTTGATCAGGTAGCCGGTGCGGGTGTCGAGGATCGAGGTGCGGGTGGAGAAGGACGTGGTGGCGTACGAGTCGCCGGTGGCGAACATCGTCCACGACAGCATCCGGCCGGACGCCGAGACCCGCGCCCGGTTGGGGATGCCGGTCAGCCCGATGCGGCGCTTCTCGCGCAGTTGCTCGTCGAGGACGACGGCGTACGAGCGCGGCGGGATGCCGGGGCGGCGCGTCAGGCACAGCCCGGTGCGGGCCGCGGCGTAGAAGCGGTCGCAGCGCGGGCCGCCGGTGGTGCGCCGCCCCGGTTCGTGGGCGGCGGGGGAGACGGCGGCGCCGGTGGCGGGCAGCCGGGCGACGCGGCCGGTCCCGGCGCCGGTCGAGCGGAAGTACAGCTGGCCGTGGTCGAGGCCGAACGCCGAGACGGGGTCGGCCGGTTCGGCCCGGCGGGCCGCGCCCACGGTGTACGCCACGGCGACCCCGGCCAGCAGCGCGCCGGTCACGGTCAGCGCGAGGACGCGGATCCGCAGCGGCAGCGCGGCGAACCGGGCCGCGGCCCCGGCGGCCGGCCGGGCGCCCGGGGAGGCGGTGCCCGGCCCGGGGCCCTCGGGGCGCGGGTTCTCGGGCTCCTGGGCCGCGGGCTTCTGGCGTCGAGGTGGGTTCATGCCGATGTGAGGTGCCTTTCCGTGCGGGGGAGCAGGAGGACCGCGGCGAGCAGGGCGACGGCCAGTGCGGCGACCGCGGCGATCAGCGCCGGACGGGTGCCCCACAGCGTCCAGGCGGCGCCGAACCCGGCGGCCGCCAGCAACCGGCACAGCGCCTGGCCGGTCTGGAGCAGCGCCATCCCGCTCGCCCGGCGTTCGGCCGCGAGGACCGGCCCGGCCAGCGCCATCAGGACGCCGTCGGTCGCCGCGTAGAAGACGCCGAGCAGCAGCAGGACGGCGGCGAGCAGCGGCAGCCCGGCGCCGGAGGTCAGCAGCAGGAGGTAGCCGCCGAGCAGGGCGGCGTGGCCGGCGAGGAACGGCACCCGGCGGCCGATGCGGTCGCCGAGCCGTCCGGCGGGCACCGCCAGCAGCAGATAGACCGCCGCGGCGCCCAGCGGCAGCAGCGGGAACCAGCTGACCGCGAACTCCAGCCGCCGTTGCAGCAGCAGATAGAGGAACGAGTCGCCGATGGTCGCGGCGCCCAGCAGCGCGGCGGCGACGAAGATCCGCCGGAACGCCCCGTCCCGCAGCGGGGCCAGCAGCGCGGCGCGCGGCCGGGGCGTGGTGGGCTGCGGTACGGGCGCCGCCGCGCGGTCCGGTACGAGGACGACGAGCAGCAGCACGCCCAGCAGCCCGACGCAGAAGCTGACGACGAAGACCGCGTCGTAGGCGTCGGCGGTGGCCCACAGCAGCGCGAACGCGGCGAGCGGGCCGAGCAGCGCACCGGTGGTGTCCATCGCGCGGTGCACCCCGAAGGCGCGGCCGAGCGCGTTCGGTGGGGCGCTGAGCGAGATCAGCGCGTCCCGGGGGGCGGTGCGGACGCCCTTGCCGAGGCGGTCGGCGGCGAGGGAGGCGCCGATGCCGAGGGTGGCGCCGCCGGAGAGCAGCAGCCCCAGGCGGGAGAGGGCGGAGAGGGCGTAGCCCCAGCCGGCGACGAGTTTGTGGCGCCCGCCGCGGTCGGCGGCGTGCCCGCCGAGCAGCCGGACGAGGGCGGTGGCGCCGTTGTAGAGGCCGTCGAGGAAGCCGAACTGGAGGGGGGAGAGGCCGAGTTGGATGACGAAGTACAGCGGTAGCACGGCGGTGACCATCTCCGAGGAGATGTCGGTGACGAGGCTGACCGCGCCGAGGGCCAGTACCGGCCCGCCGACGCGGCCCCGCGTCACCTTGGTCGCCGTGGTGGCCGCGTCCGTGGTAGCGAGATACATGGTGCCCGGTGCCCGCCTTCGGGATCAGTGGCAGGTGTAGGACGGGCTGCTGTCCTTGGTCTTGCCGTCCGTGCCGACCAGGTCCCAGGAGAAGCCGGTGTCGGTGAAGTTGAGCTTGACCACCCCGAAGGTGTCGGTCAGCCGCTTCTGGCTGTTGGGCTGGACCTCCTCGATCTTGTACGGGTGGGCGCCGCCCATGCCGCCGAGGAGTTCGACGATGCCGTTCTTGTCGTCCCGCTTGCCGTCCGGGTTCTGCGGGGCGAACCGCTCGTAGTGGTGGTCGTGGCCGTTGAGCACCAGCTCCGCCTTGGCGTCGTAGAGCGCCTTCCAGACGGGGCGGCTGACCGGGTCGTTGCCGTGTTCGCCGGAGGAGAAGAGCGGGTGGTGGAAGTAGGCGGCGACGCACTTCTTGGACGTGGCCTTGAGGTCGGCCTTGAACCACTTCAGCTGGGCGGAGGTGAGGTTGTTGGTGTCGAGGGCGATGAAGTGCCAGTTGCCCTCGTCGTAGCTGTAGTACGGCTTGCCGTCGGGGTAGGCGATCTTGCCGAAGTAGGACTTGTAGCCCTTGAACTCGCCGTCCGGGTCGTAGGTCTCGTGGTTGCCCGGGATGGGGTGGGTCTTGTTCTTGAACACGCCCCAGGTCTTGTCGTAGTAGCGGGTGAAGTCCTTGAGGCGGGCGTCGTCGTACTGGTTGTCGCCCATCGTCATGATGAACTTCGGGTTGATCTTCTTCACCAGCGCGGCGGTCTTGGGGTGTTCGCAGTCGCTGCTGTCCGCGGTGCACTGCTCGGCGATGTCCCCGGCGGCGACGGCGGTGAAGCCGCCCGCCGCGCGGTGCGGGGAGGCGTCGGCGCGTCCGGCGGGGGACCACATCAGCACGCCGCCGGCGAGCGCGAGGGCGGCGGCGCCGGCCGCCGGGATGCCGATGCGGGGGTTCTTGTGGAGGGGCTTCTTGGCGCGGGGGGTGGGCGTCATGTGCGTCTCCTGGTTCGGCACGGGGAGCCGTTCCCGAGGAATCCTGACGCCGAGTCATGTACGGGTCAAGACGTCTGCCCGTCATTGTTAGGAAACTTTCCTACTGCCCTCTCGTGAGGGCTGTGCAGGCATCAAATACCAGTCTGTCGGCAGGAGTTGACGTACCCGGGTGCGGCTTGCGGTACCGGCTCCCTCGGCCCTTCCCGTGCCCGAGAGCCCCGCTACGGCTTCTCCCTGACCCCGAAAGTGCGCCAGCTGGCGTTGCGGACGCCGTAGGGGCATCCGGCCTTGGCGTACCTGTACCGCCAGGCGCTGCGGACGGCGGTTCCGTCGTACACGCAGGTGTCGCGGCGCGCTCTCGCCCGGTTCCTCAAGGCTGCCACCGAACCGGCGCCGCCATCCCCGCACGACGCCCCGTGTTCCGGCGCACAGGCGCGCCGGGGGCGCGTGCGCCGGAGCCGGAACGCAGACGCCGGGGCCCTCGGAGGATGTCCTCCGAGGGCCCCGGCGGCGGCGCGTCAGACCGCGCGGATACCGCGTCCCGCCCAGGCGGGTGCGGGCACCACCAGCCCGGTGAGCCGGCGGTGCGTCGCCTCGGGCAGCGGCGCGGAGCGGCCCGTGCCCTGGTCGACGTGGAGCGCGAACAGCTCCTCCGTCGCCACCGGCGCCTCGCCCGGCTCACCCACGAACATCTCGTGCGCGAACCGCACCTTCTTCGCGTCGACGCCCAGCACCGAGGTGCGGACCGTCAGCGCGCTGCCGCGCGCCACCTCGTCCAGATAGCGGACGTGCGCCTCGACCGTGTACAGCGAGCAGCCCGACTCCGCGCGGTAGGCGTCGTCCAGCCCGGTCTCCGCCATCAGCGCGTCCGTCGCGAACCCGAAGACGAGAACGTAGTACGCCTCGCTGAGGTGGCCGTTGTAGTCGATCCACTCGTCCCGGACGGTCTGCCGGAAGAGGGGGAGCGGAGCCGTCATCGGGCGGTGCCTCCCAGGCGGCCGGTGGCGCGCAGCACGTCGATGACGCCCTGGTCGCGCTCGGCGACGAGATCCGCGTACGTCCGCTCGCCGGCGGCCTCCTCGCAGCCCTCGACCATCGCGTCGCGCAGCTCGCGGTCCAGCTCGGGGGCCTCCAGGCGGGTCCACGGCGACTTCAGCGACGGGCCGAAGTGGTCGAGCATGTGGCCCATGCCGCCCTCGCCGCCGGCCAGCGCGAAGGTCAGGCAGGGGCCCATGAACGCCCAGCGCAGCCCCGGGCCCTCGGTGATCGAGTCGTCGATGTCCTTCACCGTCGCCTCACCGTTGGCGACCATGTGCAGCGCCTCGCGCCACAGCGCCTCCTGGAGGCGGTTGGCGATGAAGCCGGGCAGCTCGCGGTCCATGGTGATGACGGACTTGCCCGCCACGTCGTAGAAGCGCGACGACCAGGCGACGGCGTCCGCGGCGGTGGTCTCGCCGCCGACGACCTCGACCAGCGGGATCAGGTACGGCGGGTTGAACGGGTGGCCGACGACCAGACGGCCCGGGTCGGCCGCCTCCGTCTGCATGTCGGTCATCGGGTAGCCGGAGGTCGACGAGGCGATGACCACGCCGGGCGGGGTGGCGGCGTCCAGCTCGGCGAGGAGGGAGCGCTTCAGCTCCAGCTTCTCCGGGGCGCTCTCCTGGACGAACTGGGCGTCGGCGACGGCCTCGGCGAGCGTCGTGGTGACCGTCAGCCGGTCCTGCGAGGCGCCCTCGGCCAGGCCGAGCTGCTCCAGCGCGGGCCAGGCGGCGGCGACCAGCCGGCGCAGCTTCTCCTCGGCGTCGGGGGCCGGGTCCCAGGCGGTCACGTCGTAGCCGCGGGCGAGGAAGTGGGCGACCCAGCCGCCGCCGATGACACCGGCGCCGATGCAGGCGACGCGGCGGACGTCCTCGGGGGCGCAGGGGGCGGGAGGAGTGGTGGTCATGGGGAACTCCAGGTGGTCCGGGTGGGGGAGGACGGGGCGGGGGCGGACGGTCAGCCGCGGGGCTTGAGGCCGAGGCGGGCACGGGCCTGGTCGGGCGTGGCGACCGAGGCGCCCAGCAACTCGGTGACCTGCACGGCGCGCTCGACGAGCTGGCCGTTGGTGGCCTTCACGCCCTTGCTGAGGTAGAGGTTGTCCTCCAGGCCGACGCGGACGTTGCCGCCGAGCAGGATCGACTGCGCCACCCACGGCATCTGCATCCGGCCCAGCGCGAAGCTGGCCCACTGCGCGCCCTCGGGCAGCATGTTCACCATCGACTGGAGCACGCCCGGGTCGGCGGGAGCGCCCCACGGGACGCCCATGCACAGCTGGAAGACGGTCGGGTCGTCGAGCAGCCCCTCGGCGAGCAGCTGCTTGGCGAACCACAGCTGACCGGTGTCGAAGATCTCCAGCTCCGGCCGCACCCCCAGCTCCTGGATGCGCTTGGCGCCCTTGCGCAGCATCTCCGGGGTGGAGATGTACAGATCGTCGCCGAAGTTGAGCGAACCGCAGTCCAGCGTGCAGATGTCGGGGAGCAGGTCCTCGACGTGCGGCAGCCGCTCCAGACCGCCGACCAGGTCGGTGCCGGGCAGCGCGCCCTTCTCCAGCGGCTGGTCGGCGTCGAGCACCAGGTCACCGCCCATCCCGGCGGTGAGGTTGATGATGACGTCGGTGCCGGTGTCCTTGATCCGGGCGACGGTCTCCGCGTACAGCTTCGGGTCGCGCGAGGGCGCGCCGGTCTCGGGGTCGCGGACGTGGATGTGGACGACGGCGGCGCCGGCCGCGGCCGCCTCGACGGCGGAGGCGGCGATCTGCTCCGGCGTCACCGGGACGTGCGGGGAGCGGCCGACGGTGTCGCCCGCGCCGGTCAGCGCACAGGTGATGATGACCTCGTTGTTCACGGGATTCCCTTCGGAAGGGGGCAGGGGAAGGCCGGCGCCGGGGCGGCGGCGGCCGGGGGAGCGCGCGGACTCAGTCCGCGGTGACCTCGCTCGCCACGAAGGCGAGCAGGGCGTCGTGCATGGTGTCGGGGCCGGTGCTGTCCGGCGCGGTGGCCAGGACCTGGGTGGCGAGACCGTCGATCAGCGCGGTCAGCCGCAGCGCGGTGAACTCCGGGTCCAGGTCGCGGAAGACGCCCTGGTCGATGCCGCGGCGCAGCACATCGGCGACGGTGGTGCGCCACTGCCGGTAGTAGTGCTCGTGGAGGCGGCCGATCGCGGTGGAGCGGGCGGCCTGCGCCCACAGGTCCAGCCAGACCAGCCACTGACGGCGCTGCTGGTCGGTGCGGGGCGTCTGAAGGGCGATCAGGTGCAGCAGCTCGCCGCGGGCGTCGGCCGCGGCGGCGAGGCCCGCAGCGCGGCGCGCGGTGTCCTCGTCCATGCACCAGCGCACCGCGGCCTCCAGCAGCTCGTCGCGGCCGGGGAAGTGGTAGTGCACCGCCGCGGTGCTGGTGCCGCAGGCCGCCGCGATGTCGGCGACCCGGACGCCGTGGAAGCCGTGCTCGGCGATGAGCCGGACGGTCTCGCGGACGATCTGGAGCGGGCGGCCGCCGTCCGGCACCGCCACCGGACCGGCCGCGGCCGGTGGTGCGGGGCGCTGCGCCGGGCCGAGGAGGCGCCCCGCGTCGACACCGGTGATGTCGGCGATGCGGACGATCTCGGCGACGGTGAAGCGGCGGCTGCCGTTGAGGGAGCGGGAGAGCTTCGAGGGGTCCATCACGATCCGGCGGGCGATCTCGCGGCGGCTGCATCCCAGCCCGTCGATCGCCTGCCGGACACGTTCCGTGAGCGCCCCGGCCTCATCGGGCACCCGGGCTGCGGGGTCGTCCGTCATGGTCCGGGACCGTAGCAGCCACGTTGAGACCATCGCAACGATGTGCGCTGATTACGTCAGCTAAACCTGCCATGAGCAGGCAATTTCTCGCGTTGAGCACACTGACTGATGCGCAAGTCAGTTGTGTGGTGTGCGAGGGCGGAGAGGCGGTCGAAAAGCCCTGATACCGGGGTGTGTGGGACAGTGGCCGCATGGCTGACCGGGGAGCTCAGCGGCCCACCGTGTCGGTGCCGGACGACTGGCCCGCCCACCCGGATCTCACCCTTGCCCTCAACCGCATGGGCGGATTCGACTGGGACCTCGACCGCGGGCTGCTGCACATGGACCCGCCCGCGCTGCGCCTCTTCGACGTGCCCCCGCAGGTCTACGACGACCGGCCCGCCACCCTCGGCGACCGCATCCCGCCCGGCGAGGCCGCCCGCCTCGACGCCCTCGTCTCCCGCGCGCTCAAGGACGGCAGCGACTCCTACGGCGCCTACTACCGCGCCCGCCACCGCGACGGCTCGCTCCACTGGATCCACAGCCAGGGCAGCATCCGCCGCGACGAAACCGGCCGCCCCGTCCGCATCATCGGAGTGGTCCGCGACGCCGAGGAGGAGTACCGCCACGCCGCCGAGCGGATCGCCGTCGACGAGGAGCGCCGCCGCCACACCGACGTCGTCCAGCGCACCACCGCCGCCCTCGCCCACGCCCGCACCGTCCACGACGTCATCGCCGTCCTCGCCGACGACCAGGGGCTGAGCCGGCTGCGCGCCGAGAACGTCATCCTCGGGCTGGTCGAGTCCGGCCGCATCCGGCTGATCTCCGAGGGCAAGGCGGGCAGCTTCGTCCCGGAGCTGGGGCTCACCCGGATCGGCGACGAGTTCCCCATGAGCGAGGTGGTGCGCACCCTCACCCCGCGGTTCGTCGGCAGCCGCGCCGAGTTCGAGGACTGCTACCCGCGCATCTGGCCCGCCATCGAACCCCTCGACGTGGGCTCCGCCGCCTACCTCCCGCTGATCGCCCAGGGCCGCCCGATCGGCGTCATCGGCATCTTCTTCCAGCGCGAGTCGGACTTCGGCGAGCAGGAACGCGCCCTGATGGTCGCCCTCGGCACCAGCATCGCCCAGAGCCTGGCCCGCGCCATGCTCCACGACCAGGAGCACGATCTCGCCGCCGGCCTCCAGCAGGCGATGCTGCCGCGCCGCATCCCCGGCGTCCCCGGCGCCCAGATCGCCGTCCGCTACCGCTCGGCCCGCCTCGGCCGCGACATCGGCGGCGACTGGTACGACGTCATCCCGCTGCCGCACGGCCGGGTCGCCGCCGTCGTCGGCGACGTCCAGGGCCACGACACCCAGGCCGCCGCCCTCATGGGCCAGCTCCGCATCGTGCTGCGCGCCTACGCCGCCGAGGGCCACGCCCCCGCCACCGTCATGGCCCGCGCCTCCGCGTTCCTCAAGGAGCTGGACACCGACCGCTTCGCCACCTGCGTCTACGTCGACGCGGACCTGAGCACCGGCTCCGCCCGCTTCGTCCGCGCCGGGCACATCGACCCGCTGCTGCGGCACGCCGAAGGGCTCTGCCGGCCGCTGCCCGTCGCCGGGGGACTGCCCCTCGGGCTCTCCGCCGAATTCACCCGTCTGGATTACCCCGTCACCACGGTGCAGCTCGCTCCGGGTGACACGCTGCTGCTCTGCACCGACGGCCTCGTCGAGACGCCGGGCATCGATCTCGGCGACGGCATCCGCGAGTTGGCCGCCGAGGTGCGCCGCGGGCCGCAGGACGTCCAGCGCCTCGCCGACCGCCTCTGCGACCTCGCCGACCGCGACCCCGGCGAGGACGACATGGCCTTCCTGCTGCTGCGCCGCCTCGGCGATCCGCACCAGGACATCGCCGGCCGCGTCCGGCGGCAGATCGCCCCCGCCGACCCGGAGGGCCTGAGCGCCGCCCGCCACATGATCCGCTCCGCCGTCCGCGCCTGGGGCGCCGGGGACCGCGCCGAGGAGATCGAACTCGTCGCCGACGAGCTGATCACCAACGCCCTGCTGCACACCGACGGTTCCTGCACCATCGCCGTCGAGATGCCGCACAGCGCCGTCCGGCGGCTGCGGCTGGAGGTCGAGGACGAATCCAGCAACCTCCCCCGGCGCCGCGAACCGGGCGAGGCCGGGGTCTCCGGGCGCGGTCTGCTCCTCGTCGACCGGCTGGCGGATGTCTGGGGAGTGGAACCGCGGGGCGGCGGCAAGTGCGTATGGTGCGAGTTCAACTGCCCCTGAGCCAGGGCCCGACGGCCACCCGGCAGGGCGCGCGGCCGGCCCGCCCCGCGGACGGACGCGCCCCGTGGGCACACCGGACGCCGAGACATCGGCACGCGCGAGGTAAGGACGCACCATGGAATCGCGGTCGGCACAACAGTCGGCACAGGCCCAGCAGCTGGCGGCGCGGCTGGACGCCGAAGGGGTCCGCAACACCGCCCTGACCTGGGTCGACAACGCGGGTATCACCCGCGTCAAGGCCGTCCCGGCACACCGCCTGGAGCAGGTCGCCCGCCGCGGCGTCGGCATGTCCCCGGTCTTCGACGTCTTCACCTCCGACGACGCCATCACCGAATCCACCCACATCGGCGGCCCCGACGGCGATCTGCGGCTCTTCCCCGACCTGGACCGCATCACCCCGCTCGCCGCCCAGCCCGGCTGGGCCTGGGCGCCCGCCGACCGCTACGACCAGCTCGGCGCCCCGCACCCCGCCTGCCAGCGGCAGTTCGCCCGCCGGATGACCGAACGGGCGGCGGAGCACGGCCTGGGGCTGCGGATGGGCTTCGAGACCGAATGGGTCGTCACCCGCGCCCCCGAGCCCGGCAGCCCGGCCGCCACCGACCCGGACGCCCCGCTCGACTTCCCCTGCGCCGGGCCCGCCTACGGCATGACCCGCGTCGTCGAACTCTCCGACTACCTCCGCGACGTCACCGAGGCGCTCACCGTCCAGGGCCTCGACGTCCTCCAGCTCCACCCGGAGTACGCGGCGGGCCAGTTCGAGGTCTCCACCGCCGCCGGCGACCCGGTGCGCGCCGCCGACGACGTCGTCCTCGTCCGGGAGACCGTCCGCGCCGTCTCCGCCCGCCACGGACTGCGCGCCTCCTTCGCCCCCACCGTCGTCGCCGGACTGGTCGGCAACGGCTGCCACCTCCACCTCAGCCTCCACCGCGACGGCCGCTCCCTGCACCGCGACCCCACCGCCGCCCACGGTCTGGCGCCCGACGCGGCGGCGTTCCTCGGCGGCGTCCTGGAGGCGCTGCCCGCCCTCCTCGCCCTCGGCTGCCCCTCGCCCGCCAGCTATCTGCGGCTCCAGCCGTCCCACTGGGCGGGCGTCTTCCAGTGCTGGGGCGTGGAGAACCGCGAGGCCGCGCTGCGGCTGATCACCGGGGCGCCCGACGACCCGGACGGCGGCCACGCCGAGCTGAAGCCCTTCGACGCCGCCGCCAACCCCTACCTCGTCGTCGGCGCGGTCCTCGCCGCCGGGCTCCACGGTCTGGCATCCGGCAGCGTGCTCCCCGAGCCGGTCAGCGGTGACCCGGGCGTCCTCGGCGTCCGCGAGCGCGGCCGCCGCGGCATCGTCCGCCTCCCCACCACCCTCACCGACTCCGCCGACCGGCTGGAGAAGTCGGCGCCGCTGCGCGAGGCGATGGGCGAGGTGCTGCACGGCGCGGTGCTCGCGGTACGCCGCGCGGAGGCCGCGCGGTTCGCGGGCGAGGGCGACGAGGAGATCGCCGCCGAGACCCGGTGGCGCTGGTGACGCCCGCGCCGCGGGACGGCCTGCCGCCGCTCGTCGACCACCACTGCCACGGCGTGCTCCGCCACCCCCTTTCCGCGGACGAGTTCGCCGGGCTCCTCACCGAGTCCGACCGGCCGGCCGCCCCGGGCACCAGCTACCTCGACAGCCAGGTCGGCTTCGCGGTCCGCCGCTGGTGCCCGCCGGTCCTCGGACTGCCGCCGCACTGCCCGCCCGCCGACTACCTCGCCCGCCGCGCCGCCGTCGGCGCCGACGAGGCCCGCCGCCTGCTGCTCACCGCGGCGGGCATCGGCACCTACCTCGTCGACACCGGGCTGCCCGGACCGCTCACCGGCCCCGCCGAGACCGCGGAGTCCGGCGGCGGCACCGGCCACGAGATCGTCCGGCTGGAGACGCTCGCCGAACACGCCGCCCGCCAGGCCGTGGACGCCGAGGAGTTCCTCGACGCCCTGGCCCGTTCGGTGCCCGGTGCCGCGGCGCACGCCGTCGCCTTCAAGACCGTCGCCGCCTACCGCCACGGTCTCGCCCTCCAGGCCCACCCGCCGGGCCGGGACGTGGTGCACGCCGCCGCCCGCGCCTGGCTGGCCGCCGGCGAGGACCGGCTCACCGACCCGGTCCTGCTCCGCCATCTCCTCGAACTCGCCGTCGCCACCGGCCTGCCGCTCCAGCTCCACACCGGCTTCGGCGACCCCGACCTGCGGCTGCACCACACCGATCCGGCCCTGCTCACCGACTTCGTCCGGGCCACCGCCGACACCGGTACCCCGCTCGTCCTGCTGCACTGCTACCCGTACCACCGCCAGGCCGCCTACCTCGCGGCCGTGTACCCGCACGTGTACGCCGACGTCGGCCTCGCCCTCGGCCACACCGGCGCCCGTGCCGCCGCGGTGCTCGCCGAATTCCTGGAGCTGACCCCGTTCGGCAAACTCCTCTTCTCCACCGACGCCTACGGCCTGCCCGAGCTGTACACCGTCGGCAGCGCCGTCTTCCGTACCGCGCTGCGCACCGTCCTCGACGACTGGACGCACCACGGCGCCTGGTCCTACGAGGACGCCGCCCGCGTCGCGGCGCTGATCGCGGCGGACAACGCACGGCGGCTGTACGGGCTGGGGGACGGCGCCTGAGGCGCGGCCGCACCGGGGCGGCGGCCGTCCGCCGGCCGCCGCCCGCGGTTCACCACCCGACCGCGTCGGCGAGCAGATCGATCTGTTCCGGGCCGCCGCCGTGCGGGAAGAGGATGAGTTCGTCGCAGCCGGCCCCGGCGTAGGCCGCCACCTCACGGGCCACCGCTTCGGGCGTCGCCAGCCCGGCCTCGATGCTCTTGCGGGTGAAGGTGCCGGAGGTGTAGTAGCGCTCCAGGCTGGTGCGCAGGCGCCGCTCCGCGCCCGGGCCCAGCGCGCAGTGGGCCGTCCCGACCAGACGCGGCGCGCCCGTCCTGCCCGCCGCCCGCCACGCCTGCCGGACGCCCGGGACGTGGGCGCGGAAGCTCTCGGCACCTTGGGCGCCGGCCACCCAGCCGCGG
This sequence comes from Streptomyces sp. NPDC014733, assembly GCF_043083385.1. NCBI lineage: Bacteria > Bacillati > Actinomycetota > Actinomycetes > Kitasatosporales > Streptomycetaceae > Streptomyces > Streptomyces sp. NPDC014733. The sequence continues at coordinate 530,571 of NZ_JBIBYO010000004.1, read as the reverse complement.
CCGTGGGTGACCATCCGCCGCAGCGCGGCTTCGGTGAAACCGCCCAGCAGCAGCGGGGGGCCGCCGGGTGTGGCCGGGCGCGGTCCGATGCCGTCGCCCTCCTGCCACTGTGCGGTGGCCGTTTCCAGCAGGGCGTCGAAGAGCGTGCCGCGGCGCCGGAAGGGCAGCCCGCCCGCCCGGTAGTCGTCCTCCCGGGCGCCGGGGGCCAGGCCCAGCACGAGGCGGCCGCCGGAGAGCCGGTCCAGCGTGGCGGCGGACTTGGCGAACAGCGCGTGGTTGGCGCGCAGCGGGGCCAGCAGGATGGTGGTGGCCAGCCGGATGCGGGAGGTGGCTCCGGCGGCGACGGCCAAGGCCATCAGCGGCTCGTACTGGTCGTAGACGAGCCGGTCGGTGGTGCCGAGCGTGGTGAAGCCGCGCGCTTCGGCGCGCCGGGCCCAGTCGGCGATCGACAGTTCCGGGTCGGGGCGCAGTACCGGCAGTCCGATGCCGATGTCCATGGGGCGTGCTCCTCCCGGGCCGGGCGGGACGGTCCGACCTCGTCGTGGGGCGACCGGGCAACCGGCCCGGTGGCGCCCGGGCGGCCCCTGCACGCTACCCGGCAGGGGCGCGCCCGCAGCGGTCACAGCCCGCGCGCGCCGCCCCCTGCCGGGCCCGTCACCCCATCGGCGTCAGCCGTCCAGCCGCAGCGCGTTCTTGGCGCGGTCCATGGCCTCGTCCGGGGCCGGGCCGTCCGGATGCTCCGTGGCCAGCGCCTGGTTGAGCGTGGCGAACTGACGCATCCGCCGCTCGTACCCGGCGAAGGCGGCACGGTGGTCGCCGCCGGCCCGGCCCACCTCGTCGGCGAGGACGTACGCCCCGGACAGCGCCAGGCTGCTGCCCTGCCCGGACAGCGGAGACGGGCAGTGCGCCGCATCGCCGATCAGCACCACCCGCCCTTCCGACCAGCGGTCCATGTGGATCTGGGCCATCGCGTCGAAGAAGAAGTCCGGCGCCTCGCGCATCGCCGCCAGCAACCGCGGCGCGGGGCCGCCCAGATGGCCCAGCTTCTCGGTGAGGAGCTGCTGTTGGGCGACGGTGTCGTGCCGGTCGAGGGCGAGGGGGGCGGAGCGGAAGCCGAGGATGGTGCGCAGCTCGGAGTTGTCGCGCGTCGGGTAGACACACAGGCTCGCGTTCCCCTCCCGCAGCCACAGCTGCCAGTCCTCCAGACCGAGGATGTTGGCGGAGCGGAAGACGCCGAGGTGGGCGCCCAGGTGGTGGACGTACCGCTCCTCCGGGCCGAAGGCCAGCCGCCGCACCGTCGAGTGCAGCCCGTCCGCGCCCACCACCAGGTCGAACGTCCGCCGCTGACCGCTGAGGAAGTCGACCCGCACCTCGTCCGCGTCCTGCTCCAGGGCGGTCGCGGAGTCGCCGAAGAGGTACTCCACGCCGTCCTGGGCGTGCCGGTGCAGCAGTGCGGTGAGGTCGTCGCGGAAGATCTCGATGTCCGGGCTGTCCAGCCGCCCGGCGCTCCAGGTCGCCTCGGTCGACCGCCACTGCTCGGCGCCCGAGCCGTCCAGCATCGACATCCCGCGCATCGTGGTCCGCGCCGCCCGCGCCTCGGCCAGCTGCCCGCCGCGCTCCAGCACGTCGAGCGCGACCCCGCGGACATCCAGCGCCTGGCCGCCCGGGCGCAGGCCCGGGGCGCGCTCGACGACGGTCACCGCGCAGCCGGTTCGGCGCAGCCAATGGGCCGCGGCGAGTCCGGCGACGCTGGCTCCGGAGATCAGTACGGACGTCATGGGTTCCCCCTCCATCGGTGTACGCGGCGGGGCCGCCGCGTACGCAGAACAGGAATGTACGGCGTACGCAGCGCCCGCGCCACCTCCGTGAACTGCATCTTCTATCGCTCAACTGTCCTTTGTGTACTAGGACATGAGGGGGTGTGGGGCCGTTCCCGCAGGTGGTCTCTGTCCTAGTACAGGAGCAGCGCGCGGGCAGAATTTCCGGAAGGATTGCGGCGGCGCGCCCGTACCGGTCGGCGCGCCGCACACGGAAGGAGCAGGACGTGGCCGAGCGCCCCGACCCGCCGTACCTGCGGATCGCCGCCGCGCTGCGCCGCCGCATCGAGAACGGCGAACTGGCCCCCGGCGACCGGGTGCCCGCCACCCGCCGCCTCGCCGAGGAGAGCGGCGTCGCCCTCGCCACCGCGACCAAGGCGCTCGCCGTCCTCCGCCAGGAGGGGCTGATCCACGCCACCGGGCGCGCCGGGACCGTCGTCGCCCCCCGGCCCGCCCCGCCCGCGCCCCGCCGCACCGCGCCCGCACCGCCGCCGGTCACCGCGCCCGCCGGGGACCCGGGGCGGGACCGCCTCGTCCGCGCCGCCATCGCGCTCGCCGACGCCGAAGGGCTCGCCGCGCTCTCCATGCGCGCCGTCGCCGGCCGCCTCGGCGTCTCCGCGATGGCGGCCTACCGCCATGTGCGGGGCAAGGACGAACTCGTCGCCCTGATGACCGACACCGTCCTCGGCGAGCTGGACCACCCGCGGACCCCGGCGCCGTGGCGGACCCGGCTGGAGGTGGGCGCCCGCGCCCTGTGGCGGGTGCACCGCGCACACCCCTGGCTCGCCCAGACCGGTCCGCTCACCCGCCCCCAACTGCTGCCGCGGCTGCTCGCCTACTCCGAGTGGATGCTCGCCGCCCTCGACGGCCACGGGCTGGACGCCGCGACCGTCCTCGACCTCAACGCCCTGCTCTACAGCCACATCCAGGGGCTGGCGGTGCACGCCGAGCGTGAGGCCCACGCCGCCGGGCAGACCGGGCTGACGGACGAGGAGTGGCTGGACACCCAGGAGCCCGCGATGTCCGCACTGCTGGGCTCCGGCGCCTACCCGACGCTCGCCCGGCTCCTCGACGAGGTGGGGGAGGACGGCTACGACCTGCGGCTCGACGGTCTCTTCGAGCGGGGGCTGCGGGCCCTGCTCGACCACATCGCCCGGCTCGTCGCGGAGTGCGCGCCGCCCGCCTGACGCCGCCGGGCGGGGGGCGCGAAAACGGCTCGCCGCCCCGTGGGGCAGGCATGCTTTACTTCCGCGTGCCCGATGCAACGAAATCCCCCGCGGACCCCGTACCGCTGCGCTCGCGAATATTCGCCGACCTCACACCGCTGCGCACCTCACCGGAGTACCGGCGGCTGTGGTGCGGCAACACCATCTCCTGGATGGGCCAGCAGATGACCGCCCTCGCGGTCTCCCTCCAGGTCTACGACCTCACCCATTCCACCTTCGCGGTCGGCCTGGTCGGCCTCTGCTCCCTCGTCCCGCTCGTCGTCTTCGGTCTCTACGGCGGCGCCATCGCCGACACCGTCGACCGCCGCAAACTCGGCCTCTACAGTGCCTCCGGCGCCACCGTCCTCTCCGTCGTGCTGGCCGTCGCGGCGCTCACCCACCGGCACCATGTCGCGCTGCTCTACGCGGTCGTCGCGCTCCAGGCCGTGTGCTTCGCGATGAACTCCCCGGCGCGGTCGTCGATGATCCCGCGGCTGCTGCCCGTCGAGCAGCTGCCGGCCGCCAACGCCCTCAACTCCCTGACCAGCAACCTCGGCCTGATGGGCGGCCCGATGCTGGGCGGCGTCATCGTCGGGCTGTGGGGCTATCAGGCCGCCTACCTGATCGATGTCGTCGCCTTCGGCGCCTCCCTCTACGCGATGTGGCGGCTGCCCGCGATGCTGCCCGAGGAGGACGACGGCGACGGCACACCGCGGCGCCGCGCCTCCGTCCTGGACGGATTGCGGTTCCTCGCCACCCGCCCCAATCTGCGGATGACGTTCTTCACCGACCTCTCCGCGATGGTGCTGGCGCAGCCGCGCGCGCTCTTCCCCGCCGTCGCGGTGCTGTGGTTCGCCGGCGACGCGAAGACGGTGGGGCTGCTGGTCGCCGCGCCCGCGGTCGGCGCCGTCCTCGGCGGACTGTTCTCCGGCTGGCTCGGCGGCATCCGCCGTCACGGCCTGGCGATCCTGCTGGCCGTCGGCGCCTGGGGCGCGGCCGTCGCCTGCTTCGGCCTGGCCCGCAACCTCTGGCTCGGCCTCTTCTTCCTGGCCGTCGCGGGGTGCGCGGACACCGTCTCGATGGTCTTCCGCTCCACCATGCTGCAGGCCGCGACGCCGGACCGGATGCGCGGCCGCCTCCAGGGCGTCTTCATCGTGGTCGTCGCGGGCGGCCCCCGCCTCGGCGACTTCCTCGCCGGTTCGGCCGCCGATCTGACCTCCCCGGCGGCCGCCGTCATCGGCGGCGGCCTCGCCTGCGTCCTGACCGTCACCGCCCTCGGCCTGGGCCGCCGCGCCTTCGCCCGCTACGACGCCCGCGACCCGCAGCCGTAACGGGCGACGGCGCGGGGGCCGTCCCGGCCGGGCGTGCGGCGCGGCCGGGAACGGGCCAGACTCGGAGACGGGGGGGATCCGCGCACGCAGCAGTCCACCTCCGAAAGGCACGCCGTGCAGCCGCAACCGATCCCGCACCGCGCCCGGGCGCGCGGCGGCGGCCCGGTGGCGTCCGGCGACCCGGGCCACGGGCGGTACGGCCCCGCCGCGGCCGACCCGGTCACGCCGCCCGGCCCCGGGGGCCCGGACCCGCTGCCGCCCGACCCCGGCGGTCCGCAACCGGACCCGGACGGCCCGCACCCGGAGCCCGGCGGTCCGCCGCCCGGGCCCGAGCCGCCGCCGGGGCCGCCCGGACCCGAACCCTCGCCGTCCCCGATCCCGCGCCCGCCGGGGCCCGATCCCGTACCGGACCCCTCGCCGGCCCCGTCGCCGCTGAGCTGAGCGGGGCGGGCCGCCGCCGGGCCGATCGTTCCGTCCCTCAGAGGAGGTGCTGTTCATGGCCATCGCCACGGTCAACCCGGCCACCGGCGAAACGCTCAAGACCTTCGAACCGCTCAACCCGGGCGAACTCGAAGACCGCCTGGTCCTCGCCGAGCAGGCGTACGACACCCACCGGCGCACCTCCTTCGCCACCCGCGCCGGGTGGCTGCACCAGGCCGCCGACCTGCTCGACGCCGACCACGAGACCGTCGCCCGGACCATGACCACCGAGATGGGCAAGACGCTGGTGGCGGCCCGCGCCGAGGTCGCCAAGTGCGCCAAGACCATGCGCTGGTACGCCGACCACGCCGCCGCCCTCCTCGCCGACGAGCACCCCGACCCGGCCGACGTCCGCGACTCCGGTGCCGCCCGCGCCGTGGTGCGCTACCGCCCACTGGGCGTCGTCCTCGCCGTGATGCCGTGGAACTTCCCGCTCTGGCAGGTCGTACGGTTCGCCGCGCCGACCTTGATGGCCGGCAACACCGGGCTGCTCAAGCACGCCTCCAACGTCCCGCAGACCGCCCTCTACCTGGAAGAACTCTTCCGCCGGGCCGGATTCCCGGCCGGCTGCTTCCAGACCCTGCTGATCGGCTCGGGCGCGGTGGAGGGGGTACTGCGCGACCCGCGGATCGCCGCCGCCACCCTCACCGGCAGCGAACCGGCCGGCCGCGCCGTCGCCTCCGTCGCGGGCGACGAGGTCAAGAAGACGGTGCTCGAACTCGGCGGCAGCGACCCGTACGTCGTGCTGCCCTCCGCCGACCTCGACGCCGCGGTGCGGGTCGCGGTCACCGCCCGGGTCCAGAACAACGGCCAGTCCTGTATCGCCGCCAAACGCTTCATCCTGCACGCCGACATCCACGACGCGTTCGCCGAGAAGTTCACCGCCGCGATGGCCGCGCTGACCGTCGGCGACCCGATGGACGAGAACACCGACGTCGGCCCGCTCGCCAGCGAGCAGGGCCGCTCCGATCTGGAGGAGCTGGTGGACGACGCGGTCCACCGCGGCGCCACCGCGCTCTGCGGCGCCCGCCGCCCGTCGCGGCCCGCCGCGGGCTGGTTCTACGAGCCGACGGTCCTCACCCACATCACCCCCGACATGCGCATCCACCACGAGGAGGCGTTCGGCCCGGTCGCCACGCTCTACCGCGTTGCCGACCTCGACGAGGCGGTGGCGCTCGCCAACGACACGCCCTTCGGCCTCAGCTCCAACGCCTGGACCCGCGACGAGGCCGAGCAGGAACGCCTCGCCCGCGATCTGTGCGCCGGCGGCGTGTACTTCAACGGCATGACCGCCTCCCACCCGGGCCTGCCCTTCGGCGGCGCCAAGCGCTCCGGCTACGGCCGGGAGCTGTCCGGCCACGGCATCCGGGAGTTCTGCAACGTCACGACGCTCTGGTACGGCCCGTAGGCCCGGCGCGGACGGCGCCGGCGGGAGGATCCGGTCGAGGCGGTAGCCGAGGATCCGCAGGACGTCCTCTGCTGCACGGCCGCCGACTGGGCCCACGGCCGCGCCAAGGCGCTCCCCACGGCCGCGCCAAGGCGCTCGGCCGCCGCGGCTGACCCGCCGGCGGGCGCGGGCCGGGGGAGCGGCGACCGGGGTGTCCCCCCGCGGCCCGCCTCACCCCTCGCCCGCCGGCCCTGCCCCGTCCGGGGCCGCCTCGCCGTCCGGCACCGTGAACTCGCACCACAGCGCCTTGCCGGAGCCGCGGGGCTCGGCGCCCCAGGAGTCCGCCAGCGCCTCCACCAGCATCAGACCGCGGCCGGACGTGGCGGTCTCGCCGGGGCTGCGGCGCCGGGGCCACTGGCTGGAACGGTCCTCGACCTCCAGCCGGATCCGCCGCGGCTCGCCCGCCAGCAGCTCCATCGTCACCAGCGCCCCGCTCTCCGTGTGCGTCAGCGCATTGGCGATCAGCTCGCTCGCCGCCACCTCGATGTCGTACATCACCGGCCCGGCCCGCCACTGGTCCACGGTGCGCCGCAGCGCCGAGCGGATGTCGGCGGCGCCCGCCGGATCGGCCTGGTGGACGTGGAGCCGCAGCCGCGGCAGGGCGCTGCCGCCCGGATCCGGCACCCGCCGCAGCAGCAACAGCGCCAGGTCGTCCTCCGACCCGGGCGCCGACCACAGCAGCTCCGCGAGCTGATCGGCGAGCGGCCCCAGCTCATCGGGCCCGGCCCGGACCGCCGCCGTCAGCGCGTCGATACCGACCGAGATGTCCTGCCCCGGCTGCTCCACCAGCCCGTCGCTGCACAGCAGCAGTGTCGACCCGGGCTCCAGGAACAGCTGGGTCTCGGGGAAGTGGTCGTGCCCGAACGCGGTCGCCACGCCGAGCGGCAGCCCGCCGCGGACCTTCGGCCAGTCCACATGCCCCGAGCCGTCCCGGACCAGCGGCCCCAGATGCCCGGCCCGCGCCACGTGCAGCGCCCCGGAGTCCAGATCCGCCTGGATGTAGGTGCAGGTCGCGAAGCGGTCGGTCTCCAGCTCCGCCAGGAACCGCGACGCCCGCACCAACACCGTCTCCGGCGGATGCCCCTCGCTCGCATACGCCCGCAGCGCGATCCGCAGCTGCCCCATCACCGCCGCCGCATGGGTGTCGTGCCCCTCGACGTCGCCGACCACCAGCCCCGTACGGCCCTGCGGCAGCGCGATCACGTCGTACCAGTCGCCGCCGATGTCGCGGCCCACGCTCGCCGGGTGGTACCGCACCGTCACCTCGCCGCCGGGGATCTCCGGCACCCGGCGCGGCAGCATCGTCGCCTGGAGACCCGTCGCGAACTCCCGCTCCTGGTCGAAGAGGGTCGCCCGCTGCAACGACTGCGCCACCACACCGGCCAGCGCCAGCGCCAGGTTCCGCGCCTCGGCGGACTGCCCCGACGGCTCGTTGCCGAACAGTCCCAGCGCCCCGATGACGGTGTCCTGCGCCACCAGCGGCAGGAACGACGCGCTGCCCGGCGGCAGCATCTCCCCGTACGGGCGCAGCCGCGGGAAGCGCGCGAGCAGCTCGCCGCGGGTGCGCAGGAAGCTGGGGCGCCGCGACGACACCGTGTCCGACAGCGGCAGCGTGTCGTCCAGCCGGGACCGCAGCATGTCCTCCGGTACGTCGCCCTCCAGCCCGGTCGCCGCGATCACCTCGAACCGGCCGCCCGCCACCAGCCCCAGGATCAGCGCGTCCGCCCCGAACCGCCGCGCCCCGCCCGGACCGGTCAGCACCCGCGTCACATCCGCCACCGACATCGCCCGCGCCAGCGCCGCCGTGGTCTGCTGCACCATCACCGTCTGCCGCTGCCGCTCCTGCTGCAGCGACCGCAGCAGCGCCGAGTCCGCCAGCTCGTTCGACGCCTCCCGCACCACCCCGATCACCCGGTACGGCAGACCGTCCGCGTCGTGCAGGATCCGGCCCTGGGAGTGCGCCCAGTGCATCGTCCCGTCGCGGTGGCGCACCCGGAAGTACGCACCGTACGAGGAGGCGCCGTCCTGGAGCGCCAGCGACAGCGCCCGGTCCAGGCGCGCGCCCTCCTCCGGCGGCACCCGCGGGGCCAGCGCCAGGGGCTCGCCGTTCCATTCGTCGGCCCGCAGGTCGTAGAGGCGCAGCGCACCGGCGTCGAGGTCCATGTGGCCGCGATTCAGGTCCCAGTCGAACGTGCCCATGAGGTTGAGATCGAGGCGGCGGCGCAGCCCGATCGGCTCGTGGTGCGAGACGCCCGGCGCCTCCTCGGGCACCGCGCGGACACCCGGGGCGGCCAGCGGGTCGTAGCGGCGCCCGGGATCGCCGCCGCTCCCGGCGGTCACCGAAGTGCCCGTCGCCCGGCTGTCACGGGCGGACGGGAACGGGCGGGGGACGGCGCCGCGGCCCGGTCCGGGCGGTGCGGCGCCGCGCGGGAGTGCGGGCCCCGGGCCCGCGGCCGCGCGCCGTTGACCAGGGCCGATATCCACCGGGACGCGGCCATGCGCTCACCCTAGGCCGGGGTGCGGCCCGCCGCATGTCCCGCTGCCCCGCCCGGGGCGTCGTTGACCGGGACCCGTCAGCCGCCGGGTCCGCCGCTACGCCGGTGCGCCCGCCCGCGCCCCGCCGACCGGCTCCGTGGTGCGGATCCGGTGGGCGCGGGTGGCCCTCCGGGCGGCGACGTCGACGGTGTACGCGTCGAGCGTGAGCGCGGCGCCCGACACCTTCAGCAGCATGAAGCCGTGGTCGGAGAAGTTCTGCCAGGCGGCCGGGTGGTGGAAGTGCGCCGTGCCGTCGCCGGTCTTGCCGGAGGCGCCGCACACCACCTGCCGGGTGCCGCCGGTCCGCGCCGTCGGCTCCAGCAGCTGGGAGGTGTGGTCGTGCCCGGAGAGGATCAGGTCGGCGCGCCCGAGGACGACCTCCTCGTACATCTCCTTGAGGTGGACACCGCTGGTGTAGTTCCCGAGGGTGAAGCCGTCGTACGCGCCGGCGCTGCCGTGCTTGCCGTTGTTGAGGTACGGGTGGTGGCCCAGGACGATCTTCCAGCGGGCCCGCGAGTCGCGCAGCGCGCCGTCCAGCCACTCCCGCTGCCCGCGCATGTACGGGCCGTCCCAGCGGTAGCGCGGGTCGATCTGGGCGACGTACGAGGACCACGGGATGGTGTCGATGGCGAAGAACTCCACCAGCGGCCGGCCGGCCGGGACCGGCACGCGGTAGTAGCGCTCCGGCATGTACCAGCGGCGGGAGGTCGCCGCGTACGCCACCTCGCGGTCGCCGCGGGACGGGTCGCCGCCGCTGCCCGGTATCAGCCCGGAGCAGTCGTGGTTGCCCAGCACCATCAGCCACGGCACGTCGATACCGGCGTTCGGCTTCTCGAACTTGTCCTGGAAATCCGTGTCGTGGTCGGACTCGGGCCCGTTCTCGTAGATGTTGTCGCCGAGTCCGACGGCCAGCTCCACGCCCTCGGCGCGGCAGACGTCCCGCGCCGCGGCGGCCACCGCGTACTGCGCCTCGTCGCCGGTGCCCGCGTCGCCCGTCACCAGGACGGCGAACTCGCCCCTGCGGTTGGGCCGTTCGGGGAAGGGGAACGCGCCGGGCGCGCCGCCGCGGGGCGCGGCGGCGGCCGTGCGGTCCCCGGCGCCGAGCGGCAGCACGCCGAGGGCGGCGCCGGCCACCGCGCCGCCGAGCAGTGTCCGCCGGTTCACCCACGGCACGGTGCGGCCCGTCGTCCGCAGCTCGGGCGCCCCCGCCGCGGGCTGCGCGGTCTCGTCCCGCAGCCACTGGTCCTCGGTCATGTCCGCGCGCGGCGGGATCAGTTCGTCGTCACACATGCCTCGCTTTTTCTCATGGGCGATGAGGCTGATGGTGAAGGTCCGATGAAGGCGAAGTGGACGTGTGTGCGACACCGGATGCCGGATGAGGGAGCTCTCGGTGCACTCGGTGCCATATGGGTCGCGGGGTGCGGTCCGCCGCGGCGCGGCCGGTGACGGCTCCCGCACCGCGCCTGCCCGCACGGCGGGTGGCCGTCCGTGCTCAGCGTGGCTGCCATCCCGTCGCGGCCGCCCAGCGCTCGGCGCCGCGCATCAGCACCTCGGTGGCGGGTTGTTTGATCTGCCCGTAGGCGGCGAGGTCCGCAACCCGCGCGGCCAGCCGCTGTTTGAACGTGCCCCAGGCCTGGCGGGCGTCCGCGTCCGCGCGCAGATGGTCGCGGAAGAGCAGCGCGAAGCGGGCGTTGGGCCCGTCGTGCTCCCGCAGGTGGAGGTTGCACCGGCGGGCGCCGGCGGGCGGGGCGAAGACCAGCTTGCGGCAGCGCCGGCCGGCCGCGACCTCGGTGCGGTTCCACGGCTCGGGGCGGCGCCGGAACCCGGCCGCCGTCAGCCGCGCCGTGGCCCGCGCGGCACACTGCTCGTCGAGCGGCCCCGTCCGCACCTGGATGTCCAGGCAGTCCTTGGCCGCCAGCCCCGGCACGGAGGTGGAGCCCACATGGTCGACCGCGACTGCGAGATCCCCCAGCACCTCCCGCAGCCGGGCGGCGTGCTCGGTGAACTCCCGCGGCCAGCAAGGCCGGTAGTCCACCACGGCGACCGGCGCGATCTCATCGTCGAAGGGCATGACCGGACGCTACCGCCCCGGGCGGCCCGGCCGCCCCTCCCGGTGCGCCCCGCGCCGCCGTGCCCGCCGGGCGCACCTCCGTCCACCGCCCGGGCCTCAGTGCGCGTCACCGGTACGGGTGCGTTCCAGGATCGCCGTCAGATCCGTGCCCGGCGGGAGGGTGCCGAAGGCGTTGCCCCACGCCCCGTCGAGCCGGGAGGCGCAGAACGCGTCGGCGACCGCCGGGGAGCTGTGCCGCACCAGCAGCGCACCCTGGAGCACCAGCGCCATCCGCTCGGCGACGGTCCGGGCCAGCAGCTGCGCACGCTCCGGGTCGGCCAGCTCGCCCAGCAGCTTCCGCAGCCCGGCGGCGGCCGCGTCCAGCCGCCGGTCGGCGCCCGCGGCGGCGTCGACCTCCGCGAAGTACGCCTCCAGCGCCTCCGGTTCACGCTGGAGGGCGCGCAGCACGTCGAGCGCCGCGACATTGCCCGAGCCCTCCCAGATCGACAGCAGCGGCGCCTCCCGGTAGAGCCGCGGCATCCCGGACTCCTCGACGTAGCCGTTGCCGCCCAGGCACTCCAGCGCCTCGCCCACATGCGTGCTGCCGCGTTTGCACACCCAGTACTTGGCGGCCGCCAGCGCCAGCCGCCGCAGCGCCGCCTCCCGGGCGTCGCCGGCCTGCGAGCGGTCCACGGCGGCCGCCAGCCGCATCCCCAGCAGCGTCGCCGCCTCCGACTCGACGGCGAGATCGGCGAGGACGGAGCGCATCAGCGGCTGGTGGTCCAGCGACCGGCCGAACGCCTGCCGGTGCGCGGTGTGGTGCAGCGCCTGCCGCAGCCCGGCCCGCATCGCGGCGGCCGATCCCAGCACGCAGTCCAGCCGGGTCATGTTGACCATCTCCACGATGGTGCGCACCCCGCGCCCCGGCTCGCCCACCGGCCAGGCCACCGCCGCCTCGTACTCGATCTCGGCCGAGGCGTTGGAGCGGTTGCCGAGCTTGTCCTTGAGGCGCATCAGCCGCAGCCCGTTGCGGCTGCCGTCCGGCAGGACGCGCGGCAGCAGAAAACAGCTGAGACCCTCCGCCGTCTGTGCCAGGGTCAGGAAGACATCGCTCATCGGCGCGGAGGTGAACCACTTGTGGCCGGTGATCCGGTAGCTCCCGTCGGCGGCGGCCACCGCGCGGGTGGTGTTGGCGCGGACGTCGGAGCCGCCCTGCTTCTCCGTCATCGACATGCCCGCGATCAGGCCCGACTTGGTCAGCGGCGGCCGCAGCCCGAAGTCGTAGACCCGCGAGGTGAGCAGCGGCTCGTACACCGCCGCCAGCTCGGGCGCCGCCCGCAGGGCCGGGACGGCGGCGTACGTCATCGAGACCGGACAGCCGTGGCCCGGCTCCGCCTGGGACCAGAGGTAGAACTTCGCGGCGCGCACCAGATGGGCGCCGGGCCGGTCGTCGGCCCAGGGCGCGCCGTGCAGCCCCTGCTCCACGGCGACCGTCATCAGCTGATGCCAGGCGGGGTGGAAGGTGACCTCGTCGACGCGGTGGCCGAAGCGGTCGTGGGTGTGCAGCCGGGGCGGCACCTCCTCCGCCCAGCGGGACTGCTCCTGGACGGCCGCCGTGCCCGCCAGCGCGCCGAGTTCGGTCACCTCCCGCTCGCCCCATCCGGCGCCTTCCCGGCGCAGGGTCTCCAGCAGGGCCGGCTCGTCCGCGGCGGTGAAACCGGTCAGCGGCGGCGGCTGATTCACGACTTCATGAGTGACGGTCATACCTCGACGTTACAGTTGTACGACAAGCGTGGAAAGGATGTAATGAATGAACGGCGCGGACGGCTGTGACCGCACCCCCGCAACGGCCCCCACGGGCACCCCGCGGAGTATGGCGGACGATGCGGAGGACCTGGGGGTAAGGCCGCTCACCGCGCGCTCCGTCGTCCTCAGCACCCTCCTGGGCAACCATCCGGCACAGCTGCCGGTCCGCGCCCTCGTCCGTATCGGGGAACTCTTCGGCATCGCCGAGGGCACGGTCCGGGTCGCACTCTCCCGCATGGTTGCCGCCGGCGATCTCACCCACGCCGACGGGGACTACGCCCTCACCGCACGGCTGCTGGCCCGCCAGCGCCGGCAGGACGACAGCCGCACCCCGCGCACCCTGCCGTGGTCCGGCGCCTGGGAGATCGCCCTGGTCACCGGCGAGCGCCGGACCGCCGCCGAACGCACCGCGCTGCGCCGCGCCATGGACGGACTGCGCCTGGCCGAGCTGCGCGAGGGCAGCTGGCTGCGCCCCGCCAACCTCGACCGCCCCCGCCCCTCCGTCGCCGACCAGTGCACCTGGCTCACCGGCACCCCCGACGGCGATCCGGTCGCCCTCGCGGGCAAGCTCTGGGACCTCGACGGCTGGGCCGCCCGCGCCCGTGACCTCGACGCCCGGCTCGGTGCCGCGGACGACCCCGCACACCGCTTCACCGTCGCCGCCGCGGCCCAGCGCCATCTGCTGACCGACCCGCTGCTCCCCGCCGAACTGCTCCCCGACGACTGGCCCGGCTCGACCCTGCGGGAGAGCTACGACGCCTTCGTCGACCATCTGCGCGATCTGCTCCGCCACTACCTCTCGCCGGTCGCCGCCCCCACGACGTCCGGCTCGGGGAGCGGCCCCGCCGGCCCCGGACGCGCCACCGGGGCCCGCCGCCGGAACTCGTAGCCCACCAGCACCACCGCCACCGTCACCAGGCTCAGCCAGAACTGCGAACGGCTGCCGGGGAGCACCGCCATCGCGGCGATCACCGCCGTCATCGCCGCGATGGTCAGCCGGCTCAGCCAGGGGAACAGCCACATCCGCAGCGTCAGCCGCGCCGGGTCCTCGCGCTCCAGCCGTCGCCGCATCCGCACCTGCGCGACGGCGATGGCCAGATAGACGAAGAGCGCGATGGCGCCGTAGGAGTTGATGAGGAACGAGAAGATCACGTCGGGGGAGATCCAGGCGGCGATCACCGACAGATAGCCGACCGACGTCCCGGCCAGCAGCGCCCGGCGCGGCACGCCGCCGCGGCTGACCTTCGTGAAGGCGCGCGGCGCGTCGCCGTTGCCGGTGAGGGCGAAGAGCATCCGTGACGACGTGTAGAGCGCGGAGTTCAGGCAGGACAACACCGCGATCAGCACCAGCGCGTTCATCACCGTCCCGGCGGCGGGCACCGCCAGCCGCTCCAGCACCGCCGCGTACGGACTGACCTCGATCGCCGGGGACGTCCACGGCACGACCGCGACCACCAGGAAGATCGACAGGACGTAGAACGCCACCACCCGCAGCACGATCGAGCGGATCGCGTCGGCCACCGCCCGTTCCGGCTCGACCGACTCCGCCGCCGCGATCGTCACGATCTCCGCACCGGTGAAGAACCCGACGCACGGCACCACCGCCGCCAGCACCGCGCCCACCCCCGCCGGCGCGAATCCGCCGTGCGTCGTCAGCAGCGCCAGCCCGCCCCGGGCGTGCGGCCACAGGCCCAACACGTACAGCGCGCCCAGGAACAGGAAGACGACGATCGCCACGACCTTGATCGACGAGAACCAGTACTCGAACTCGCCGTAGGACCGCGCCGACACCATGTTGGTCGCCGTCAGCAGGCCCATCAGGACCAGGCTGACCGCCCACAACGGCACACCGGGCAACCACAGCTGGACGATCCGGCCACCGGCCACCGCCTCCACGGCGACCACGATCACGAAGAAGTACCAGTACAGCCAGCCGACGGTGAAACCGGCCCGCAGCCCCAGCGTCTCGCGGACATGCGCGTAGAACGAGCCCTGCGCGGGCCGGGCGGCGGTCATCTCCGCCAGCATCCGCATGATCAGCACCGTCAGCACCCCGGCGGCCAGGAACGACAGCACCGCCGCCGGGCCCGTCGCGTGCACCACCACCCCGCTGCCGACGAACAGCCCCGCGCCGATCACCCCGCCGAGCGCGATCAGCCGCATATGACGGCGTTCGAGACCCTGCCGCAGCGCACCGTCCGCCGGTGCCGGGCCGCTCTGAGGGCCGTGCGCCCCCGGTGTCCGCGTACTCATGGGGGGCGACGCTAACTCCCGGACACTGCGGCACTGTTGCGGCAGTGTTTCACTCCCCGCGGGGCACCGGATTCCGTGCCGGTCGCGGGGCCCTCCCGCTCACCGCGGCAGCACGCACACCGCTGCCGCCGCCGCGAACGGCTCCCCGCGCCGCACCAGCGCCCCGGAGTCCGCGTCGACCGCGAAGACCGTCACCGTCCCCGACCGCTGGTTCGCCGCGAACAGCAGCCGCCCGTCCGGTGAGAAGGCGATCTGCCGCGGGAAGTCGCCGCCCACCGGCACCGTGTCCAGCAGCCGCAACCGCGCCCCGCCGTCCTCGACCGCGTACCGCGTCAGGCTGTTGTGGCCGCGGTTGGCCAGGAACGCGAACGCCCCGTCCGCGGTGACCAGCAGCTGCGCCGGATAGCTGGTGCCCTCACCGGTGCCGGTCGGCTGCGGCTCACCCGGCGTCAGCCGCCCGCTGCCCGGGTCGTAGCCGCAGACCACCACCGTGTTGTCGACCTCGTTCGCCAGATACGCGAACCGGCCCGACGGGTGGAACGTCAGATGCCGCGGCCCCGCGCCCGGCCGCAGCGTCGCCCGCGACGCCTCGGCCAGCTTCCCGGCGGAGGTGTCCAGCCGGTAGGTGTAGACGGTGTCGGTGCCCAGATCCACCGCCAGGACGTGACCGCCGTCCGGCGCGGTGAGGATCTGGTGCGCATGCGGCCCGTCCTGCCCGGGGCCGGGGGGCGGCGTGGAGTGGGTGACCAGGTCCGTCCGCTCACCGAGCGAGCCGTCCGCCGGGTCGATCGGGTGCACCGCCACGCTCCCGGACGTGTAGTTGGCGGACAGCAGCCAGCGGCCGCCCGGGTGGACCGACAGATGGCAGGGCCCGGCGCCGCCGGTGGGACGGCTGCCCAGCACCTTCGGCGGGCCCTGCGCCGGCAGCGCCAGCGCGGTCACCGCGCCCTCCTGCTGCTCGTCGACCGCGTAGAGCGTGCCGCCGTCGGGGGCGAGCGCCAGGTACGAGGGGTCGGGGACGCCGCCGACCGTGCCGGTGGAGGTCAGGGTCGCGTCCGCGGTGTACTCCGCGAGGATGATGCCGGCCCCTCCGGACGACGTGTACGTCCCCAGGAACACCGACCGGTCCGCCCGCGGCCGCCGGACCTCCTCCCGCTCCCCGCCCCGGCCCCGGGCCTGCGCCGGAGCGGCCTCGCGGCCGGTCAGCGCCACGCCCCCGGCCGCCACGGCGAGCCCGGCGGCGACGCCCCCGAGGAGACGCCGGCGCCCGATGCCGGGCCCCGTCCCTGCTGCGGTCATGCTCCACCTCGGTCTCCGGCGCTCGTGGCCCGCGAGGCCGCCGGCGACCAGCCACCCGCGGCCGGGCGGGGCCAGCCTGCCCCGGACGGCCGCGGCACGGCAAGGGGACGGCGGCCCCCGGTGCGGCGCCCCGAGCTGACACCTCGTCAGTGTGCGGTGGCCTTTCCGCTGTTGGTCGGGGGTTCCCGCGTACATCGCGGTGATGACGGCAGGGGTACGGCGTAGCACTTCAGAGGTACGCGAGGAAGGGCACTGCGGAGGATTCGGGCTACAGGTCCGACTTCATAGCGTCGTGATCAATACGGATCATGAACGAGAGGGCACCGCACCATGTACGGCAAGGCATTCGCGCCCGAGTACCAGGGCGCGCTGGGCGCGAAGCTCGGCGTCAACTCCTCCTACGAGGAGGTCCTGGCCGCCGCCGTCCGCGCCCACGAGGAGGCCGCGAGCCCGCTGGAACGTGCCCGCGCGGCCCTTGCGGCGGGTGAGGCCAACCGCCGGCTGGGCAGGGTCGAGGCGGCCGGCGCCGCCTGGCGCGACAGCTACCGCAGCGCCCGGGAGGCGGGCGACCGCGGCGCCATGGGCTGGGCGCTGTGGAGCGGCGGCACCCTCGCCCGCCAGTGCGGTGCCCTGCCGCTCGCCCGCCGGCTGCTCACCCACGCCGTCGCCCTCGCCGACGGCGCCGACCGGCTGGCCCACGGCTACGCCCTCGCCGGGCTCGCCGAGACCGGCCGTATCCAGGGTGACTACGAAGCCGTCGCCGACCTCCACGAACAGCTCCTGGCGCAGGCGCGCGCCCACGGCGAGCCCCGCCATGCCGTCTGGGCGCTGTCCGGCATCGCCCAGATGCACCGCAACACCGGCGACCTCACCGAGGCGCTGGCCCTCTTCGAGGAGTGCGTGGACATCGCCGCCGCGGCGGACGACAGCCGCGGCCACGCCTGGTCGCTGCGGGGCGTCGCGGACGTCCGCTCCGCGCTGGGCGAGACCGACCGCGCGCTGGAGCTGCTGTCCGAGGCGGAGGCGATATGCCGCGCCATGGACCTCGCCGCCGCCCTCGCCTACAACCACAAGATGCGCGGCAACGTCCTCTTCCGCGCCGAGCGGTACGCACAGGCGCGTGAGCTGTACGCCCTCGCGCTGGGGGAGTTCACGGACATGGCGGAGCCCCGCGGCCGCGCCCTGGCCGCGCTGGGCCTGGCGCGGTCCCGTGCCCGGCTGGGCCGCGACCACGTCGAGACCCTCGCCGAACTCGACGTGCTGGAGCGGGAGGTCCGCCGTATCGGGCTGCGGGAGGCGCTGCGGACGCTCACCGCCTTCCGGGGCGAGGTGACAGCGCGGTGGGCGGCAGAAACGGACGGACTTCTCGACGGTGCCACCATGCGCCCGACTCCCGTAGCTCGCGCCACGTCGTGAAGCGGTACTCGAAGAGCCGGGCCCGCACCCGCAGCGGCGGGGCGTCCGGGAACGGGTTGCCGCGCAGCAGCCGCAGCGTGTCCCGGTCGCCCGTGAGCAGCCGCTCCACGAAGCCGCCGAACCAGCCGGCGGCGTAGCCCGGCGACAGCGCGGCGAACCACATCAGCCAGTCGAGCCGCAGGTGGTAGGGGGCGAACTGGCGCGGCAGCCGCCCCACCTCACCCGGCTTCCCGTGGAAGGCGTACTCCTTCCACACCGTCTCCGGCCCGTCCATCGCCGACGCCGTCCCCTCCACCACCACCTCCCGCCGCACCCGCGTGACACTGCCGAAGGCGCCGTACGAGTTGACCAGGTGCAGCGGTTCGTACGAGGTGTTCATCCGCTGCTCACGGGCGAGGAGGTTGCGGGCCGGGCGGTAGCTGAGGGCCAGGACCCCGGCGGTCGCCGCGCAGACCAGGACGGTGAACCACAGCGGGGCGCCCGCCGGGAACGGCGGCGGGGTGACCCAGGGCCGGGCCCCGGCGGCGACGGAGAGGGCGAGCGCGAGGGTGAGCCAGTTCAGCCAGGCGAAGTTGCCGGAGAAGACCAGCCACAGCTGGGTGACGGCCATCGCCGCCGCCGCCCATCCGGCCACCGGCTGCGGGGTGAACAGCAGCACCGGCAGCCCCAGCTGCGCGACATGGTTGGCGGCGGTCTCGACCTTGTGCAGCGGGCCCGGCAGATGGTGGAAGAACCAGCTCAGCGGCCCCGGCATCGGCTGGGTCTCGTGGTGGTAGTAGAGGCAGGTCAGATCGCGCCAGCAGCGGTCCCCGCGCATCTTGATCAGCCCGGCGCCGAACTCCACCCGGAACAGCAGCCAGCGCAGCAGCCACATCACGACGACCGGCGGCGCGATGTCGCCGTTGCCGAGGAAGACCGCCAGCATCCCCGTCTCCAGCAGCAGCGACTCCCAGCCGAAGCCGTACCAGGTCTGGCCGACGTTCACGATCGACAGGTACATCACCCACAGCGCCGCCCACATCGCCATGGCCGCGCCCGGCGGCACCGCGTCGGCGGCGCCCGCGGCCACCGCGGCGGCCAGCAGCGCCCCGCACCACGACCAGGCGGCGAAGAATCGGTCCGAGTAGTGCAGGTGGAAGACGGACGGTGCGGCGCGGAACGGCACGCGCGCCACGAAGTGCGGCACGGGCAGCATCCCCTGCGCGCCGATCAGCGCCCGGAACTGCCGCGCCGCGGCGAGGAACGCGGTCAGATAGACGAGGGCCAGCAGCCGCTGGAAGACCAGGCGGCCGAGCCAGTAACCGGAGTCGGTGAACCAGTCCACCCGCCCAGGGGTAGCACCGCACGGTGCCGCCCCGCGGGCAGACGCTCCGGGCGCCACCCGACGCGCCGGTACGTCCGGGCGGCGGTGCCCGGCCGCAGAGGCGGCGGTCATCCGAATGGCGGGCACCGCAGGGCGGCCACGGCGCCCGCGGGCCGCCCCGTCCGGGCCGGTGACCGGGGCCGACGCGGTGCGGATCACCGTCATTCCGCGGAGAGCGGGGCAAAGCTGACGGGAAAAGTCGCGCGGGAGGGGGGAGGTGTCGTTAGGGTGGGGGACGACGGACGACCCTTCTGGGAGACGCCAACACCATTTGGCCCGTCGCGGGAACGCCACAAACCCTGGCCGATCTCCCGGTTTGTGAACGAGGCGCCACCGCGTCGGAACCAATACCTCTGATGAAGGAGTGCGTGGTGGCATTCGACAAGACGCAGTACAAGGAGCCCCGCCCGAAGCAGGGTGAACGTCCCGGCCGGATCAAGGAAGTCCGTAACCTTGAGGTCTGGGGACGCGGCGCTCCGGTCCGGCTCGCCGGCTGTGACGAGGAGCCCGTCGAGCCGCACATCTTCCGCGGCATCGACTGACCCCGGAGCACCTTCCCTCCCCGGTTCTCCCCGGGCGCGAAGGCACTCCCGGCACCGCAACCGCCCGTTCCCGCCAGGGAGCGGCACGACGGGGAGCGGCAGCGATCGGCTGCCGCTCCCCGTCGTCGTGTGCCGGAAGGCGACGCCCGTATACGGCGCGCAGCGCCTCCGTACCGATCACCGTTGCCCGGAAGGGCCGTTGCCGGGGCGATACCGCGCCGACCGGCCCTCGCCCCGTGCGGCGCCGGGCCCCCTTCCGAACCGTGGGCTCCACTGTCACCATGGCACCGCTTCCCATGAACGAACAGCGTTCCCGTACGTGAACGGGATGGGCTGCGCCGGGCCCCACCGCACGCTCCGCCGGTACCGCCCACGGCCCCGCGTCGCCCCCTCCGGGCAGTTCCCGGCCCCGGCCCGTCCCGTGGTGCTCGTGTCCGATCGTCGTACCCGGAAGGGGTGTGTCATGGAACGTCGGCACTTTCTCACCACCGGCACCGTCCTGGCCGTAGGGGGTGGACTCTCCCCGTTCACGGGGGGCGGTGACCGCGCCGCGGCGGCCGAGCGGGCGGCCGCGGGAGGCGGACTGCCCGCGCGGGCGGAGATCATCGCCGTGCTGCGGCGCGTCGCCGACCACTGGATCGGGGCGCACACCGACCCCGGCGACAACAAATGGGCCCGCGCCACCTTCTTCAGCGGACTGCTCGCCCTGCACCGGCTGACCGGCGAGCCCCGCTACGCCGCATACGCCCGCGGCTGGGCCGAGAAGCACGACTACGGACTCAACGACGGCTCCACCACCCGCCACGCCGACAACCAGTGCGCGGGCCAGGCATATCTGGACCTGTACGCACTGGACCCCGCACCGGACGAGGCGAAGATCGCGGCGCTGGACGAGTCGGTGCGCGCGATGGTCGACTCCGTGGCGGAGAAGCACTCCGACTGGACGTGGGACGACGCGCTGCACATGGCCATGCCGCCGTTCGCCCGCCTCGGCGCGGTCCGCGGCGACGACGCCTACGCGGCGGCGATGCACACCTTCTACACCCACACCCGCAACGCCGAAGGAGGCCCGGGCCTCTACGACGCCACCAGCGGCTTCTGGTACCGCGACAAGCGCTTCCTCCCCGGAGGGATCGTTTCTCCGGACGGCAGACCGGTGCTGTGGTCGCGCGGCAACGGCTGGGTCGCCGGCGCCCACACCAAGGTGCTCACCGCGCTCCCCGCCGACCACCGGCACGCGCCCGCCTACCGCACCGCCCTCCTCACCGAGCTGCGCGCACTGCGCCGCATCCAGCGCCCCGACGGCTTCTGGAACGTCAACCTCGGCGACCCCGGCCACCTGCCGGGCCCCGAGACCAGCGGCACCGTCTTCTTCCTCTACGCGACGGCCTACGCCCTGCGCACCGGACTCGTCCCGGCCCGGCTCTTCCGGCCGGTGGCCGCCCGCGCCTGGCACGCCCTGGCCACCCACGCCGTGCACCCGGACGGCTTCCTCGGCTACGTCCAGCCGGAGGGCGACCGGCCGGAGTCGGGCCAGCCGGTCGGCCGCGACACCACCGCCGACTTCGGCGTCGGCGGCCTCCTGCTGGCAGGGACGGAACTGGCGGCGCTGGTGGGATAGCGCCCGCCCCGCCCTCTCGCCGCGCCGGCCCGACCCGCCTCGCCCGGTCCCGCACCTGGGCAGGACCGGGCGAGGAAGGTGAGAGCCGCCGGGTCAGTCGGCCGATCCGTCGGGGACGATCTGGAGCTTGCGGCCGGTGCCCTTCTTGAAGGTCTCCAGCGCCTCGGCGTACCGGTCGAGCCCGAAGCGGTGGGTGATCATCGTCTCGGCGTCGATGACGCCCCTGCCCAGCAGCTCCACGGCGCGGCCGTAGCTGTGCAGGATCGCCATGCTGCCGACGATGCGGATCTCGTCGTTGTAGATGCGGAACGGTGAGAACTGCGCCTTCTCCTGGTCGGGGGCGCAGCCGAACTGCTGGAAGGTGCCGCCGCGGATGGGCCGGGTCAGCCCGTCCTCGATGGCGCGGATGTTGCCGGTGCAGTCGGTGACGACCTGCCAGCCGCGCGGGTGGTCGTCGGTGAGCGCGTCGGCGGTGGTGGCGACGGCGTCGGCGCCGAGCCGGCGGGCGACCGCGAGCCGGTCCTCGTTGAGGTCGACGACGGACACCGAGGCGGCGCCGGCCCGCCGGGCGACCTGGAGGTAGAGCAGGCCCATGGTGCCCGCACCGTAGATCAGGAAGTTGTCGCCGAGCTGCGGGGAGACGATGTCGAAGCCGCGGACGATCGTCGACAGCGGTTCGATGAGCGGGGCGTGCTCCAGGCGGACGGTCTCCGGCAGCCGGTAGAGGTTACCGACAGGGACCTTGACGTATTCGGCGCAGGCGCCGTCGACGGTGATGCCGATGGTGCCCCACTGCTCACAGAGGTTGCCGCGGCCGATGGCGCAGAAGTGGCAGGTGCCGCAGTAGATGGCCGGGTCGGCGGCGACGGCGTCGCCCTCCGCGTAGCCGGTGACGCCCGCGCCCACCGCGACGATCTCGCCGGAGAACTCGTGGCCGGGGATCACCGGGTAGCGGGTGGGCCCGAACTCACCCGCGAGCATGTGCACATCGGTGCCGCACAGTCCGGCGGCGGTCACCTTGACGACGACCTCGCCGGGGCCCGGGGTGGGGTCCGCGACGGTGGTCACGGTCAGCTTGTTCGGCTCCTCGATGACAACTGCGCGCATGTCGTTACCGCCTTTCGGAAGAGGGTGCGGGAGAGGGTACGGGGCTCCTGGGAGGGCATCGGGGCGGGGGCGCGGGCGAGGGCTCCGCGGCCCCGTCGTCAGGGCTTCCGGCCCCGTGGGTCAGGCGGTGAGGAGGTTGCGGGACTCGACCTGCCGGATCTTCTCGACCTTGGGCGCCGAGCCGCCGCCCGCGAACTCCGAGGCCAGCCAGTGCTCCAGGCAGACCAGCGCGGCCTCGACACCCATCGTGCGGTTGCCGAAGCAGGCGATCTGCGCGTCGTTGGACTTACGCGCCCGCTCGGCGCTGTAGCTGTCGGGGATCTGTGCCGCGCGGATACCGGGGACCTTGTTGGCGGCGATGGCCATCCCGATGCCGGTGCCGCAGATCAGCACGGCACGCTCGTGGTCGCCGCGGGCCACGCTCTGTGCGACGCGCTCGGCGACGTCCGGGTAGTCCTCGGAGGGCGCGGCGCTCAGATCGGTGACGGGGTAGCCCCGTTCGGTGAGGTAGGCGATCATCGCGTCCCGCATGACGATGCCGGCGTCGTCGGCGCCGATGGCGATGCGGACGGGGTCCTGGGCGGTGGTCACAGGGGTCTCCTGACGGGCGGGGCCGGGCGGCCGGGTGGATGGGGAAGGCGGCTCGGTCAGCCGCCGGCGATCTCCTCGACGACCTTGCGCAGGCCCTCGGTGTCGTGGGCGAGACGCCCCAGGAACAGTCCGTCGACGGCGCCGGCCAGTTCGGTGTACGTACCGGGGCCCGCGGTGCCGCCGTAGATCAGCCGCCCGCGGACGTCGTGGTCGCGCAGCGCGCCGCGGATCGCGTCGGCGACCGCCCGCACATGGCGCGCGGGGGCCGGTTCGCGGGCGCCGATCGCCCAGACCGGTTCGTACGCGACGACGATCTCGCTGCCGGGGGCGGCGCCGGACAGTGCGGCGCGGACCTGGGTGAGCGTCTCCTCGACGGCGTCCGCCAGGCCGTCGGCGCGGCGTTCACCGGCGCAGATGACGGGGATCAGTCCGGCGTGGGTGACGGCCCGGGTCTTGGCGGCCACCGTCTCGTCGGTCTCACCGAAGTGGCGCCGGCGCTCGGCGTGGCCGATCTCGACGTAGCGGGCGCCGGTCTCGGCGAGCATGCCCGCGGAGACCTCACCCGTCCAGGCGCCGCTCTCGGCCCAGTGGACGTCCTGGGCGCCGTAGCGGATGCCGGTTCCGGCCAGCAGGTCGCGGGCGTCGGCGAGTGCGGGGAAGGCGGGGAGGACGAAGAGGTCGACGGGGCGGGGGAGCGCGGTGAGGGCGTCGCGGAGCGCGGCCACCTCCGCGAGCCAGGCCCGGGTCCGCGCCAGGCCGAAGTAGAGCTTCAGCGAGACGCCGACCACCGGGCGCGGGCGCACGGAAGACGTCGAGTTCTCAAGGATCACGTCGTTCATGATGCTTCAAACAGAATCACATGTGAAGTTCTCAGATCAAGACGTGAATTTCACAAAGTGGGTGTGATGCGGTGGGCGTGGCCTCGGCTCGTCCGGCGGCGTCCGGCGGCAGACCCACCGCCGGACACCGCGGTCGCCCCGGGCGCCGGCCGCACCGCCCCGCTCCGCAGGCCGGCCGCCCGGCCGGGAGCTACGGCAGCCCCTCGCGCGGCGGCGGGAGGAACGCCGCCCGGTAGAGCTGGATCCCGTCGTTCCGCTGCAACCGGGAGTCCGCCACGGCGCGCAGACCGCGGCGGAAATAGGTGTGCCACCACGACCGGTGGTCCGCCGCCAGCGCGTCGTACGGCTCCGCGCCGGCGTCCCGCACCACCCGCAGCGCCCGGCGCCGGGCCGCACGGTCCGGGTGCGCCGGGACGACCGCCGCGTACAGGGTCCGCGCCCCGTACCCGTCGGCCCGCTCCCGCCACGCCGTGACCCGCGCCCCGCCGTCCGGCAGTGGCTGCACGGCGGCGTGCGCCTCGGCGTGCTCCTCGATCCGGGCGGGCGGCGGACCGGTGTCCCCCTCGGGCGCGGGCCCGCCCGCCCCGGCCGGACGGAACCGCCAGCGGAACGCCCGCTCCCCGGTGCTCGGGATCACCTCGACGGCCAGCAGGGGGCGCGAGGTGTGCACCAGCGCGCGCACCGTGAGGGTGCCGCGGTCGGTGGTGAGGGTGCCGGACAGCTCCGCGTCGCGCAGCCGCAGCCGCCAGTCCGCCCTGGTGACCGTGCCGCACGGCGCCAGCGTGAAGTGCCCCACCGGGGGCCGTACCGGACCGAGCGGCGCACCGTACTCCGGCCGGTGCTCGCGGACTTCGCCCTGCTGCACGGTGAACCGCACCGCGTCCGCGCCTGGTTCGGTGCACGCCCGGCCGCCCAGCAGCGCGTTCCCGAGGAACGGCGCCTCCTGCCACGCCGTGGGCAACCGCCGCCAGACGGGGTCGGCGTCGGCGAGCAGCCGCGCCCAGGAGTCGCCGGGCTCCGCCTCGCGCCCGGCCGCCCCGTCCTCGCCTCTGCCCGCCGCGGTCAGGGTGGGCGCCCCGAGGGCGCGCCGTCCCGGCGGGGAGGCGGGGGAGCGGTGGGACGGGGACGGTTCGACGGCCATGCGGCCTCCAGTCGGCGCGCGCGGCGGGGAACGGGCGCACGGAACGGCCGCCCGCCGCGCCGGCCCCTCCGCATGGTGGGTTCCCCGCCCGACGTTCCGGAAGCCCCCGCACGGGGCGTACGCCGAAGGGGGGAACACCTTCCGGACGGGCGACCGGCTTGCGGGAAAAGAGAGGCGGCGCGCGGTGCGAGCTGGATTCCCGGTGTGCCGCGCGGAGTGGGGGCGTGCTGCCGTACGCGTCCCGGGGCGCACGCCTCCGATGTCCGGGCGTCCGGGGCGGGCGCCGGTGAAGGGCGTACCCGTCAGGCTCCCGCGGGGGCGTCACCCGAGCCCCGGCCCCGACGGGCGCTCAGCACCCCGCCAGGTCCGCCGCCACCCGCGCCCGCCGCAACTCGTCCGCGCCGCCCGCCACGTCGCCGTGCGCCGCCTCGTGCAGCGCGCTCTCCACCCCGCGCGCCGCCGCCCAGGCCAGCAGCCGCGCCGGGTCCTCGTCCAGGGCGGCGCCGAGCAGCCGGGCGCGGGCGTGCAGCACCGGGCCCGGGTCGGGGTGTGCGAACGGGTCGTCGATCTGCGTCAGCAGCGGCCACGGGTCGTACGCCGGGTCGCCGGTCATCGGCTTGGGGTCGATGGCGAGCCAGGGGCGGCGCCGGGCGGCGAGGAGGTTGCCCGGGTTGGCGTCGCCGTGGACCACGACCGTCCGCCGGGCGCCGCGCGGCAGCGTCCGCAGCAGCCGGGCTCCCGACGCCACCAGCCCGGCGTCGTACCCGGTGCGCAGCCGCGCGGCCCGCTCCTCGACCAGCGCCGCCCACTCGTCGCACACCGCCACCATCGGCTCCGGCCCGCCGTCCGCCGGACGCGGCGCCTCCCACAGGGCGCGCAGCACCCCGGCGGCGAGGGTGAGCCGCTCCTCCGGCGGCAGCGGCGCGGCGGTGAGCGGGGTGCCCGGTGCGCACCGTTCGATGAGCAGCGCACCGAGCGCCGGATCGTGGTCGAGGAGCCGTACGGCGCCCTCGCCCGCCCAGGCGCGCAGCGCCGGAGCCTCGCCGTCGGCCTCGCGGTGCGGCAGCCCGACCTTCAGGACGGCGGGCGTACCGTCGGGCAGTTCGGCGGGCGCGACCCAGGAGCAGCTGCCGCCGTCGTACGGGGCGCCCAGCCGCAGCCCCCACCGCTCCTCCGCCGTCCGCACCAGCCCTGGCAGCCGCGCCAGCCAGGCCCGCCCGCCGGCCGTGCGGCGTGCCGTACGGAGCGTGGTCGGACCGGGCGGGAAACGGTCCGCGGGGTGGCGGCTGCCGGTGTCCATGCGCGCAGCGTAGAGGCGGGCGGGGCGCGACGGCAGGGCGTTCCGCGCCGGAGGGGCCGCCCGCCCTGTCCGCACGCCACCGGGTGCGCCCGCCGGGTCGTCGGGCCATCCGGCCGCCGTCCGGGCGATATCCCCGCAACCCACCTTTTCCGCTGCTTATCTGAAGAATCGTCTTGATATGCGTCAGGAATGAACCTGTACACCCGCTCCGCCGTGACCGCGCTGCTCGCCGCCCTCGCCGTCGGCTGCGGTGCCTCCCCGGCCGCCCACCCGCCCCGCCCGGCCCCGTCCGCACCGGCCGCGGCGGGCGGCCACGCCGGTGCGCCGCCACCCTCGGCCGCCAAGGCACCGTTCACCCTCGTCGCGTCCGGGGACGTCCTCGCCTCGTACCCGGCGGTGCTGGACACCGCGAAGGACGACGCGCCGGACTTCGCGCGGCCCGGTGCCGCGTCGACCGGCTACGACTACCGGCCGATGCTCAAGGGCATCAAACCCGTCATCGCCGAGGCGGACCTCGCGCTGTGCCATCTGGGCACCCCGCTCGGCCCGTTGACCGGCCCCTTCACCAGCTCCGGCGCCTTCCAGGCCCCGCCCCAGGTCGCCACCGCCCTCAAGGACGCCGGGTTCGACTCCTGCGCCACGGCCTCCGGCCACACCCTCGACCGCGGCGACGCCGGCGTCCGCACCACCCTGGAGGCGCTGGACACCGTCGGGATGCGGCACACCGGTTCGGCGCGGGACGCCGCCGAGGGCTCCCGGCCCGCGCTGCTGCGGGCGCGCGGCGGCGCCGAGGTCGCGCACCTCTCCTACGTACTCGGCGACCGCCGGGCCACCGCCCGCGGCGGCAAGCCCTGGACGGTGAACCTCGTCGACGAACAGCGGATCATCGCCGACGCCCGCGCCGCCCGCCGCGCCGGCGCCGACCTCGTCGTGGTCAGCGTGGAATGGGGCACCGAGTACCGCCCCGACCCCGACCCCGCCCAACTCGCCCTGGCCCGCACCCTCACCGCATCGGAGACCGACGGCCGCCCCGACCTCGACCTGATCCTCGGCACCGGCTCGCTCACCCCGCAGGCGTACGAGAAGGTCAACGGCGTCTGGGTGGTCTACGGGCTCGGCGACCAGCTCGCCGGTCCCATGAAGAAGTGGGCGGGCAACTGGGGCACCGTCGCGCGCTTCCGCTTCGCCCCGCCGGAGCGGCCCGGCGAGCGCTGGAAGGTGACCGACGCGGAGTACGTCCCGCAGCTCGTCACCCACGGCCGGCCGCTGCGCAGCATCAACCTCGGCTACACCAAGCTGTGGGCCAAGGAGCGCGCAGCGATCGGAAAGACCGTGCTCAGTAGGGGTGCCGCCGCATCGGGGCTCACGGCGGGACGCTGAGCGCGGGGTGCGGGCGGGCGTCGAAGGTGCGGATGCCGGCGGCGGTGAGGCAGGTCGGGCGCCCGGCGGTCCGGCACGGTGCGACGGGCGCCCGGCGGACATTCCGGTACGCGACCGGTGCGCGGCGCCGCCGCCCCGCACCGGGCCGGGCCCCGGCCCCGGGCGGGCGCCCGGTCCGTACCGGAATGCCGGACCACGGTGATCGCGCCCTGCCCGTCGTCCGCCGACGGAGGTACCGTCCTTTCCGCCGGATGATCGACCCCAACCCGCCCACACCCCCCAGGAGTTACCGGCCATGAAGATCACCGTTGCTGCCGATGCGTGCTGCGGCGCAGGTCAGTGCGTGCTCACCGCCCCCGACGTCTTCGACCAGCGGGACGAGGACGGCGTCGTCGTCCTGCTCGACGAGGCGCCGCCCGCCGAGCGGCACGAGGCGGTCCGCGAAGCCGCCGCCCTCTGCCCCGCAGGCGTCATCGAGCTGCACGCATGACGGCCCGCCCCCTCGCCGTCGTCGGCGCCTCCGCCGCCGGACTGGCCGCCGCCGAGACACTGCGCCGCTCCGGCTGGACCGGGCCGCTCACCCTGATCGGCGACGAACCCCATCTGCCGTACGACCGGCCGCCGCTGTCCAAGCAACTGCTGCACGGCACCTGGGCGAGCGAACGGCTGCTGCTGCGCACCGCCGGCCAGCTCGCCCCGCTCGACCTCGACCTGCGGCTCGGCACCCGCGCCACCGGCCTGGACGCCGCCACCCGCACCCTGACCCTCGACGGCGGCGAACGCCTCGTCTGCGCCGGCGTCATCGTCGCGACCGGCGTCACCGCCCGCACCCTGCCCGGCGCGGACGGCCTCGACGGCGTCCACACCCTGCGCACCCTCGACGACGCCGTCGCGCTCCGCGCCCGGCTGGCCGGTGCCGGGCACCGGCTCGTCGTCGTCGGCAACGGTGTCCTCGGCTGCGAAGCCGCCGCCGTGGCGCGGGAGCTGGGACACGAGGTGACGCTCCTCGGCCGCGACACCCTCCCGATGGCCCGCGCGGTGGGGCCCGAGGTCGGCATGTTGCTCGCCGAGGAGCACCGCACCCGCGGCGTCCACCTGCTCACCGGAGACGTCGCGGAGTTCCTCACCGGTCCGGCGCCCGGCACGGTCGGCGGCGTCCGCCTCGCCGACGGCACCGAGGTGCCCGCCGACACCGTGCTGCTGGCCATCGGCTCCGAACCGGCCGTCGGCTGGCTGCGCGGCGAGCCCGCCCTCGACACCACCGACGGGCTGCGCTGCGACGCGTACTGCGCGGCGGCGCCCGGCATCTACGCCGCCGGGGACGTGGCCCGCTGGGACCACCCGCTGCACGGCGTCCCGCTCCGCTTCGAACACCGGATGAACGCCACGGAACAGGGCATGGCCGCCGCCCGCAACCTCCTCGCCGAACTCGCCCCGGCGACCACGCCCGGCACGGACGCGCCCGAGCGCCGCCCCTTCGCCCCGGTGCCGTACTTCTGGTCCGACCAGTACGGCATCAAGCTCCAGGCGTACGGGCTCACCGCGGGCGCCGACCGGACGGAGACCACCGTCCTGGACCGCGCCGCGCGCAGCGCCGTCGCCCTCTACGGGCGCGACGGCTCCGCCACCGGCGTCCTCGCCGCCGGACTGCCGCCGCGCCAGGTCCGGGCGCTGCGCGCGGTCGTCGCCACCCCGCAGCCCTGGGAGGAGGCACGCGCCCGCGCCCGGGCGGTGCTCACCCCGGCCTGACGGTGCCCGATCATGGAGGGATGACCGACTCGTACGTACGGGTGCGCGGCGCCCGTGAGCACAACCTCCGCACCGTCGATGTGGACATCCCGAGGGACGCGCTGGTCGCGTTCACCGGGGTGTCCGGATCGGGCAAGTCCTCACTGGCCTTCGGCACCCTCTACGCCGAGGCGCAACGCCGCTACTTCGAGTCCGTCGCCCCCTACGCCCGCCGCCTGATCCACCAGGTCGGCGCGCCCAAGGTCGAGGAGGTCAGCGGACTGCCCCCGGCCGTCGCCCTGGAGCAGCGCCGCTCCGCGCCCTCCGCCCGCTCCTCCGTCGGCACCGTCACCACCCTCTCCAACTCCCTGCGGATGCTCTTCTCCCGTGCCGGTGATTACCCCGAGGGCGCCACCCGCCTCGACTCCGACGCCTTCTCGCCCAACACCGCCGCCGGAGCCTGCCCCGAGTGCCACGGACTGGGCCGCGTCCACCGCGTCACCGAGGACTCCCTCGTCCCCGACCCCTCGCTGACCATCCGCGAGGGCGCCGTCGCCGCCTGGCCCGGCGCCTGGCAGGGCAAGAACCTCCGCGACATCCTCGCCACCCTCGGCCACGACATCGACCGGCCCTGGCGCGAGCTGCCGGCCGCCGAGCGCGACTGGATCCTCTTCACCGACGAACAGCCGGTCGTCACCGTCGAACCGGTCCGCGAGGCGGGCCGCATCCAGCGCCCGTACAAGGGCCAGTACATGAGCGCCCGCCGCTATGTGCTGCACACCTTCGCCGATTCGAAGAGCGAGACGCTCCGCACCCGCGTCCGTGGCTTCATGATCACCGAACCGTGCCCGGTCTGCGCCGGACGGCGGCTGCGCCCCGAGGCGCTCGCCGTCACCTTCGCCGGCCACGACATCGCCGACCTGGCCGCCCGCCCGCTCGCCGCACTCGCCGCCCTGCTGGCGCCCACCGCGCGCCGTGACGACGACGGCGTCGCCGCCACCCTCGCCCGCGACCTCGTCGCCCGCATCGAGGTCCTCACCGAACTCGGCCTCGGCTACCTCGCCATGGACCGCCCGGCGCCCTCCCTCTCCGCCGGGGAACTCCAGCGCCTGCGCCTCGCCACCCAGCTGCGCTCCGGCCTCTTCGGCGTCGTCTACGTCCTCGACGAACCCTCCGCCGGACTCCACCCCGCCGACACCGAATCCCTCCTCGCGGTCCTCGGGCGGCTCAAGGAGGCGGGCAACTCCCTCTTCGTCGTCGAGCACGACATGGACGTGGTGCGCAGCGCCGACTGGCTGGTCGACGTCGGCCCGCGCGCGGGCGAACACGGCGGCCGGATCCTGCACAGCGGGCCCGTCGCGGGCCTCGCCGACGCCGCGGAGTCCGCCACCCGCCGCTTCCTCTTCGACCCCGCGCCGCCCCCGGAGCGCGCGCCCCGCACGCCCACCGGCACCCTCGCGCTGCGCGGTGTCACCCTGCACAACCTGCGCGGACTCGACGCCGACTTCCCGCTCGGCGTCTTCACCGCCGTCACCGGCGTCTCCGGCTCCGGCAAGTCCACCCTCGTCACCCGGGTCCTCGCCGACGCCGTCCGCGACCACCTGGGCACCGCGGAGGAACCGCCCGGCCCTCAGGACGACGGGGCCGCCGAGGACGCCGCCGACGACCGTGCCCGGATCGCCTCCGCCGAGGGCCTGTCCGCCGTCGACCGGCTGGTCCGCGTCGACCAGAAGCCCATCGGCCGCACCCCGCGCTCCAACCTCGCCACCTACACCGGCCTCTTCGACGCGGTCCGCAAGGTCTTCGCCGCCACCGACGCGTCCCGCGCCCGCGGCTACACCGCCGGACGCTTCTCCTTCAACGTCGCCGCCGGGCGGTGCGAGACCTGCCAGGGCGAGGGCTTCGTCGCCGTCGAACTCCTCTTCCTGCCCGGCACCTACGCCCCCTGCACCGCCTGCCACGGCGCCCGCTACAACCCCGAGACCCTGGAGATCACCTACCGGGACCGGACCGTCGCCGACGTCCTCGCGATGACTGTCGACGCCGCCGCGGAGTTCCTCGCCGACGTCCCCGCCGCCGCCCGCAGCCTGCGCACCCTGCGCGAGGTGGGTCTGGGCTATCTGCGGCTCGGCCAGCCCGCCACCGAACTCTCCGGCGGCGAGGCCCAGCGCATCAAACTCGCCACCGAACTCCAGCGCACCCGCCGCGGCCACACCCTCTACCTGCTCGACGAGCCCACCACCGGCCTGCATCCCGCCGACACCGAGGTGCTGCTGCGTCAGCTGCACGGGCTGGTGGACGCCGGGCACACCGTCGTGGTCGTCGAGCACGACATGGGGGTGGTGGCCGGCGCCGACCACGTCATCGACCTCGGGCCCGGCGGTGGCGCGGACGGCGGCCGGATCGTCGCCGCCGGCACCCCGCGGCAGGTCGCGGCCGCCCCCGGCAGCCGCACCGCGCCCTACCTGGCCCGCGCCGGTGCCCGACCTGCGGGTTAAGGTACGCGGGTCGCATCAGCGACACGGATCGTCCAGCACACGAAGGGGGCCCACATGGCAGACATCGAGAAGGCCAGGGAGCAGTTCGCGCGGTTCGACGAGGACGGCGACGGCCTGGTCACCGCCGAGGAGTTCCGGCGCGCCATGGCCGAGATGGGGGACCGGTACCTCACCGGCGCCACCGCTCAGACGATCATCAACTCCAAGGACACCGACGGCGACGGCCGGCTGTCCTTCGACGAGTTCTGGGCCTCGCTCCAGGGCTGAGCGCTCGTCCGGGGCGGACGCGGCGCACCGCCGCCCGCCCCGGACACCGCCCGGTCTCAGCCGGTCCGGCCCGGCCGCCCGGCCGCGTCCATCGGCGGCGGCGCATCCGCCGGCCCGGTGCCCCACCCGGACGGTGAGCCCCCCACGGTGAACGCCAGCTCCCGCGCCCCGCGCAGCTCGCCGGTGGTCAGATACGTCCGCTGCCGCACGGCGCCGTCGAGCCGCACCGACTGTACGTAGCGGTCCGTCGCGGACGTGCCGGGCGCCGTCACGGTGAAGCGGCCCGACGGGTAGAACCGCCGGTCGAGCCGCAGGTCGACGCGGTCGAAGACCGGGGCGCTCAGCCCCCAGGTGTCGGTGCCGGGCTGTACGGGGAACACCCCGATCGACGACAGCACCATCCACGCCGACATCGTCCCCAGATCGTCGTTGCCGGTCATCCCGGTCGGCCCGTCCGTGAACAGCGTCAGCGCCGCATGCACCACATCCGTCGTCTTCCACGGCTGACCGGTCGACAGATAGGTGTACGGCGCGATGAGATCCGGCTCGTTCTGCGGGTTGTACCTGTCCGCGTTGTAGTAGTCGTACGGACCGTTGACCCACACCTCGCGCGCCGTCTTCTCCGGGTCCTTCAGCAGCTTGTCGTAGGCGAAGAAGGAGTCCAGCCGCTCGGTGGCCTTCTCCTTGCCGCCGATGAGGGAGATCATCCCGGGCAGGTCCTGCGGCACCAGCCACTGGTACTGCCAGGCCGTCCCCTCGTGGAACCCCTCGCTCTTCGCCGGATCGGCGGGCCCGGTGAACGCGCCCTGCCCGTCCCGCGCCCGGAAGAAGCCGGTCGAGGGGTCGAAAACCGTGCGGTAGCTCTGCGCGCGGGCCGCGTACCGGTCGGCGTCCGCGTCGTGGCCCAGATCGCGCGCCATCCGCGCCAACGCCGCGTCCGCCAGCGCGTATTCGAGCGTCGCCGAGCCGCCGTGGTCGAAGTCGGAGTCCCCGGGCTTGGTGTGCGGACGGCCCTTGAGGAACGGGACGAAACCGTTCCTGAGGTACTCCGCGTTGCCTTCCCGGCCCACCGCGGGCGAATCCGCCGGCGGCACCCCGTCGGCGTTCCGCTTCAGCGCCGCGTACGCCTCCTCCTCGTGCCCTGCCAGCAGCCCCTGCCGGTAGGCGTTGGTCAGGAACGGCGTCACCGGATCGCCGGTCATGATGTTCGTCTCGACCGTGCCGTAGCCCCACTTGGGCAGCCAGCCGCTCTCCTTGCCGACCCGCAGCACCGACAGCGCCATGTCCCGCGACTCCTGCGGCGCGAGCAGCGCCAGCAGCTGCGCCTGGGTGCGGTAGGTGTCCCACAGCGACCAGTTCTGGTAGTACGTGAACCCGCGCGCCCGGTGGACGCGCTGGTCCCAGCCCCGGTAGCGGCGGTCCACATCGGTGCCGGTGTTGGGCGCGAGGAACGAGCGGTACAGCGACGAGTAGAACGTCCGCCGCAGCGCCGGATCGCCGCCGGCCACCCGCACCTGCCCGAGCCGCCGCTCCCACGCCGCGTCGGCCGCCGCCCGCGCCGCGTCGAAGGAGGCGCCGCCCTCCGCCCGCAGATTGCGCGCCGCGCCCGCCGCGTCCACATAGCTGATCGCGGTGGTCGCCTCGACGGTGCGGCCCTCGCGGGTGTCGAAACGGACGTATGCGCCGTGCCGCCCCGCCGCCGTCGAATCCGCCGCGCCGGGCGTCACCTTGTCGCCCTGCCACGTCCCGTAGGAGGCGAACGGCCGGTTGAAGCGGGTGAGCGTGTACACCGTGTACGGCCGGGTGTCCTGGCAGAAGCCGCGGCCGGTGACGGCGGTGCGCACGGTGCGCGAGTCCAGCACCTCCACCCGGCTGGAGACCACCTTGTGCAGCGCCTGCCCCGAGTTGAGCAGGACATTGGCCTTGTCCGTCGCCGGGAAGACGTACCGCTGCCGCCCGGTGTGCGCGGTGGCGGTCAGCTCGGCACCGATCCCGCCGTACGACGTCAGCCGGACCCGGTACGAGCCGGGGCGGGCCGACTCGTCGTCATGGCTGTAGGCCGCGGCGTACTTGGCGTAGTCGGTCTCGGTGATCTCGCCGGTGGTCGGCAGCACCGGCAGATCGCCGCCGAGACCGCAGCCCACGCCGGAGATGTGCACGGCGCTGAACCCGCGGATGTGGTCGTCGTCGTAGTCGTAGCCCGTGGTGTGGCCGGTGTCGGGGGAGAGCTGCACCATGCCGAACGGCACGGCGGCGCCGGGGTAGGTGTTGCCGTCGTTGCGGCTGCCGATGAACGGGTTGACGAGGTCGGTGAGGCGGCCGGACGGGGGCGCGGCCTGCGCGGCGGGGGCCGCGAGCGCGCCCCCGACGAGCGCGGCGGCCAGCACCGCACCGGCGGTGCGCAGCCGGGTGCGACGGGGCCATGGCATGGGTGGACCTCCGGGAGTGAGCGCTGCGCGGCCCACCGGACGCGGCGGGGCACCGGCACACCCGGCACGGCGGGTGCCGGGTCCGGCGCGGCGAGCGAGCCGACAACGTTGTCAGGGCGGGCTCATTCTTGGGGGCGGTCCGGTGCCCGTCAAGAGGGCGGACCGCCGCGGGAACGAGGGGTCACCGCCCGGTCTTCTTGACAATGACACGTCAAAAAAGTCCGCGGCAGTGCCTTGTTCTCTTCGCGGGGTCATGCCTCAATGGGCACCGCATTCAGGTTGCTGAACACACGTCAGATCCGTGTGCCGGCACGGGACCGCGCCGCGGCCCCGCGCGGACGCCCACCGCCCGCACCACGGCGGCCGGCGCCCCGACCACCTCATCGCCCCCCCCACGAAGGCGGAACCCATGAGACACGGCAAGCTCGGCAAGGCCCTCGGCAGCGCCCTCACCGTCGGCGCGGCGCTCGTCGGCACCCTCGCCATGGCGCCGGCCGCCGGTGCGGTGAACCCCGACACCGCCACCCTCGGCTTCGACTGCGGCACCTACGGCAAGGGCACCGCCACGCTCACCGCCACCCAGGACGGCACCGCCGCCACCATCAGCGTCTCGACCTCGGCCGTCACCGCCCCGATCGACGTGGCCGCGAACTCCGTCAAGTCCACCCTCACCCTCACCAAGAACGGCTCGGACACCGCCACCTTCAGCGGCAGCTCCAACCCGGCGATCCCGTCCGGCAGCGCCGTCAGCACCGGCCCGCTCACCGGCACCGTCGCCTCCGGCGACAAGCTCGAAGCCACCTCCCTCAAGGTCGTCGTCTTCGGCATCACCGCCACCTGCAAGGCCACCGGCCCCCAGGACCCGGGACCGTTCGTCTTCTGAGCCGCGAGGCGTCCGAGCCGCGAGGCGTCCGAGCCACGAGGCGCGAAAGGCGGCGGGTCCCGGGGATCACCCCGGAGCCCGCCGCCCGCACACCGGCCGTGCGGACGCCGTCAGCGCGTTCCGTCCTCCGCCTCCCGTCGCTCCGCCTTCGCGACCTCCGAGCGGCGGTAGGAGTAGCCGAAGTACACGCCCAGGCCGACCAGGAACCACACCACGAACCTGACCCAGGTCTGCCACTCCAGGAACGTGATCAGCCAGAGCGAGAAGAGCACGCCGAGCGCGGGGACCACCGGCATGCCCGGGGTGCGGAACGTGCGGGGGAGCTCGGGGTGTTTGTAGCGCAGCACGATCACCGCGATGCAGACGACCACGAACGCCAGCAGGATGCCGATGTTGGTCAGCTCCGCCGCCTCGCCGATCGGCAGGAATCCGGCGATGGCCGCCGACGCCGCCCCGACGATCCAGGTCACCCGGGTCGGCACATGCCGGGTCGGGTGGGTCTTGGCGAACCACTTCGGCAGCAGCCCGTCCCGGCTCATCGAGAACCACACCCGGGTCACGCCCAGCATGAAGGTGAACATCACGGTGAGGATGCCGATGATCGCGCCGACCGCGATGACGTCCGCGAGGCTGCTCAGCCCCACCGACTTGAACGCCGACGAGAAACCGCTCTCCGGGTCGATGTCCTTGTAGTCCTGCATCCCCGTGAGCACCAGGCAGGCCAGGACGTACAGCGCCATCGAGATGACCAGCGAGTAGATGATCGCCTTCGGCATGTGGCGCTGGGCGTCCTTCGACTCCTCGGCCGCCGTGCTCATCGCGTCGTAACCGAAGACGGCGAAGAAGACGGTGGCCGCACCGGTGAACGCGCCGCTCACCCCGAACGGGAAGAAGGGGTGGTAGTTGGCGGTGTTGATGTGGAAGAAGCCGACCGCGATGACGCCGACCACCACCAGCACCTTCAGCCCCACCACGATCATCTCGAAGCGCGCCGCGTTCTTGATGCCCAGCGTCAGCAGATAGGCGATGAGCAGGCAGAGGAGCGCCGCGAAGAGGTCCACCCGGTGACCCGGGCCGGTGCCGGGCGCGCCCAGCATCCAGTCCGGCAGCTTCGCCCCCATCTCGCCCACCAGGAAGCTGAAGTAACCGGAGATGCCGATCGCGACCACCGCCACGATCGCGGTGTACTCCAGCAGCAGATCCCAGCCGATGAACCAGCCCGCCAGCTCACCGAGGACCGCATAGCCGTAGGTGTACGCCGATCCGGCCTTCGGGATCAGACCGGCGAACTCCGCGTACGAGAACGCCGCGGCGGCGCTCGCGACGCCCGCGATCAGGAAGGAGATCAGCACGGCGGGCCCGGCCTTGCCGTTGGCGACGGTGCCGGCCAGCGTGAAGATGCCGGCGCCGATGATCCCGCCGACGCCGATCGCGGTCAGTTGCCACAGCCCCAGCACCCGCGTCAGCTGCTGGGCCGAGCCGCCCTCGGCCTCCTCGATGTGCTCGATCGGTTTGCGGCGCAGTACACCGTGTCCCGGACGCAACCCCATTGGTGACCTCCGTACCTCCGTCGTGGACTGACGGCGGCTCATGATGGACCCTCGACGGCCGGCGGGGAAGGCATCTCCCCGGGTGTTCACGCCGGCCGGGCGGGGAGTTCACCGGGGCACACCGCGGAGGGCGTCAGTCCGCGTTCTCCAGCCGGAAACCGACCTTGAGGCAGACCTGATAGTGCTCGACCTCGCCGTCGGCGAGGTTGCCGCGCACCTGGGACACCTCGAACCAGTCGAGGTTGCGCAGGGTCTGCGAGGCGCGCCGTACGGCGTTGCGGATCGCGGCGTCGACGCTCTCGTGGGACGTGCCGACGATCTCGGTCACCCGGTAGGTGTGGTTCGTCACGGTGGTCTCCCTGGCCGGGGCGGCGCTCCGCCCGTGCATCTCTCACCGTGCCCCAGCACACCCCGGCCCACCAGCGGAGTTGACCCGCCCGGTGCCCTGCGCGCTACGGGACGACCGTCACCGGCCAGCGCCCGGTCTTCACCAGCCGGACCGCCACCGACCCCATGATGCGGTGCCCGGCGGACTCCGAGGCGCCCACGACCACGGCATCCGCCCGCAGTTCGTCGGCCATCTGCACCATCCCGGCGTACGGGTCACCACGCAGCGTGTGGAACTCCCAGCGCATCTGGTACAGACCCTGCAACCGCTCCGTCGACCGGCGGATCTCCGCCATCAGCTCCTCGGCCACCTCGTGGGTGGCATCGACGACCGGCGCGCCCATCGTCGCCCCGGCGGGCAGCAGCGGCTGGATGTAGACCAGCGCCAGCTTCGCGCCCTGGCGGCGGGCCAGCCCGGCGGCGTAGGCGGCGGCGCGCCACGAGGAGCCGGAGCCGTCGACGCCGACGACGATGACCTTCGGGCCGTCCGTGCCCCGCTCGAACGCGGGCTGCTGCTTGTCCTCCACCCCTTGAGGTTATCCGTACGTCTGTCCGGACGGGCGGCCGGGCACCGGGTGGAGCGAGAGGCGGTCAGGCGGCCCGGGGCGGCCAGCTGCCCGGCTCCAGCACCCCCAGCACGTAGGCGCGGGCCACCAGCGCGGTACGGCCCTGGACCCGCCAGCGGCGCGCCAGCCGGGAGAGGTGGTAGTTGACGCCGTCCACGGTCAGCCCCAGCGCCGAGCCGATCGCCGCGGTGGTGGCGCCGCCCGCGGCCAGCGCCAGGATCCGGCCCTCCACCGGGCTGACCCGGCCGCGCGGTGCGGGCGGCGGCACCGACTCCCGGACCTTCAGCAGCGCCAGCAGCGCCGGGGGCCGCGCCGACGGATCGCCCACCGGGTCGAGGGACAGCTCGCCCTGCCGGGTCACCCCGTCCGTCCCCCGCCAGCCCACCGCCACCGGGTAGCGTGAGCGGCGGCCGAGCCGCAGCGCCTCCGTCAGCCGGTCCAACTGGGCCGTGTCCCGCGGCCGGAAGAGATCCAGCAGGTTACGGCCGCTGAGACGGCCGGGCGCGACACCCCACTCGGCGGCCATCGCGGGGTTGGCGATCAGCACCCCGCCGTCCGCCCGGCACACCGCGATCGGGAGGGGGAGCCGGTCGAGCAGGGCCAGGAAGTGGTTGCGCCACGGGTTCTGCGGGGCCGGTCCGGGCGGCGGAGGCACCTCCTCCGGCGCGTTCCCGGCGGCCCGCGGACCGCCTCCGTCCGGTGTTCCGCTGCGCACCGTGCCCGGCTCGGCTCCGTCCGCCATGCCCTGTCGCCCCTCCTCGTCCCGCCTCGCTCCGGCGGGAAACCCACTGCACAATCATGCAGTCGCCGCACCCGGCGGGGTACCCCTAAACCTGCGGTCCACCGTGTTGACCTGCGTCGGGGAAGCGCCGACGACAGGAGATCAGGGGTTGCCCCCCCCCGGTTCGCGCATCCGGTCCGCGGTGGGCGCCGGTGGCCGGTCGTGACGTTCTCCGGCGGGCGCGGGGGCGCGGCGGTTACGTTGACGGGGCCGCCGGGCCCGGGCCCGGCGGCACACGGCGCGGCGCCGGGCCACGCCGCCTTTGCCGGTCCGGTGCGGCCGGTGCCGGAACAGGGGAGTGTATGGCGAGGAAGGTTCTGATCGCTGGTGGTGGCATCGCGGGCACGGTGACCGCACTGGCGCTGCACAAGGCGGGAATCGCGGCGGAGATCTTCGAGGCGTATCCGGTCGGCGCCGATGACGTCGGCGCGTTCCTCGTCGTCTTCACCAACGGTCTGGAGGCGCTCCGGGTGATCGACGCGCACGGGCCCGTCGTCGAGCACTCCTTCGCGGCCCGGCGGGTCGCCCTGATCGGCGCGGACGGTGCGCTGCGCGGGGAACGCCCCATCTCCGGCGGTGACGGCCCCGGCCTCGGACCGCGCACCCTGCGCCGGGCCACGCTCCATCGCGTACTGCACGACGAGGCGGTCCGCCGCGGCATCCCCGTCCACCACGGCAAACGGCTGACCGGCGCCGAGACCGTACCCGGTGGGGGCGGCGAGCGGGTGGTGGCCGCCTTCGCCGACGGCACCACCGCCGAGGGCGACGTCCTCATCGGCGCGGACGGGCTGCACTCGGTGACCCGCACCCTCATCGACCCGGGCGCCCCGCGTCCGCGCTACACCGGGCAGCACACGGTCTGCGGCCGCTCCCGCGCCGACGGCCTCGCGTTGGCGCCCGAGACCTACACCATGATCGCCGGATCGCGGGGCTTCCTCGGCTGCACCCGGGCGCCCGACGGTGAGGTGTGGTGGTTCGCCAATGTGCCCGGCGGGGAACTGCCCCGGGGCGGCGGCCCGACCGCCGCCGAGTGGCGTACCCGCCTCACCGCGCTCTTCGCGGACGACGCCACGCCCGCCGCCGCCCTGGTCGGGGCCGCCGGTGACACCGCCGTCGCCTCCGGCTCCTACGACCTCGCCCGCACCCCGCGCTGGCACCGCGGCCCGCTCGTCATCCTGGGCGACGCGGCGCACGCGGCCGCACCCAACGCCGCGCAGGGCGCCTCCATGGCCATCGAGGACGGCGTGGTCCTCGCCCGCGCGCTGCGCGATCACGCCGACGCGCCGACCGCGCATACGGCGTTCGCCGCGTTCGAGGCGGCGCGGCGCGAGCGGGTCGAGAAGGTGGTCGCCGCCAGCGCCGGTCTGGCCGGACGGGTCGGCACGGCGGAGGGCAACCGCCGACGGGAGTCCGAGGGGGACGGCGGCTCGGAGTGGCTGACGGGGTATCGGATCAGCTGGTGAGCGGTGAGCGGTGGGCCGGGGCCGCGTTCCGTGCCGGGTCGACGGAAGGGACTACGCGTCCCGGGAGCGGCCGCCGTCTCCCGCCCCCTGCACCACCAGCAGCGCCAGGCCCGCCACCGTGAAGTTGCGGGTCGCCGCGTCCAGCCCGTTCCACTGCTTCGACTGCCACATCGCGAACCACTCGCCGCCGACCGCCAGGAACCCGGCGCCGAACAGCAGCAGCACCATCACCAGCCCGGCCACCGCGACCGTCCGCGCCCGTCCCGGGGACCCCCGTCGCAGCCGCAGCGCCCACCACACCGCGCCGACCGTCAGCAGCGCCGCGGCCAGCGTCTCCCAGACGATGATCGCTATGTATGCGCCGTCCTGCACTCCGCGGGAGGTCACCGCCCGCCACATCAGGTCCTGGTCCCGGAATGTCGTGTCCATCGCCAGCACATGACGGACGAACTCCTGGTTGGTGCCGAAATCCGTGATGTTGCCGAAGGCGACGAGCGCCATGTACAGCGCGACGATCCCGGTCAGCACGACCGCGGCGACCGGAAATCCGCTCCGCGGGGTCCGTTCGGACATGGTTGCTCCTCTGATCCGCCGGGCCCCTGCGGCCACGGCCCGTGCAGCCTGCCACGACCCCCGCCCGAAAGTGCCCGACCTGCCGTTTCCGGTCCCCGCCCGACGTCAACTCCCGTACTGTGCTGCCCATTCGACCGGGTGAGCGACCGGCGGACGGCGGCGCGGTGCGCGGCCGCGGATCGAGAGGAAGAGCGGGACGATGAAAAAGGTGTGGGGCGCGGGGGCGGTGGCCGTGGCAGCGGCCGGGATGATCACGGTGGCGGCCACCGCGGGCGCGGAGACGGCTCCGGTGACCTACGCGACCAGCACCTCCGTCGGTGTCCACAACGCCTACGAGAAGGACAAGTTCCCCTATCTCGCGGACGCGTTGGACTCCGGTGCCTCCCTCGTCGAGCTGGACGTCTGGACCAACGGCTTCGGCCGCTCCTGGCGCGTCTCGCACAGCAACCCGCTCGGCAACAACAGCAACTGCGAGGGCGCCACCACCCCGGCCGACCTGCGCACCAAGGGCCGCGACCAGGACTTCGGCGGCTGCCTCGCCGATATGCGCGCCTGGCACGACGCACACCCCGGCCACCGGCCCGTGCTCATCAAGGTGGAGATGAAGGACGGCTTCAACGACAAGGGCGGCCGCGGCCCCGCCGCCTTCGACGCCCTCGTCCGCGACAAGCTGGGCGACGCGGTCTACGGCCCCGGCGACCTCACCGGCGAGCACGCCACCCCGGACGAGGCGGTCCGCGCCGGCGGCTGGCCCCGACGGGACGCGCTCCAGGGGAAGTTCCTCTTCGAGCTGATTCCCGGCACCGTCGAGGAGAAGAACCCCCTCGACAAGCTCTGGACGGACGTCGAGTACGCCCGCCACCTCAAGGACCTCGCCGCTCAGGGCGAGCTGAAGCAGTCCACGGCCTTCCCCGCCGTGCACGGCGCCGCCGCCGGTGACCCCCGGAGCCGGTACGAGGACGCGGCGCTGCGCCCGTGGTTCGTGATGTTCGACGGCGACGCCTCGGCGTACCTCGCCGACGGCATCGACACCGCCTGGTACGACACCCGCCACTACCTGCTGATCATGACGGACGCCCACAAGGTGGCCCCGGCGATCGACGGAACCCGCCCGTCCGAGAGCGACGCCCTGGCCCGGGTCCGGCAACTGGCCGGCGCCCACGCCAGTTTCACCACCGCCGACTGGTATCCGCTGCCGTCCGTCCTCAAGACGGTGGAGTCGCGCGGCGCGAAGTGACGACGGCACGCCGGGGCCCCGGCCGCGCGGCCGGGGCGCTCACTTCCTCAGTTGCGTACGGCGGTTGACGAACAGCCGGGCGCCCGCGACGAGGCCGTGCTCGACCGCCTTCGGATTCCGCTCCAGCCAGGCGAGGGCCGGCTTCTGACCGGACTCGGACATCAGCGCGTACTGCTGGAGGTAGGCGGAGAGCCGGTCCAGGATCTTGCTGTCGGCAGTCCTGCGCAGGGGCTCCAGCGGATCGCCCGCCCGCTCATGGCTCGCGATCTGCTGGAACTCCTGCACCAGCATCTGCTGTTCCGGCGAGATCGACGAGGCGCCGAGCCCGGACACCAGACTGCTGAACGGCTTCTCCGACACCTCGTAGTGGTCACCGAGCGCCAGCTTCGCGGCGGCGGCCGCCTCGACGCCGAAGGCCCGCAACTCGGCGGTGATCTTGACGCTCCCCTGCTGGACGGTGCTGTCGTCGCTGTACGCCACGCTCCGGTCGGTGGGGAAGCGCTTGTTGACGTAGTCCAAGGCGTGCTGCAACTCGTGGGCCAGGGTCGTGGCGAACGCCCGCAGCTCCGCCGCGCCCGCCGTCGGGGGCGGGACGTCGAGGTAGAGGACGCCCTCCTTGGTCCCCGCGTCCACGTCGAACATCGCACGGCCGATCCGCGGCGCCCGCTCCACGAAGTTCACCTGGCGCCCGGCCTGCTGCACCTGCTGGACGAGGTCGGCGAAGGGCGCCACGACGTCCCTGCCCCGCCCGCCGGGGTCCGCTTCCCGTACCAGGTCCATGAACGCGCCGTCCCGGATGTACCGCTCCGCCCAGCCTCCGGACGGGTACGACAGACGGCGCTGCACCGGCGGCGGGTCCTGGTGGCCGGTGCCGGTGCCGGGGCCGTGGGCGGGCCGGCCGGTCTCCAGCAGCCGGGCGACCGCGGCGTTGCCGATGCTGCGCTGGAGTGCGCGCAGCGTCCCCGCCCGGTCGGTCGCGGGCGTCCGGGGCGTGGCGGGACGCGGACGGGCGCGGGCGGCGTCCCGGTCGGGGCTCTTGGCGGGGTCCTGCGCGCGCATGGTCGGCCTTTCGGGAAGACACGGGGCGGTTCTCCCCCTGCCTACCGTCCGCCGCCCGGCGGGGGGAGAGGCCATGGGGCAGACGTCCTGCCCCAACGGGCAGTCGCCACGCGCCGGGGCCCCGTGCGCCCTCACACCAGCGCGTCCCCGATGCTGTGCCGGATGAGCGTCTCGGCCAGTCCGGTCTCGTTGGGGAAGTCCATCGGGACGACGCCGAGACCCCGCCAGCCGGCCCCCTCGCCCTCCAGCAGGCTTTTGACCTTCGGGTTGAGGCGGTCCGCGTTGGAGCGGGGCGGCAGCAGTGCGGCGGTGCTGACGTGGTTGACGAACAGCTTGCCCGGCTCGGCGACCGCCTTGCGGAACTCCGCCTCGATCTTCGGGAACTTCCCGATCGGCTCGGCCATGTAGTCGTCCTGGATGTCGAACAGCTCCGGCGCGCCGTAGCGCACGCCCGGCATGTCGTCGGCGTCCGCCAGCAGCACCACCCGGCCGCGCGCCTCGCCCAGCGTCGGCAGCCCGCCGTCGAGCCGGAAGAGCGGGCGGTAGCCCTTGGCGTCGAGGTAGAGGTCGAAGATCCGGCGGAACTCCTCCGCCGCCACCTCGGAGTACTCCTGCTGCACCCGCATCAGCACCGTCTCCGACGGCTGCGCCGCGAGGAAGTCCCGGCAGGCGTTGAGTACGTCGCCGAACATCAACTCCTGGTAGAACGCGCCGTGGTGGATGGCGAAGACGTCCTCGATGGCGCGGCAGCGGACGTCGAGGTAGCGGATGCCGCTCGCCAGCTGCTCGGTGACCGAGGTGTTCTGGCACTCCACCCAGGGGCCGCCGTGCCGGGCGCCCGAATCGTGGGTGCCGGGGATCGAGAGCCGCTGGACCGGGGTGGCGTCGCCGACCGCGGCCAGCCAGTTCTCGGCGGAGACCGTCGCCGTACGGCGGCCGGGTGCGGCCACCGCGGCGCCCGCACCCGCGCCCGCCAGCATTCCGGCGCCCGCCAACGCCGCCGCGCCCTTGAGGAATCCCCGCCGGTCCAGCCCCATCCCCGCCACCCCTGCCCCTGGTCCGTCGTACGCCCGGGCCTACCGGTGCGTACAGGTGATCGAGGTATCGAACCACACGGGCCCGCCGGGCGGTATCCGCACGGCGGGCCCGAAAGGGCGGTGACGGGGCCGGATCCGGTCAGCGGCGGACCGAGAGCGACAGTGCGAAACGCCCTGCCGCATCCGTCCACCAGTGGGTCAGGTCCATTCCGGCGGTGGCGAGTTCGGTACGGATGCCGTCCTCGCGGAACTTCGCGGAGACCTCGGTGCGCAGCTCCTCGCCGTCGGCGAACGACACCTCCAGGCCGAGCGCCGGGATCTTCACCGTCAGCGCCCGGCGGGCGCGCAGCCGCATCTCGATCCAGGCGTCACCGGCGTTCCACCGGGCGAGGTGACTGAAGTCGTCCGGGTCGAAGTCGGCGTCCAGTTCGCGGTTGATGACGTGCAGGACGTTCCGGTTGAACGCGGCGGTGACGCCCTGCGGATCGTCGTACGCGGCGACCAGCGTCGCCTCGTCCTTGACCAGGTCCGTGCCGAGCAGCAGCGCATCGCCCGGGGCGAGCAGCGCGTGGAGGTCGCGCAGGAAGACGGCGCGTTCGGCGGGCAGCAGATTGCCGAGCGTGCCGCCGAGGAACGCCAGCAGCCGCGGCCCCGGGG
Source organism: Streptomyces sp. NPDC014733 (assembly GCF_043083385.1). Taxonomy (NCBI): domain Bacteria; kingdom Bacillati; phylum Actinomycetota; class Actinomycetes; order Kitasatosporales; family Streptomycetaceae; genus Streptomyces; species Streptomyces sp. NPDC014733. The sequence continues at coordinate 485,933 of NZ_JBIBYO010000004.1, read as the reverse complement.
TCTCCGGCAGTGTCAGCCCGTGCTGGAAGTCGGCGACCAGCGCGTGCACCGTCAGCCCGGGGTGCTCGGCGAGGAGGGATTTCCCGGCGGCCTCCAGAGCGGACGCGCTGACGTCGACCGGGACATAGGCGTCCAGCGTCCCCAGCGCGCCGATGAGATGACGGGTCTTGTCCGACGAACCGGAGCCCAGCTCGATCAGGGTGCGGGCGCCCGTCGCCGCTGCGATCGCGTCGGAGCGGGTGAGCAGGATCTCGCGTTCGGCGCGGGTCGGGTAGTAGACCGGCAACCGGGTGATCTCGTCGAACAGCTCACTGCCGCGGGCGTCGTAGAACCACTTCGGCGGCAGCTCCTTGGGGGCGTGGGTCAGCCCCCGCCGGACATCGGCGCGGAGCGCCGCCGCGGTGGCGTCGGTGGGCAGGGTGCGGGTGAGGGTGAAGGGGCTCACGGGGTGCGCTCCTTGAGCGGGGAGAGGCGGACGCCGCCGCGGGTGGCCCGCAGCAGGGTGGCGTCGGGCACCTCGGTCCAGTGGGGGGAGTCGTCGTACGGCTCGGAGGCGACGACCGTGCCGCCGCCGGGGATCGACAGATGGAAGAGGGTGTCGCCCCAGGCAGTGGCGGCGATGGTGGTGCCGTCGGTCAGCAGGAACGTCAGCCGGGAGCCGGGCGCCGCCTCGGCCACCGCCTCGACGGTGTGCGCCAGCGCCTGCCCCATGTCGTCGCCTTGGTCGAGCCGGCTGCGGATGAGGGCCCAACAGAACGCGGCGTCGCAGCGGGCCGCCAGCCGCAGCAGATCGGCCGGCGGCAGCGAGTTGGTGAGCGGCGCCAGCGAATCCGGCCAGCCGCGGACCGCGCCGTTGTGGCTGAAGAGGTACCCGTCGCCGGTGTACGGGGCGGCCGCCGCCTCGGCGTCGGCGCCCGACTCGGTGGCGTCCCGCACCGCGGCCAGCAGGGCGCCGGTGCGGACCACCCGGGCGATGCCGGGCAGACACTCGTCGGCCCAGATCGGCCCGGCGCGGCGGTAACGGGCCGGCTCGGGGTCGCCCGGCGCGTACCAGCCGACACCGAAACCGTCGGCGTTGACCGTGCCGTGCCGCTGGTGGCGGGGGGCCCACGACTGGCGGTACAGGCCGTGCGGCGGATCCAGGACGATCTGCCGCACGGGCACCGGCGGGCCCAGATAGGCGAGATGACGGCACATCGCTCACCACCCTCCCCACGGTGGCCCCGGGCGCCTCATGCGGCACCCGGGGCGGCGTCGCGGGCGGTGCGGAACCCGGCGAAGATCTGCCGCCGCACCGGAAGGTCCCAGTTGCGGAACGTCCCCCGGCACGCCACCGGGTCGACGGCGAACGAGCCGCCCCGCAGCACCTTGTACGTCCCGCCGAAGAACACCTCGGAGTACTCCCGGTACGGAAACGCGGCGAACCCCGGATACGGCAGGAAGTCGTCGGCGGTCCACTCCCACACATCGCCGATCAACTGCCCCACACCCAGCGGCGAACGGCCCTCGGGATAGCTGCCGGTGCGGGCGGGCCGCAGATGGCGCTGGCCGAGGTTGGCGTGGACGGGCTCCGGGTCCGCGTCGCCCCACGGATACCGCCGGGAGCGGCCGGTCGCCGGGTCGTGGCGGGCGGCCTTCTCCCACTCGGCCTCGGTGGGCAGCCGCCGCCCCGCCCAGCGGGCATAGGCGTCGGCCTCGTACCAGCTGACGTGCAGCACCGGCTCGTCGGGCGGCACCTCCTCGGTGACACCGAAGCGGCGGCGCACCCAGCCGCTGCCCTCGCGCCGCCAGAACAGCGGGGCGCGCAGGCCGTGTTCGCGGATCTGTGCCCAGCCCTCGGCGGCCCACCAGCGCGGCTCGTCGTAGCCACCGTCCTCGATGAAGCGCAGATAGGCGGCGTTGCCGACGGGCGCGGTGTCGAGATGGAACGGTGCGACGGTGCGGGGGTGCGCGGGCCGTTCGTTGTCCAGCGCCCACGGCTCGGTGGAGGTGCCCATCGTGAACGGGCCGCCGGGAACGAGGACTTCGGCGGGGAGCGGGCCGTCGGTGGTGTCCGGGGGCTCCGGTGCGGTGAGGGCGGCCGGGCCGCGGCGCAGCTGGTGGGTGATGAGCATCGTCTCGTCGTGCTGCTGCTCGTGCTGGGCGATCATGCCGAACGCGAAGCCGGCGTCCAGCAGCGGAGCGCCGTGCAGCGCGGCACCCTCCAGGATGTCCAGGACCCGGCCGCGGACCTCGGCGACATAGCCGTGCGCCTCGGCGGGGCCCAGCAGCGGCAGCGACGGGCGGCTGGCGCGGGGGTGGGCGAACGCGTCGTAGACGGAATCCAGCTCCGGACGGAGGGCGTCGCGGCCGCCGACGGTGCGCAGCAGCCACTGCTCCTCCTGATTGCCGATGTGCGCGAGGTCCCAGACCAGCGGCGACATCAACGGGGAGTGCTGGGCGAGGAGATCGGGCTCCTCGACACAGCCGGTCAGCAGGTGGGTGCGGTCGCGGGCGGCGAGCAGCGCGGTGGCCGCGCGGGCCCGCAGCGCCTCGGGATCGTGGGTCACGGGCTCTCCTTCCCGGAAGCTGTACCGGCCTCGGGCGGATCCACGGCGGCCACGTCCTCCAGAGCATCCAGATGATCGTCGGCGGGGCAGCGGCCACGGGCGACGTAGCGCGCGGTGAACGCGTCGACGGCGGCCAGCACCTCGGGCCCGGCGCCCAGCCGGGGCAGCGCCTCGCGTGCCGCGTCGAAGCAGGTCAGCGCGGCGGCGTGCAGCTCCGGGTCGGTCAGCGCGGCGCGCGCCGCGCGGCGCCACAGCGGGTTGCGGGGCGCGGGCCGGGTGCCGGCGGTCTCCGCGAGGGGTTTGACCGCGCGGTAGGCCCGCTCGGTGGCCTCGGGGTCGTCGAAGAGCGCGGTGGTGACGGCCAGCGGGACCACCCAGCCGCGCTCCCCGGGCTGCGCATCGATCATCCGCAGCTCCAGGTGGCCGCGCGGGCGCACCGGTGGGAACAGCGTGGTGACGTGGTAGTCGAGATCCTCCAGGGTCGGCGGCCGGGGCGCCGCGCCGCGGATCCAGTCGCGGAAGGTGAGGTCCTCGGGTGCCTCCCAGGGGCCGTCCGCACCGCGGATGCACATCACCGGGGCGTCGAGGACGTACCGGGCCCAGGCGGTGCGCGGGTCGCCGTCGGGCGGCGGGGCGAGGGTGCGTGCCGGATCGAGCCGGGACCACATCAGCTGCCGGGTGGTGCGGTAGCCGGTGGGACAGCCCTCGCTGGTGGGGGAGTTGGCGAACGCCGCGGCCAGGACGGCGCCCAGCAGATGGGCCAGCAGCCAGCGGCGGCCCAGGCCCAGCGGGCCGGGCTCCTCGTGGCCGGCGTCGAGGCAGACCTGTACCGACGCGGTGGCGCACATCATGGAGCGGCCGGCCGGGCCCCAGCGGTCGAAGTACGCCTCCATCGCGTCGTACCGGGGCTCGGCGAGGATCCGGCTGGGGGCGTGCCAGGGGTTGTGGCCGTGCCCGGCGAGGCCCAGGCCGTGGGCCCGCACGACGGGCCGGACCTGCGCGAGGTCGGCGGCGACCGTCTCGATGCAGGACATCAAGGAGGCCGAGGGCGGCGAGCTGAGCTCCAGCTGACCGCCGGGCTCGAAGGTGAGCCGGGACGCGAGGGGAAGCTCCCGCAAGGCGTCGGCGGCGGCGTGCAGCCGGGGTGGTGCGACGGGACTTCGGGGGGCGCGGGCGTCGTGGACCAGCCACTCGATCTCGACGCCGATCCGGCGGGGCGGACCGGTCTTGAAACAGATTCCGCGCAGATGGGCTTCGAGTTCGGCTTCGCTGACCGCGGGTCGTACGGGCATCGCTTCCCTCTCCCCTCCGGGGCGGCTGGGCTGCCGCCCTCCACCTAAGCCGCTGTGGCGCGGGTGCTCAAGGGGGCTTCGGGCCCCCGCGGGCGGCGGACGGCGGCGGACGGGCCGGGGCTGCCCGGCGCGGCGGGGGCGCACCGTACCCCCGGGCGGTACGGCCGTCCGGGTGAGGCGGTGCGGCGGCCCCGGGGGCCGGTCCCGGAGTGCGCTGCCCGGCGGCCGGTCACTGGCGGTAGCCGCCGAGGAAGCGGCCGATACGGCGGATGGCCGCGTCCAGGTCGTCGGCGTGCGGGAGGGTGAGGATGCGGAAGTGGTCCGGGCGCGGCCAGTTGAAGCCGGTGCCCTGGACGACCTGGATCTTCTCCCGCAGCAGCAGATCGAGGACGAACTTCTCGTCGTCATGGATCGGGTACACCTTCGGGTCCAGCCGGGGGAAGGCGTAGAGCGCGCCGCGGGGCTTGACGCAGGAGACGCCCGGGATCTCGTTCAGCCGCTCCCACGCCACGTCCCGCTGCGCCCGGAGACGGCCGCCGGGCAGTACCAGGTCCTCGATGCTCTGCCGGCCGCCCAGCGCCGCCTGGACGGCGTACTGCGCGGGCGCGTTGGGGCACAGCCGCATGGAGGCGAGGGTGCCCAGGCCCTCCAGGTAGTCAGCGGCGTGCTGCTGCGGCCCCGAGACGACCAGCCAGCCGGAGCGGAAGCCGGCGACGCGGTACGCCTTGGACAGCCCGCTGAAGGTCAGACACACCAGGTCGGGGGCGAGCGCGGCGGCGTGGTGGTGGATCTCGCCGTCGTAGAGGATCCGGTCGTAGATCTCGTCGGCGAGGACCAGCAGCTGATGGCGGCGGGCGAGGTCGAGCATGCCCTCCAGCAGCTCGCGGGGGTAGACGGCGCCGGTGGGGTTGTTGGGGTTGATGATGACCAGCGCGCGGGTGCGGTCGGTGATCTTCGACGCGAGGTCGTCCAGATCCGGCAGCCAGTCCGCCGACTCGTCGCAGAGGTAGTGCACCGCCTTGCCGCCGGCCAGGGTCGTCACCGCCGTCCACAGCGGGAAGTCGGGGGCCGGGATGAGGACTTCGTCGCCGTCGTCGAGCAGCGCCGTGACGGCCATGGAGACCAGCTCGGAGACGCCGTTGCCCAGGTAGACGTCGTCGACGCCGACCTCGGGCAGCCCGCGGCCCTGATAGTGCTGCGCCACCGCGCGGCGCGCCGCGAGGATGCCGCGGGACTCGGTGTAGCCGTGCGCCCGGGAGAGATTGCGGATGACGTCCTGGAGGATCTCCTCGGGTGCCTCGAAGCCGAACAGCGCGGGATTTCCGGTGTTCAGCCGCAGCACGCTGTGCCCGGCCTCCTCCAACGCGTCGGCCTGCTCGATCACCGGACCCCGGATCTCGTAGCAGACGTCGGCCATCTTGCTGGACTGCTTGAACTGCATACGGCGGCCTCCCCTTCGTCGTTCACCGGGCCGCGGGACGTGGCCGGGGCGCGTGGCGGGGTGTGCCCGCCCGCGCCGAACCGACCGGCCCGCGTCCGCCGCGCGGTGCGGCGGATTCCCGGTGTTCCTCACCGTACTGTGCACTTTGGTTTACCAAGCTCGCACTTGGAAAGTCCAACCATATGTCTATGCTGGAGTCATGTCGCGCCGAAGTTATGACCAGTACTGCGCCGTCGCCCGCGCCCTCGATGCCGTCGGTGACCGCTGGACGCTCCTCATCGTCCGCGAACTGCTGGGCGGGGCCCGCCGCTACACCGACCTGCACACCGACCTCCCGGGCGTCAGCACCGACATGCTCGCCTCCCGCCTCAAGGACATGGAGCGCGAGGGCCTGGTCACCCGCCGCCGCCTCGCCCCGCCGGGCGCCGCCTCCGTCTACGAACTCACCCCGCGCGGCCGGGAGCTGCTGCCGGTGCTCACCGCCCTCGCCGACTGGGGCGCCCCCGCCCTGGGCGAGCCCCGCCCCACCGACGCGGTCCGCGCCCACTGGTTCGCCGTGCCGCTCCTCACCCGCCTCGCCGCCCACTTCTCCGGCGACCCGGCGACCCCCGCCGCTCCCGGCATCGGCGTCCTCGACGTCGTCCTCGACGAGGGCACCTTCCACGTCACGCTCGGCGGCGACACCCCGGTCTACGGCGACGGCCCGGCCCCCGAACCGGATGTCAGCCTCCGGATGTCCACCGCCACCTGCGTCGACGTCGCCTACGACCAGGTCTCCCTCGCCCACGCGCTGGAGTCCGGCCGGATCGCGGTCACCCCGGCGGGCGAGGCCGACGCCGTGTCCGCGGGGGCGCGGGGAGCGGGCGGCACCTCATGACGCGGCGTCCCCTGGCGGTCTTCGATCTGGACGGCACGCTCGCCGACACCGGGCACCGCCAGCACTTCCTCGACCGGCGCCCGCGCGACTGGGCCGCGTTCTTCGCCGCCGCGCCCGAGGATCCACCGCTCGCCGAGGGGGTCGCCCTGATCCTGGCCGACGCCCGCGACTGCGAGATCGTCTACCTCACCGGCCGCCCCGAGAAGTACCGCCGCCCCACCCTCGACTGGCTCGCCGCCCACGGCCTGCCCGAGGGCGCGCTCCGGATGCGTGCCGACGGCGACCGCCGCCCGGCCCGCCACACCAAGCTCGACCTGCTCCGCCGCCTCGCCCGTGGCCGGGAGGTCCGCCATCTCGTCGACGACGACGCCCTCGTCTGCGAGGCGGGTGCCCGCGCAGGCTTCCCCGTCGTCCACGCCGACTGGGCCACCCCGTCGGCGGCCCTGCGCGACGCCCAGGAACGGGAGGGACGGACGTGAGAGGGGACGCGGGCGCGGCGGGGGAGGGGCCGGAGGGGACGGGGGAGAGCAAGGAAGCGCCGGAGGCCGTTCCGTGGAGCACGCACCGGGTGGTGCTCCTTCCCGACCGGGTCGTCAAGACGTACCGCCCGGGGCACGGCGACGCCCGGGCGCGTGAGATACGTGCCCTGCGGCTGCTCGCGCTCCACGCACCGGGGCTTGCCCCGGTGATCCTGGAGCACGGCGCGTCCCGGGCCGGTGTGCTGACGATGAGCCGCCTGCCCGGCACCCCCCTCCGCGGCCGCCCGCTGGGCGCGCCCGAGCTGCACGCCTGGGCCGCGGCGCTCCGGACCGTGCACACCGCCCTCCCGCCCCGGGAGCTGGCCGCGCTGCCGCTGCGGCCCGGTCACCAACGGGCGGTGACCGAGCGGCTGAGGCGCTGGTACGCCGCCCCGGCGGACCGCCCGCGCTCGCCCGTCGTGCGCCGCGCACTGGACGCGGGCCGTGCCTGGCTCGCGGCCGCCCCGCCCGGCGTCACCGGGGACGCCCCGGACCCCGGTGCCGTAGCGCCGGGCGTCACGCCCTGCTTCGGACCGGGCGACGGCAACGCCGCCAACTACCTCGGGGACGGACACCGGGTGCGGCTCGTCGACTTCGAGGAGTCCGGGCGCAGCGACCGTGCCTGGGAGATCGCGGAGATCACCGAGCATGTCGCCGGATGGGTGGCGGAGCCCCTCGACGTCCCCGCACTGCTGCGCGCCTGCGCCCTGACCCCGGCGGAGACCGCCCGGCTGGCCGACTGCCGCCGCCTGCTCGCCCTGGTCTGGCTCTTCCTGCTCGCCGCCGACGATCCGGCGCGCCCCCGCAACCCACCGGACACCGCGGAACGCCAGGCCCGCCGCCTCCAGGCGCTCCTGGAGAACTGACGGCCCGTCTGCTCCGGACGGCGGTACATCCGTCCCGCCGGGCACCGTTCGGCGGAGCCGTGTGGGACGTCTCCGGCGGCATCGGGCATGGCTCGGACCATGCATCGTCGCTCCTCGCCCCTGGCCCGTACCGGAACCGCCCTGCTGCTCGTCGCGGCCGCCCTGGCCGGACCGCTCGCCTCCGCCTCGCCCACCGCCGCCCTCACGACACCCCGTCACGATCCGGCCCGTACCGCCTCCGCCTGGCTGCCCTACTGGGGCGACGTGGACGCCGCCTACCGCGATGCGCTGCGCCACGCCGACCAGCTGCACACCGTCAGCCCGTTCTGGTACGAGGCGACCGGGGACAGTGCCGTCACCGCCCACCCGGGTGCCGGGCGCCGCGACATCGTCCGGGGGCTGCGGCGGGCCGGGATCAAGGTGGTGCCGACCGTCACCGAGACGCTCGGCGCGAAGGACATGGCGGGGCTGATGCTCGACCGGCGGCGGCGCACCGCGCACGTCGAGGCGCTGGTGCGTACCGTGCGCGGCCACGGCTACGACGGCATCGACCTGGACTACGAGACGATGGCGCTCACCGGCAGCGCCGCCGACCACGCCCGCGTCGCCACCGGGTACAATGCGCTCACCGCCGACCTCTGCGCCCGGCTGCACGCCCTCGGCAAGCAGTGCGTCGTCACCGTCCTGCCGCAGACCGGCGGCTCCGGCGCGGCGTACGACTACCGGCAGTTGGGAAAGGCCGCCGACCGGCTCCGCATCATGGGCTACGACCTGCACTGGTCCGGTGGCGAGGCGGGGCCGCTCTCCTCCCGGCAGTGGTACGACACGTTCCTGCGCCGGGCCACCGCCACCGTCCCCCGGCACAAGATCGAGGTCGCCTTCCCCGGCTACGGCTGGGACTGGGACCGGACCGCCGGCGGCCGCGCCACCCACCGGACCTGGAAGGAGGCGGAGGCGCTGCGCCGCAGCACGGGCGCCGCGTACCGCTTCGACGCCGCCTCCGGCACCCCGCACTTCACCTACCGGCGCGACGGCCACACCCACGAGGTCTGGTACCAGGACGCGCGGGGCGTCGCGGCGCACAGGGAGGTGCTGGACCGGTACGGCATCCGCGGCACCGGGCTGTGGGCGCTCGGCTTCGAGGACCCGGCGAGCTGGGCGGAGCTGCGGGGCCACGCGGTGCGCCACCGTCCCGTGCGGTGAACTGACGTCCGGTGAACCGCCGGGCCCCGCGCACCCGCCCGCGCCGGGTCGCGGGCGGGTGCGCGGGGCGCCCGGCATGCCCGCCGGACGGTTTCCGGAAGCGGTTCCCTCCGGGATACCGACCGCTTAGTATGCCCGTGGCGCGCCGGAGCCCCCACGGTCCGCGCGCCGTCCGCGTACCGACGGCCCGGGAGGCAGCTGGTGAAGGCATGGCGCGTACACGCGAACGGCGAACCGCGTGAGGTGATGCGGCTGGAGGAGGTGCCCGAGCCGCAGGCGGGCCCCGGGCAGCTGCTGCTGCGGGTGCGGGCCGCGAACGTCAACTTCCCGGACGCACTGCTCTGCCGCGGTCAGTACCAGGTCCGGCCGCCGCTGCCGTTCACCCCGGGCGTGGAGATCTGCGGCGAGGTGCTGGCCGTGGGCGAGGGCGCGTCCGGTGCGGTCGGGCAGCGGGTGCTGGCCCAACCGCCGCTGCCGGACGGCGGGTTCGCCGAGCGGGTGGCCGTGGACGCCGCGGCCGTGCGCCCGGCGCCCGGATCCCTGGACGACGCCGGGGCCGCCGCCCTCCACATCGGCTACCAGACCGGCTGGTTCGGCCTCCACCGCCGGGCCCGGATCCAGCCGGGGGAGACCCTGCTGGTGCACGCCGCGGCCGGTGGCGTCGGCAGCGCCGCCGTCCAGCTCGGCAAGGCCGCGGGCGCCCGGGTGATCGGTGTGACCGGCGGCGCCGACAAGGCCCGCGTCGCCCGTGAGCTGGGCTGCGACCTCGTCCTCGACCGGCGCGCCGACGACATCGTCGCCGCCGTGAAGGACGCCACCGACGGCCGCGGCGCCGATGTCGTCTACGACCCGGTCGGCGGCGACGCGTACACCAAATCCGTCAAGTGCATCGCCTTCGAGGGGCGCATCGTCGTCGTCGGCTTCGCCAGCGGCGCGATCCCCACCGCCGCCCTCAACCACGCACTGGTGAAGAACTACGCGGTCCTCGGCCTCCACTGGGGCCTCTACCAGACCAAGGACCCGGACGCCGTCGACGCCTGCCACGAAGCCCTCACCGAGCTGGCCGCCAAGGGCTCCGTCGCCCCGCTGATCGGCGAGCGCGTACCGCTCGAAGGCGCCGCCGACGCCGTCCAGCGCGTCGCCGACGGCACCACCACCGGCCGCCTCGTCGTCCTCCCAGGGACGGGGGACGGCCGATGACCGACGCCGCCGACCTGCGCGCCCGCACCGCGCGGCTGCTGGCCGCGCACCCGCCCGCCACCACCGCACCCCTCGACTTCCTGCGGGCCCGCTTCGACGCCGGACTGGCCTGGGTCCACTTCCCCGAAGGGCTCGGCGGGCTCGACGCGCCGCGCGCTCTCCAGGCGGTCGTCGACGCCGAACTGGCCGCCGCGGGCGCCCCCGGCAACAACCCCGGCCGCCTCGCCATCGGCCTGGGCATGGCCGCGCCCACCCTGCTGCGCCACGGCACCGAGGAGCAGCGGCGCCGCCATCTGCGGCCGCTGTGGACCGGTGAGGAGGTCTGGTGCCAGCTGTTCAGCGAACCGGGCGCCGGCTCCGACCTCGCGGCGCTCGCCACCCGCGCCGTCCGCGACGGCGACCGCTGGGTGATCGACGGCCAGAAGGTCTGGACGTCCAGCGCCCACCTCGCCCGCTGGGCCATCCTCGTGGCCCGCACCGACCCCGCGCTCCCCAAGCACCAGGGACTGACGTACTTCATCTGCGACATGACCGCCCCGGGCGTGGAGGTCCGGCCGCTGCGGCAGATCACCGGTGAGGCCGAGTTCAACGAGGTCTTCCTCACCGGCGTCTCGCTCCCCGACAGCCACCGCATCGGCGAGGTCGGACAGGGCTGGGAGGTGGCCCGCACCACCCTGATGAACGAGCGGGTCGCCATCGGCGGCGCCGCCACCCCGCGCGAGGGCGGCATGATCGGCATCGCCGCCGCCGACTGGCGCACCCGTCCCGAACTGCGCACCCACGACCTCCACCAGCGGCTGCTGACACTCTGGGTGGAGGCCGAGGTCACCCGGCTCACCGGCGAACGGCTGCGCCAGCAGCTCGCCAAGGGCGCCCCGGGCCCCGAGGGCAGTGGCATGAAACTCGCCTTCGCCCGCCTCGCCCAGCAGATCAGCGGCTGGGACCTGGAATTCCTCGCCGAGGACGGTCTGACGTACGACGACTGGACGCTGCGCCGCCCCGAGTCCGTCGACTTCACCGGACGCGAGGCCGGCTACCGCTATCTGCGCGCCAAGGGGAACTCCATCGAAGGAGGCACCTCCGAGGTGCTGCTCAACATCGTCGCCGAACGCGTCCTGGGACTGCCGCCCGAGCCGCGGACCGACAAGGACGTCGCGTGGAAGGACCTCCCCCGATGACCACCGGCACGCCCGCATCCGACCTGCTCTACGGCGAGACCGAGGACGATCTGCGCGCCGCCGTCCGCGCCCTGCTCGCCTCCCGCAGCGACCCCGCCACCGTCCTCGCCGACCTGGAGGCGGGCCGCGCCTGCGACACCGGCCTGTGGGACGCGCTGGCGAACGGCATCGGCGCCGCCGGACTGCTGATCCCCGAGGAGTTCGGCGGGGCGGGCGCGAGCGCCCGGGAGGCCGCCGTCGTCCTGGAGGAGACCGGCCGCTCCGTCGCCCGGGTGCCCTATCTGACCAGCGCCGTCGTCGCGGCCACCGCGCTGCTGGGCTGCGAGGCCGGTCAGCCGCCGGTCGGCGCGCTGCTCACCCGGCTGGCCGCGGGCGCCGTCGGCATCCTCGCCGTGCCCCTGTCCACCGCCCCCGACCAGCCGTTCCGGTCCGCGCGGCCGACGGTCCGGGCGGAGGCGGACGGCACCCTCCGCGGCACGGTCACCGCCGTCGCCGACGCCGCCTGCGCCGAGGTGCTGCTCGTCCCCGCCGACGGCCCGGACGGCCCGGCCCTCTACGCGGTCGAGGTACCCGCCGCGGGCGTGGTCACCACCCCGCTCACCCCGCTCGACCTGACCCGCCCGCTCGCCACGCTCACCCTGGACGGCGCCGCCGGGACGCCGCTGGCCACCGGCGAACGTGCCGTCGCGGCGGTGCGCGGGGCGCTCACCGCGGGCGCCGGGCTCCTCGCGTCGGAACAGCTCGGGATCGCCGAATGGTGCCTGACCACGGCCGTCGCGCACACCAGCACCCGCAACCAGTTCGGCCGTCCGGTCGGCTCCTTCCAGGCGCTCAAACACCGGATGGCCGCCCTCTGGCTCGATATCGCCTCCGCCCGCGCCGCGGCCCGCAACGCCGCCGACGCCCTGGCCACCGGCAGCCCGGACGTACCGGTCGCCGTCGCGGTGGCCCAGGCGTACTGCGCGCCGGTCGCGGTGCGCGCCGCCGAGGAATGCCTTCAGCTGCACGGCGGCACCGGCATGACCTGGGAGCACCCGGTGCACCTTTTCCTGAAGCGGGCCAAGAGCGACGAGAGCGCGCTCGGCGCCCCGGGCCGCCACCGCGCGGCCCTGGCGGAGCTGGTGGACCTGCCCGCACCGTGACCGCCCGGGGCGGGGAGGAACACACCGGGCCGCTCCCCGCCCCGGCTCGCCGGGCCTCGGTGTCGCTTCCCGCCGTCGCGGCTGATGTCCTGAATACGCCGTTCGGGTAGCGTCGTGGGCATGAAGACCGTCAGCCACCGTGTGCTGCTCCTGCCCCTCCTGGCCCTGCTGGCCGCGTTGCTGGTGCCCGCCGTGGCACCGGCGTCCACCGCGCGGGCGGCGGGCGGGCTCGATGAGGCGTCCGCGGCCCTCCGCAAGGGCCCGGTGTACGTCGACCCGCGCGCCGCCTCCCAGCTGCCCCGCGACCGGGCCGACGCCCTCGCCAAGAAGATCGAGAACTCCGGTAAGCCGGTCTTCGTCGCGGTGCTGCCCCGCACCGCCGAGTACCGCCCCGACACCCTGCTGCGCGATCTGCGCACCAAGACCGGCATCAGCGGCGTCTACGCCGTGGAACTGGGCGACGGCTTCAACGCCGGCGCCGACACCCGGGTGATGTCCCGCGGTTCGGTGCAGAACCTCGTCGGCGCGGTGAAGCGCTCCGGGTACCCGTCCGTCGACGAGCGGCTGAACAGCTTCGTCGACACCGCGATCCAGCAGGCGAACGGCCACGCCCCGGCCGCCTGGGAGGGCGACGGCGGTGGGGGCCCGGGCACCGGCACCCTCGTCGGACTGGGCGTGCTGGCCGTCGTCGGCGGTGGCGGCGCCTACGCCCTCACCCGCCGCAACCGCCGCCGCCGCGCCGAGCAGGAGCGGGCCGCCCTGGAGGACCTGCGGGTCGTCGTCGACGAGGACATCACCGCGTTCGGTGAGGAGCTGGACCGGCTGGACTTCCGCCCCGGTGAGCCCGGCGCCGACGACGCGATGCGCGACGACTACAGCCGCGCGCTCGACGCGTACGAGACCGCCAAGACCGCGATGGCGTCGGCCGAGCGGCCGGACGATGTGCGGGCGGTGACCGAGGCGCTGGAGGACGGACGGTTCTCGCTCGCGACGCTGGCCGCCCGCCGCGCCGGAGCCCCGCTGCCCGAGCGGCGCCTGCCGTGCTTCTTCGACCCGCGGCACGGACCGTCCGTGGTCGATGTGGAGTGGGCCCCGGCGGGCGGCGCCGCGCGCACCGTCCCGGTCTGTGCCGCCGACAAGGCGCGCCTCGACGACGGCCGCGAGCCGCTGGCCCGCACGGTCCGCACCGCGGAGGGCGACCGCCCCTACTGGGACGCGGGCCCCGCCTACGCGCCCTGGGCCGGCGGCTACTTCGGCGGCGGGCTGCTGCCCGCACTGCTGGTGGGCACCGTGCTCGGCAATCTGATGACGGCCCCGCACGCCTACGGCGCGGACCTCGGCGGCACCGAAGGCGGCGAGTTCTCCGGCTCCGACTTCGACCCCGGCGACTTCAGCGGCGGCTTCGGGGACGGCGGTTTCGGCGACGGCGGGGGCTTCGGCGGCGGTGGCGGGGACGGCTTCGGCGGCGGGTTCTGACGCCGGGACACCGCGGGCGGCGGCCGGGGGGGAACCCGACGCCGCCCGCGCCCGGCGGGTGACCGGACGGTCCGCCCCGCAGCGGCCGCCGGCCGGAGGCCCGCCGCCGCCCGGCGTCAGCCCGTCCGCTCTCCGGACTGCGGCCCCGCGCCCGTCCGCACCACCCGCTTGAACCCCAGCCTCCGCGCATACCGCGCCCGGGCCGCGAACTCCGCGTAACACCACACCGCCGGGCGGCCGACCTCCTTGCACAGGTGCAGCACCCGGTCCGGGCCCAGATGCACCCCGACGTGCGCGCCGTACCCCTCCGGGCGCCCGGCCACCGGCCCGCCGTCGAAGAGCACCAGATCCAGCGGGCGGGCCACCGTGACGCGACGGGTGGCGACGGTGTCCGCCCACAGCTCCGACGAGCGCAGCGGCGGTGCGACCAGGCCGTGGTGGTACAGCACCGCGTACGCGTAGAGCTGGCAGTTGGCGCCCACAGGTGGACCGGGGGCGCCGTTCCCTTCCGGTGACGGCCCATCAGGTGACATCGCTCCCGGATGGCGGGCCGCCGAGTAGGCGATGTCGCGCAGGGCCGCGGGCAGCCCGCCGAACGGGTCGGGGCCGTACGGTCCGGGGCCGGAGTTCCGCGTGTCGGACGTCATCGGGGCATCATCCCGCGCCGATCGCGCCCGCGCCGACGGCCGCGCGGTCGCGGAGGCTCGACGGGCCGACGTATCCGACCCGCGAGGAGAGCTCCATGCACCGTCGCCACCGCACCGCCGCCGTCCGGGGCGCGGCCGCCGCCGTCGTCCTGGCCGCCGTCACCCCGCTCGCCGCGGCGCACGCCGCGCCGCCCCCCGACCCGAGCCCGCAGCCCACCAACCGCGCGATGCTCGACGCGATGCGGCGCGACCTGGGCCTCACACCGGAGGGGGCGCGGGCCCGGCTCGCGCAGGAGACGGAGGCGGCGCGCGCGGCGAAGGCGGTGCGCCAGGCGCTGGCCGGACGCGCCGCCGGAATGTGGTTCGACAAGAGGAGCGGCAAGCTCGTCGTCGCGGTGACCGGGGACGCGGACGCGCGGCTGGTGAAGGACGCCGGGGCCGTCGCGCAGCGTGTCACGCACAGCCGCGCCCAGCTCACCGGGTTGCTGGAGCAGATCGACGCCAAGGCGGGCAAGGGCGTGCCGGGCGTGACCGGTTGGGGCGTCGACGAGCGCGCCAACGCCCTCACCGTCCGGGTCGACACCCGCGCCAGGACCGCCGCCACCGACTCCTTCGTCGAGGAGGCCCAGCAGCTCGGCGCCCCCACCGGCATCGCGGTGCACGTCGTCCGTGCCGCCGACGCGCCGCGCCGGCAGGGCGGCACCGTCGTCGGCGGTGAGAAGTGGACGCCGGGCGAGGAGGGCATCTGCTCCATCGGCTTCTCGGTGACCGGCGGCGGCCGCCGGGGCTTCCTGACGGCGGGTCACTGCACCGAGACCGCGGACCAGCCCGCGTACGGCAAGGACGGCAGCCGGATGGGCACCTCCAACCGCGGCGGCACCCACAGCGTCGACGACCGCGAGGGCGACTTCGGGCTCGTCGACGTGGATCAGCCGACCTGGAAGCTGAGCCCCGACGTGGCCGGTCAGCGAGGCGCCCCGGTCGCGGTCACCGGAGCGCAGGAGGGCATCGTCGGCACCTCCGTGTGCCGCTCGGGCGAGGCGAGCGGCTGGCACTGCGGGGAGATCACCGCCGTCGACCAGACCGTGGACTACGACGGCGGTGTGATCGTCGACGGCCTGTCCTTCACCGACGCCTGCTCCGCCGCGGGCGACTCCGGCGGCTCGTACGTCACCCAGCCCGGCGACCCGAAGGCGGTCGGCATCCACTCCGGCGGCGGGACCGCGACCTGCAGCACCGGCGGCGACACCATGACGGTCTTCCAGCCGGTCGAGGAGGCGCTGACGAAGTGGCAGCTCACCCTGACGACCGCGGGCTCCTGAAACGGCCCTGCCGCGACGGCGGTCGGCGCCGGGGCCCCGGATCCGTACGGGCCGGGGCCCCGGGGCCTCAGCGGACCCGCACCGTCGCGACGGCGGAGGTCCGCCAGGGCTTGGGGTGCCGGTCGTGCGGTCCGGTCAGCCCGTACGCCACCGCACGGAACTCCACCGGGCCGCGCCGCGCGCTCTTCGGGTGCGCCACGGCCCGTGCCTCCGGGCCGCCCCGGTCGACGACGGCGCCGCAGGCCACCTGGTGCCAGGTCTGCCCGCGGCCGCGTTCCTGCAGGCACACCCGCAGGTAGGAGGCGGCGTCGTCATCCCCGTGCGCGGAGACCGTGAAGGTCTTGCCGACGGCCGCGGTGCGGGGCGCCGTCACCTCCACGGTGCCTTTGGCGTACGCGGGCACGGCGGTGAGCGCCAGCGAGGCCAGTCCCAGCGCGGCGGTCACGGCCACCTGCCGCCGGCTCGGTGTGTACGTCGTCGGTGTCCCGGTCTTCGTCGTCCTGATCATGGGCTTCCCTTCCCGTGGCGCCTCCTCCGGACGGCGGCCACGGAGCATCTCGTCGTGCACTCGTGGTGTGACGGTCGAACGGGAGCGGCCCGTGGGTGGCGTGTCCCGCACCCCTCCAGAGGGCCGGGGCACGCCGCGGGTTGCGTCCGATGTGGGCGGCATTACGGATTCCTGACCATGTGCCGCCCCGGGCATGGGGAGGACGGTACGGGCGCGGTCAGACCGGGACCGTCCCGGTACGCACCGGAAGACGGTCCTCCGCCCGCTGGAGCGCCCGGAACTCGTCGTACCAGACCGGGCTGGGGGCGGGCGTACCGTCGGCGGAGGGCCGGACGGTGAGGTTGGAGTAGACGCTGTTCAGCAGCCACGGCGTGGACGCCGGCCCGATGTCGTGGACCATCGCGGGCCCCTGCGCGAGGCCGTACGCGGCGACCGCGAGGCGACCGGTGGCGCGGAACCGCTGCACCTGGCGCGTCAGGAAGTGCCGGTGGGAGCCGAACCACGGGCTGTCGAGCAGCAGACGCTCCCAGTCCGCCCGCGGGAGCGGGTGCGCGGCGGCGTCCCGGAGCGCCTGCCAGACGGGGGTGCCCGCCGGAACGCCGCGGCTGCGGGCGAACGAGGCGGGCACCCGGTCCTTCAAATGCTGCTTCCAGAGCCGCACCAGGGAGAACTCGGTGGCCAGGAAGCGCTGGTCGGGGCGTATCCGGGGCAGGACGTACGTCAGGTACGCCTCGGTGTCCTCGAACGCGGCGACATGGGGGTGGAGGTCGACGCCCTCGATCTCGTGGGTGTCGTGGACGAAGGCCAGCCAGCGGGCATGCGCGGCGTCGTGGGTGGCCGGGTCCTCCAGATGGTTGAGGGCGCCCATGTAGAGGCGGGTGCGGCAGCCGTCGGGGAAGCGCTGTTCGCGCCGCTCGACGATGTGCCGCGCGAGCGCCTCGTAGAAGGCGTTGAAGCGGCCGCGGCGCTGGTCGTCGGCGCGGGTTTCGAGGAACGGTTCGTTGCCGATGCCGAGGATGTCCACCGTGCCGAGCGTCGCGTCGAGGACCTGGTCGACGCGGTTCAGCTCGGTGTCCATGGCGGCGCTGCCGGGGGCGGGCAGCGGACGCCCGGTGAAGGGGAACTTCAACGACAGCACCGTGCCCCGCCCGGCGTGGCTCGCGGCCAGCAGGGCGGCGATGCCCCGCTGCCGGTCGGCATGACCGTCCTCGACCTCGGGCATCGGCACGAAACCGCGGACCCAGCCGGCCCGGACGTCCCTCAGCCGCTCGGGAGTGGTGCCGCGCGGATCCTCGTTGAAGTTCGCGGCGAGGACCCCGGAGGGGGCGTGACCGGGGGCCGAGGACGCGGAGCCCGTGCCGCCGTTCCCCGCCGCGCCGTCACCGCGCGTGGCACATCCGGCGGCCAGCAGCGCCCCGGCGGCGGACATGCTCCACAGGACCCGCCTGCGCGTCGGTGCCCCGCCCTGCCCGTCCCGCTCGTGCGCCACGTCCGCCACGCCCTTCATCCCTTCATCCTCTCGCCCGGTCGCGATCTCCCGTGCGCTCCAGGGAGTGTCTTCACACGGCCTTGAGTGGCGGATCCCGGACGTCGTGCCCGAACTCGGCCAGCGCCGTGGCTGCCGCGGCCACCGTAGCGGCGACCTGCTGACCGACCGGGCCGAACGCCGAGGTGGTCCAGCCGGTGCGCAGCCGGCCCCCACCGCGGGTGTGGCCTGCGGCGGGCAGCGCCACGGCGTAGGGGGCGCTGCCGTCGGGCCCTTCCATGAGGGAGAGCGCCAAGCGCAGGTCGCGCACACTGCGGGCCATGGGCCGCGCGTGCCACCAACGGCGCGGTGCGGCGGGAAAGTGGCCGGTCATCGGCACCCTGCCCCCCGGGGGTGCGCCGCGGGTGCTCCGCGAACACGAAGAGCAGCAGGCCGCCACCACGGCGAGCAGGTGGCGCACCGAAGCTGTCGGCACCCCGTCGGGGCACCTACGGCTTCGGGGCATGCCCTCCTCCGTGGGAGCGTGCCGCCGAGCGGCTGGGCGCCCCGGCAGTCCATGACGGCGCATCACCCGGCCGTGATCCGCCGCTCAAGGCCATGTGAAGCCCCTCCCTGGGGGCGTTCGGCCCGCGGGACGGTGCGGCGAACGGAGCGGGCCACGCCCTGCGGCCGGACGCGGAACACCCCGCCGCACTCCTCCGGCCGCCGCAGCCCGTGCTCGCACCGCCACCGGATCTGCGTGACGAGATCCACCTGGACGTGCTGGGTGCCGGGACCGTTGTCCGGCCCGCCCTCGGTGACCAGCGGCGCGGTGTTGAGCCGGGTGTGGTGCACCGTGCCGTCGTCGGTGGTGAACTGCGCCGCCAGGTCCCAGGTGCAGTACGTACCGGGCGGGGCGACGCCCAGCACGCTCAAGGTCTGCGGGGGAGCCGCGCCGCCGAGCGGAATGGTGTGGTGGGCGAAGTACGGCTCGCCCCAGTGCGGATCCTCGGCGTCGGTGATGAACCCGTTCGGCGCGCCGGCGGGTTGCGCCAGCTCGTACGCCAGTCCCTTGATCGGTGAATCCCCCTGGGCGGGGGTGTGGATCTCGGCGACCATCGCGGATTTCCGGCAGCGGATGTGTGTCGCGTCGATGCCGGTGACGGTGATCATCGAGCTGCTGTCGCTGACCAGGTCGACGTAGGAGACCTGCCCGCTGCCCGGCGCGGTGTCCCGCGCGCCGAGGCTGAACCCGGTGGCCGCCACGGCGTCCCGCAGGACGTCGGCGTCGTACTCGCCGCGGTGGACGCCGTCGATCTGGCGCGGGGTGAGCGGTGTCCGGGAGAAGGCGGAGTACGGCGGTCCGTAGGCGGTGCGGGGGAGGGGGCGGAACGCGGCGTGGAGGTAGCCCTTCTCCGCGTCGAGGGCGCTCTGCGCGGCGTCCCCGATCCGCGCCTCCGTCCCGGCGGTGAAGTAGGACCGCGCCAGCCCCAGCCCCACCAGGAACGCCGCGGTCAGCAGCGCGACGGCGTAGGTCGCCAGCCGCTTCCCGCGGCTCAGCCCGGCCGACTCCGGGTGGACGGTGTCGGCGACGAACCGCCCGCCGGTCCGGACCCACCGCCAGGCTCGCGCGCCCCGCCCCTGCCCCGTCCCACCGTCCGGTTCGTCGCTCACGGTCGCCCCCGTCCCGTAGGGGCAGCAGTCTGCCACCGGGATCCGCGCACCGGAACGGCTGCCGCAGGGCGTCCGGGGGCCGCGGCGGACCGCCGTCCGGAACCGGCCGGTACCGGAACCGACCCGCTTCGCGGGCGCCCCTTTACGTACGCTTTAATTGCGTTGACCATGCAATAGCGATCCCTATGCAGAGGAGATGAGGATGACGGCCCGGTTTCCACGGGGAGCCGCCGCGGTGACGCTGGCGGCCGGCCTCGCGCTGAGCGCGACGGCCTGTTCCACACCGGAGGACGGCAAGGCCGCCACCGGACGTACGGACTCCGCGGTGGTCGGCATCGCGTACGAACCGGACACGCTCAGCCCGCTCCTCGGCTACGGCAAGGACGGCAACTCCAAGATCTTCGACGGGCTGCTCACCCACGACGCCGGGATGCACCTCAAGCCCGCCCTCGCCACCACGCTGCCCAAGGTCACCGACGGCGGCCGGACCTACACCTTCGACCTCCGCCGGGGCGTGACCTTCAGCGACGGCAAGCCCTTCAGCGCCGACGACGTCGTCTTCACCTACTCCACCATCCTCGACACCAAGACCAACAACGCCTCCAAGGCGGAGCTGGACGCCCTCAAGGGTGTCGAGAAGAAGGACGACCACACCGTCGTCTTCCACCTCAAGTACCCCTACGCGCCGTTCGCCGAGCGCACCGTCCTGCCCATCGCCCCGCAGCACATCGCGGGCAAGCAGGACATCAACCACGGCTCGTTCACCACCAAGCCGATAGGCACCGGCCCCTACGTCCTCACCCACTGGTCCAAGGGCGAGAAACTCACCTTCAAGGCCAACCCGCACTACTGGGGCGGTGCGCCGAAGGTGAAGAACTTCACCATGGCGATCATCAAGGACGACGACATCCGCGCCACCCGGCTGCGCTCCGGCGACCTCGACGGCGCCATCCTGCCGCCGGAGCTCGCCGCCACCTTCAAGGGCGACAAGCACCGCACCACCGTCACCGCCACCACCTTCGACTACCGCAACGTCACGCTCCCCAGCGGCAACCCGGTCACCGGCGCCAAGGCCGTCCGCCGCGCCCTCGACCTCGCCGTCGACCGTGAGGCCATGGTCAAGGGCATCCTCAACGGCGCCGGGAAGCCCGCCTACGGACCGGTGCCCACCGACAGCCCCTGGTTCGCGAAGGGCACCGAGCGCCCGCACGACCTGAAGAAGGCCGAGCGCATCCTCGACGACGCGGGCTGGAAGAAGGGCCCGGACGGCATCCGCACCAAGGGCCACCAGCGCGCCTCCTTCACCCTCTGGTACCTCTCCGGCGACAAGCTCCGCCAGGAACACGCCCTCGCCTTCGCCTCCGACGCCAAGAAGGCCGGTATCGAGGCCAAGGTCGAATCCGGCACCTGGGAGGCGATCGAGCCGCGGATGGCCAAGGACGCGGTCCTCGCCGGCGGCGGCAGCCCCGCCGACCCCGACTTCGACCAGTACCTGCTGCTGCACTCCTCGCTCGCCGGGGACGGCTTCAACAACATGTCGCGCTACGCCGACAAGACCGTCGACGCCAAGCTCACCGAGGCCCGCCGCACCGACGACCAGTCCG
Organism: Streptomyces sp. NPDC014733; assembly: GCF_043083385.1. Taxonomy (NCBI): domain Bacteria; kingdom Bacillati; phylum Actinomycetota; class Actinomycetes; order Kitasatosporales; family Streptomycetaceae; genus Streptomyces; species Streptomyces sp. NPDC014733. The sequence goes on along the minus strand of NZ_JBIBYO010000004.1, from coordinate 464,971 downwards.
CCCGCAAGGCCGCCTACGACGCCGTCCAGCGCCGCCTCGTCGACAACCCCGCCTACACCTTCCTCACCCACGTCGACCACGTCTATGTGATCGCCGACCGCTGGAAGGGCCTGACCACCCAGACCGAACCGCACGACCACGGCCTGGCCTCCGGCCCCTGGTGGAACGTCGAGGACTGGCAGCCCGCCACGTGAGGCACCGCACCTTCCTGCCCTGGGCGGCGATGGCACGGATGACCGGCCGGCGGGCGCTGCTCGCCGTGCCGGTCCTCCTCGCCGTCACCTTCGGAGTCTTCGCCGTCGCCGCGGCGTCGCCCTTCGACCCGGTCCGCGCCTACGCGGGCGACGCCGGGCTCACCGCCTCACAGGCCAACCTCGATCAGCTGCGCCACAACCTCGGCGTCGACCAGCCGCTGATCGGCCGCTGGTGGCACTGGCTCACCGCCGCGCTCACCGGCGACCTCGGCGACTCCGCCACGCTCCGCGCACCCGTCACCCAGGTCATCGGCGAACGCCTGGGCTGGTCGGTCCTGCTCTGCGCGCTCGCCTTCGTCCTCGCCGTCGTCGTCGGTACCGCCCTCGGTGTGGCCGCCGCCCGCCGCCGCGGCGGACTCCTCGACCGCGCCGTCACCTCCCTCGCCTACACCCTGGAAGCCGCACCGCCGTTCTGGCTCGGCCTCCTCGCCGTCTGGCTGTTCGCCCTGAAGCTGGGCGTCCTCCCGGCCGGCGGCCTCACCGACACCGGCACCGACCTCGCCACCCCCGGCCAGATCGCCCGCCACGTGACGCTGCCCGCCCTGGTCCTCGCCGTCTCCCAGCTCCCGTGGTTCGTGCTGTACGTACGGCAGGGCGTCGGCGACGCGCTGGAGGAGGACCCGGTACGCGGCGCCCGCGCCCGTGGCCTGCGGGAACGCACCGTGTTGCTGCACCACGCACTCCGCTCCGGACTGCTGCCGGTCCTCACGCTCATCGGCTCCCGGGTGCCGGAACTGATCACCGGCGCGCTGCTGGTCGAGACGGTCTTCAGCTGGCCGGGCATCGCCGCCGCCACCGTCGAGGCGGCGACCGCCGTGGACTTCCCGCTGCTCGCCGCCCTCACCGTCCTCGCCACCGCCGCCGTCCTCGCCGGCAATCTCCTCTCCGACCTGCTGTACGGTCTCGCCGATCCGAGGGTGGGCTTCGATGGCTGATGTGCACACCACCGCCCCCGGACCGGGTGCGGAACCCGGACCCGGCGCCGCCGCGGCGGCCGCACCGGCCGTGACCTGGCACCGCCGCCCCGGCACCGGCCGCCGGCGGCGCACCCGCACCGTGCGGGTGTGGGCCAGCGCCGTCCTCGTCGCCGCCGTGGTCCTCGCCGTCCTCGTCGTCCCGCTGCTGTTCCCGCTGGACAACCAGTCCGTCGACCTGGCCCGGAAGCTCCACGCCCCCTCCCTGGCCCACCCCTTCGGCACCGACGAGGTCGGCCGCGATCTGCTGCTGCGCTGCGTCTACGGCCTGCGGGTCTCGCTGCTGGTGGGTGTCGTCGCCGCGCTGGTCGCCGTCGGACTGGGCACCGCCGTCGGCGCGCTCGCCGGGGCGCTCGGCGGCTGGGCGGACCGCGCCGTGATGCGGCTCGTCGACCTCTTCTCGTCCGTGCCCCATCTGCTGCTGGGCATCTTCATCGTGGCGATGTTCCGGCCCGGCGTCTGGCCGGTGATCCTCTCCGTGGCGCTGACCCACTGGCTGTCCACGGCCCGGATCGTCCGCGCCGAGGTGCTCTCGCTGCGCTCCCGCCCCCATATCGACGCGGCGATCTCCGGCGGCGCCTCCCGGTGGCGGGTGGCCGTGCGGCATCTGCTGCCCGGCGTGCTGCCGCAGGCCGGACTCGCCGCCGTGCTGATGGTGCCGCACGCCATCTGGCACGAGTCCGCACTCTCCTTCCTGGGGCTGGGCCTGCCGGCGCACGAGGCGAGCCTCGGCATCATGGTCAACGCCGCCCGTGGCTCGCTGCTGGCGGGCGCCTGGTGGCCGACGCTCTTCCCCGGTCTCTTCCTCATCGTGCCGACCCTCGCCCTCGCCGGGCTGGCCGGCGCCTGGCGGGAGCGGATCAACCCCCGCCGCCGATCGGAGCTGATGCTGTGACCGCGTCCCGCACCGCCGCACCACCCGCCCCCGTTCTCTCGGTGCGCGATCTGTCGGTCCGCTTCCGGATGCGCGGCGGCCACCACGTCCACGCCGTCTCCGGCGCCTCCTTCGACCTGGCGCCGGGCAGCTGCCTCGCCCTGGTCGGCGAGAGCGGCTGCGGCAAGTCGGTCCTCGCCTCCGCGCTGCTCGGTCTGCTGCCGGGCAACGCCGAGACATCCGGCGCGGCCCACCTGACCGCCGCCGACGGCGCACCCGCCGTGGAACTGCTCACCGCCGACGAACAGCAGCTGGCCCGCACCGTCCGCGGCCGCCGCATCGGCCTCGTCCCGCAGAGCCCCGCCGCCCACCTCACACCCGTCCGCACCATCCGCGCCCAACTGGAGGAGACGGTGCGGGAACTGGGCGCCGGGCGGGCCGGACCGGAGCCGGCAGGAGCGGTGAGCGGCGCGTCCGCCGGACGGCGGCCCGGGCGGCGCGCGGCGCGGGAGGCACTGCGCGCGGCGGCGGAGCAGGCCGCGGCGCGCGCCGCGTTCCCCCTCGACCACCTGGACCGCTACCCGCACCAGCTCTCCGGCGGTCTCGCGCAGCGCGCGGCGAGCGCCCTCGCCCTGGTCGGCGACGCCCGGCTGCTGCTCGCCGACGAACCCACCACCGGCCTCGACCGGGACCTCGTCGACCGCACCGTCGACGCGCTCCGGGCCCACGCCGACGACGGCCGGGCGCTGCTGATGATCACCCACGATCTGGCGGCCGCCGAGCGGATCGCCGACCACGTCGCCGTCATGTACGCGGGACGGATCGTCGAACACGCCGACGCCGCCACCTTCTTCGGCGCCCCCGGCCCCCGCCACCCCTACGCCCGCGGCCTGCTGGACGCGCTGCCCGGCCGCGCCTTCGCCCCCATACCCGGGCTGCCACCCGAGCTGGGCGCCCTCCCGGACGGCTGCGCCTTCGCCGCCCGCTGCGCCCGCGCGGATGCCCGGTGCGCCGTCCGCCCGGAACCGTCCGGCGGCGTCGCCTGCCACCATCCGCACCCCGGCCCGCCCCCGGCCGACGCCCCCGAGAAGTCCGAGGAGAAGTCCGAGGAGAAGGGTGACCGCCGTGCTCGAACTGCGTGAGATCACCGCCGGATACGAGCGGCGGCGCCCGGTCGTGTCCGGTGTCTCCCTGACCGTCGCGGCCGGCGAGTCGGTCGGGCTGCTCGGCCCGAGCGGCTGCGGCAAGTCGACCCTGGCACGGGTCGCGGCGCTGCTCCACCGGCCGGACGCCGGGACGGTGACCGTGGACGGCGTGGCGGCCCCGGGCTGGCGCCACCGCGCGCCCCGCGCCCTGCGCACCTCCTTCGGTGTCGTCTTCCAGCAGCCCCGGCTCTCCGCCGACCCCCGGCTGCGGCTCGCCGACCTCATCGCCGAACCGCTGCGCGCCACCGGCCGCCGCACGGAGGCGCCCGCCGCCGTCGCAGAGCTGGCCCCCGCCGTCGGCCTCACCGCCGATCTCCTCACCCGCCGCCCGCACGAGGTCAGCGACGGGCAGCTGCAACGCGCCTGCCTCGCCCGCGCGCTGGTGCTGGAGCCGCGCTGGCTGATCTGCGACGAGATGACCGCGATGCTGGATGCGTCCACCACCGCGGCACTGGTTGCCGTCGTCGAGGCGTACCGCGCCCGTACCGGAGCCGGTCTTCTCGCCGTCGGCCACGACCGCACGCTCCTGGAGCGCTGGTGCGACCGGACGGTGCGGTGGTCCGACCTGGCGGAGACGGAGCGGGCCACCGCACCGGGGGAGGGGCCCGAAGCGGCGTGAGACCGCCGGGCCCGGTCCGCTACCCCCGGCCCTCCGCCGCGGCGATCAATATGCCGGTCAGCTCCTCCGGCCGGGAGACCATCGGCCAGTGCCCCGTGTCGAGATCGACGCGGCGCCAGGTGTCGTGCGTCAGCAGATCGGCCACCGTGGTGTCCGGCTCCGGGCCGTCGAGCAGGCACTTGACGTAGGTGGCCGGCAGGGCGCCGAGCGGGCGCGTCAGCTGCGCGGGCTCGGACAACGAGGCGCCCGGATGCGGCGTGGCGCCCGCCACAAGGCGTGCGATCTGCGCATCGGAGAGCCCCTGGCCGGCAAGGTCCGCGGCGGTCGGCGGCGCCCACCAGCCGTCGTTCGCGGCGAGCACCGAGGCCAGCCGCTCCGGCCCCTCCCACCAGCCGGAGACGAACGACTCGCCGTCGACCGGCACCTCGGAGTCGACGAAGACCACCCGGGACAGCCGCCCACCGATCCGCTCGGCCGCCTGACCCACCGGTATGCCCGAGTAGCTGTGCCCGACCAGCACCACGTCGTGCAGATCCCGCCGGGTGATCTCGTCGACGATGTCCTGCACATGGGTCTGCTGCCCGGCCGGGACGCCCCCCTTCTCCGCGACGCCGCTCAACGTCAGCGGATGGGCACCGTGCCCCGCCGCGCCCAGCAGCCGTGCCACATCGCCCCACACCCAGGCCCCGAGCCAGGCCCCCGCCACCATCACGAATTCCGTCATGCGGGCAACGTAACCGAGGGGTCTGACAACGCCCGCCCGCCGAAGGCCCGCAGCCGTTCGACGACGGCCCGGACGGCGGGCCCGGCTACCCCCGGACCCGGCCCCGCATACCGTCGTCACCGCAGCTCGGCGCCGGTGGCGCCGCAGCTCTCACGGCGCCACCGGCGGCTCCGCCTCGTGCGCACGGTGCAGCAGTGCCACGAAGTCCGGGGCCTCGGGCAGGACTTCGCCGCCGATGCGGTGGACGGCGACGGCGGGGGCCCGGGAGTTGAGGACCACCGCCCCGCGGGCCCACCCGGCGAGGCCGCCGGCCCGGACCTCGGCGTCGCGCTGGGGCACACCGAGCTTCCCCAACTGCCGCTTGACGATGCCCTGCATGACGCCGTCCAGTACCTCGGCGACCGGCCACACCACCGCCGTACCGTCCCAGAAGGCGAGGTTCCAGACCGTGCCCTCGCTCAGCCGCCCCTCCCGGTCGACGAAGGCCGCGTCGTCGAAGCCTTCCGCCACCGCCTGCCGCAGGAAGAACCGCTTCGCGGGCTCCCCGACATGCTTGACGGCCGGCTGGAACCGCTCGTGCACCACCGCCGCCAACGCCAGCGGACCCGACGGCGGGAGCCCGGCGGACGCCGTACGGATCAACACCTCGGGCTCACCCGCACCGGCCGCGAACGGATCGCCCGGCGCATGGACCAGCACCCGCAGCGACACATCGGCGGGGCTCACCGCCAGCGCCGCCCGCAGGTGGGCGCGGATCTCGTCGTCCGGGGTGGCCTTCCCGAACAGTTCCCGCGAGGCGTTGCGCAGCCGCGCCAGATGGAGGTCGAGTCCGCGGATCAGACCGCCGCGTACCTGCATGGCGGTGAAATGGGAGGGGCTGCCGAACGCGACCGCCGCCAGCTCCCCGGCCGTCGCGTCCCGGCCGTTGCGGTGCACCACATGAGTCGTCATGTGCGGCCAACGCCCCATCCGGTGCCGTGGTTCCCGTACGGAGGCCGGAAACGCGCCGCGCGCCCCTCCGGAGGAGAGGCGCGCGGCATACGGAGGCGGACCGCTCAGCGGCGCCGGACCAGCGGGAACGGCAGCGTCTCGCGGATCGACAGACCGGTGAGGAACATGACCAGCCGGTCCACGCCGATGCCCAGACCGCCGGTGGGCGGCATCGCGTACTCCAGCGCCTGGAGGAAGTCCTCGTCCAGCTCCATCGCCTCCACGTCACCACCCGCCGCCAGCAGCGACTGGGCGGTCAGCCGCCGCCGCTGCTCGACCGGGTCGGTCAGCTCGGAGTAGGCGGTGCCCAGCTCCGTGCCGAACGCGACGAGGTCCCAGCGCTCGGCCAGCCGCGGGTCCTTGCGGTGCTGCCGGGTCAGCGGCGAGACCTCCGTCGGGAAGTCCTTGTAGAACGTCGGCAGCGTCGTGCGCTCCTCGACCAGCCGCTCGTACATCTCCAGCACGACGTCGCCGCGGCTCATCTCCGGCTTCACCGGCACCGACGACGCGTCGCACAGCCGCCGCAGCACCCGTGCGTCGGTGTCCGCGTCGACCTCCTCGCCCAGCGCCTCGGAGATCGCGCCGTAGACGGTCTTGACCGGCCACGCCCCGGAGATGTCGTGCTCGACCAGCCGCCCGTTCGCATCCGCCTTACGGGCGGTCGCGGTGCCGAACGCGGCGACCGCGGCGCCCTGGATCAGCTCCCGGGTCAGATCGAGCATCACGTCGTAGTCGGCGAACGCCTGGTACGCCTCCAACATCGTGAACTCGGGGTTGTGCTTGTACGAGATGCCCTCGTTGCGGAAGGTCCGTCCCATCTCGAAGACCTTCTCCATACCGCCCACGCACAGCCGCTTGAGGTACAGCTCGGGCGCGATACGGAGGTACAGGTCGAGGTTGTAGGCGTTGATGTGGGTGTGGAACGGGCGGGCGTTGGCGCCGCCGTGGATCTGCTGGAGCATCGGCGTCTCGACCTCCAGGTAACCCCGGTCGATCAGCCCCTGCCGCAGCGCCTGCACCGCCGTGCTGCGGGCCCGTACGGTCTCCCGGGCGTCCTGCGAGACCACCAGGTCGACATAGCGGTGGCGGACCTTCGCCTCCGGGTCGGTCAGACCGCGGCGCTTGTCGGGCAGCGGCCGCAGGCACTTCGCGGTCAGTCGCCATTCGGTGACGAAGACGGTCAGCTCACCGCGGTCACTGGCGCCGACCTCGCCCTCCGCCTCGATGTGGTCGCCGAGGTCGATGTCGGAGCCGAAGCGCTCCAGCAGCTCCTTGCCGGTGGTGTCGCGGGTCAGCGCGATCTGGAGGTCACCGGACCAGTCCCGCAGCACGGCGAAGAGCACACCGCCGTGGTCGCGGGTGAGCAGCACCCGGCCGGCGATCCGCACCGTCTCCCCGGTGTGCGCCCCGGCCTCCAGCTCCGGGTGTGCGGTGCGGACCTCGCCGAGCGTGTGCGTACGCCGCACCCCGACCGGGTACGGGTCGGTGCCCTCGGCGCGCAGCCGCTCCAGCTTCAGATGGCGGGTGCGCACCTGCTCCGGCAGCGCGGCCAGCTCCCGTTCCCGCTGCTCCTCGGCGGTCGGCGCCTCGCTGACCAGGCCCAGCTCCTCCAGCGAGGGCAGTCCGGCGGTGCTCGCCGGGGCCTGCAGCTTCTTCTTGTGGCCCTTGCCCCACAGCTTGCCGAGGCTGGGTACGGCGACGAAGCCCTCGGCGATGCCGGAGGCGAGGCCGATCCGGGCCAGCGCACCGGTGTCGGCGTAGCAGAGGAACCGCGGGTACCACTCGGGGGCGTACTTCGCGTTGGAGCGGTAGAGCGCCTCCAGCTGCCACCACTTGGAGAAGAAGAGCAGCAGCCGGCGCCAGAACTTCAGCACCGGACCGGCGCCGATCCGCGCGCCTTCCTCGAAGGCGGAGCGGAACACCGCGAAGTTCAGCGAGATGCGGTGCACCCCGAACTGCCCGGCCTGGGCGCAGAGCTGCGCGACCATGAACTCCATGACGCCGTTGGGCGCGCTGCGGTCGCGCCGCATCACGTCCAGCGAGATGCCGTCGTCGCCCCAGGGCACGAACGACAGCAGCGCGATCATCCGGCCGTCGCCGTCGAACGCCTCGGCCAGCAGGCAGTCGCCGTCCTCGGGGTCGCCGAGGCGGTCCAGCGCCATCGAGAAGCCGCGCTCGGTCTCGGTGTCGCGCCAGGCGTCGGCGCGGTCGATGACCTCGCGCATCTCGGCGTCGGTGAGCGCCGAATGACGCCTTATCCGGCAGGTGGCGCCGGTGCGCTGGACGCGGTTGACGGCCTGCCGGGTGACCCGCATGTCGCGGCCGTCCAGCTCGAAGTCCTTGACGTGCAGGATCGCCTCGTCGCCGAGTTGCAGGGCGCCCAGACCGCAGCGGGCGAACGCCTTCGCGCCCTCCTCGCTGGCGCCCATCACGGCCGGCTGCCAGCCGTAGCGTCCGGCGACCTCCAGCCACGCCTCGATGGCCTGGGTCCACGCCTCGCGGTCGCCGACCGGGTCACCGCTGGCCAGGCAGACGCCCGCCTCGACGCGGTAGGTGACGGCCGCCTTGCCGCTGGGGGAGAAGACGACGGCCTTGTCGCGGCGGGTGGCGAAGTAGCCCAGCGAGTCGTCGCCGCCGTAGCGGGCCAGCAGCGCCCGGATACGGGGCTCCTCGTCGCCGTGGAGCGCCGCCTCCAGACGCTGTGAGCGGAAGAGTGTGGCGGCGGCGTTGAGCAGCGCGAGCGCGCCGAAGAGACCGAGCAGGAAGATGATCCAGTGCGGCGGGTGGCCCTCGACGAGCCGACCGCCGACCAGCCCGCCGCAGACGCGGTTGGCCGCCCACAGCAGCCGGTTGCCGGCGCCGTGCTCCAGCGAGCCGGGGAACAGCGTCACCAGGCCCCAGCCGAGCAGCACCGCGGCCACCAGCCCGGCCACCAGCACGCCCGCGGCGCGGGCGAAGGCGCCGCGCCGGGTGATGGCGTAGAACTCGCGGTGCGAGACGACGAGCAGGACGAGGATGGCGGTGCACACCGCCAGCGAGACGGCGAACTCCCAGTACCCGGCGGAGAGGAACAGCGCGTCGGCGAGGGCGACCAGCAGCATGTAGGCGACGACGAACCACAGCGCCACCCGTTTACGGGCGGCCATCGCCGCGCCGAGCAGGAACAGGAAGACGGCGTACGCGAAGTTCGGTGCCACCGGGATGGTAAGGGTGTCCAGCCAGTAGATCGCCGGGTGGAGCCCGCGCCGCAGCGGTCCGAAGAGCGCCGTGACGGCGCAGAAGAGGCCCAGCACACCGAAGGCGATGGCGAAGCCGTTGGGGACGCGGCGCCGGAAGCGCAGCCACCCCGTGAGTTGATCCTGGTCCTGCACGGTGCTCATTCCGTCACATTAAGCATGGAAAGGGGATATTCGGCTGATACGGGAGTGCACGGTCGCCGCGCACGGCGGGCCGCCTGCCCCGCGGGTCGTCGTGGGGCGCGCGGGGTGCGCGGTCGGATCATGGCGGTACTTCCGTCGGCCGGGGGTGTGCGCCGACGCGGATGGCGCCGGGCGTATCCGTCGCTAAGACGGCTGCGGCGGAGGCCCCGTTGCCCGCGGGAAAAGTGATCCGCGACACACGAATGCCGGGAACTCCGGGGTGCGTCCGGGGGTGCGGGCGGCGTGACCCGCAGTGATCACCCGGATGGGGCACCGTATCGCGGGTGGGGATTTGCCTGAAATGCGCCAAACTTGCCACTCCTAGCCGTCCGATCGGGCGGCCGTCGCGGAGGTGCACCCATGGCTCTGACGATCTCGGTCGTCCTGTTGCTGCTCATTCTGACAGCGATCTTCCTGCGCAGTGGAAAGCTCAAGCTCTCGCACGCCATCGTCTGCGCACTGCTCGGCTTCTACCTGGCGAGCAGCAACATCGCCCCGGACCTGCGGCACAGCCTCTCCGGCGCCGCCGACGTGATCAGCAGCGTCCGCCCGTAACCGGCCCCGGCGGCGGGCCGCGCACCGGCCGGGCGCGGTGTCATCCGCCCGTGAACACCCCGAGCGCGTTCGGCACCGGGCGCTCCGCACCGCCCGACGGATGGTTGCGCACCACGACCTGCCCGCCGTGCGGTGCGCGGGTCACCAGGGTCGAGGAGCCGCCGCCGTCCAGATCCACGCCGTCGCGCGCACCGAGCCCGCGCAGGAGCGTGGCCAGCTCGGCGAGGGTGAGCCCCGGCTCGCCCGGCGTGCCGTCCAGTGCCAGCAGATACAGCGTGCGGCCGCCGTCCCCGATCCCGGCGCCGGTCCGCACGGCCGGCGTGCCGGGATCGGTGCCCGGTACGGTCCGCCCGTCCCGCAGCACCGCGAACCCGCCGACCGCACACCGCAGCGGCGCACCGTCCCGGCCGGTCAGGCGGTGGCCGATGCGCACCGGATCGCCCGGCCGCAGCGCCGCCAGCCGCCGCGCGCCCTCCTCGCGGCCCAGCAGCACCTCGGTGCCGGGCGGCACTCCGGCGCCGGGCCGGTCGGCGACCGCGGCGACCCGGCCGTGGGCCACGGCCACCTCCCGTACGCGCGTGGCGCAGGGTGCCGCCCGGTCCGTGTCCGTGCCGCAGACGGCGCGCGCCCGCGCGGCCGGGCCCCAGCGGGGGGTGTACGCGCCGATGCCGTCCACCGGGAGCGCGTACTGGTTGAGCCCGGAGAGCGGCAGCGTGCCGTGGCCGCTCACCGCGGCGCCGTGCAGGGTGAGCCGGTCGAGCCGCGCCCGCCGGTCGTAGCCGATGCCGAGGACGTCCTCGGGGCTCGCGCCGGGCGGTGGCGCGGGGCCGAAGCGCTGGCCGGCGGGGACCGCGGCCTTCAGCCCGAGTCCGGCGGCGACGGCCGGGCCGGACGGGGCGCCGGTCGCCGGGACGCCGGGGTGCTGGGTCTCGATGAAGTGGAAGAAGTCGCCGTTGACCGCGGCGGTCGCCCCGCGCGCCGCGGCCAGTGCGGAGACCGGCGCCCGCGCGCCGACCGCGCCGGGGTACAGCAGGTCCACCGAGACGCGCGGTGCCCGCAGATCCACCGTCAGCAGGTGGCCGTGGGCGGTGCCGCGCTCCACGGCCACCTGGAACGTCGTATAGGTGACGCCGGGCGCCTGCCGGACGAAGGGCGCGGTGGTCAAGGTGGCGGCGGCGCTCGCCGGAGGGCTGCCGACCGCGGCCGGCAGGCTCCAGACGGCCAGCGCCGCCAGTGCGGTGTGCACCGCGCCCCATCGACGTCGCACGGTCCCTCCCGAGGTCGCACCGATCCTCGCGGATTCCGGCGTCGTCGCCGTGGCGCGGGGATGTCGGCGCGGCGGACATCTCGGGAACGCCGCCCGGGTGGCGGACCGTCAGGCGCGGCCCTTGACCAGCTCCATGTAGCGCGACCAGTCCCAGTACTGGCCCGGGTCGGTGTGGTCGGTGCCGGGGACCTCGACGTGACCGATGATGTGCTTGCGGTCCTTGGGGATGTTGTAGCGGTCGCAGATGGCCGCGGTCAGGGCGGCGGACTGCCGGTAGAGGGCGTCGGTGAACCACTTCGGGTCGTCGACCCAGCCCTCGTGCTCGATGCCGATGCTGCGGGTGTTGTAGTCCCAGTTGCCCGCGTGCCAGGCGACGTTCTTCTCACTGACGCACTGGGCGAGATAGCCGTCGGAGGAACGGACGACGTAGTGGGCGGCCGCCTTGTGGTTCGGGTCCTGGAAGAGCTTGAGGGTGTCGGCGAAGGTCTCCTGCGTCACATGGATGACGACCATCTCGACCGGATACTCCGTCGGACGGTTGGCCTCCGTGAAGTTGGCGGGGTCGGCGGCGGCCCAGTGCACGGGCGGATAGGCGGCCGCCCGGGGGCGGGCGGTGCGGGGGCGGGCGGCGGCGCTGCCGGCCGGGACCAGCGCGGCGGCCGCGGCGAGCGCGGCGGCGCCGGTGAGCAGGCGGCGGCGGGGCAGGGAGGTGCGGTCGGACTCCATGCGTACTCCTGACGAGGCCGAGGGGGGACGCGTACATGACACGTGTGGCCGGTGTGTTCATGATGCGCAGCCGTCCCCCGGATGCCAAGGGTCCTCGGATGGTGCCAATGGGCGAACCAAAGACGGAACTCGCAGGTCATACAGGAGAGTTGGCGGTGACACGCCGTCACTCGGATGCCGTAGCGATCGCCGTGCCGGCCGGGCGCGTCGCCCGGCCCGGCCCGGCGAGCGGCGGTGACGCGCCCGGAACGGCCCCGGAAGCGTCCCTCACCGCCGCAGCAGCGCGTCCCCGTCGGCCAGGGTGGCCGTCAGCCGTTCCCAAGTGGCGGTGTCCCGTTCGAGCGGTGCGTACGCGGTGCCGCGGGCGGTGCCCCAGCGCCGCGCCACCGCCGCCGGGTCCTCGCCCAGCAGCAACCCCGCGGCCTGCGCCGCGGCTCCCAGGGCGACCAGCTCACGGGCCTCGGGCACCTCCACCGGACGCCCCGACAGCCGTCGCACCGTCTCCCGCCAGGCCCGGCCCCGCGCACCGCCACCGATCAGCAGCAGCGGCGCATCGGCCGCCGACTCGGCGTCCAGCACCTGGTCCACCGCCTTGAGCAGCGCGAACACCGCGCCGTCGTAGGCAGCCTGCAGCACCTGACCGGGCGTCGTGTCGTGCCGCAGCCCGTGCAGCAGACCCGAGGCACCCGGCAGATTCGGGGTGCGCTCCCCGTCGAGGAACGGCAGCAACACCGCCTCGCCGCCCGGTTCGACCGCCTCCCGGTCACGGCCCAGCAGCGCGGCGATCCGGTCGACGGCCAGGGTGCAGTTGAGCGTGCAGGCCAGTGGCAGCCAGTCGCCGCGCGCGTCCGCGAAACCGGCGACCGTCCCGGACGGATCGGCCGGCCGCCGCCGTGAGACCGCGTAGACCGTGCCGGACGTCCCCAGGCTCAGCACCGGCCGGCCGGGCCGCAGCCCGAGCCCCAGCGCCGCCGCCATGTTGTCGCCGGTGCCCGCCGCCACCAACGCCCCGCGCGGCAGCGGCAGCTCATCGGTCCGTACCGTACCCGCGGCCTCCCCGGGCCGGGCGACGCGCGGCAGCGCGGCCGGGTCCAGCCCGATGTGGTCGAGGATCCCGGCGTCGTACGCCTCGGTGGCCGAGGCCCACCAGCCGGTGCCGGACACGTCGCCCCGGTCGGTGACCGCCTCACCGGACAGCCGCTCGGTGAGGTAGTCGTGCGGCAGCCGGACCGCGGCGGTGGCGGCGGCCGCGGCCGGTTCGTGCTCGCGCAGCCACGCCCACTTGGCGACGGTGAACGCCGCGCCCGGCACACTGCCGACCCGCTCGGCCCACGCGGCGGCCCCGCCCCGCTCCGCCACCAGCCGCTCCGCCTGCGGCGCGGACCGTACGTCGTTCCACAACAGCGCGGGCCGCACCGGCGCGCCCGCCGCGTCCAGCGTGACCAACCCGTGCTGCTGCCCGGCCACCGACACCGCGCCCGCCTGCCGCGCCGCGTCCCCGCACTGCCCCAGCGCCTCGGCGAGCGACGCCCACCAGTGCCCCGGATCGCTCTCCTTGCCCGCGCCGCCGCCGACGGCGTGCGGGGCCCGGCCGCGGGCGACGACCGTGCCGGACGCCGCGTCCACCACCAGCACCTTGGTGGACTGCGTCGAACTGTCCACACCGACGACGAGCGGTCCCGCTGCCTGTGCGCCCATCGCGCTCTCTCCCTCCGCCCGGCCGAGACCGGGCCGTTCGACCACCCCGTGCCCGGGGTGCTCCCCGGTGCGTGCCGCATGCTAGGGGGTGTCTTCCCGATCTCCGTGGGGCCGTGACGCCCGGCACCGCGACCTGATCGTCGAAGAGTGAAATGACACCCCCTGGGGGGGGGTGTCCGGGGAGCGGCGCCCCGGGCGTGTGGCCCGAGGCGCCCGGTGGCTCAGCCGAACAGCGCGCGGACGAACCGGAGCTGCTCGGTCCGCTGATGCCCGCCGCCGCCCTCGTGCCCGTTGAACCGCCACACCTGCTGCTCCTTGGGGCCCGCGTAGTGGTGGTACGCGGCGAAGCCGGTGGACGGCGGGGTGATCGGGTCGTGCAGCGCGGTGTCGAAGAGCGCGGGAGCCTGTGCGCGGACCGCGAAGTTCAGCCCGTCCACGTGGTCGAGGGTGGCCAGCGCCCGGTCGATGTGCAGCCGCTCGCCCGCGAAGTACCGGACCAGTTCGCCGTAGGGCTCCTCCTTGGTGATCTCCAGCGCCCGCCGGATGTCCGTCAGGAACGGGACGTCGATCAGCGCCCCGGCGACCGCCGGCACCAGGCCCGCCACCGCCAGCGCACACGCCCCGCCCTGACTGCGCCCGGCCACCACGATCCGCGCCGGATCCACCGCCGGATGGGCACCCGCCGCCTCCACCGCGCGGACCGCGTCCGCGTACAGCCGCCGGTAGTAGTACGTGTCCGGGTCGAGCAGACCCTGCGTCATCTTCCCCGGCACCCCGGGGTGGGCCGCGCCGACCGGATCGGGGGTGTCGCCCGGCCGGTTGGGGCCGCTCTGCCCGCGCGCGTCCATCACCAGCGTCGCCAGCCCGGCGCACGGCCACATCAGCCAGTCGTGGGGGTGGGCGCGCCCGCCGCCGTAGCCGAGGTACTGCACCACGCACGGCAGCGGCTCGGCGGCGCCGCGCGGGACGAGGAACCAGCCGCGGACACGGTGCCCGCCGAACCCGGCGAACTCCACGTCATAGGTGTCCAGGAGGGTCAGCCCGGCGTCGGTGGCGGTGAACCGCGGGTCGAGGTCGTGGGTGCGGGTCTCCGTCAGGGTCCGCTGCCAGAAGGCGTCGAAGCCGGGCGGTTCGGGCAGCGACGGGCGGTAGCGGCGCAGTTCGTCCAGGGGCAGGTCGATGAACACGTCAAACCTCCGGGCCGTAGGGTGGAGCGGTGGCTGCGGACCAACCCGTGCCCAGCTGCCGGTTAATTCAGACGTCGTTCGTCCCAGCTCTGTCACCGAGTTTCCCAAGACCCCGTAAAGAAGCGATTATCTCTGTCATGAGCTTTCCTCCGCCTCCGCCGCCCCCGCCGAACCAGCCTCCGAACGACGGTCAGGGCGGCTTCGGTCCGCCGCCCGGCGGCTACGGTGCCGGGGGCCCGGTGCCGGGTGGGTACGGGCAGGGCGGGTTCCCGCCGCCGGGAGGGCAGCCGGCCGGTCCGCCGCCCGGTGGCTTCGGCCCGGTCGGCCCAGGCTACGGCCCGGCGGGTCCGGGCGGTCCCGGCGCTCCCGGGGGCTGGCAGTCGCCGCCCCCGCCGCCGTCCGGCGGCGGCAACGGCAAGATCATCGCGGCGATCATCGGCGGCGGGGTGCTGGTGCTCGCCGTCGTCTTCGGCGTCATCGCGATGAGTGGCGGCGGCGACGACGACAAGAAGAACCGCGCCACTCCGTCCCGCAGCACCGACGTCTCGCCGAGCGCCACGCCGGACGACGGGCCCACCACCGCCACGGACTTCCCGTCCGACCCCGCGAGCGCCTCGCCGTCGGAGAGCACCATCCCGTTCTTCAAGCTGGAGGTCGGCGACTGCTACGACCTTCCGGCGGACGGCAGCGGCAACAACGACGCGGCGTCCTGCGACGACGCGCACGACGCCGAGGTCGTGAGCATCCACCAGCTGCGCTCCGGCTTCACGTCCAGCTCCGACATCAAGGACGAGGCCGCGAAGATCTGCAAGAGCGATCTGGAGAGCAAGGCCGCCCGCCAGCCCTCCGGCACCGCCGAGGGGACCTACGTGCAGTTCCCCAACCTCAAGGGCTACAACCTCGGCATCAAGAGCGTCAGCTGCAGCCTGATGGGCAACCGCTCCGGCACGAAGAAGCTGCACGCCCCGCTCTCCTGAGCGGTCACGGGTGCGCTGTCCGCCGCGGGCCGGGCGGCGCACCCGGATCGGCCGCGTACGGCCGAAACCTGCCGCTCCGGGGGCCCGGGCGGGCAGCTTCCCCCACGGATCGCCCGGCGGCGCACCGCGTGCACGCCGGGCCGGGCGGCCCTCGTGCAGGCCGGGCCCCTCACCCCCGCAACTGCGCCGCCAACGCGGCGATCTGCTCGGGGCCCACCCGGCAGCAGCCACCGATCAGCCGGGCCCCCGCCGCCGCCCAGCCGGTCACCTGCTCCGCACGGAACTCCGGCGCGCCGCACCACGTCCGGGCCCCGGCGTCCCAGCTCTCCCCGCTGTTCGGATAGACCACCACCGGCTTGCCGGTCACCCGCGCCGCCACCTCGACGGCGCGGTCCGCGTCCGCGGGCGCACAGCAGTTGACGCCCACCGCGACGATCTCGTCCGCATCCGCCGCCACCGCGAACGCCTCCTCCAGCGGCTGCCCCGCCCGGGTGCACGCCCCCGCCACGCTGTACGAGAGCCACGCCGGGACGTCCAGGCCGCGCACCGCCCGCACCAGGGCCCGGGCCTCGTCGGCGTCCGGCACCGTCTCCAGGGCCAGCACGTCCGGACCGGCCGCCGCCAGGACCTCCAGCCGGGGCCGGTGGAAACGCGCCAGCTCGGCCACGGTCAGTCCGTAGCGGCCCCGGTACTCCGAACCGTCCGCCAGCATCGCGCCGTACGGTCCGGCGGACGCGGCGACGTACAGCGGCCCGGCGACGCCGCCCGCCCGCGCCCGCCCGGCCGCCTCCCGGGCCAGCGCCACGGAGCGGCCGAGCAGCGCCCTGGTCTCGGCGGCGCCGATCCCGCGCCGGGCGAACCCCTCGAACGTCGCCTGATAGCTGGCGGTGATGGCCACCTGCGCGCCCGCCGCGTAATACGCACGGTGCGCCTCGATCGCCGCCTCGGGTTCCTCGGCGAGCAGCCGCGCCGACCAGAGTGCATCGCCGAGATCATGACCTGCGGCCTCCAACTGGTTGGACAGCCCGCCGTCGAGGACCACCGGCCCCGCGGCGAGAGCATCGGCGAACGGCGCGGACGTGCGGACCATCGGTAACCTCTCCAGGAGAACGGCGAAGGGGGACGGGCGTCACCCGGGCCCGTCCGTCCGGATCGTAACGCCGCCCGGTGACAGTGAGCCGTCACCCGGCGCCCGGATCCGGTGCGACCCTGGTCAGCGCCGTGTGCAGCCGCTCCAGCAGGCTCCGGACGGCCGGCCTCGGAGAACCGTCCGACCGCCAGGCCAACGCGACCCGGCCCCGCAGTGGCGGTCCGGTCAGCTCACGTGTCCACAGCCCGGCCTCCGCCGCGACCGCCGTCGGCAGCGCGGGCACCACGGCCACCCCGAGGCCCCGTGCGGCGAGCTGGGTGACCAGCCCCGGGGACGCCGCCTCGAAGGCGATGTCCGGCCGGAACCCGGCGCGCGTACAGGCGCGTTCGAGCACCGCGCGCAGGCCGGTGCCGCGCGGCAGCCCGATCAGCCGCCGCCCCTCCAGCGCAGCGAGCGGCAGCGCCCCACCGGCGGCACGCTCGAAGACCGGGTCACCGGGCGCGGCGGCCGCCACCAGCGGCTCGTCCACCACGAGCCGGAACGACACCCCGGGCGGTGGCTCCTCCTCGGTCAACCCGACTGCGGCGAGGTCCAGTTCGCCGCTGCGGAGCGCGGCGAGCATCCGTTCCGAGGTGTCCTCGGTCAGCGCGATCTCCACGCCCGGATGCCGTTCGTGGAAGCCGGCCAGTACGGAGACCACGTCGAAGGAGTGCCCCGCGGCGCCGGAGATCAGCCCCAGGCGGACCCGGCCCCGCAGCAACCCGGCGAACTCGTCGGCCGTCTGCCGTACACCGTCGACGGCCGCCAACGCGGCCCGCGCGTACGGGAGCACCGCCTCGCCGGTCTCCGTCAGCGTCACCCGCCGCCCCGAACGGTCCAGCAGCGGCTGTCCCAACTCCCGCTCCAGCTGCCGGATCTGCGCGCTCACCCCGGGCTGGGCGACGTGCAGCCGGGCGGCGGCACGGGTGAAGTTGGCCTCCTCCGCCACGGCCACCAGATAGCGCAGCTGCCGAAGCTCCATAACCACGGATTCTAGTGATCACAACAATCCGTTCTTGGACGCGGGGAGCGGCTCCCGTACACCCTGGAGACACGGTGAGCGGCTCCGCCCACCCCATGAGCACACGGGAGAACGACGATGGACATCAGGGCCCTGATCGCCGCGGAACGCCAGGAGCTGGCGGACGTCTGGGACGGCCTGCCGGACGCCTCCTGGGACGCGCCGACGCTCTGCGCGGGATGGCGGGTCCGCGAGGTCGTCGCCCATATGTCGCTGGGCTTCCGCTATTCGCTCGCACGAGTCGCACGGGAGCTGCTGGCGGCCCGCGGGAGTCTGCACCGGATGACCGACCGGTGCGCCCGCCGCGACGCCGCCGTCCTCACCCCGCGGGAGCTGGCCGAGGCGCTCCGCACCCATGCGCACCACCCCTGGAAGCCGCCGGTCGGCGGGTTCGTGGGCGCCCTGGGCCACGACGTGATCCACGGCCTGGACGTCACCGTCGCGCTGGGCCTGGACCGCCGCGTGCCCGAGGACCGGCTGAGCGTCCTCCTGGAGAGCGTCAGACCCCGGACCGTACGGTTCTTCGGCGCCGCGCTGGACGGTGTCGCGCTCCGCGCCGACGACCGGGACTGGACCTACGGCACCGGCGCCCCGCTCACCGGCTCCGCCCAGGACCTGCTGCTCGTCGCCTACGGCCGCAGGCTCCCGCCGGGCCGCCTCCGGGGCGAGCGGAGCGACCGCTTCACCCTGAGCTGAGGGAGCCTCGGCGAGACGGCCCGGTGCCCGCGTCACGGCCGCCTCACCGCACCGCGGAGAACGTGAACGCGAACCGGGCGGGCCCGGCCGCCAGCCGGTACCGGGGGAGCACACCGGGACCGCAGGAGCGGCTGCCGAGACCGTGCTGCGCGTGATCGAGGTGGAGCCACACCTGCTCACCCGGCGTCAGATCCGTGGTGTGCCGCGCCGCGTCCAGCTCCTCGGTGGTCCAGCGCCGGGCCGTGAGGAAGAACTCCGGTACGCCGTCGATCCGCAGGCCCGTACCGTCGGCCCGGGTCAGCTCCGCCCACCGCACACCGGGCCGGGCACCGTTCTCCTGCGGGCGGACGTACGGAGTCTGCAGCGCGTCGACGGACGACTCCCAGCGCCCCAGACGCGCGGCCGCCCGGCTGTCGGGGTAGCCCTCGCCGGGCCCGCCACCGCACCACCGCGCCCGGCCCA
This sequence comes from Streptomyces sp. NPDC014733, assembly GCF_043083385.1. Classification (NCBI taxonomy): domain Bacteria; kingdom Bacillati; phylum Actinomycetota; class Actinomycetes; order Kitasatosporales; family Streptomycetaceae; genus Streptomyces; species Streptomyces sp. NPDC014733. The sequence continues at coordinate 446,194 of NZ_JBIBYO010000004.1, read as the reverse complement.
GGCTCCCCGCCACCGCCATCCGCAGGCCCAGCCGGGGGAGCGGCACGTGCCATTCCCCCTCGGGTTCGACGACCACCTCCAGCCGCAGCAGCTCCGCCGTGGCCGTCCAGCGGTGGACCACACGCAGCGCCGCATCCGTCCCGGCGGCCGCTACCCGGGTGTGCACCGTGAGCGCCTCCGACGAGACGGTGACGGCGTCGGTGCGGTGCCGCATCCGGTGCAGACCGGCCCGGCGCCAGGCGGCGGCGGGACCCGGATCCGGCTTGTCGGCCGCCGCCTCGTCGTTGTCGGTCGGCGCCCGCCACACATCCAGCCGCGGGCCGCGCACCGCCTCCCCCGCCACCGCGGTGAGCAGGCCCGTCGCCGGGTCGAAGACCCCGGGGCCCAGCGTGAGATCCGCCCCCGACCGGCGCGGCGCCACCGACGGCCGGGCGGGCGGGCCGGAGCGGCCCCCGGGCGCCGGTGCGGGCAGCTGGCCCCAGGCGACCTCGTGCCCGGCCGGTGCCCACGCCGTCGCCTCCGCCAGCACCGCCCGGACCGTCCACCACGCCTCCGGTGCACCCCCGTCGGCGCGCGTCCCACCAGGTGAGGGGGGCACCGGCGGCAGCGCGACCTCGGCCGTCGCGCCCGCCGCGGTGTCCGGGACGGCCAGCGTGCCCGAGGCGCGTGCCACTCCGTCCACCTCGTACGCCCAGTGGAACGCCAGCCCCGAAAGGTCCGCGAAGTCATGGAGATTGCGGATCACGACCGTCCGCGGCGGGCCCTCGGCGTCGCCGCCCGCCGTGATCCGTACCGGCTCGACGACCTTCTTCAGCTCCGTCAGCCCCGGGGACGGCGTACGGTCCGGGAAGACCAGCCCGTCGCAGACGAAATTGGCGTCGTGCAGCTCCTCGCCGAAGTCGCCGCCGTAGGCGTGGAATTCCGCTCCCTGCGGGGTGGTGTGACGCAGCCCGTGGTCGAGCCACTCCCAGACGAAGCCGCCCTGGCAGCGCGGGTAGGTCTCGAACAGCCGTTGATACTCACTCAGTCCGCCCGGGCCGTTGCCCATCGCATGGCCGTACTCACACAGGATGAACGGCAGGTCACGCCGCCGGGCGGCCAGGGCGGCGCCGGCCGGCGGCTCCTCCGTCCGCCGCCCGATCCGTTCCACCTCGGCGTGGTCGGCGTACATCCGGGAGTACACATCGGTGTCGGCGCAGCTCGGGTCGCCCTCGTAGTGCAGTGGCCGGGACGGATCGCGTCGCCGCATCCAGGCGGCCATCGCGGACAGCCCGCGCCCGGTGCCGCATTCGTTTCCCAGCGACCACATGATCACGCTGGGGTGGTTCTTGTCCCGCTCGACCGTGCGGCGGGCCCGGTCGAGCAGCGCGGGCTCCCACCGCGGATCGTCGACCGGGTTGTTCCGCCAGCCCAGCGCCCGGAAGCCGTGGGTCTCCAGATCGCACTCCTCGACGACCCACATCCCCAGCTCGTCACAGAGATCGAGGAACGCCGGATGCGGCGGATAGTGGCTGGTGCGCACCGCGTTGAGGTTGTGCCGTTTCATCATCAGCAGGTCACGCCGCATCGTCCCGCGGTCCAGGGCGCGGCCCCGCTGCGGGTCGAACTCATGGCGGTTGACGCCGCGCAGCAGGATCCGGCGGCCGTTGACCCGAAGCAGCCCGTCCGCCACCCGGACGGTACGGAAGCCGATCCGCAGCGGAATCCGCTCGCCCGGCGTGACCAGCTCGCCGTCGTACAGCACCGGGTTCTCCGCCGTCCACGGGCGGACGGCGACGGTCGCGCTCTCGCCCGTCGCCAGCTCCAGGCCGAGCGACGGCACCGTCACCCGGCCCGGTGGATCGCAGCTGACGCGGAGCGTGCCGAGGCCGGTGGTGTGGTCGTACCCGGCGTGCACGAAGTGGTCGGCGACCGCGCCCTCGGGACGGCTGTGCAGCTCCACCTCGCGGAAGATGCCCGGCAGCCACCACTGGTCCTGGTCCTCCAGATAGCTGCCCGACGACCACTGGTGCACCCGGACGGCCAGGACATTGCCGCGGGGGCGCAGCAGCGGGCCCACCGCGAACTCATGTGCCAGCCGGCTGCCCTGGAAATGGCCCAGCTCCGTGCCGTTGAGCCACACCCGGGCGCAGGACTCCACCCCGCCGAAGTGCAGGACCGACGGGCCGTCCGGCCAGTCCGGAGGCAGATCGAAGCGGTGGCGGTGATCGCCGGTCGGGTTCTCGTCCGGCACCCGCGGCGGATCGACCGGGAACGGGTACGCGGTGTTGGTGTACGCGGGCGCGCCGTGTCCCTGGAGCACCCAGTGGCCCGGAACCTCCAGCTCCGCCCACCCGGCGTCGTCGAACTCCGGGGCGGCGAAAGCGGTGTCCTGGTCGGTGGCGGTGGCCGACAGCCGGAACCGCCAGTGGCCGTTCAACGACAGCCGGACGGCGTCCGATCCGGCGTACCAGGGCCGGGGCGGCAGTGTGCCGCTCCCCGGTGACCGGTCCTCGTGATACGGCACGGTGGTCCGGCCGGGCGCCGGTGGGGTACCGGTCATGGCTCCTCCTCGCTGCGGGGCACCGGCCCGGTGGCGGGCCGTGGTGCGACGGGGGTCGGTGCGATGGGGATCGGTCCAGCGAAGCACGGCCCGCCGCCCGCCCGCAGGAGGGCGGCAGGGATCAGCCGGACACCCGGGCGCACCCGGGGGCCGGGGCGGACGACGAGCGCTACCCGGCGCCCGCCCCGGCCCGCGGATCCGGGGCGTCCGGGCCGGATATCGCGGTGACGAGCGCCGCCGCCGGATCCTCCGCCGCCGGTCCGGCCGGCGCCCAACGGCCCTGCTCCTTGCGGTACGGCCACCAGCGCCCGTCCCGCCCGTGACGCAGTTGCGCGTCGCCGCCCCGCACCGTCCAACGGGCCCGCGACATCCGCAGCTCGGGCCGCGCGGTCTCCGGCCAGGCGGCGGCCAGCTGCGCCCGGGCGCGTACCAGATCGGCCGGATCCGGCACCCGGTCCTCCTCCAGGACGTCGAGCGCCGCCGCGCCGCCCAGCCGCCAGGCGCGGACCGCCAGCGCCATGGCCCGCGCATCCCGCCCCGAACCCGCCGTCAGCCGTGCCGCGGCCTCGGGCCCGGGGCCGGCGGCGGCCAGCCGCACGGCGTCCTGCGCGCGGGTGAGCGCGGGCGGTGCCTGCCCGGGCCGCGCGGCGAGGGCTCCGGCCAGCAACTCCCGGGCCCGCGCCGCCGCGTCCGCCCGCAGCAGCTCCAACGCCGCGACCTCCACCCCGGGCTCGGGCGGGGTGCCGCCCGCGAGGGGAGCCGGGGCGTCCCAGGTCTCCACGGGAGGCGGCGGATCGGGCAGCGGCGGCAGCGCTTCCTGCGCCGCATAGACCTGCGCCGCGGGAGCGCCGACGACCGCCGGCGGCCGGTCCCCGGAGGCGTCGGCGGCCCGCGCCGCGCTCCTGGCCTGCAACTCGTCCAGCAACTCCCGCTCCCCGCGGCCGCGGACCAGCAACAGCAGGAACGGGTCCTCGTCCAGCAGCCGGGCCAGCTGGTGGCAGAGCGCGACGGAGTGCGCGCAGTGGTCCCACTCCTCGCAGCTGCACTCCGACTCCAGATCGCCGATGCCCGGCAGGAGTTCGATCCCGATGTCGGACGCGTCCTCGGCGAGCACCGGCGGCATGTCACGGTCCAGCAGGGCGGCGATGTGCCCGGCGCGGTCCGCCATCACGTCCAGCAGCCGGTCCCACTCCCGCGGGCTCAGCTGTTGCAGCAGGACATCGGTGCGGTGCCGGGTGTGATCGCGGTCCTGCACCATGGCCGTGATCCGGCCCGGACGCACCGACACGGCCCCCACCGCACCGGCCCGCGCATGCCGCCGCCCCTGCTTGACCTGCTGCCCGTCGAGCGCGGTGTCCTCCAGCGCCTTCAGCCACGCCCGGCCCCACCAGCTCTGCGCGAACGCCCCGCCGCGCACTGCGGGCAGCGCTGCGAACGTCCGCTCGGGCACCGCCTCACGCCCGCCGGAGGAAGCACCCCCGTACTCCGCCCGCATCTCCTTCACGAAGCCCGTCACCCCGTCCCCCTCGCCTTCCCGTACGTCGTGTCCGTCGTGCCCCTGATGCGGCCGCCCCGTCATCCGGGCTCTCCCCGCAGGGTGACCAGCTCCGCCAGCTCGGCGTCGGTCAGCTCGGTCAGCGCCGCCTCGCCCGCGCCGAGCACCGCGTCGGCCAACTCCTGCTTACGGGCGAGCATGCCGGCGATGCGGTCCTCGACCGTGCCCTCCGTGATCATGCGGTGCACCTGGACCGGCTGGGTCTGCCCGATGCGGTACGCACGGTCGGTGGCCTGGGCCTCGACCGCCGGATTCCACCAGCGGTCGAAGTGCACGACATGGGAGGCGCGGGTGAGGTTGAGTCCGGTGCCCGCCGCCTTCAGCGACAGCAGGAACACCGGCACCGCGCCCTCCTGGAAGCGCCGCACCATCTCCTCCCGCCGCGCCACCGGCGTCTGACCGTGCAGCATCTGCACGGGAATGCCGCGCCCCGTCAGATGCCGCTCCAGCAGGCGCGCCATCTGTACGTATTGCGTGAACACCAGCACACTCGCCTCCTCGGCCAGCAGGGTCTCCAGCAGTTCGTCGAGCAGTTCCACCTTTCCCGAACGCCCGGCGATCCGCGGGGAGTTCCCCACGCCCTCCGAAACCGGCGCACCCGTAGGAGCCCCGGTTTCCGTCACCGGAACGTGTGCCTCCGGCCGAACGGAGGAGATCGTGGCGGTGCAGTCCAGCTCCTTGAGGTACTGCGCCGGGTGGTTGCAGATCTGCTTGAGCGAGGTCAGCAGCCGGACCACCAGCCCGCGCCGCGCGAACCCGTCCGTCCCCGCGATCTCCGCGAGCCCCTCCCGCACCACCGCCTCGTACAGCCCGGCCTGTTCTGCGGTGAGGGCCACCGCGCGGTCGGTCTCCGTCTTCGGCGGCAGTTCGGGGGCGATCCCGGGGTCCGACTTGCGGCGGCGCAGCAGGAACGGCCGCACCAGCCGCGTCAGCCGCTCGGCCGCGGCCACCGCACCGGGGGAGGCGGCGCCGCCCTCGATGACCTGGGCGTATTGCCTCCGGAACCGGCCCAGCGGTCCCAGCAGCCCCGGTGTCGTCCAGTCGAGGACGGCCCACAGCTCGGAGAGGTTGTTCTCCACGGGCGTGCCGGTCAGCGCCACCCGCGCCCGGGCAGGCACCGTCCGCAGCGCCCGTGCGGTCGCCGAGGCGGGGTTCTTCACATGCTGCGCCTCGTCCGCGACGACCAGCCCCCAACCTGCCTCCGCCAGCCGCGCGGCGTCCAGCCGCAGGGTGCCGTACGTGGTGAGGACGAACGCGTCCGGCGCGAGACCGGCCAGACTGCGCCGCGCGCCGTGGTAACGGCGGACCGCGGTGCCCGGGGCGAACTTCTCGATCTCCCGCTGCCAGTTGCCCAGCAGGGAGGTGGGGCACACCACGAGTGTGGGGCCGGCGGTCTCCGGGGTGCCCGCACGGTGCAGATGCAGTGCGATGAGCGTGATCGTCTTGCCCAGCCCCATGTCGTCGGCGAGGCAGCAGCCCAACCCGAGTGAGGTCATCCGGTGCAGCCATTCCAGTCCGCGCAGCTGGTAGTCGCGCAGGGTGGCGGCGAGCGCCGCGGGTTGCGACACAGGTGCCCGGTCCGGGCGTTCCGGATCGGCGAGCTGGTCGCGCAGCGCTGCCAGTGGACCCGTCACCTCGACCGCGACCCGGTCGCCGGCATCGGTCTCGGCGCTGCCGGTCAGCGCGGCTCCCAAGGCATCGAGGGGCGTGAGGACGCGGTCCGTGCGCCCCCGGGCGGCTCGTAGCGCCTCCGTGTCGACCAGCACCCACCGGTCCCGCCACCGCACCAGCGGCCGGCCGGCCTCGGCGAGCCGGTCCAGCTCCGCCCGGCCGAGGGCCTGGCCGCCCACCGAGAAGCGCCAGCTGAACGAGAGCAGCGCATCGGCCGACAACAGCGCCGCCGCGCCACCGGACCACCCGCCCCACTCCGCACCGCCGTCCTCCCGCGGGGCGGCATCCGCGGCGCCGTCCTCGGCGGCCACCGCCGGCGCCGCCTTCCCCACCACCGCGTGGCTGGTCACGCCGGTGACCAGCTCCTTCGGCCAGTGCACCTGCACCCCGGCGGCGGCCAGCGACCGTCCCGCCGGACCCAGCAGGGCGACGACCTCCTCGTCGTCGAGCTCCAGCGTGTCCGGCACCGCCGCCGAGAGCAGCGGCGCGAGCGGCGCCCACGCGGCGGCCGCCCGACGCAGCGTGACCAGGGTGTCCATCCGGGCCCGCGCGCCGAACGCCTCCCCGGTCGCCGGGCTCCCGGCCCACACCTCCGCCGCGTCCGCCACCACGCCCGGATCCGTCACGCTGTGCACCTGGAGGACGGCCGCGAAGGTGAGGCTCCCCGGGGCGGCGAGGAGCTCCGGCGCGCCCGCCCCGGAGGCCGTGGACAGACCGCCGGGCCCGCGGACCTCCAGCCGCAGCGAGAGCCGTACGCCCGCGTCGTGCCCGGCGGCGATCTCCGCCGCCCAGGCGTGCTGCTCCGGGATGTGCTGCGGGGCGGGCGCGGCGAAGGCCGGGGCGCCGGTGACGAGATCGGCGGCGGGGGAGCGGGGCAGCCCGTCGGCCACCGCATCGAGGAAGGCCCGCAGATGCCGCTCCGCTTCCGGCAGCACGACGCCGTCCGGAGCGGAGCTGTCCGCAGCGGGGAGTGGCGCGGCGCGCGCGTACGGCGGCATGGCGGCGGCCAGGGCACGCACCCGCTCCCCGTCCGCCGCATCGAACGGCCCCAGCCGCCAGGCGTCGTACCCATGAGGGCTCAGCCCGGGCAACAGCCGCCCCCGCGCGACGAGTTGCAGCGCGACCAACGCCGCCGTACCCCAGAAGGCGACGGAGGGCTCCGCGCCGCCCCCGCCCCGGGCGCGCGTGAGCAACGGGAGCGCCGCCGCGACGGGCAGCAGAAGGGCCGGTACGTCACGGAGCGCGATGCCGTTGCCGTCGCCGGGGAGCGCGACCGTCAGCCGATCGGTGGTCGCGGGCAGCTGCCCGTCCGGCACCGGTACGAGGGCGGCACCGGGCACCGTGGTGGTCGCGGCGTTGAAGGAATCCAGGGCGGTGTCCAAGGGCGCACCGTCCGGACGCCAGAAGGCGATCTGTCCGGTACGCGGTGGGTCCGCCGGCAGGAAGGTGGCCGTGCAGCCGGCGAGGGCGGCCGACAGATCCGGCCGACGGGCGGAGGGTGACAGCGGGAGGCGGGTCACGGCGAAACGGACTCCTCAAGTTTGACTACTGTCCGATGTGGCGCCCGAGGGTACAGGACGCGCAAGCTGTTCATGGAACCTGCGGCGCCTGGACGGCGTTCAAGAAGTGACAGAGCGCGGTACGTGCCGCGGAAGGGGAGTGAATCGATGTCCACACGCGCGAAGGTCGCAGTGGGTGGCGTCGCGGCAGGAGTCATCCTGCTGTGGCTGCTGCCGCTCTGGGCGGCCCTCCTGGTGATGGTCGGGGTGCCGGTCGTCGCCTATCTGACGCTGGACCCCTCCCAGCGCCGCCGCCTGCGGCACGTGAGCCGCAAGCAGCTGGGTCGCTGAGACGGGCAGGAACCGGGGCGCCTTCCGCCGGCAGCGGGCGAACACCGTCTGCCGACGGGGGCGCCTCCGGCCTTCCTGAAACCGCCGGTGACCCGGCGCTGTCCGCGATGCATGCGAAGACCGCTCGTGGCACATGCATCCACCCTGCGACGTGCGCCTGAGGCCGTTCGCGCCGACTGAGGTGCCCTCTGCGATGCCGTCGGACCACTCCCCTGCGCGCCCGGCGCCGAAGCGCCCCCCGCCTCGTGAGGGCACGCCCCGACGCCGCGTTCCCCGCCCGTCGGGCGAACGACAGCACTCTGCGCGCACGCCCCGGCTGCGCACCCGCCCTAGGTCTCCGGACCCGGACGTCTTCCCGGGGACCGAGACCATGGCCCGATGCCGGCACGCCCCTCCCGTACCTACGCTCGCGGACACGACCACAGGCGGCCCGTCCGCCGTCGACATCTGCGGCCAAAGGGGGCCACCGTGCCGTTCACCGGCGCCAGCCACATCCGCATCGCCCGGCCTTCCCGCGATCTCGTCCGGGCCGAACGGTTCTGGGTGCGGGGGCTGGACCTCGCGGTCCTCTACCGGGTGACCGGCGAGCCCGGGCTGCCCGACCTGCTCATGGTCGGGCACCCGGACGCCTCCTGGCACCTCGAACTGGTCCATGACGCCCAGCACCCTGAGGAGCCCCGCCCCACCGAAGAGGACCTGCTGGTCATCTATCTGGACGGGCCCGTCCCCGACGAGCTGGTGTCCCGACTCGTCACACACGGCGGCAAGCGTGTCAGCTCACCGAACCCCTACTGGAACGAATGGGGCGTCACCCTCGAGGACCCCGACGGCTACCGTCTCGTCCTGTCCACCCGCGGCTGGTCGAACTCCTGACGGTCCTCCGGGCTGGCCGTCCGGCCCGGGAAATGCCCCGGGCCGGACGGCGTTCCCTCCCCTCTCCTGGCCCTGTCACACCGATCCGCACGCCGTGCCGGTCAGTCCGTGCTCACCCCCGTCGTACGGCCTGCGCGCCCGTGTCAGCACACCGGTACGCCGGGCGCGGCGCCACCGGCCGGTGGTTGTCCGAAGGGTGCCTGCGGACTCCGGTGACCGTGACGGCCCTCCTGCGCAGCCCCGCGCGGGTGTGACCCGTCGCAGAGGCACCGCCGTCCTGGAACACCGCGCCGCGGGACCTACCCGAACCACAGCCGCGGCCCTCTCCGCGAGCCGTCGCGGCCCCCGCGTCCGCGCCCCCTGCGGGCGCTCCGGCGTCCGCCGTGCCGGGCGGGCGCCCCGCCGTTGCGAAGGTCCGTGCGCGTACCTGTCCCGCCACCGTCATCCGAACGCGCGCACCACTCATCACCTGCATCAATGCCTCCCCGTGAGCCTTGTCGACCGATGCAGGACAAGTCCATCACGAGGGTCTGACAATCGACGTCGACGCACCCGGCGACGCCCGGACCACCCTCAGACGGGGCGCGCCGCGAGCGCGTCCAACGACGCCAGCAGCGCGGGGAGTTCCGGGCCACGTCCCACGGGGTGCACCTCGCCCGGCTCCTCGTCCAGCAGCACGAACGCGATGTCGTCGGTGCGGGCCACCATGCTCCACCCCGGGCCGTCCACCCGCAGGGTGCGCGCCTCGCCCGCGGCGAACGACGACCGGACCCGCCCCGGCGGCGGAGGCTGCGTCACATAGCCGCGCGCCTCGTCCAGAACCCGCCGGACACCGCCGTGCGGCTGCGTGCCGGGCGCCACGAATGTCACCTCGCCGGCGGCCTGTTCCCGCCACACCGCCCACTGCATCGCGATCTCGTCGGCACCCAGCCGCCGCTGCGCCGGGCCCCACGCGGAGGCGTCCGGCGGGGTCAGCGGCGGCCGGCCGCCCTCCTCGGGGGCCGGATCGTGCGGCTCGGGTATCCCGGGCGCGGCCACTGCCAGCGCCAGCGGCCAGCCGGGCAGCGCGGCGACGACGCTGTCCTCCCCGGGGGAGAGGTCGTACTCCATACCGCAGTCCCAGGCGGCGACGGCACACGCCACCAGGGACACGTCCTCGGTGGCCACCGTCCACCGGGCGCCCCGGGCGTCCTGCCCGAGGACCAGGCCGTACCCCTCGGCGTACGGTTCGAGGCCGAGGCCCGCGCACACCTCGGGATAGTCGTCGCCCAGCACGCTCGGGAACTGCGCGGGCGTCAACAACACCGCCGTCAGCACGAACAACTCGTCGTCGCCGGCGCCCTCGCTCGTCGCCACGCACGCCACCCCATCCGGTCCGTCCGACATCGTCGGCGCACCTTAAATGGCTCGGTACGGCCTTGTCACCAGAAGCGGGCGCCACCGCCCGCCGTCCGGGGGCCGGACCGCGCCACGGCATCTTCCGGCCACGCTGTCCGGCGTATGGCCGGGACGCGCTCCCAGGCGCCTACAGTCGAAGCCTTCCAACCGAACGGCCGGGGCGTACCAGGTGCAGCGCTACGACTGGCTGAAGGAAATCCGGCGACTCGATCCGGACCGCGACTTCCTGCGGATCTACCGCATCACCGCGACCCACGAATTCCCCTGGGACATGACCCGGGCCCTCGAACTGGCCCTCTACCGCACCTATGCGGTGCCCAGTATCGGCCGCCTGCTGGCCGAGACCGCCGAACTCACCGACCGCACCCAGAAACGCTACGACGACACCGCGCTCCTCCTGGGCGCCGCCGTCGAGCACGGCTTCGACGGCAATCGAACGGCCGCACCGCGATCCGCCGCATCAACCAGATGCACCGCAGCTACGACATCAGCGACGACGGCATGCGCTACGTCCTGTGCACCTTCGTCGTGGTGCCGAAACGCTGGATCGACCAGTACGGCTGGCGCCGGCTGAGTGACCACGAGACCCGCGCCATGGCGACGTATTACGCCACTCTCGGCCGTCACATGGGCATCACCGACATCCCGCGTACGTACGAGGAGTTCGCCCACTGCCTCGACAGCTACGAGGCGGCCCACTTCGGCTGGGACGAGGGCGCCCGGCGGGTTTCGGATGCCACCTTGGACCTCATGGCGGGCTGGTACGGCCCGCTTGCCCCGGTGGTGCGCGGCGCGAGCATGGCCCTCCTGGACGACTCCCTGATCACCGCCTTCCGGTACAGGCCGCCGCATCCGGCCGTCCGTACGGTGGTGCGTACCGCCCTGCGGCTGCGCGCCCGCGCGGTACGGCTGATGCCGCCGCGCCGGCACCCGCACTACGCCCGGCAGAACCCCGAGATCAAGGGCTACCCCCACGGCTTCCGCGTCGCCGACCTCGGCACCTTCCCGGGGCGCTGCGCCGGTGCCTGCCCGGTGCCGCATACGGAAGGCCCGAGTCCGTCGACTGCCCCAGAGGCAGCCGCCCCGGGCGACGCTCCCTAGCGCTCACCTCTGCGCACGGCCACCGCCAGATAGCGGTTCTCCTCGTCCGCGTACCGCACCAACTCCCAGCCCGCGGCGGCCAGCAGGGGCCGCAGGTTAGGCTCCGCCCGCAGGTCGTCCGGGGTGAGCGCCCGGCCCTTCCGGGCGGCGAGTGCGGCCCGGCCGACCGGATGGAACAGCACCAGCCGTCCCCCGGAACGGACCGCCCTGGCCCACTCGGAGAGGCTGTCCGCAGGGTCCGGAACATGCGAGATCAGCCCCGCGGCGAAGACGGCGTCGAGCGCCGCGTCGCCGACGGGAAGGCGGGACGCGTCCGCCAGCAGCAGCGAAGCCGACGCGTCTCGCCCGGCCCGTACGGCGGCGCCCAGCATCTCCGGGGTGAGGTCGGCGCCCAGGACGGTTCCGCGCGCCCCCACCGCCGCCCGGAGTGCGGGCAGTGCCCGGCCCGTGCCGCAGCCCGCGTCCAGGACCCGCTCCCCGGGCCGCAGGTCCAGTGCGGCGACCCCGGCGGCGTAGGCCGGTCCGTCGTCCGGGAAGCGAGCCTCCCAGTGGGCCGCACGCGGACCGAAGAACTCCCGTACCTTCTGCGGGTGTCGGATCTCTCCGTCGGCCATCGGGTTCCTCCGGGGCAGGACGGCGGTCGCCCGGGGAGGGCGGCGCCGGGGCGGAAGGCGCGGTGGACGGGCGGGCCGCCACCGCACCGGTGTCGTGGCCCCAGTGTGCCGCGCGCCGCGCCTTCCAGGGCGACGCGGCCCGAGACCGGACGCCGCCCCGGGTTCATGCCGCGAGGTCGGCCATGGCGATCACCTTGTCGACACGGACCCGGACCACCAGTTCGCCGGGGACTCCGTTGCGCGCCCCGAACTCCTCGGCCCGCTCCTCACCCATGTAGCGCGCCGCGATGCGGGTGGCCCAGTGCCGGACGTCCGGCACGTCCTCACCGATCTCGGCGGTGCCCTGGACGACGACGAACGAGAACGGCGGCCGCTCGTCGTCCACGCACAGCGCCACCTTGCCGTCCCGCAGCAGATTGCGGCCCTTGACGGTCTCCTTGCCGGTGTTGAACACCAACTCGTCGCCGTCCACGACGAACCAGACCGGAGCCACATGGGGGCGGCCATCAGCCTGTACGGTCGACAACTTGCCGGTGCGGGTTCCCTCGGAGAGGAACTTCAGCCACTCTTCTTTCGCCATTTTTCGTGCCATGGGCACATACTCCCCATCCGCAGCGATCGTGCTGCGCAGGGCGCGCCGCAGGGCCGCTTGCCGAGACGCCGGAGGTGGGCCACGCTGGCACAGCAGTCATGTACCGGCTGCCGTCCGCGCCACAGGTGGGGACGGGGACACGGGGAGGAAGCAGCATGGCACTGACCAGCGGGCTCGACTGGCTGCTGGATGATCTGACGCAGCGTGTGGAGAAGGTGCGGCACGCGCTGGTTCTCTCCAACGACGGCCTGGTCACGGGCGTGAGCCAGGGCCTCGCACGGCAGGACGCGGAACATCTGGCCGCGGTCGCCTCGGGCCTGCACAGCCTCGCGAAGGGCTCCGGGCACCACTTCCGCGCCGGCCGGGTGCGGCAGACGATGGTCGAATTCGACGACGTGGTCCTCTTCGTGACCGCCGCCGGGGACGGCAGCTGCCTGTGCGTACTGGCGGGCCACAACGCCGACATGGGGCAGATCGCGTACGAGATGACGCTGCTCGTCAACCGCGTCGGCGAACATCTCGGCGTCGCGGCCCGCAAACCGCAGAGTTATCCACAGGGTCGAGAGCGGAGTTGACCGGCTGTCACACACCCCCGCTACAGTCGTGACTGTCAGTGACCAACTGGATTGCGGGGGATTCCCATGACAGTCATGCACGACGGACAGCAGACGCTCACGATGAGCCGGGCTGCCCATGAACTGGAGCTGAGGACGGGGGAGCTGGAGCTGGCCATCCAGCTCGGCGCGGTCCGCACGGTCCCGGCGGGGGATGCTCCGCGGCCCGCCGCCGCGCACCTCCGGCGCCGAGTCCCCGTCGGAGAGATCCACCGACTGCGGTCCGGGCCGGACTACCCGGACGCCTTCCGGGAGCGGATCCGCACCGTCGGCACCACGGAAGCCGCCGCTCTCATGGGCATCGGCCCCGGCCGCTTCCTGCGCCTGACCAAATCAGGCTGCTTCACCCCGGTCCGGTTCTACGTCAACCGCTACGGTGCCCTCGTCTGGCTCTACCTCGCCTCGGAGGTCGCCGTCTTCGCCGACCGCGCACCCGAGCTGCTGCACTCCAACACCCCGGCGGCGGTACGGACGATGCTCGAAGAGGGCCAGGACTGGCGCGCCCGCCAGTGGCGTGGCCGACGCGTCGCCCAGCTCATGGGACAAGCGGCCGACGCCTGGGAAGCGGCCGCGGTACTCGCTGCGGTGCTGCCTCCGGAGGAATTCGCCTCCGTCGTCCCCGACACGGCGGAACGGGCCGTGCTCCGCGACCTCAAGCCCCACTTCGCCTCCGTGATCACCGCCACCCCGGCCGCCCGCGAGGCCTACGAAAGCGTCCTGGTCGCCGACGCGTTCGACGAGGTGCTGTGGTACCGCGTCAACCTCAACCGAGCCGTCGAACGGGCCCGCGACGAGGCACCACACCGCCCGCGGAGCGTCACCAACGGACCGTCCGCCGTGCCCCGCCGCCGACGCCCCACGGCACCGGCCGGGCCCGGCCGACGCGGACCGTCGGCCTCTCACACCGGCCGGAAGAGGCCCTCCTGGACGACGGAGACCAGCAGCCTGCCCTCCCGGTCGTAGATCGAGCCGCGGGCCAGGCCCCGGCCGCCCGTCGCGATGGGGGACTCCTGGTCGTACAGGAACCACTCGTCGGCGCGGAACGGCCTGTGAAACCACATGGCGTGATCGAGAGAGGCGAGATCGAAGCCGCGTGGCCCCCACAGCGGCTCGACGGGCAGGCGGACCGCGTCCAGCAGCGTCATGTCGCTGGCGTAGGTCAGCGCGCAGGTGTGCACCAGCGGATCGTCACCGAGCGGCCCGACCGCGCGCATCCATACCGCGCTGCGCGGCTCGGCGCCCTCGAGCTGCTCCGGCGTCCACCGCAGCCGGTCGACATACCGGATGTCGAAGGGCTGACGGCGGGCCATGCGCTCCAGGGCCTCGGGCACCGCGCCCAGATGCGCGCGGGCCTCCTCCGCGATCGTCGGCAGATTCTCCGGCCCGGGCACCTGACGGATCGGCGACTGATGGGTGAAGCCGGGTTCCGGCTTGTGAAAGGAGGCGGTCAGATTGAAGATCGTGCGTCCCTGCTGGACGGCGACGACCCGGCGGGTGGTGAAGGAACGCCCGTCACGCACCCGCTCGACCTCGTACACGATCGGCACCCCGGGGCGGCCCGGGCGCAGAAAGTACGCATGGAGGGAGTGGACCGGCCGGTCGCCCGCCACGGTCCGCCCCGCCGCCACCAACGCCTGGCCCGCGACCTGCCCGCCGAAGACCCGCTGGAGGGACTCCTGCGGGCTCCGGCCGCGGAAGATGTTCACCTCGATCTGCTCCAGGTCGAGCAGATCGACCAGCTTCTCCGCCGGATTCGTCATGGCCGGCAGCTCTCCGCCACGGCCTGCCACCTTGCGTTCACAGCTGCCCCACCTCCGTCACCCGCACCACCGCGCGCCCCTCCTCGTCGGAGGCGGCCAGATCGACCTCGGCGGAGATGCCCCAGTCATGGTCGCCGTTCGGGTCGGCGAAGGTCTGCCGTACCCGCCACAGACCGTGCTCCGCATCCTCCTCGATCTGCAGCAGTTTGGGACCACGCGCGTCCGGGCCCGTTCCCAGCTCTTCGTACTCGTCCCAGTAGGCGTCCATCGCGTCGCCCCAGGCATCGACGTCCCAGCCGGAGTCTGCGTCCAGCTCGCCCAGCTCCTCGACCTTGTCCAGCGCCGCGAGCTCCACCCGCCGGAACATCGCGTTGCGGACCAGCACCCGGAACGCCCGTGCGTTCGCCGTGACCGGCCGGACCTGATCCGCGCGCTCCGCGGCCTCCTCCGCCGTCTCCGTCTCCGGGTTGGCCAGCTGCTCCCACTCGTCCAGCAGGCTGGAGTCGACCTGCCGCACCATCTCGCCCAGCCAGGCGATGATGTCCTCGAAATCCTCGGACTTGAGATCGTCGGGGACCGTGTGGTCCAGCGCCTTGTACGCGCTCGCCAGGTACCGCAGCACGATGCCCTCGGTACGCGCCAGCTCGTAGAACGAAGTGAACTCCGTGAAGGTCATGGCACGTTCGTACATGTCGCGGATGACCGACTTCGGCGACAGCGGGTGGTCACCGACCCACGGGTGGCTGTGGCGGTACAACCCGTACGCATGGAAGAGCAGATCCGCCAGCGGCTTGGGGTACTCGACGTCCATGAGCCGCTCCATGCGGTCCTCGTACTCGACGCCGTCGGCCTTCATCTGCGCGACCGCCTCGCCGCGCGCCTTGTTCTGCTGGGCCGCGAGGATCTGCCGCGGGTCGTCCAGCGTGGACTCCACGACCGACACCATGTCCAGCGCGTACGACGGCGACTCCGGGTCCAGCAGGTCGAACGCCGCGAGCGCGAACGTCGACAGCGGCTGGTTCAGCGCGAAGTCCTGCTGGAGGTCGACGGTCAGCCGCACGATGCGGCCCTCTGCGTCCGGCTCCTCCAGCTGCTCGACGATGCCGCCGTCCAGCAGCGAACGGTAGATCGCGATGGCCCGGCGGATGTGCCGCAGCTGATTGCGGCGCGGCTCGTGGTTGTCCTCCAGCAGCCGGCGCATCGCCTCGAACGCGTTGCCCGGCCGGGCGATCACGGACAGCAGCATCGTGTGTGTCACCCGGAAACGCGAGGTCAGCGGCTCGGGGTCGGAGGCGATCAGCTTCTCGAAGGTGTTCTCGCCCCAGTTGACGAACCCCTCGGGCGCCTTCTTCCGCACCACCTTGCGCCGCTTCTTCGGATCGTCGCCCGCCTTCGCCAGCGCCTTCTCGTTCTCGACGACGTGATCGGGGGCCTGCGCCACGACGAAGCCCGCGGTGTCGAAACCGGCCCGGCCGGCCCGCCCCGCGATCTGGTGGAACTCCCGGGCCCGCAGCGTCCGCACCCGGGTGCCGTCGTACTTGGTCAGCGCGGTGAACAGCACCGTACGGATCGGCACGTTGACGCCGACGCCGAGCGTGTCCGTCCCGCAGATCACCTTCAGCAGACCGGCCTGCGCCAGCTTCTCGACGAGCCGCCGGTACTTGGGCAACATCCCCGCGTGGTGCACGCCGATGCCGTGCCGCACGTAACGCGACAGGTTCCGCCCGAACTTCGTGGTGAACCGGAAGTTCCCGATGAGCTTGGCGATCTCGTCCTTCTCGGCGCGCGTGCACATGTTGATGCTCATCAGCGCCTGCGCCCGCTCCACGGCGGCGGCCTGGGTGAAGTGCACGATGTAGACCGGCGACTGGTGGGTCTCCAGCAGTTCGGTCAGCGTCTCCGTCATCGGCGTCGCCCGGTACTCGTACGACAGCGGAACGGGCCGGGTCGCGGACCGCACCACCGACGTCGGCTTGCCGGTGCGCCGCGTCAGGTCCTCCTCGAACCGCGACATGTCACCGAGCGTCGCGGACATCAGGATGAACTGCGCCTGCGGCAGCTCCAGCAGCGGAATCTGCCAGGCCCAGCCGCGGTCCGGCTCCGCGTAGAAGTGGAACTCGTCCATCACGACCTGGCCGATGTCGGCGTCCTTGCCGTCCCGCAGGGCGATGGAGGCGAGCACCTCGGCGGTGCAGCAGATCACCGGGGCGTCCGCGTTCACGGACGCGTCGCCCGTGAGCATGCCGACGTTCTCGGTGCCGAACAGCTTGCACAGGTCGAAGAACTTCTCCGACACCAGCGCCTTGATCGGCGCGGTGTAGAAGGTGACCTGGTCGTTGGCGAGCGCGGTGAAGTGGGCACCGGCCGCCACCAGGCTCTTACCGGAGCCGGTCGGGGTCGACAGGATGAGGTTCGCGCCCGAGACCACTTCGATCAGCGCCTCCTCCTGGGCAGGGTAGAGCGCGATGCCCTGCTGCTCGGCCCAGCTCGAAAAGGCTTCGAAGAGGGCATCGGGGTCGGCGTCGTTCGGCAAATGATCGATGAGGGTCACGCCCCCATACTGCCTGGCCCCGGCCCGTATCCGGGAACCGGCCGCTCATATGGAGATCATCTGGCGTTACGCTGTGTGGCCGACCAGGCGTCACAGAGACCGGACACCGGAATTCAAGGGGTGGGGAACGACCATGATGGGACCGGCGCATTCGCTGTCCGGGGCCGCGGCCTGGCTGGGGGTGGGTGCGGCGGCCGCAGGCGCCGGGTATCCGATGCCCTGGCCCGTGCTCGTCTGCGGAGCTCTGATCTCCGCCGGGGCGGCGCTCGCCCCCGACCTGGACCACAAGTCCGCGACCATCTCCCGTTCCTTCGGGCCGCTGTCGCGGATGGTCTGCGACGTGGTCGACAAGCTTTCGCACGCCGTGTACAAGGCGACGAAGATGCGCGGCGACTCGAACCGTTCCGGCGGCCACCGCACGCTCACCCACACCTGGCTCTGGGCGGTTCTCGTCGGCGGCGGTATGTCGCTCCTCGCCGTCGAGGGCGGGCGGTGGGCGGTGCTGGGCATCCTCTTCGTCCACATGGTGCTGGCCATCGAGGGGCTGCTGTGGCGCGCGGCCCGGGTCTCCAGCGACATCCTGGTGTGGCTCCTGGGCGCCACCATGGCGTGGATCCTGGTGGGCATCCTCGACCAGCCGGGCAACGGCGCCGGCTGGCTCTTCACCGAACCGGGCCAGGAGTACCTCTGGCTTGGTCTGCCGATCGTCCTCGGTGCGCTGGTGCACGACATCGGCGACGCCCTGACGGTCTCGGGCTGCCCGGTCCTGTGGCCGATCCCGATAGGCCGCAAGCGGTGGTTCCCGGTGGGGCCGCCGCAGGCCATGCGGTTCCGCGCCGGAAGCTGGGTGGAGCTGAAGATCCTCATGCCCGCGTTCATGCTCCTCGGCGGCATCGGCGCCCTGGGAGCGCTCGGCTACGTCTGACCCGCAGCCCGGCCCGGGCGGCGCGGCCCGCCGCTGCGCCCGGGCCGACCGCCGTCGCCGCGACCGGCCGGGGCGCCGTGGCGGCCGGGCCGACGCCCGCCGTGCGGGTGCCCGGCCGCCACGTACGGAAGCGCCCCGGCCGTGCGGCCTGGCGCGCCCCCGTCTCAGCCGTGCCAGGAACGCCACAGCGCCGCGTACGCACCGTCGGCGGCGACCAGCTCCTGATGGCTGCCCAGTTCGCTGATCCGGCCGGCCTCGACCACCGCGATCAGATCCGCGTCGTGCGCGGTGTGCAGCCGGTGGGCGATGGCCACGACCGTACGGCCGTCCAGGACCTGCCCGAGCGACCGCTCCAGGCTGCGGGCCGCCCGCGGGTCGAGCAGCGAGGTCGCCTCGTCGAGGACGAGCGTGTGCGGATCGGCCAGCACCAGCCGGGCCAGCGCGATCTGCTGTGCCTGTGCCGGGGTCAGCGCATGACCGCCGGAGCCGACCTCGGTGTCCAGACCGTCCGGCAGCGACCGCGCCCAGCCCTCGGCGTCGACCGCGGCCAGCGACGCCCACAGCTCGTCCTCGGCCGCGCCGGCGCGGGCCAGCCGCAGATTGTCGCGGAGCGAGCCGACGAAGACATGGTGTTCCTGGTTGACCAGCGCCACATGCGAGCGAACCCGTTCGGCAGGCATGGCGGACAGCTCCGCGCCGCCCAGCGTCACCGACCCGGTCCGGGGCCCGTAGATCCCGGCCAGCAGTCGGCCGAGTGTCGACTTCCCGGCCCCGGACGGACCCACCAGCGCGAGCCTGCTGCCGGGCCGTACCCGCAGCGACACCTCGTGCAGCACATCCACGCCCGGCCGGTAGCCGAAGCGCACCCCGTCGGCGTGGACGTCCCGGCCGTCCGGGGTGAGCGCCGCGTCGGTGGCGTCCGGTTCGATCTCCCGGACGCCGACGAGCCGAGCGATGGAGACCTGCGCCACCTGCAACTCGTCGTACCAGCGCAGCACCATGTCGACCGGCTCGGTCATCATCTGCGCCAGCAGCGCACCGGTCGTCAGCTGCCCGGGGGTGATCCAGCCCCGCAGGACGAAGACGCCGCCGAGGATCAGCACCGTGCCGTGGAGCAGCACATACGTCACGTTGATCACCGGGAAGAAGACCGACCGCAGATAGAGCGTGTACCGCTCCCAGCGGGTCCATTCGTGCACCCGCTGCTCGGAGAAGGCCACCCGCCGCCGGCCCAGGCGGTGCGCCTCGACGGTGCGGCCCGCGTCGACGGTCTCGGTGAGGGCGGCGGCCACCGCGGCGTACCCGGCGGCCTCGGAACGGTAGGCGCGCGGGGCGCGGGCGTAGTACCAGCGGCAGCCGATGATCAGCAGCGGGAGCGCGATGACGACGGACACGGCGAGCGGCGGCGCGGTGACCACCAGCCCGCCCAGCAGCAGGGCGATCCAGACCACCCCGATGGCCAGCTGCGGTACGGCCTCTCGCATGGCCTCGGACAGCCGGTCGATGTCCGTGGTGATCCGGGACAGCAGATCGCCGGTGCCCGCCTTCTCCAGGACACCCGGCGGCAGCGCCACCGACCGGACGAGGAAGTCCTCCCGCAGATCCGCCAGCATCTCCTCGCCGAGCACCGCCCCGCGCAGCCGCACGATGCGGACGAAGACGGTCTGCACCAGCAGCGCGGCGAGGAAGAACGCGACGGTGGTGCCCAGCGGGAGGGAGGTGGCGCCGGAGGAAAGGTCCTCGACGAGCCCGCCGAGCAGATAGGGGCCGGCCATCGATGCGACGACCGCCGTGGTGTTCACGCCGATGAGCACGGCGAACGCCGTGCGGTGGCGCCGCAGCAGCCCGGCCACGTAGGACCGCACCGTCGCCGGGGAGCCGACCGGCAGGGTGGTGGCGGTCTGCGGGGTGTCCGGATCGTGCTCCGGTGGAGCCAGGCCGATCATGCGGTCTCCTCGATGGGTGCGGTACGGGCGGTGGCGCCCGCGGGCTGCGGGCGGTCGCCGTCGGGGAGGTCGGGCGGCGCGGTGTCGCGGGTGACGACGGCGCGGTACGCGGGGCAGGTACGGAGCAGTTCGCGGTGCGGAGCGGCGGCGACGAGGACGCCGTCGCGGAGGAAGACCACCTGGTCCGCCCGGTCGAGCATCAGCGGGCTGGCGGTGAGGACGACCGTGGTCCGGCCGGTGCGCAGCGCCCGCAGCCCGTCGGCGATCCGCGCCTCGGTGTGTGCGTCGACGGCGCTGGTCGGCTCGTCGAGGACGAGGACCTCGGGGTCGGCCACCAACGAGCGGGCGAGGGCCAGACGCTGGCGCTGGCCGCCGGAGAGGGAGCGGCCGCGTTCGGTGATCCGGGCCGTACCCGGATCGCCGGACGGGTCGGCCGATGCCTGGGCCAGTGCGGCCAGCACATCGCCGCACTGGGCCGCGGCGAGCGCGTCGGCGGGCTCCACGCGGCCCGAGGCGGGGATGGAGAGGAGGTCGCCGAGGGTGCCGGAGAGCAATGTCGGGTCCTTGTCCTGGACGAGGACGGTGGCGCGCGCCGTCTCGCGCGGCACGTCGTCGAGCGGGGTGCCGCCGAGAAGGACGGACGGCGGGGCATCGGCCGGGTCCGGGGGAGCGGCATCGGGCCCGTCGGAGTCGGTGGGCCGGGGTTCGGCGTCCGGCGCGTGGCCGCCGAGGCGGTCGGCGAGCCGTCCGGCGGCGTCCGGGTCGCCGCAGACCACGGCGGTCAACCGGCCCGCGGCGGCGGTCAGTCCGGTCACCGGGTCGTGCAGATCGCCGGTGAGCGGGCTGTCCGGGGCGACGCCTCCGCCGGTGGTGCGGGTCAGGGCCAGCACCCGGGCGGCGCGGTCGGCCGAGGGACGGGCGAAGGCGTACGCCATGGCCGTCTCCTCGAAGTGGCGCAGCGGGAAGAGGAGGAAGGTGACGGCGCTGTAGACGGTGACCAGCTCGCCGACGGCGATCCGGCCCTGGAGGGCGAGATGGACGCCGTACCAGACCACCGCGACGAGCAGCAGACCCGGGAGGGCGACCTGGACGGCGGAGATCAGCGACCACATGCGGGCGCTGCGGACCGCGGCCCGGCGCTGTTCCTGGGAGGCGGTGCGGTAGCGGTCGAGGAAGAGGTCCTCGCCGCCGATGCCGCGCAGGACGCGCAGTCCGGCGACGGTGTCGGAGGCGAGTTCGGTGGCGCGTCCGGCCTTCTCACGCTGGGCGTCGGCACGGCGGGTCGCGTGTGGCAGCAGCGGCAGCACCGCCAACGCCAGGACGGGGGCGCCGACGGCGACGACGGTGCCGAGTGCCGGTTGGTAGAGGACCAGGGCGACGCAGACGCCGACCGAGGTGACGGCCGCGGCGCCGAACCGGGAGACACCCTCGACGAGCCAGCCGATCTTCTCCAGGTCGCCGGTGCCGACGGTGGTGATCTCGCCGGAGGCGACCCGGCGGGTGAGGGTGGCGCCCATGTCGGTGGCCTTGCGGGCGAGGAGCTGCTGCATCCGGGCGACCGCGGTGATCCAGTTGGTCACCGCCGCCCGGTGCAGCATCGTGTCGCCGAGCGCGACGAGTGCGCCCAGGACGGCCAGCAGCCCGCCGGCGAGGGCCAGTCGGGAGCCGGACCGGTCGACGACCGCCTGGACGGCGAGGCCGACGGGTACGGGGAACGTGGCCTGCGCACCGGTGTGCACCAGCCCCCAGAAGAGGGCCTTGAGCTGGCCGCCCAGTTGGGTGCGGTAGAGCCAGCGGAGGAGTGCGCCGCCACTGCGGGCGTCGGGTACGCCGGGGTCGGCATGGGGAAGGTCGCGAATCTGCATGGTGTCCAGAGACGTCGGGGTGGGGCGCCGGGTGCGGCGCACGGGGGCGGCAGGGCCGGGTGCGGCCCGGGAAGCGCGGGGCGGACCGGGCGGGGAGCGGTGCACACGGTTCGTACGGTCGGTGGCGGTGGCGGATGCGGACCTGAGGGGGAGGGGAGGTCGGAGGGCCCGAGATGGTCGGCGTCGGAGGCGGGTGAGGTCCGGGGGACGGTGCGGTGCCCGTGGTGCCCGCGCCCGCCGCCGGTTCGGCTCCGGGCCGGCACCGTGCGGGTGCGCGCACCGGACGCCGCGGCCCCGCCGGGCAGGGCGGATGACGCGGCGTCGCGGACACGTTCAGGCAGGCTGGCGTGGCGGCCGGTTGATTTCAAACGGTTTTTCCGCGGTGCGGGCCGGTCCGGGCCGCTGCGGACCGGCCGACGGACCGTGACCGGCGGGCGCACGGACCGCGGCTGAGGCGTTGTCGGTGGCGGGTGGGAGCATGGGGACATGCGACATGCGGGTGGTGTGAGGCGAGCCGTGGCGGTGGCCGCGGCGGGGCTGGTGCTGCTGGTGGGCTGCGGCTCCGCCGGTCGGAGCGATGGGCAGGGCGACGACCACGCCGGTGCCCGGGCCCACGGCGGGCACCGTACGGATGGCGGGAGCGACGCCGCCCGCGCCGCTCCGCGCACGCAGGTCCCCGGCATCGGTCCGGCGCTGCGCGCCCGTATCCCGGCCGCCTCGCGCCAGGTCGTCGCCGTCTACGGCCGGGGCGCCGACTCTCCCGACGCCACGCTCGTCCTGTACGACAAGGGCGCCGACGGCTGGGAGGAGAAGGGGAGTTGGGCGGCGCACAACGGGCGCCACGGCTGGACGACGAACCATCACGAGGGCGACAAGCGCAGCCCCGTCGGCGTGTTCACGCTGACCGACGCGGGCGGGGTGCTCGCCGATCCCGGGGCCCGGCTCCCGTACACGCACACGGCGGCGTTCACCCCGCCCACGTACTGGTCGAAGAACACCCGGCACGACTTCGACTACGTCGTCGCCGTGAACTACAACCGCGTACCCGGCCGGTCGCCGCTGGACCCGGAGCGGCCCGAGGGGCAGGCCAAGGGCGGCGGGATATGGCTCCATCTCGACCACGGCAGCGGCACCTCGGGCTGCGTCAGCATCGCCAAGGAGGGCATGGCCGGTCTGCTCCGCGCCCTCGACCCGGCGCGCCGTCCGGTCGTGGTGATGGGGGACCGGGCCCATCTCGAAGGGTGACGCCCGGGCCCGGGCGCAGTGGCCCGGGCCCGCCGCCGGCGGTTACTCCGCGGGCTTCTCCGAGTCCATCCCCGGCCGGGCCTTCTTCCAGTGGCCGCGGGTGAAGTCGGGGATCTCCTGCGGTGTGCCGCCCGCCTTGATGGAGGCGTCGCTCAGCGGGACGGGCGCGGTCCAGGTGGCCGCGTCGTACACGTCGAAGTCCGGTACGAGGCCGAGCCGCATGCACTGCATCATGCGGAAGACCAGCATGTAGTCCATGCCGCCGTGGCCGCCCGGCGGGTTGGCGTGTTCCTTCCACAGCCAGTGGTCCCACTCCGCGTACTTCCCGAAGTCGCCCCACTCGTCGTTGCTGTGGTCGGGCTCGAGGTAGATGCGCTCCGGGTAGTCCTCGAAGACGCCCTTGGTGCCGCCGAGGCTGTTGATCCGGCTGTAGGGGTGCGGCGTGGAGACGTCGTGTTCGAGGCGGATGACGCGGCCCTTGGCGGTCTGCACGAGGCTGATCGTCCGGTCGCTCTCGATGTACGACTCCTTCCAGCTCGGGTCGCCGGGCGGCATGTGTTCCTTGCGGTAGGCGGCCAGGCCCAGTGAGGGGGTACCGAAGCTGGCGATGCGGACCGCGCGGTCGCCGCGGTTGACGTCCATGTAGTTGGCGACGGGGCCGAAGCCGTGGTTGGGGTAGAGGTCGCCGCGGAGGCGGGTGTGCCACAGGCGGCGCCAGGGCCCCTCGTAGTACTCCGGGTCGAACATCAGGCCGCGCAGATCGTGGTTGTAGGCACCGGCGCCGTGCAGCAGATCGCCGAAGAGTCCGGCGTGTGCCATGCGCAGCACCCGCATCTCGTTCCTGCCGTAACAGCAGTTCTCCATCTGGAAGCAGTGTCTGCGGGTGCGTTCGGAGAGGTCGACCAGTTCCCACAGCTGGTCGAGGCGGAGGGCGAGCGGGCACTCCACACCGACGTGTTTGCCGTGGCGGAGCGCGGTCGCGGCCATGTCGAAGTGGCGGTCCCAAGGGGTGGCCGCGTAGACGAAGTCGATGTCGCTGCGGGCGCAGAGGTGGACGAAGTCCTCCTCGCCGTTGGCGTAGACGGCGGGCGCCGGCTGTCCGGCGTCGGTGACCTTCTTCGCCGCCTGCGCGGTCTTCTCCTTCACCGGGTCGCAGACCGCGACGACGCGGACGCCGGGGACCGCCAGAAAGAGATCGATCATGCTGCCGCCGCGGTTGCCCAGCCCGATGATGCCGACGCGTACGGTGCTGCGCGGCTCGAACGGCACCCCGATCATGGTTCTTCCCCGGGGCGCCGGGGCCGCCGCAGCCGGCGCCGCGGCGGGAACGTGCGCGGGGGAGGCGGCTGCGGCCTGGCCCGCCGTGAGCCCGCCGAGGCCGAGGCCGGCGCCCGCGGCGCCCGCGGTCCACAGGACCGAACGGCGGCTGGGGCCGGGCTCGTCGGCGGGGGAGCCCGCGGCCGGGCGGCCGTCGGACGCGGATGCCTGGTTCTGCGGATGGGCCTCGTTCATCGGTCCTCCAGGGGAGCGGATGGCGGGTGCCTACGTGAACCTCGCCCAGGACCCTGGCGGTTGCGCGGCCGATGGCACAAGAGGGCCGGTTGGACGGAGCGTTCGGGCGCTTGGACTTCTCGTCGACCGCCTCGGCAAGGCGTCACGGAGTCCGGTCCGGGAGCGGGGAGGGCACGCCCGGCGACGCCCCATACGTCCCACCCGGCCCGCAATCCCTTGCGTAAATACCTGAAAAATCTTACGACGAGCCTTGACGTGTCCACGGAAGGGCGGCAGGCTCCGACGCGGAATCCCCCCACGGCGGCCTGGCGCCTGGCTGCCAAGGGCCGTCCCGTCATCCCTGGCGGGACAGCCCTTAGTTCCCGGGCGCGGCACGTCCGCGCCCGTTCGTCGAAGGAGCCGCAAGATGCAGCAACGTTCCCGAGTGCTGGGCGGGACGCTGGCCGGTGTGCTGGCCGCCGCCGGTCTCGCCGCGTTCATGCCCTGGCCGTCCCAGGCCACCCCGGGCGGAGAGCGCCCGGCCGCCGCCCCGGCCGGGGAGAAGACGGTCACCGCCACCCTCTTCGAGCGCCCGTTCGCGGAGGTCGCCAAGGCGTGCACCGACCAACTCGGCCCGGCCGGCTACGGCTACGTCGAGGTGTCGCCCGCCTCCGAACACATCCAGGGCGGCCAGTGGTGGACCTCCTACCAGCCCGTCAGCTACAAGATCGCCGGGCGGCTCGGTGACCGTGACGCCTTCGCGGCGATGACCAAGGCGTGCCATGCCGCCGGGGTCAAGGTCATCGCGGACGCCGTCATCAACCACATGTCCGCGGGCTCCGGCACCGGGACCGGCGGCTCGCAGTACACCAAGTACGACTACCCCGGCACCTACCAGGACCAGGACTTCCACGGCTGCCGCAAGGACATCTCCGACTACGGCAACCGTGACGACGTCCAGAACTGCGAACTGGTGGGCCTCGCCGACCTCGACACCGGCAGCGACGCGGTCCGCGGCAAGATCGCCGGCTACCTCGACGACCTGCGCACCCTGGGCGCCGACGGCTTCCGGATCGACGCCGCCAAGCACATGGCCGCCGACGACGTCGCCGCCATCAAGGCCAAGATGAGCCAGGACCCCGGCTACTGGGTCAGCGAGGTCATCGCCGGTGACGGTGAGGCCGTCAAGCCCGAGGAGTACACCGGCATCGGGGACGTCGACGAGTTCCGCTACGGCACCCACCTCAAGAGCGCCTTCCAGGCCGGCACCATCGCCCAGCTGAAGTCCGTCGGGGACGGCAAGCTCCCCGGCGACAAGGCCCGTACCTTCGTCGACAACTGGGACACCGAGCGCAACGGCTCCACGCTCACCTACAAGGACGGCGACCGCTACACCCTCGCCAACGTCTTCCTGCTCGCCTCGCCCTACGGCTCGCCCAACGTCTACTCCGGCTACACCTGGGACGACAAGGACGCGGGCCCGCCCTCCGGCGGCGACGGCTGGACGGACGAGCACGCCGCCACCGCCGTCACCGGGATGGTCGGCTTCCACAACGCGGTCGGCTCGGCGGAACTCGCCAACTGGTGGGACAACGGCGGCGACGCGATCTCCTTCAGCCGCGGCACCTCGGGCTTCGTGGCCCTCAACGACGGCGACGGCGACGTCTCCCGCACCTTCACCACCGGCCTGCCGGCGGGCACGTACTGCAACGTGGTCAAGGCGGCGCCCGGTGACTGCGCGGGCAACACCGTCACCGTCGGCGACGACGGCACCGCGCAGCTGACGGTTCCGGCACGGAGCGCGGTGGCGCTGCACACCGGCGCCGAGGAGTGACCCGCGCGGGGTGCGCGCCCGCCCCCACAGGGCACGCACCCCGCGCCTCAGCCGCCCTCCGGCCGCGTCGCCCGCTCCAGCTGCGTCAGCACCGAGCGGTAGCGCGGCGTACCGAGTGCGTGGTCCATGCCGACCTCGCACATCCGGTTCGCCGACAGGTACGCGTCCCACTCCCGGGCGGCGACCTCGGCGGCTTCCCGGGCGGTCGCCGACTCCGTCAGCTCCCGGTGCAGCATCCCGCGGTCCCCGGCGAACGCGCAGCACCCCGCGTCGTCCGGCACCACCACCTCCGCGGCGCACGCCTCGGCCACCTGCCGCAGCTCCGCCTCGTCGCCGAGGTGCTGCATGGAGCAGGTGGGATGGAGCACCGCGGAGCCGATGCGGTGGTGGATCTCCAGCCGCGGCAGCAGCTCGCGGGCGGCCCACACCACCGAGTCGACGACGGTCAGCTCCGCGTGCAGGGCGCGGTTGGCGGGCGTCAGATACGGCTCCACCTCCCGGGCGATGCCGAGCGCGCAGGACGAGGCGTCGACGATCAGCGGCAGCCGTCCGCCCGCGGTCCAGCCCCAGGCCGCCTCCACGATGCGGTTGGCCATCACCACATTGCCGCGGTCGTAGCCCTTGGAGTGCCAGATCGTGGCGCAGCACGTACCGGTGACGTCCGGCGGGATCCACACCGGCGTACCGGCCCGCCGCGCCAGCTCCACCACCGCCTCCGGCAACGACGGGCCGGTATCGCCCGCCGGGCCGCCGAAGATGCGGTTGACGCACGCCGGGTAGTAGACCGCGGTGGCCGCCGTCCGCCCGGTGGCGGGCAGCTCCCGGGCCGCGGCGCCGGGGAGTCGCGGCAGCCAGCGCGGGACGAGATCGGGGCGGACGGCCCTGCGGGCGGCGTCGGTGACCCGCTCCAGCAGGCGGCCGTCGAGATGCCCGGCGGCGGCCACGGCCAGCCGCGCGGCGCGTTCGACGCGTCCGAAGTGCCGGGCAGCCAGTGCCGCGGCCCGCTCCTCGCGCGGTGAGTGCCGCCGGTGGCGGAAATCCTTCATCAGCGCACCGGTGTCGATCCCCACCGGACAGGCCAGCTTGCAGGCCGAATCGCCCGCGCAGGTGTCGACGGCGTCGTACCCGTACGCGTCGAGCAGGGCATCGGTGACCCGGGAGGCGGGCGGCTGCCGCAGCATCTCGCGGCGCAGCACGATGCGTTGCCGGGGTGTGGTCGTCAGGTCCTCACTGGGGCAGGCCGGTTCGCAGAAGCCGCACTCGATGCACGGGTCGGCGATCGCCTCGACGGTGGGGATGGTCTTCAGGCCGCGCAGATGCGCCTTCGGATCGCGGTCGAGGAGGACGCGCGGGGCGAGGACGGAGTGCGGGTCGACGGTGCGCTTGATCCGCCACATCAACTCCGTGGCGCGCGGCCCCCATTCGCGTTCCAGGAACGGCGCGATGTTCCGCCCGGTGGCGTGCTCCGCCTTGAGGGCGCCGTCGAACCGGTCGGTGACCATCGTGCAGAACGCGTCCATGAACGCGGCGTAGCGGGCCACGTCGTCGGGGCGGGCGGCGTCGAAGGCGAGCAGGAAGTGGAGGTTGCCGTGGGCGGCGTGCCCGGCGACCGCCGCGTCGAAGCCGTGCCGGTCCTGGAGCTCCAGCAGCGCCGTGCAGGCATCGGCGAGCCGGTCCGGCGGCACCGCGAAGTCCTCGGTGATCAGCGTGGTGCCGGACGGCCGGGAGCCGCCGACCGCCGTCACGAACGCCTTACGGGCCTTCCAGTAGCCGCCGATCACCGCCGGGTCACGGGTGAAGGCATTGGTGACGGAGGCGGCCGGCGCGACCAGCTCCAGCCCGTCCAGCAGCCCCCCGGCAGCCTCCGCCCGTGTGGCGGCCGCCTCCTCGTCGGACTCCCGGAACTCCACCAGCAGCGCGGTGGTCTCCTTCGGCAGCCGCGCCCAGTCGGCCGGCGCCCCGGCCACGCGCACCGACGCCCGCAGCGTGTTGCCGTCCATCAGCTCCACCGCCCGCGCACCCGCGTCGTTGAAGCCGGGGACGGCGGCGGCCGCGGCGCGCAGGGTGGGGAAGAACAGCAGCGCGGTCACCGGGTACCGCTCCAGCGGCAGGGTGTCGAAGACGGTCTCGGCGACGAAGGCGAGCGTCCCCTCCGAGCCGACCGCCAGGCCCCGCAGGATCTCGGTGGGCGTCGTGCCGTCCAGGAACGCGTCGAGGCGGTAGCCGTTGGTGTTCTTCAGCGCGTACTTGGCGCGGATCCGGGCCACCAGCTCCGCGTCCGCCTCGATCGTCGACTTGATCCGCAGCAGCCCGGCGCACAGCTCCGGCTCGGCGTGCGCCAGCCGGTCGTCGGCGTCCGGCTCACCGGTGTCGACGAGGGTGCCGGACGGCAGCACGAGGGTCACCGACGCCAGCGTCCGGTAGGAGTTGCGGGTGGTCCCGGCGGTCATTCCCGACGCGTTGTTGGCGACCACCCCGCCGAGGGTGCAGGCGACGGCGCTGGCCGGGTCGGGGCCGAGCACCCGGCCGTGGCGGGCGAGCGCCGCGTTGGCCCGCAGCACCGTCGTCCCGGGCCGGATCCGCGCGCGGGCGCCGCCGTCCAGCACCTCCACGCCCCGCCAGTGCCGCCGCACGTCGACGAGGATGTCCTCACCCTGTGCCTGCCCGTTCAGCGACGTACCGGCCGCCCGCAGGACGACATGGCGGCCCTTGCCGTGCGCGTAGGAGAAGACGGCGGAGATGTCGTCGATGTCCTCGGCGACCACGACGACCTGCGGGACGAAGCGGTACGGACTGGCGTCGGAGGCGTAGCGGACGAGGTCGGAGACGGTGTGCAGCACCTTGTCCGCGCCGAGGAGCGCGATCAGATCGCCGCGCAGCGGTTCGGGGGTGCCGTCCGCGCGGTCCGGGGGGACCCGGTCCGGCGCGGCGCCGCCGGACGGGACGGGCCGCAGGGCCTCCGGTTCCGGCTCCAGCAGGGGCATGGGACTCCTCCGGTCGGCTCGTGCCCGGCCCGCCGGGCGGACGACGGGGCGTCAGCGGTGCGGGCCCTCCCGGTCGACCAGGGTGGCCAGCAGTCCGCCGAGCGTGTCGCGCTGTTCGGTGCTCAACGGGGCCAGGATGTCCTCCGCGGCGCTGCGGCGCGCGCAGCGCAGCGCGTCGAGCGTGGCGCGCCCCGTGCCGGTCAGCTCGACCCGGACCACCCGGCGGTTGGCGGGATCGGGGACCCGGCGCACCGCGCCCTGGCCCTCCAGGGCGTCGACCAGTGTGGTCACCGCCCGGGGCACCACCTCCAGGCGCGCGGCGAGGTCGGCCATCCGGGGCGGGGCGTCGCCGTAATGGGCCACCGTCCGCAGCAGCCGCGACTGGGCGGGGGTGAAGGCGAGGTCGAGCTGCGCCATGCGGTGCTTCTGGGCGCGCTGCATCCGGCGGGTCAGCCGGACCAGCTGCTCGGCGACGTTCGCGCCGCCGGGCGCGGGCTCGGCCGCCGGATCGGCCGCCCGGGCCGGGTCCGGCGAGGGCATCGGGTCGGAGGAGGGCATGATCAGAGGCTATCAGGACAGAGTTCATTATGAGCTTAGGTAACAATCGGCTAGGCTCCCGGGAAAACCACGCAATGCGCACCCGACACCCTCGAAGGAGCCCATGCGCCGCGACGAACCCGAGTGGACCCCGCCGGCCAAGGACCCGGACGCCCCGGATCAGCCGGTCCAGCTCCGGCGGATCCTCGCCCTCTTCCGCCCCTACCGCACCCGGCTGGCCACCGTCGGCCTGCTGGTCGCCGCCTCCTCGCTGGTCTCGGTGGCCGGACCGTTCCTGCTCCGCGAGATCCTCGACGTGGCGATTCCCGGGCGCCGCACCGGTCTGCTCACCCTGCTCGCCCTCGGCATGATCCTCGCCGCCGTGACCAACAGCGTCTTCGGCGTCCTGCAGACCCTGCTGTCCACCACCGTCGGCCAGCGCGTCATGCACGATCTGCGCACCTCGGTCTACGCGAAGCTCCAGCAGATGCCGCTGGCGTTCTTCACCCGCACCCGCACCGGCGAGGTGCAGTCCCGGATCGCCAACGACATCGGCGGCATGCAGGCCACGGTCACCTCCACCGCCACCTCGCTGGTCTCCAACCTCACCTCGGTGGTCGCCACCGTCGTCGCGATGCTCGCCCTCGACTGGCGGCTGACCTGCGTCTCGCTGCTGCTGCTCCCGCTCTTCGTCGGGATCAGCCGCCGGGTCGGCAACGAACGCAAACGGATCACCTCGCAGCGCCAGAAGCAGATGGCGGCGATGTCCGCCATGGTCACCGAATCCCTCTCGGTCAGCGGCATCCTGCTGGGCCGCACCATGGGCCGCGCCTCCTCCCTGACCCGCGGTTTCGCCGAGGAGTCCGAGCGGCTGGTCGGCCTGGAGGTCCGCTCCAGCATGGCCGGACGGTGGCGGATGGCCACCATCGGCATCGTCATGGCCGCCATGCCCGCGCTCATCTACTGGGCCGCCGGACTCGTCCTGCAACTCGGTGGTCCGGCCTTCTCCCTCGGGACCCTCGTCGCCTTCGTCACCCTCCAGCAGGGCCTGCTGCGCCCCACCGTCTCGCTGCTCTCCACCGGCGTGCAGATGCAGACCTCCCTGGCGCTCTTCCAGCGGATCTTCGAATACCTCGACCTGCCGGTCCCGCTGGCCGAAGCGGAGCGCCCCGTCCGTCTCGCCGAACCCCGCGGCGACCTCCGCTTCGAGAACGTCTCCTTCGCCTACGACACCGCCGCCGCGCCCACCCTGAGCGACATCGACCTCACCGTCCCGGCGGGCAGCAGCCTCGCCGTCGTCGGCGCCACCGGCAGCGGCAAGAGCACCCTGAGCTACCTGGTCCCCCGGCTGTACGACGTGAGCGCCGGCCGGGTCACCCTCGACGGCACCGACGTCCGCGACCTCGACTTCGACACCCTCGCCCGCGCGATCGGCGTCGTCTCCCAGGAGACCTACCTCTTCCACGCCTCGGTCGCCGAGAACCTGCGGTTCGCCAAGCCCGACGCGAGCGACGAGGAGATCGAACGCGCCGCCCGCGCCGCCCAGATCCACGACCACATCGCCACGCTGCCCGACGGCTACGACACCCTCGTCGGCGAGCGCGGCTACCGCTTCTCAGGCGGTGAGAAGCAGCGTCTGGCGCTGGCCCGCACCATCCTGCGCGACCCGCCGGTCCTCGTCCTCGACGAGGCGACCAGCGCGCTCGACACCCGCACCGAACACGCCGTCCAGCAGGCCATCGACGCGCTCAGCGCGGGCCGCACCACGGTCACCATCGCCCACCGGCTCTCCACCGTCCGCGACGCCGACCAGATCGTCGTCCTCGACCGCGGCCGGATCGCCGAACGCGGCACCCACGCCGAACTCCTCGCCGCCGACGGCCGCTACGCCGCACTGCTGCGCCGCGACACCCACCGCGCACCCGACGGCGATGCGGGTGACCCATCCCTCACCACCAGCGGCGATCTACCGGTGCCACAACAAGTGACTCGCGGGTAGGGTCAGGCGCGCGGCGGCCGGTTCAACGGTCGGGGCGGCCGCCGCACCCTTCCCTGCGCCGCCGTCCGGCGCCGCGCCTCCCGCGCCCTGCCGCTCTCCCCAGGGTGCGCACCCCGCTGCAACTCCCCGGCCCCGCCCGGTGTTTCCTCCGATGAACGACACGGCGACGAGCGCGTGGACCGGCCCGCCGCCCCGGGAGTTCATTGCCGTTTCCTTTCGTCCTCCGCAGCCCCTGGCGGACAGCCGTCCGGCCGGTACATGATCACGGGACGGCCCGGCCCCCCACCGGCAGCACCGGCGGAAGGCGAGCGGGACGGCAACGCCCCAGGACGTACGCAGGACCGAGCGGAGGACCATGTCGAGCGCAGAACACACCGAACCCCTGACGAAGGGCGCGCCCACCCGCTCGACGTCCCCGACGCGCCAACTCGCCGCCGCCTCGGTCGGCAATGCGGTCGAGTGGTTTGACTGGTACACATATACCTTCCTTGCCACGTACATCGCCGCGCAGATCTTCCCCGAGGAGGCGGCGAATTCGCTGGTGCCGCTGCTCGCGACGTTCGCGGTTTTCGCGGTGGGGTTCTTCATGCGGCCCGTCGGCGGGCTCCTGATGGGCGCGGTCGCCGACCGTCGCGGGCGCCGTGCGGCGCTGACGGTGACCATTCTGCTGATGGGTGGCAGCAGCCTCCTGGTGGGACTGACGCCGACGTACGCCACAGCCGGGGTCCTCGCACCGGTCATCCTCGTCCTGGCCCGGCTGCTGCAAGGACTGTCGGTGGGCGGTGAGTTCGCCGCGTCGACCACGTTCCTCGTGGAGTCGGCCGGGCCCGGGCGGCGGGGGCTCTTCTCCAGCTTCCAGTACGTGTCGACGACTGCCGGACAGCTCGTCGCGTCCGGCATAGCGGCACTGCTCGTCGCGAAGCTCGCGCCCGCCGCCATGGGCAGTTGGGGCTGGCGCGTCCCGTTCGTACTGGGCGCACTTCTGAGCCTCGTGGGCTTCTGGGTGCGGCGCGGTGCGCACGAGACGCGCAGCGAGGAGCAGACCGAGGCGCCCCGTCCGGGCCTCTTCGAGGCGCTGCGCCGCCATCCGCGCGAGTCGCTGCTGATCTGCGGCATCACGGCAGGCGGCACGCTCGCGTACTACACGTGGACGTCGTACCTGCCGACGTACGCCGAGCTCAACGCCGGGGTGGGGAAGTCCGACGCGCTGCTGGCGGGCACCCTCTCGCTGACGTTCTTCGCCGTGCTCCAGCCCGTCGCGGGCATGGTGTCCGACCGCTTCGGGCGCAAGCCGCTGCTGCTGATGTTCGGGATCGGCTTCGCATTGCTGAGCGTGCCGCTGCTGCGCGCGCTCGACGGTTCCTTCGTCACGCTGCTGCTCGTGCAGTGCGCGGGCATGATCCTGCTGAGCGGTTTCACAGCCATCTCGGCGGCCGTGAACGCGGAGACGTTCCCGGCGAGGGTGCGCGCCGCGGGCATCGGTTTCCCCTACTCCCTCACCGTTGCCCTCTTCGGCGGCACGGCGCCCTATATCGGCACGCTGTTCAAGGACCTGGGGCAGGCCGGCCTCTTCCCCGTGTACGTGGCCGTGCTGTGCCTGGTCTCCTCCGCCGTCTACCTCCGACTGCCCGAGACCGCCCACCGCACGTTGGAGAGGTGAGGAGGCGGGACACCGAACAGGGTCTGCTGCGAAAGTGGATCAAGGTCGCGGTGATCACGTCCGTGGGACCTGTGATCTGACGAGGGGGCAGTGAGCCTGACTTGAGCCGCCGTTGCCTGTGGGCAAGATCCCAGGCCGCCCGCGGACGTGGACGCGTCGACAGTTCGACGGCATACGGTGCATCGTGGCGCGACCTTCCGGAGAGGCACGGTCCGTGGGACCGGGCCTTCGGCTCTTCCGGCGCCGGCAGGGCGACGGCGCCTGGAAGTGGATCGTCGAGCAGCTGCAGGTCAGGGCCGATGCGGAGAATTCCTGGCCGCCGTCATCCGGCCTTCCCCGAAGCGCTCCTCGCCGCGTTGGGCGCAGCCGCCCGTGCCTGCAGACGAGCCACCCGCAGCGGGCTTCGGGCCGAGCGCCGAGATCCGGATCCGCGGCGGTCCCGGACCCGGCCCCGGAGCGGGCGACCCCGCAGGCGTAGGGGGTGCCGGGCTCGCGCCGTGGGCGGTCTTCCGTACACACGGAGGCGCCGCCCCTCCCTGGGACGGGGAGGAGCGGCGCCGCGGTGCGATTCGTCAGACGAGCCAACCCACGAGGTGGACGATGCCGGCGAGCAGGTTGGTGAGGATGTTCATCGCGGTGTTTCTCCTTGTGCGTATGTGTGTGGGACCAACTCTCCGGTCCAGCAAGGGATGTCGACCGGAGGCGCTGTGACGGTCTGCAGCCCCTCACTTGCGCCCCGTAATCATGACCCGGCCAGAGAGGTACAAGTGACCACTTCGGGGATCGATCACGCCTTCCGGCGAACACTCGATCCCGCGTTCGTGTGTTCCCTTCCCGGGTGAGCGCCGTCCTCCGTGCGGGCGTTCCGGGAGCCCGCCCCGTCCGCACCGGCTGGATGCGGCGGGCCGCCGAGCAGCTGCGCCAGGTCGTGGACGGCCGCCCGCCCGGCACGGTTCGCCCCGATCGTGCTCGCCGACGGCCCGTACCCCACCAGATGCACCCGCGGATCGCGCGCCGCCCGGGTGCCCGCCAGGCGAATGCCGCCGCCCGCCTCCCGCAGCCGCAGCGGCGCGAGATGGCCGATGGCCGCGCGGAACCCCGTCGCGTACAGCAAGGCGTCGGCGGCGACGGTGCTTCCGTCCGCCCAGACCACGCCGTCCTCGGTGATCCGCTCGAACATCGGCAGCCGCCGCAGCACCCCGTCCGCGCGGGCCCGGCGCATCGCCTCCGTCATCGGCAGGCCCGTCACGCTCACCACGCTGCGCGGCGGCAGCCCCTCACGGACCCGGCGCGCCACCGCCGCGACCGCCGCCCGGCCCTCCGTCTCGCCGAACGGACCGTCCCGGAAGACCGGCGGCCGCCGCGTCACCCAGACCGTGGCCGCCGCCACCGGCGCGATCTCCAGCAACTGCTGCACCGCCGACGTCCCACCGCCGATCACCACGACCCGCTTCCCGCGGAACGCCTCCGGCCCCGGATACCGCGCACTGTGCAACTGCCGCCCCCGGAACACCTCCTGGCCCGGCAGGCGCGGTACGAACGGACGGTCCCAGGTGCCCGTCGCACTGATCAGCCCCCGCGCCGCATACGTCCCCTCCGACGTCTCCACCAGCAGCCGAGCGCCGGGACCGGACCGTACCGCCGACACCTCGACGGGCCGGTGCGGACGCAGCCCGAAGCGCTCCTCGTAGCGGGCGAAGTAGCCGCCGATCACCTCCGCCGACGGGCGCTCCGGATCGGCGCCGGTCAGCTCCATGCCCGGCAACGCGTGCATCCCGTGGACCTTCGCGTACGTCAGCGTCGGCCAGCGGAACTGCCAGGCGCCGCCGGTGTGCGGCGCATGGTCGAGCAGTACGGTGTCACGGTCCGGCACATACCCCGCCCGACGCAGGTGGAAGGCGGCCGACAACCCCGCCTGACCTGCACCGATCACCGCCACCTCGACCTCACGCACCGCGCTCGGCCCACCGCTGTCGTCCATGCCCGCAGCAACGACGAGGGGCGGCCGGATCTTCCCGTACCGCCACCGACGTGACGGAACGGACCCGGCCGCCCCGGGGCAGGTGACGGCTCAGCGCCCGCCGGCGACCAGCAGCGGCGCCCCGCCCGGCGCGGACGCCGGACGGCCGTTGGCCGCCGGGACACCCTCCAGAGGCGACGGGACACCGGCGAGCAGCCCCCGCGCCGCCAGCTCGGGCCGGACGCCCTCACCGAACCAGTACGCCTCCTCCAGATGCGGATAGCCGGACAGCACGAAGTGCTCGATGCCCAGCGCGTGGTACTCCTCGATCCGGTCGGCGACCTCCGCATGGCTGCCGACCAGCGCGGTTCCCGCGCCGCCGCGGACCAGACCGACGCCGGCCCACAGGTTCGGCGCGATCTCCAGCTTGTCCCGGGAGCCGCCGTGCAGCGCCAGCATCCGCTGCTGGCCCACCGATTCGCTCCTGCCCAGAGCCTGCTGCGCCGCGGCCACGGTGTCCGGATCCAGATCCCCGAGCAGCCGGTCCGCGGTCGCCCACGCCTCCTTGGACGTATCGCGGGAGATGGTGTGCAGCCGGATGCCGAAGCGGACCCCGCGGCCCTCCTGCTCGGCCAGCCCCCGTATCCACGCGATCTTCTGCCGCACCTGCTCCGGCGGCTCGCCCCAGGTCAGATACACATCGACGTTCCGCGCGGCGACCGGCCCCGCGGCCGCCGACGAACCGCCGAAGAAGATCTGCGGCAGCGGGTCCGGCGGCAGCGCCGTCAGCCCGCCCTCCACCTGATAGTGCTCCCCCTGGAAGTCGAACGGCTTCCCGCTCCACACACCCCGTACGACCTGCAGGAACTCATCGGTGCGGGCATAGCGCCGATCGTGGTCGAGATGATCGCCGAACCGCTTCTGCTCGGTGGAGTCACCGCCGGTCACCACGTTCAGCAGCAGCCGCCCGCGCGAGAGCCGCTGATACGTCGCGGCCATCTGCGCGGCCAGCACCGGCGAGATCACCCCCGGCCGGAAGGCCACCAGGAACTTCAGCCGGTCGGTGACCTGCGTCAGCGCCGTCGTCGTCAGCCAGGCGTCCTCGCACCACGTACCGGTCGGGGTGAGTACCGCCTCGAACCCCAGCTGTTCCGCCGCCTTGGCGACCTGCGCGAGGTATTCGATGTCGGGCGCACGCACCCCGCTGGCCGGCGTGATCCGGTCACGCTTGATGCCGCCGTCGGTATAGGCGTGCCGGTCGACCAGAGTGCGCCCGTCGCCGCCGGTCGGCAGGAACCAGTGCAGATGTACGGACATGTCAGTGGGCCTTTCCGTAGGAACGCGGCGCCGTACCCGAAGGCGGCAGATCGCGGTTGAAACGGGGATCGACGAACTTCCCGAAGTCGAAAGAGCGCGGGATCAGCCCCTCATGGGCGAACGCGTCGACGATCCGCTGCTCGGAGGCGACAGCGGCCTTGTCCAGCGCGACCTGCACCGCCGTGCCCTTGGTGCGCCTGACCGCGTCCAGCGCCACCCGCTGCGGCATACCGGTCTCCCGCGCCCACACCTTCGCCCAGGCATCCGGGTGCGCGTACACCCAGTCCTGCGCCCGGCGCAGCCGCTCGACGTAGTCCTTCAGGGCCGCCGCCTTCTTCGCCTCACCGAGCGCGGCGGGCGCCGCCACCTGGAAACTCAGCCCGTTGACCACACCCTGCCCGGTGGCGAGCACCCGCGCGCCGGCCTGATCCAGCGCCTGCGAGGTGTACGGGTCCCAGACCGCCCAGGCGTCCACCTTCCCGCGGGTGAACGCGGCCAGCGCATCGGCCGGCTGGAGGTAGTTCAGCGTGACATCCTTCGGCGACAGCCCCGCCTTCCGCAGCTGCGCCAGGAGTTGGTAGTGCGCCGAACTGCCCTGCGCCACCGCGATCGCCTTGCCTTTGAGCTGCGCGGTCCGCGTCAGCGGGGAATCCTTCCGCACCAGCAGCGCATCGCCCTCGGCGCGGCTGTGCGCACCGGCCACGACCTTGATCTTCGATGCGGCCGCCGCGGCGAACACCGGGGGAGTGTTGCCCACCCCGCCGATGTCCACGGCACCGGCGTTCACCGCCTCCAGCAGTGGCGGCCCGGACGTGAACGTCGACCACTTGATCCGGTACGTGAGACCGTCCAGCTCCCCGGCGGCCCGCAGAATCGCCTCCGAACCACCCTTCTGATCCCCGACGTTGAGGGTCACCGACCCCTTCCCGTCGACGTCGCCGCCGCTCCCGCCCACCGCACCGGCCACCCGCGACGCGTCACCGCAGGCGGCCGGCAACACCGCGAGCGGCACCAGCAGCACCGACCGGGCAAGCCGCCGTACACGTGCTCTCATCAGCTGTCCGTTCCCTTCTCCCGCCACCGTCACCGCGCCACCCCGCCCACCGCGACGGGCTCACTCCCGGTGCCGCCGCCACCCGCCCGCTCCGCCACGCCGAGGTGGTCCAGCAACCGGGCCCGCAGCTCCGCGAACCCGGGATCGGCGGACGTACGCGGCCGGGGCAGCGCAATCGGCGTCTCATACGCGATCCGGCCCCCGTCCATCACCAGCGCACGGTCCGCGAGCAGCAACGCCTCGTCCACGTCGTGGGTGACCAGCAGCACCGCGCAGCCACGCTGCCGCCACACCTCCGCGACCAGCCGCTGCGCCGTGATCCGGGTCAGCGCGTCCAGCGCACCGAACGGCTCGTCGAGCAGCAGCAGGTCCGGCTCCCGCACCAGTGCCCGGGCCAGCGACGCACGCTGCGCCTCGCCACCGGAGAGCGTCCGCGGCCAGGCATCGGACCGGTGCCCCAGCCCGACCTCCGCCAACGCCCGCTCTGCTACTGCACGTTCGGGACGCCCCGGCAGCCCCAGCAGCACATTGCGCCACACCTTCTTCCACGGCATCAGCCGGGGCGCCTGGAACGCCACCGCCTTACGGCGCGGCACCCACACCTCGCCACCGATCTCCCGGTCGAGCCCCGCCAGCACCCGCAACAGCGTGGACTTCCCGCATCCGCTGCGCCCCAGCAGCGCGACGAACTCGCCCGGCGCCAGCGTCAGTTCCAGCTCGTCGATCACCCGCCGCCCGCCGAATTCCCGCACCAGCCCACGGGTACGGACGGCCGCCCCCCGGCCCTCGTCCGGCCCGGCACCTTCCGGCCCCTGGCTCACTTTCCGGTGAATGTCGGTCGCCATTGAAGCAACAGCCTTTCCAGGGTACGGACGAGGAAATCGGCAAACAGACCGAGCAGCGCGTACACCACCAGGCACACCACGATCACATCGGTACGGAAGAACTCCCGGGCCTGATTCATCAGGAATCCGAGACCGTCATCGGCATTCACCTGCTCACCGAAGACCAACGCCAGCCAGGCGGTCGCCAGCGAATACCGCAG
Organism: Streptomyces sp. NPDC014733; assembly: GCF_043083385.1. Taxonomy (NCBI): domain Bacteria; kingdom Bacillati; phylum Actinomycetota; class Actinomycetes; order Kitasatosporales; family Streptomycetaceae; genus Streptomyces; species Streptomyces sp. NPDC014733. Next base: position 407,211 of record NZ_JBIBYO010000004.1, on the reverse strand, counting down.
CCCCGTCATCGCACCGGGCAACGCCCCCGGCAACACCACATGCCGCACAAGCCCCCACCGCCCGAGCCCCAACGACGTACCCGCCTCGACCAATTGCGCGTCCACGCCCCGGATTCCGGCGTACACATTCAAGTACAGATGGAACGCGACCCCCAAAGCAATCAGCGCGATCTTCGGCGCCTCACCGATACCCAGCCAGATGATGAAGAGCGGAATGACACCCACCCACGGAATGGACCGCAGCATCTGCACCGTCGCGTCGATCAGATCCTCCCCGGCCCGCGAAAGCCCGGAAAGCAGCGCCAGAATGATGCCGACCGCTCCGCCGAGCACCAGCCCGACGGCAACTCGCCGCAACGACACCGCCATCGCCGATGGCAACGTCCCGTCCGCGACGAGCCCCGCGGCAGTACGGGCGATGGCGCCGGGCGAGGCGAGCACGTCCTCCTGGAGCACCCCCGTTGTGCTGAGCAACTGCCATCCGGCCAGCAGCGTGACGGGCCCTGCCGCCCGCCGCAACCAGCGCGGAATCCCGCGCCGCCCTCCGGAGACGGCGACGACCGGCTCCAGCTCGGGTGCCCGCGGGACGGACCCCGCCACCGGCGCCGCCCCCGATCCACCGGGTGGCGCCGGTCCTGCTGCTGTGTGGCCGAGGTCGAGACTCATCGGGAACTCCAGGGGCGGCAGCCTCGGGGAAAGGCATGCCTTGAAGGGAATCACTCCCACCGAGAACGGCGCCCCGTACGCGGCAAGGGAATGCCGCCGTACGACATGAACGCCTCGCGGCTCGGGCGCGGCACGGTCCCACCACTGCGGGGTGGAAAAAGCCGTGCCGCCCCCGATTCACGGGAAGTGAGGAGAGGGGGAAGAGGAGGAAAAAGGGGAGGGGAAAGAGAGAGGGCGAGAAGCGCCGACGGGCAGATATGTATATGCCAGTCTTCGATGGACGTCAGTTCCCGCTGTGCGCCGACAGGCCGTCAGCAGCTGGAACGGACCTCAACAACACCGCAGCGGCAACACCGCGCCGCGCAGCCCCGCACTCCACCGCGACAACACGCGGCAGACGTCACTCGCAGCAGGCCGATATGACCACGCGTCGTGAGCAAGGCTGGCGTCCACATGCGCCGAACGTATCCGCGCCCTCGCGAACGGGTCAATCATCGTCTCGGCAGATGGATATTTATTGCGGACACATTGCGGGGCGCCGGGGGTTCTCAGGGGCGCGCTCCGGGGAACCACCGGAACGCGCTCTCCGGAAGATCATCGGACACGCGCCCGCCCGGAATCCACCGGCGGCATCACCGAGCCAGGCCAGACGACCGCACACGCCCGCACAGCACCCCATGCCCGCCCCACAATGGCTCCATGAGCACCGCATTCACCACCCGCACCCTGAGCGTCACCACCGGCACCCACGAGACCGTCGCGGACCTCACCGCCGACTGTGACGCCTTCCTCCGGGAGGCCGCGGCGGACTGCGACGGCCTCCTCAACGTCTTCGTCCCGCACGCCACCGCCGGCATCGCCATCCTGGAAACCGGCGCCGGCAGCGACGACGACCTCCTCGCCGCCCTCCGCACCCTCCTCCCGGCCGACAACCGCTGGCACCACCGCCACGGCACCCCCGGCCACGGCCGCGACCATGTCCTCCCCGCCCTCGTCCCACCCCACGCAACCCTCCCGGTCCTCGGCGGCCGCCTGGCGTTGGGGACGTGGCAGTCGGTCTGCCTGGTCGACACGAATATCGACAATCCGCGGCGGGAGGTCCGGCTGAGCTTCCTGGGCTGACCAAGATCGCCTCCCGAGGGGCGGCCGCCATTTCTCCGTACCCTGCGAGCTCGAAACGGAGCGACCTTGAGCGGTACGGACCAGAACATGATCGAACGATCCTATGACGGATGCGGTAAGTGTCTGCTCGGCGTGCGGCGACTGTCGCGCGTGAAGGCATCCACATCGTCACCGGAACGTCAGCGCAGTGATGTCCTCACGGCTGCTGCAGCGGTGGGCGGCCACATCATCGGCTGGGCCGACGACTGGGAGGTCTCCGGGGCGACGGACCCCATGACCCGCCCACAACTGGGCCCCTGGCTGCGCGGGGAGAGGGGTCCGCACGACGGCCTGGTGGCGGCTGCCGTGGACCGCCTCGGCCGTAACGTCGTCGACTGCCTGAACACCGGCTACAAGATGCGCGAGGGGAAGCACCTCGTCACGTACGGCCACGACGGTCCCTGGGATCTGAACGACCCGGCGGACGAGAACCGCTTCACGATCGAGGCATGGGGCGCGCAGATGGAACTGCGCGCCATCCAGCGCCGCAACCGCGACGCCACGCGGAAGATGCGGGCTGCCGGACGCCCGAAAGGGAAGCCGTCCTACGGCTTTCGGTTCGTCCGTCTCCTGCCGGGAGACCCGGTCGATCATGTCGAACTGGACCCGCACGCCGCGGAGGTGATCCGCCAGGTCGCCCGGCGGATCCTCGCAGATCCCAAGAACGTCATGCCGAGCAGCGAGGCGGCCCGCCTCAACCGCGCAGGCGAGCCGAGTCCCGTAGACCGCTGGGCCGTGATGTACGGCAAGCGGGCGCGAGGTCGCCCCTGGCACCCGACCAGCCTGCGGAACATTCTGCTGTCCGAAGCGGCCCTCGGATTCCTGATGCATCAGGGCAAGCCCGTGATCGACCAGCACGGACACCCGGTCCGGCTCTGCGAAGGGCTGTGGGACCGGACTACCCACGAGGCACTGAAGCGGGCAGTGCTCTCGCGGACGCTGCAACCTTCCCCGAAGCCTCCCCGAAACCTCGGAGAGGGCTCGGCGCCTGGATCCTGGATCTTCTTTCCCTACGGGGCACACAGTGCCTGCCGCCCAATGAACGCACGCTCCGGTGGTTTGGCCCGGCCGGGATTCGGCTCTAACCTGCCCGCCCACCAGGCGTGGACCAACCCGGTCGACGTGGCCGCCGCCTACGCCGAGGAGCTGTGATGGGCACCCGTACCCGCGAACCGCAGCTGCTCGGCGAGGGTGTCCTGGAGCGGATGGCCCGGATCCTGGCGGCCCGCAGCATCGGCCCGGCGTCGGTCGCCGCGCCGGCCGACGAGTCCGAGCCCTTCGCCCCGCTCGACGCCCTGTCCGCCGGCATGCCCCCGCGCTACAGAGATGCCGTTGCCGACCACCCCCAGGTTCTGGCTTGGGTCCGGAATGTCGCCGAAGCCGCGGTGGCCCCGAGCCGGGGAGCCCGGCGGCAGGTCGCCACCGGCCCCAGCCTGCTGATGGCCGGGGTCGTCGGCGCGGGCAAGACCCACCAGGCGTACGGCGCGGTCCGGAGACTGGTGCAGAGCGGCGTCGGCGTGCGCTGGCGCGTGACCACCGCCGCCGACCTGTACGCCGACCTCCGCCCGCGGGCCGGGGTGGACAGCGAACCCGGGACAGCCGCCAGTGGACCCTGCACCACCCGGCCCTCGCGATGGACTGGATCGAGGAACTCGTCCGCGACATCCGCCAGCAGAACCCGGAGAAGCGCCGGTGACCGCCAACGACCCGGCGCCCACCACGAACGGACAGCACCGCCACCCCACGACGGCTCCTGGCGGAGCAAGTTGTCGCGTACGACGGTCCTACGGTCCGTTGTACGCACTTGCCCCCGCCCAGGAGGGCGCGGGAAGCCCGGTTGGTCCCCGAGCGAGGGCGCACGGGGACCAACCGGATGCCCGGCACCAGGGGGCGCCGGCCGGAGGGGGAGAAGCCGACGGCAACGCCGGCCGCGAGCAGCCGAGCCCGAGCACGCCGGCCTTCCCCGACCGCACACCGCGCCGCCGCAGCCGCAACCCGAGCCCGCGCACCCGCAAGACGACCACCCGCCTCTCCGGCACCGAGAAAGCCGAGATCGACACCGCCGCCGCGCAGCGCGGCGTCACCGTCGCCCGCTTCCTCGCCACCGCCGGCCTCTCCGCCGCCCGCCACCACCCCCGTACACACCAACGAGCAGCTCGACACCGTCATCGACGAACTCGCCGCCCTGCGCACCGCCCTGGCCCAGGAGCTGGCCCTCCGTGGAATCCCCGTGACGGGCTCGGCCTGCCGCGCCCGACGCGACTGGCTGCTCATCAACCACGGCCGTAACGTCTGGGCCGTCTGCCGGTGCAGCAACCAGTGGCTCGAACCCGAGATCACCCGCGCCGACTTCGACGCCCTGATCGCCGTCCCGGACGGAATGACCTACCCCAGCGTCGAACAGGGCCTCGCCGCGCTCGGATTCGACGGGGCCTGCGCCGGTACTTACCTGCAGTAGTGCAGCGTCGTTCCGGGGTACTCCAACGACGAACGCTGAACACATCCCAATCCGCCCCCTCGGATTGCTAACTTTCTTACTTGGCCGCATGCGCGCGAAAAAAGCTGCAGTAACAACTTAAAGTGGCGCGACCGGGATCACGAAAAACTAAGACCGCGGGTAGGGGGTGCTGTCGCGAGCGCCGCGATACCGCCGCTCGGATCAGCTGGTGGCGGGCCTGCGAGGGTGGTTTGTCGTTGGGGGAGAGGTGCCCCATACGATCGGCCGAGAATTGACAGCTTGTTACTCGCTACCGCTGGTTCTCTGGTTTTTCTGGCCGAATCGGCCGAGACCTGACAGGGCGCACATGCCCCACGCCTCCGCATCCCGGACCGAGACGCATTTGCGATAGAGCGCACTCCAGCTCCTAGGTTCGGAAGTATGCGATACATCAAACTCGGGTCGACCGGACTGGAAGTCTCCGCCCTCACCCTCGGCTGCATGAGCTTCGGCGAGCCGGACCGGGGCGGCGAGCCCTGGTCGCTGGGCGAGGACGCCAGCCGGGACATCATCAAGCAGGCCCTTGAGAGCGGCGTCAACTTCCTCGACACGGCCAATGGGTACAGCGCCGGAAGCAGCGAGGAGATCGTCGGCCGGGCGGTCAAGGACTTCGCCCGGCGCGAGGAGGTCGTTCTCGCCACCAAGGTCTGGATGCGGATGCGCCCCGGTCCGAACGGCGCCGGGCTGTCCCGCAAGGCGATCTTCGCCGAGCTCGACGCGTCCCTGAAGCGACTGGGGACCGACTACATCGACCTGTACCAGATCCACCGCTGGGACTACGACACCCCGATCGAGGAAACCCTTGAGGCGCTGCACGACGCGGTCAAGTCCGGGAAGGTCCGCTACATCGGAGCCTCTTCCATGTACGCCTGGCAGTTCGCCAAGGCCCTGTACCTGGCTGATCTGAACGGCTGGACCCGGTTGGTGTCGATGCAGGACCACTACAACCTCATCCACCGGGAAGCGGAGCGGGAGATGCTCCCGCTCTGCGCCGACCAGGGTATCGGCGTGATGCCGTGGAGCCCGCTGGCGCGGGGCAGGCTGACGCGGGTCCGGGACACCGCCACGGCGCGTGCCGAGACCGACGCCGGCGGCACGATCCTCTATAGCGACGGGGACCGGGCCGTGGTCGAGCGTGTCCACGAGATCGCGGGCAAGCGGGGTCTGTCCCCGGCTCAGGTCGCCCTGGCCTGGGTCATGCGCAACCCGGTGGTGACCTCGCCCATCATCGGGGTCACCAAGCCGGCGCAGCTGGCCGACGCGGTCGCCGCGGTGGATGTCGAACTCGACGAAGACGAGGCCGCCTACTTGGAGGAGCCCTATCAGCCGCACGAGGCCGCCTACCTGGAGGAGTCCTTCTACAAGCAGCGGCCTGTGGCGGGCTCCCGGTAGTCCGGGCCGCCGCCGGGCTCGGTCTCCTGGCCGACACGCGGGCGGCTGTGGACGGCCCTGCCGCTCAGCCGAAGTGCGGCCGAGCTGCTGTTCCGAGCACCCAGAATCAGCAGGCATTCAAGATGTTCCCGGCTCCTGCGTGGCGGCTTCTGGACGGAGACGGATTCTTCCTGTCCAACCCGGGGTTCGAACACTGCTCGGGCACCGAAGCGACATGCGCGTGGAAGAAGATCTGATGTAACGGCGTGAGACACAGGTGAGAGGGGAAGCCCGGGCTTCCCCTCTCACCTTTGTCTATATGCGCAGTCAGGCCGTCAGGGGCGTCCAGAGGCGTTCGTCGTCAGGGTTGATCATGCTGCCCCACACAAGAGCGCCTTTGACGAGTCCGGGCTTGTCGGAGGTCGCCAGGCCGGGGGTTTCGAGAGAATCGGCCATCTCTTCAAGGAAGTCGGTCAGCGACTCGTAGGCGACTTCCGGATGGTGCTTTGCGTAGCGGGTCCAGCGGCACAGTCTTCCCGTTTCGGCGTCCAGGTAGAGACCGGAGGTCTGGTCGTCGGCGGAGAAGGAGAAGACGGGGATCCAGGCCGCGCGCCAGGTGATGGTGTCGTCGGTGTGGCGGCGCTGGTAGCTCATCTCCTGGCTGTACTTCGTGGCCACCGTCTCCAGGCGCATAAGGGCGTGGCCTCCCATGAGAAAGGTGGAGTACCGGTCTGCCTGCGTTCCTGCGCAGCAGGCCCATAGGGCTTGGAGGGAGACGGGTATGCGGACGCCGGTCTGTCTCTGGAGAGTGGCGACGGCGTCGGGGGAGGCGCCGGTGAGGAGGAGGGCGCGGGTGCGGGGGGGGCGTGGTGGGTGATCCAGGTTTCGATGCGGGCCCAGGCGTCTGTCACCTGCCGGGTTTCGATGTCCTGGGTGCTGGGGGAGTGGCCGGTCACCGGTTCTCCTTGCCGTGGCGGTGGTGGTTGTCCGGGGACAGTAGACGGCAACGGCCTGACCGACCGGAGATCATCGTGAAGCAAGTCGTTGTGCTCGCCCTCCTGCTCCTGATCCTGGGGTGGGCGATGGCGAGTGTGTGGAGCGCCTACCGCCTGTACGTGGGAATCCGCGACCGGCAGTGGCGCGACGCGAAATGGTGGGCCCACCTTCTGTCCGCGTCCCTGTTCACCGCCCTGGCGGTGTGGCTCCGGGGGCTGTTCAGCATGGGGCTCAACGTCCGCGAGGAAAGCCAGTTCACCCACCACCAGCCCTACGACGATGCGTACCAGGACGCGCACACCGCCGAGTACAACAAGTGGTTCCCGCTGCACAGCAAGTGCAATGCGAACTACGACATGGTCCCGGCGTGGGTGAATCCGGTCGTCGTGCTTGCCCTGGTCGTCGCCCTTGTCTCCCTCGCCGTGCTGGTGCAACGAGCAGCAACGCGGCGCTCTTCCTCGCCTGCAAAGGAAAACTCATCGTGCAGTTGACCGGCCCCTCCCGTCGCCAGGTCCTTTCCGTTGGCGCGGCCGTCACCGCGGCAGCGGTACTCACGGACCTCGGCGCCCCCGCTCAGGCCGACGCGGCCACAGTCACGTGGTCGAAGACCTCGTCCCGCAACGGCTGGCCCGTGCTCCGGGCAGCCGACTCGTTCGTCATCGAAGGCAGCGGCCGCAGCGTTCGCCTCGCCGGAGGCGACGCCGCCACCGTACTGCTGCACATAGCGCGCCGTTTCCACTATGAGATCGACGCCCTCCGCAGCGGCGACGTGCACGGGTGGACCGAAGACCACATCGTGTCCGAACCGTACGAGTCGAACTACCTGTCCGGAAGCGCTCTCGCCATCCGGTCGGCCGGCTACCCGGTCGGTGCGCACGGCAACTTCTACCCCAACGAGATGATCGTGATCCGCGACATCCTCGCCGAATTGGAGGCACCGTGGCATGGGGAGGGGACTTCTCGACGCCCAAGGAGCCACACTTCGAGATAGCCGCGCGGCCGGGACACCCAAGGCTCAAGGGCGTTGCCCGCAAGATCCGCGGCTGGGACGAAGACCCGGGCAACGCTGGCGCGGGCGCGACAGATGCCTTCGAGCCAGCCCGCATGAAGGAGGCGCGCGCGTTCGTCCAAAGCCGCTGATTCTGTCGACACAGCGTGGCCGGACCATTTGGCTTGCCGGGGTGCTGCCCGAGCCCGTCGGGCATGCACCCACATCCCGACTGGCTGGGGCCGGTGTCGGTGATCGTGGCCGACGCCAGCCACGGCCGCAGCGCCTCCTTCCGGGTCGCGTTGGTGGACCGCGGCGGGCCCAGCCGGCATCGATCAGCGGCTGGACGGAGTCGGCCCAGTACATCTACGGGCTCGCCAGGAAGCGTGCGTTGTCGTCGTAGGGGGCGGCTTCGGTGTAGTCCTGGGCCAGGGCGGTGGTGAGACCGGCGACGATCTCGGCCGGGGTGACATGGTTGAAGGACGCCGTCCAGCGAGGTGCGGAGGTGGCGTCCTCGGATGCGGTGATCTGCCACAGTTCGAAGTCGTCGCCGAACCAGCCGATCCGGATCCTCTGATCGGGCGAGGTGACGAGGAGTTGACAGGGGCCCTCGTCGAGGTCGTGGTGGGGCCAGTGGGCGACAGGGGCGAATCCGGCGTCGCCGGTTCCGTCGGAGCCGGCCAGGTACTTCGGGCTGACCAGTACCTGCTGGTGGGGATCTTGGGCGTGGGGCTCCTGGGTGTTCATCGTCGAGGTTCCGAGCGTGTGGGAGGGGAGCGCGCCCGCGTGCGGAGCGGATGGTCTGGTCGACTGCACGCGTGCGCCGTAGCGGCGTTGGAGAGACGCTGGTTCTCAGGGGCACCCCGATCACCGGCCGCGCGCGGGGGCCGACATGGCGGTGACCGCCGCCGGTGCCCGCGGTTGTGGCTGCGGTTGTGACTGCGGTGCGTGGCTGAACAGGGAGCTAGACGAGTTATTCCGATGTGATCAGTGGTCGTAGGCGATCAGAGACCGCATCACCGGCTGTGCGGTCTTGTGGTTGTGCCAGATCGCTGCGGCCAACGCGAGGACACGTTGGGCGACGCGGACAGCGACGCCCTCGAAAGTCCGGCTGCAGCAGCTGTGCCCTGCGCAAGGTCAGATCGGACTCGAACTCCTTGGAGGCGAAGCCTTTGTCTGCGATCAGCAGCAGGCCAGACCGGCCGGTGACCGCGTCCGGCTCGCGGTCCAGCATGGCCGTCAGCACCTCGCGTTCGTCCAGCTTGGGGTTCGCCAGGGCCCACAGGATCGGCATCCGACGCGAAGCCAAGCATCGCCTGGGCCACGGCGAGGCAGACCAGTCCGAGCTGCTGCAGTTCGTTCGATCCCGACGCCACGCGATCCTGCTCATCCGCCGCTCCGACGGCACCCGCAGGGCCCGCCGTTGATCTGCGGGCGACGACGGCGCGGCGCCGCCTGACGCGGCCCGGTCCAGGCGTCAACGGGTAGTGTGGGCACCGCCGTTGACGTGCAGCACCTGGCCGGTGAGGTGACGGGCGGCCGGGGACGCCAGGAAGGCGACCGTGCCGGTGACGTCGTCCGGGCGGCCGGGGCGGCCGGTGGCGGTGGCCGCGATCAGCTGCTCCCGGCGGGAGTCGGCGAGGTGGTCGCGGAAGAACTCGGTGTCGGCGATGTAGCCGGGCGAGACCACGTTGGAAGTGATCCGGCGGGCGCCGAGCTGCCGGGCCAGGTCGAGGTTCCAGGAGGCGAGCCCGGCCTTGGCCGCGCCGTAGGAGCCCGCCCCCTGGTCGGCGGCGATGGAGCCGATGTGGATCACGGCGCCGTCGGCCGCCAGCCGGTCGTCCAGGGCCCGGGTGGTCAGCGCGGCGCTGACGAGGTTGGCGTCGAGGTTGGCACGGAAGTCGCGGGCGTAGGCGGCCAGGTCGGCCGCGCCGTCGGCATCGAAGTCGGTGTTGCCGCCAGCGTTGTTGACCAGTACGTCCAGGCGCTCGGGCAGGGCCGCGGCGAGGTCGAGCAGCGCCGCGGGGTCGGTGTGGTCGCAGACCAGGGCGGTGGCCCCGGGGTGGGCGTCGGCGACCTCCTTGAGCGGGCCGGGGCGGCGGCCGGTGAGGAAGACCCGGTCGCCCTGGGCCGCGAAGTGCCGGACGAGGGCGCGACCGATGCCGGTGCCGCCGCCGGTGACCAGGATGGTGCGTGCCATGAGGTGGACTCCGTCCGTGACGTTCAGATCCCGCACACGGTGGTGTGGCGGGACCCTGTGTTCAGGGCTAAATTTAGACCTGAACTTAACACTTCCGGGAGGTCCCCGTGGCAAGCACACCCAAGGCTCAGGACGACGGCAACGACCGTGCGCCGGGCCGTACTTCGCCCTACCCGGTGGAGGAGATCGCCGTCGCCTGGCAGCGCGAGCGGCCCGGCACACCGGTCTCCTCCATCGGGATCGTCACGCCCCTGTGGCGACTGGCGAAGCTGCTGGGCGACGACCGGCGGCGGGTGCTGGCCCGGGCCGGGGTGGACACCGCCACCCTCGACCTGCTGAGCGTGCTGCGCCGCAGCGGCCCGCCATACACCCTGAGCACCCGGGAGCTCGGCCGGCGTTCGCTGATCACTGCGGGGGCGATCTCTCAGCGGGTGGCCCGCGCCGAACGCGAGGGCCTGGTCGGCCGCCGGCCCGGCGTGGGCCGCCCGCGGACCGTCCTGGTCGAGCTGACCCCGGCCGGCCACGATCTCGTCGAGGCCACCGTCGACCAAGTCCTCGACCGCGAGGCCGAGTTGCTCCACTCACTCTCCCCCGAGCAACAGGAGCAGCTCGCCGGGCTGCTGCGGATCCTCCTCCAGGACGTCCAGCACCGGCTGGGCGACGGCCGGATCAGCCACGTCGGTGAGGACTAGGCGGTTTCGTTTGGATCAGTTGGTCGTTGGTCCGGGTGCGCCGTTGAATGACGCGCAGCAGGTGAGGATTGCGTCGTTGCTCCCGGATCGGACACCGAGCGGGTGGCTGCTGGCGGGATCATCGTGAGGTGACTGATGCGATCGCCTGGTGGTGGGGGATCGGGGACCGGTGCTGCATTGCACTGCGGGGCAGGCGTGGGGGTCGGGACCGCGGAGGTCCAGCGACGGGAAGCCCTACTCGTCCAGGAAGCCAGCTTTCCTGCGGTTACAGCGGTTACGTGATTGCTGTGAACGTCTCCTGAGGGGTTTGGGGGAGTCGCTGCGTGCGGAGTTTTCGGTCACTAGACTCGACGCTCTAGTTAAGGGGGCACGGTGGTGACAGGCCGCGTATACCAAGTAGACCCAGACGTCGTATTCCAATCCTCGCTGGACTTTCTCAGGACCAAGGACTTCGTCTACAACATCGCCTCCGGCCTAGCAGGAGATCTATCCAACTCGGCAGGAATGGCGGGCGACGATAGTACCGCGCACAGTTTCGCCACAAAATACGAACCAGCCGCACGTTCAATCGTCTCCGCGATCGGTAAGCCGGGCAAGGTATGGCCGCCATCTCCAGTCGGCTGCTCGCCATGGCCACCAATTACCTCATGGCGGAAGACCATGCAACTCGTGCCCTCGCAGGGAAAATTGACACCACAAGCCCGCTCAAGTCGAGCCCAGGCGCATGTGACCCCAGCCAGGCACACAACTCCCTTCCCATGGTCACTGGCTCCAAGGAAGTTCACGAAATCCCAGTCATAGGGAAGTTCTGGCCGCAAGGTGACCCGGAAAAGCTCCGCAACGCTGCCCATACATGGGCTACCTGTGCCGACTTGATCGACGAGGCGCAGGGCAATGCTCGACGGCACGCGGCAGACGTCAAGGAACAGTGTCGCGGCGAGGCATTCGATCGCTTTCACGACTACACCGCCAAGGTCTACAGTGACCGCGCCAGCGGCGGGAAAAGTACCTCACCTTCACTGCCACTGATGGAGAACATCTCCGCCTCATGCCGCCTCATGCATGATGCGTGCAACGAATACGCAGACGCCATCGATACCTGCCGCCACACCTTGATCGGACTGGGCGTCGCCGCTGGTGTCGTCACTGCAGCGGGCGTCATCCTCACCGTCTTCACCCTCGGTGCCTCGGACGGAGCAGCAGCAGCCGGAGACGCCGCCCTGGCCGGGGAAGCCGCAGCCGCAGCTGGCGTCCTCGCCACAGCAGAAGCCGACTCGGCGGCCGCGGCAGCCGTCGCGGAAGCAGAAGCCATCGTCGCCCGCCTCGCCGCCCAGCTCAACGTAGGGGCGGGCACGCTGTCAGCCAACGGTGCCACACCGACAAACCTCCTCTCCTCCAGCTCCCCGGCCGGCCCCGTAGGGCCGGTCCCGCCACCGACTCCACCGCCCTACCCGCCCTACAGTCCCAGCGAGCAGGCCGCAGCAGCTGCATGGATCCAGACCTGCCCCCAACGGGCACCCAACTATGGGAACGCAGAGGACCGCGCCTACCAAGTGCGTGTCGCCGGCAGCCCCGAACGGAGCGTGGACGGCGCCGACGGATCGAAAATATGGGCCGATGGATACCGGCCCGCCGACGGCGCGCTCATCGACGCGAAAAACGTGCGCAAAATGGGCTGCAGCCCACGGCAGTTACGGGGAATACACGAAGATTCCTTCAGTACGGGCCTGATGCTCGGTAAGGATGACAGTGAGATAGCGCGCTACGGAGAAGCCCTGAGGAACCCCAACAATCACGCGCAATACCTTGAAGTTGACACGCCCGATCAATCGACGGTGGGGTACTGGCAGTACCTCTGCGCAAAGCACCACGTGCCGAGCAACGTCCGTCACGTCCCCTAGCGTGGGAGAGAAATCGTGATCACCGGAATCTTCATCGCTGCCCCTGAAGGCCACCAGTGGGCCCTGCGCATCGAAGAGTTCGAAAGTGCACTACAACAGCGCTTCCCTGATGTGCGTACGGCGACCCGTCATTCTCCCGTCACCGGAAACCGTGCTCTCGATTTCGATGTGGAGATCAATGGCGAGGATGTATGGGGTTCCTATGTCGACCGCACGAACCTGGTTCTTGCGGAAGGGGAACCCTCGCTCTGGGCAGAATCTGTCACTTGGTTTCTCAGCCTTCTCCCTGATGACGCCTCAGCTGTAGCTATGGTCGAGGCCAACCCTGACGAGGTCGCTCCAGTCCGCAGAGACGCGAACGCCGACTCCATCACGCTGCTGCTGGAAAGCCTCTGCGAAAGGGCGTAACCAGATGGGCCGTTGACGCAGCCACCGCCCAACCGAGGAGAGCCCACCCGGCCGGGGCGGCGCTATACCCGGGTGAGCCTGCTCATAATGGGAACTGCAGAGCGTGGGATGCTTCGCCTGGCCATCGAGGGATCCTCCAGGATGGGCCCGGCCCCTTGGGCTCCGGGCCCATCGTGTCCGGAGGCCGTGCGCCCCTTGAACTGGTTGATGCGCTTTGCAGGAGTGCCAAGTCGCCGCCGCAGGGAGCTCGTCGCGATCTCTCACCCCAACCCACGCAGCCCCGCCAACTGGCTGACGCCCTTCAACTCGCCGGTAGGCTGGGAGCCGGTGCCTGCCGGAGCGGGCACCAGCGGTCAGAAGTAGGGATTCCCGGTCGACCGGTCGGACGCGGTGGCGGCATCGAGCAGCTCGGTGAGGTCCTCGGGATCGGAGGCGCGCTGGTCGATCCACCACCCGGCACGGGTGAGAGTGCGGGCGGTCTCCTCCATCTCTGCCCACTCCGTCTCGCTGGTCTCCCCTTCGACAACCAGGGCGGTGTAGGCGGCGGCCAGGACCTGGTGGCGGCAGCGCACGCCCCAGGTGACGGCTCGCTCAGTCCCCTCCAGAGGAGGCATCCGGTACTGCTGCGATCAGGCTTCGGATGCGGCCTGTTCTTCGGCCCGCTTGGCCTTCAGCCAGGCGGCCCGTTCCTGTTCGTCGCCGTCCTTGGAGGCCCGCCAGCAGTCGGTGCACTCCTGCTTGGCGAGCCACGCGGCGAAGCCCGCGCGGCGGTCGGCCGCCCGGTCGGACAGGTCACGCCCCGGCCGAGTGGCCGCAGGAGTGGCTGATCTGCCAGATGGTCTTCACGGTCATGGGACCTGCTCCTTACGAGAGGGGCAGCGGGTGCGGGAGAAGGCGATGCGCGGGTCGACCGGGCTCCCTGCCAGGGCGGAGGCGGTGGGAGCGGGAACTGGCGGCTTGCCCGGGAGGACGGCGCAGGCGGGGCTGGCGGCGAGCGCGGCCGCGCCGAGGGGGGACGGGCGAGCGGTGAAGCCCTGGCCGTGCTCGGGGCGGACCGCGGGCGTGGGCGCAGGGGAGCGGCGCGCCGATACGTCCCGGGCGAGGCGGGGCTGTACAGCTACCTGGAGACCGAACCGGTGCATCGACACCGTGGTGTTGGCGACCTTCTCCAGGGCCTCGCTGGGGTCGATGGAGAGGGTCAGTGTGTAGACGTCCAAGTCAGGAGCATGCCGCCAGCCGTGCTCTTCCAAGACGTGTTGGCCGGCGAGTGCGGAGGAGTGGTCGCTGGTGGCTGCAGCGATACCGAGCTGCGGATTCGCGGCGAACGCGACATCGGGCTCTGCCCGCGGGACCAGGCCACGGTCGAAGGCCGCGCCGGAGTCCAGCGTGGGGTCGAATGCCGCGTCCGCGTCGACCTGATAGCCGGCCTTGCGCAGCAGCGCCACGGCCCGGGTGGCGCGGGTGGGTCCGTCATGCTGCTGGTCAGCCAGTGCGTACAGCGTCGGGTGGTCCGGGACGGGGTGGAAGTCGAGCCGTTCCAGCATCCAGGTGCCGGCGGCGAGTTGTTTCGGGTCCGAGGCAACGACGCCGTAGTCGGGGTGGCGGCCGACTGCGCATCAACACTCTGTGAACTGTCGGTCGAGCAGGCGGCGGAGGCGCTCCCGGCGCCGATGGCGAGGATCGGGACGGCCAGCAGCAAGGGTGCGGTGGCGCAGAGCCCGACCGTGGCTCCGACGGTCTTCTTCATCGCCGCCGCCGTTCACCAAGGCGACCACTCCGGACGCAGAGCGGCGCCGGGTCAGGGCGTGGGCGTATCAGGGCATGCTGCATCGCAGCGGCTCCTTGAGGTCGTAGGAGGCGCGGTGCCGACTTCTCGTGCAAAGCCGTCGGCACCGCGCCGATGTGAATCCGCCTCTTGGGGCGGGCCCGGGGCAGGGGAGTTGGTAGCTCCCGGACGCCGGTATCAGGTCACTTGCGGCAGCCAGTCGCGCTCGTAATCTCAGGCGATACACAAGGGGCTCCTCACGGAGTCGAGAACGGGGAGAACGGGCTGCCCGAGCCACGCACGAGACGCAAAAGCCCTGGTCAGCGCAGGTCAACAGGGGCGGAGCTGGGCTCCTTCCCAGTGATGAGGCGAGACAGTAGAGCGGATTTCCGGCCGCACCAAACGACTCCCATGCCCGGCCCTGGAGCACGGCACGGGTCGTTGGGTGCGGCTGGGAATCGCGGCTAACCTCCGGCGCGCCCCGCTCGACGACACCGCCGTCCGGAGAGCGGGGCCATTTCCTTCGCGCCCTGAGAGAGGCCCCTGCATGAGCTACACGCTGCACCGAGGCGACGCCCTCACCGTGCTGAAGAACCTGCCCGACGAGAGCGTCAACACCGTCATCACCGACCCGCCCTACAACTCCGGCGGACGCACCAGCTCGGACCGCACCGGCCGCACCGCCCGCGCCAGCATCGCCTCCATCCCGGCCTCAATCCGACGTTGAAGCTCAACCTCCAACGCCACCGTCGAACCCCGAAGCTCCACGTCACGGCCAGCAGCATCCTGCTGAAACAGCATCAGGTCGGTCACCAGGCCCCCTCCGCGATCGGTACAAGGGGGTAATCGAAACTGGCATACGAGTCTTCCGAGAGGAGCCACTGGCTGTGGGAACTACCTGTGACCTCGGCGTGGGCCAGCTCAGGCCGCCGCAGCTGAGGCGCGCTGCGGGCGGGGCTGGCCACCGGAGTGGGACCTCCCGACAACCACGGGCCGCGCCGCCTCGTTTCGCGTACGCGGTGATGTTGCGATCCTCGGCCGCCCCGAAGGGCCGTCGGGGTGCGGGAGCGGCTCCGCGTGGCGCCGGGGAGCGGAACCCTGGAAGTGTCCGTGAAGGCGAGCCGATATCGCGGGACTGCGGATGCGGCGAGGCGCTGTGTGCCGGAATTCCGTAGGGCTTCGCGGTGGTGTCACACCAGGTCGCGGCCCGGTGCATCGCTTGACCTCGGGGAACGAATGGCCTATCAGTTTGGGACAGATCACTGGAGCGCCACGATGAAGCCACTGGTCCGCAATGCAGCGCTGAGCAGCTACATGGAGCTCAGCGAGTCCCTCGGCGTCGATCCGCACGCCCTGATGAAGTGCGTGGGACTCGACCCGGTCGGGCTCGCCGTCCAGGACCGGTGGATATCCGGCACCGCCGTCACCGACCTCCTCGAACTCTCCGCCGTGGCCGCCCGCCGCGAGGAGTTCGGCCTGCTGCTCGCCGCGCGTCGCCGCTTCTCGAATCTCGGGCCCATCAGCCTCGTCCTGCGGGAGGAGCCCGATGTCCGCAGCGCCCTCCAACTCCTGATCCGCCACGAGCGGATGTGCAACGAGATGATGCGCAGCCGGCTCACCGAGGCGGACGGACTCGCCACCGTCAAGGTGAGCCTGGAGCTCGGTGAGGCGCGCCGGGCCCGGCAGGCCATCGAGCTGGCCGTCGGTGCCTTCCACGGATTTCTGCGGGTCTTCCTCGGTGCCCGCTGGCGGCCGGTGTCCGTGTGTTTCACCCACGGAGCCCCTCGCGACGCCACCGCACACCGGCGTTACTTCGGGCCGGTGGTGGAATTCGGCCGGGAATTCAACGGACTCATTGTCCACGCCACCGCGCTCGACACCCCCAACACGATGTCGGACCCCCTGCTGCGCGGCTACGCCCGCCAGTATTTCGAGTCCATCGTGGTGACGTCGGAGACCACCGAGCTGGACCGGGTGCGCGAACTGATCGAGGTCCTGCTGCCGACCGGGCGCTGCTCGATCGAACAGGTCGCGGGGAGCCTGGGCATCGACCGCAGAACCGTCCACCGGCATCTGGCCGCGTCCGGCGAGACGTTCTCCTCGCTCGTCAACGCCACGCGCGCACAGCTCGCCGAGCAACTGGTGGCGAACCCGCGCCGCTCCCTGACGGAGATCTCCGGCCTGCTCGGCTTCTCCGCCCCCAGTGCCTTCTCCCGCTGGTTCCGCGACCGGTTCGGAGTCAGCGCACGCGAGTGGCGCACCCGCCGGGCGGCCGGCCCTGTCCCCAACTGACAAGTCTCCTGTCACCTCCGGTGAAGCGCGGCACGTCACCCGCTCCTAACGTGGCCGTACCGCAAGGAAAACCGCAGATCCCGGAACAACGGCCTTGCGGGCGCACCGAGTTGACCCGACGGCGACTGGCGGTCCTTAAGGCCGTCGCCTGCGCTCACCAGGAGATGACCCGTGCACTTCCTCGATGACTCCCTGCTGCCCGAGAACCAGGAGAAGCTGGTGATCCAGGCCGCTCCCTACGGCCCGGAGTGGCTCCCCGGCGACACCGACGACCTGCCCCTGACCATGGACGAGCACGTCCAGGCCGCCGTCGACTGCTACCAGGCCGGCGCCACCGTGCTCCACATCCACGTACGCGAACTGGACGGTCATGGCTCCAAGCGCATGTCCATGTTCAACGAACTGCTCGGACGGCTGCGCGAGGCCGTTCCCGACATGGTCCTGCAGATCGGGGGATCGATCTCGTTCGCCCCCGAGGACGAGGGCGCCGAGGCGAAGTGGCTGAGCTACGACACCCGTCACCTGCTGGCCGAACTCACCCCGCGCCCCGACCAGGTGACGATTGCCATCAACACCAGCCAGATGAACATCGTTGAGATCATGTCGGACGACGACCTGGCCGGCACCTCGATCGCCAAGCCCGACTACTACCGGGCCTACCGCGACATGGTCGTCGAGGCCGGTCCCGACTTCTACCTCGAACACCTCAAACGCCTGCACGACAACGGCATCCAGCCGCACTTCCAGCTCGCCACCATGGCCCAGCTGGAGACCGTCGAGCGCCTCATCCGCAGCGGCGTCCACACAGGCCCCCTGGTCCTCAACTACGTGGCCATCGGCGGCGGGTTCGCCGGGCGTCACCCGGCCGACCTGATCGAGTTCGTCCGCCGGGTCCCCGACGGCGCCGTTCTCACCATCGAGTCCTCGATGCGTGCCGTCGCCCCCATGAACGCCATCGCCATCGCCCTGGGCGTGCACGTCCGCGTGGGCAACGAGGACAACCTGTGGGCGCGCAAGGGTGAGCGCATGAGCTCCGTCCGGCAGGTCGAGCAGATGGTGCGGATCGCCGACGCCCTCGGTCGCGACATCGCGAGCGGCGCGGAGGCCAAGGAGATCTACCACCTCGGCGAGTACTACGCCGACACCGACCAGACCCTGAGCCGCCTCGGCATGGTGCCCAACCGGCGCCCCGGACAGCGCGGGTTCATGCTCCGCGACACCACCCGCTGACCACCACCGAACGAAGAGAGCACTCCGTGGCACACGCCATCCGCTTCCACGAGACCGGCGGCCCCGACGTCCTGCGACGAGAGCAGGTCACCGTCGGCTCTCCGGGCCCCGGACAGGTCCGCGTCCGGCACGAGGCCATCGGCCTCAACTTCGCCGACACCTACTTCCGCACCGGCCTCTATCCCGCGCCGCTGCCCGCCGGTCTCGGCGTCGAGGGCGCCGGGGTCGTCGAGGCCGTCGGCACGGGCGTCACCCACGTCGCCGAGGGCGACCGCATCACGTACACCGGCAGCCCGCTCGGCGCCTACAGCACCGAACGGATCATGCCGGCTGCCCCGCTGATCCGGTTGCCCGACGGCATCGACTGCGAGACCGCCGCCGCGATGACCATGCGGGGCCTCACCGCTGCCTACCTGCTGCGCCGGATCCATCCGCTGAAGCCGGGGGACACCGTCCTGCTGCACGCCGCGGCCGGCGGCGTCGGCCTCATCGTCTGCCAGTGGGCGAAGCTGCTGGGCCTCACCGTGATCGGCACGGTCTCCACGGAGGCCAAGGCCGAACTCGCCCGGGCCCACGGCTGCGACCACACCATCCTGTACCGCCGGGAGGATGTCGCCGCGCGCGTGCGGGAGCTGACCTGTGGCGCAGGTGTGCCCCTCGTCCTCGACAGCATCGGCAAGGACACCGTCGCCGGGTCCATGGCCTCCCTCAGCCGCCGCGGCCTGCTGGTGTGCTTCGGCACGGCGTCCGGCGTGCCGCCCCTTGACGCGATGCAGCTCGCCGTCCACGGCTCGCTGTTCGTGACCCGGCCCGCGCTGGCCGACTACATCGCCGAGCCGGCGGAGCGGGACGATCTGGCCGGCGAGCTGTTCGGCCATGTCGCCGCCGGCCGGATCGCGATCCAGATCAACCAGCGCTACGCCCTCGACGACGCCGTGGCGGCGCACCGTGCACTGGAAGCGGGCCACACCACGGGTTCGTCCGTCCTGCTCCCCTGAGCCCCCGAACACTCCGAGCCACCCCGCCGTTCCGAGCCCCCGAACCGCAGGAGCGCACACATGACTCAGACCTCCACCCGGACCCGGATCCAGGCCGAACCGTTGACCTGCACCATCGGAGCCGAACTGCACGGCGTCCAGCTCAGCGACGCCACCCGCGACGACGCACTCTTCGCCGAGATCAAACAGCTTCTGCTCCGCCACAAGGTGTTGTTCCTGCGCGATCAGGACATGACCCGGGCCGAGCACGTCGCCTTCGCCTCCCGCCTCGGCCCGCTGGAGGACCACCCGGTCCTCGGCAGTGACCCCGAGCACCCCGGCCTCGTCCGCATCTACAAGGACCTGGACAGCAAACCCGAACACTACGAGAACGCCCTGCACTGCGACGCCACATGGCGCGACTGTCCGCCGATGGGCGCCGTGCTGCGCTGTGTCGAGACCCCCGAGGTGGGCGGCGACACGATCTGGGTCAACATGGTGGAGGCCCACCGCAGGCTCCCCGAGCACATCCGCACGCAGATCGCCGGCCTGCGTGCCCGGCACAGCATCGAGGCCAGTTTCGGCGCGGTCATGCCGAGGGAGGAGCGTCATCAGCTCAAGGCCCGCTACCCGGATCCGGAACACCCGGTGGTCCGCACCCACCCGGAGACCGGGGAGAAGATCCTCTTCGTCAACGCCTTCACCACCCACTTCGTCAATCATCACACCCCCGAGAACGTACGGTTCGGCCAGGACCACGCCCCCGGCGCGAATCTCCTGCTGAACTACCTGATCAGCCAGGCGGCGGTCCCCGAGTACCAGGTCCGCTGGCGCTGGACCGAGAACAGCGTGGCCATCTGGGACAACCGCTCCACCCAGCACTACGCGGTCCAGGACTACTGGCCCGCCGTCCGCAGGATGGAGCGTGCCGGGATCGCCGGTGACCGGCCCTGCTGAGCCGGTGACCCGCCGCTACGCGTGGCTGGTGTTCGCCCTCAGCTTCGGACTGCTGCTGTCCGACTACATGTCGCGGCAGGTCCTGAACGCGGTGTTCCCGCTGCTGAAGGCCGAATGGACGCTGTCAGACGCCCAGTTGGGGTCTTTGAGCGGCGTCGTCGCCCTCATGGTCGGCGTGCTGGCCTTCCCGCTGTCGCTGCTCGCCGACCGCTGGGGCCGGGTCAGGAGCCTGGTCGTGGCCGCGGTGGTGTGGAGCCTGGCGACCCTGGGCTGCGCCGTCTCCGCGAGCTACGGCCAGATGTTCCTGGGCCGCTTCATGGTCGGCGTGGGGGAGGCGGCCTACGGAAGCGTCGGCATCGCGGTGGTGCTGAGCGTGTTCCCGGCACGCCTGCGGGCCACCCTCTCCGGCACCTTCATCGCCGGCGGCGCCTTCGGGTCCGTACTCGGCGTATCGATCGGTGGGATCCTCGCCCAACACGTCGGCTGGCGCTGGACGTTCGCCGCCATGGGCCTGTTCGGACTGGCCCTGGCCGCGGTCTACGGCATCGTCGTGACGGACCGGAAAACGGCATCGGCCGATGCCGGAACGGGCGGCGCACCGGACACCGGGAAACCGCTGCGGTCGCTCCTGCCGCGGCTGTTCTCCCCCCTCTCCGTCCTGTGCGCCTACGTCGGCAGCGGATTGCAGATGTTCCTCGCGATGGCGCTGTTGACCTGGATGCCGAGCTTCCTCGACCGCTCCTACGGTCTGGCACCCGCCGAGGCCGGACTCGCCGCCGGCGTCTTCGCGCTGATCACCGGGGTCGGCATGGTCGGCGGCGGTATGGTATGCGACCGGCTCGGGCGCCGGAACGCCCAGCTGAAATGGACCGTCGCCCTTGTCTGCAGCGCCGGTTCGTTCATCCTCCTCACGGCAGGGTTCCACCTCCCTCCCGGCGCACCGCAACTCGTCCTCGTCGGCCTCGGCACCTTGCTGTCCAACGCAACGGCCGGACCTGCCGCCGCCATGGTGGTGAGCCTGACCCCGGCTGCCGTCGCGGCGACGGCCATGGCCACGCTCACCCTCGCCAACAGCCTGCTGGGCCTGGCACCCGGACCAGCGGTGACCGGAATCCTCGCCGGCCATCTGGGCCTGCCCGCCGCCCTCCGCATCATCCCGCTCGTCTCGCTGGTGGCGGGCTCGGCCTTCGCGTTCGGCAGACGCCATCACGACAAGGGCCTCGTCCCGCTCCCGGGCCGGGCCGGGCCCTGAGAGAATCGGAGTTCCCGACATGAACCCCACCCCCACGGTCGTGCTTGTGCCCGGCCTGCGTGACCACCTGCCCGACCACTGGCAGACGGTACTCGCCACCCGGTTCGCCGGAGCCGTGACCGTGCCGCCTTCGGCGCACGCCCGGCTCAGCCGCGACACGCAGGTGACGGCCTTGAACGACACACTGTCCCGGATCCGGGGACCGGTCGTGCTCGTCGCGCACAGCGCCGGGGTACACACCACCGTCCACTGGGCGGCCCGGCGCCAGCGCCCGGTGCGCGGCGCCCTGCTCGCGACACCGCCGGACTTCGACATCCCGCTGCCCACAGGCCACCCTGAACCACAGACCCTGCGGGAGAACGGCTGGCTGCCGACCTCGAGGACGCCGCTCCCGTTCCCCGCCGTCGTCGCGGCGAGCGCGGACGACCCCATGGCCCGGTTCGGCCGGGTCGTCGAAATGGCCCACGACTGGGGCAGCCGTGTCGTGGACCTCGGCCCGGTCGGACACCTCAACCCGGCATCCGGATACGGGGACTGGCCCCAGGCCCTGGACCTCCTCCGGGAATTCGGCTGCCGCCCGGCCCCGGACACCGAGGCGCCCGCATGAGTGCGCACCACCGCTACACCGCCGGCTTCCTGCGGCGGCAGGAGAAGCAGGTCGCGGCGGGCAGGGAGCACACCCGCCCGCGGATGGCCGGACGGATCCCGTCGCCCGCCTTCACTCCGTCCATCTGGGCGCGCGCAGCCGTACCGCGTATCCGCCTTCAGTCGTCGGCCCGGAGGTCAGGGTGCCTCCCAGGAGCTCGGCGCGTTCGCCGAGACCGGTCAGCCCGTGGTGGGAGCCGGGCAGGGGCAGGGCCGGGCGGTCCGGTGGCGTGTTGGCGACGTCGATGACCGGCCGCCGCGCTCCCAAGACCGGGCGCGAGGGCCGTCAGGCCGTCGTCAAGGTCCTCATCCGGGCCGCGATCCTGCTGGTGCTGGGCACGCTGCTGACCATGACCGGCACTCCCGTCGAGGTGATCCTCGCCTATTACGGGTTGTATTTCGTGCTGGTGCTGCCGCTGTACCGGCTCGGCGCCGGGCCGCCGGCCGCCCTCGCCGTCGGCACGGCGCTTGTGCTCCCGCAGGTGCGGTTCGTGGTAGCGGGAGCGGCGGTCCGGGAGCGGGCGGTCTCGGTGGCGGCCTGGTCGATCTGCTGGTCACCGGCAGTTATCCTGCGCTGAGCTGGCTGCCGTTCGTCATCGCCGGGATGGCTGTCGCCCGCCTCGACCTCGCCTCCACAGCGGTCCGCCTCCGCCTCGCGCTCACCGGCGCTGCCGCCGCTGTCCTCGGCTACGGCGGGTCCTGGCTCGCCCTGCCCCTGGTGCCGGGCGCCGCGGGAGCCCTCGCCGGGGCATACGGGCTCGGTGGGGGACCCGGTGCAGGCACCGGAGCGGTGATGTCGGCGTGGTGGTCGGACATCGCGGGCGATCCGGCCCACGACACCCCGGCCTGGCTGCTGACCGCCGCACCGCACAGCGAGACCACGCTGTCCATCCTGGCAACACGGGAGTCGCTGTGCTCGTGCTGGTCGCCTGCAGTCCGGCTTCCTTGCGGCGCCTGGCCCATCCGGTGATCGCGGTCGGCACCATGTCCCTGACCGAGTACGTCTTCCACATCGTCGCGATCAACCTGCTCGGTTTCGAGGAGCTGCCGGGCGAACCACTGCCGGTCCTGATCGTATTCACCGTGGTGACCGCGCTGTTCGCCGTCTCCTGGTCACGGCATTTCCCGCGCGGACCGCTCGAATCCTGTCTCAACGGCGCCACCCGGATCGCGAGGCACATCAAGTGAACCGTGCCGCCGCATCGGCCGCACCGCTCTTCACCGGCGCCCCGGCAGCGAAGCGAGCCCGCCGGGGCGCCCGGGGTGGCGCGGTGGCGGGCGTGGCCACCGGGAGCGGGCGGGGCGGGCCGCCGTGGCGGTCCGCCAGGGGCGCGTGGGAACACGGGTGACGCTCCGGCCGCCCAGGGCGCGTCACCCTTCGGTGCGCTGCCCTCTCACCCCTCCAGGAGAGCGCCCATCCAGGCTTCGATCGCGTCCGGAGTCCTGGGCAGTGCAGAGGACATGAGCTGAGCCCCCTCGGCGGTGATGACCAGATCGTCCTCGATGCGCACCCCGATGCCGCGCAGTTCGGGCGGCAGCGTCTCATCGTCCGGCTGGAAGTACAGGCCGGGCTCCACGGTCAGGACGTTGCCCTGCGCCAGAATGCCGTCCAGGTACGCCTCGGCGCGTGCCTGGGCGCAGTCGTGCACGTCCAGGCCCAGCATGTGGCCGCTGCTGCACAGTGTGTAGCGGCGATACCGGTCGCCCTGCGGAGACGTGAGGATTCCCCACTCGGCCAGCCCCTCGGCGATGACCCGCATCCCCGCACGATGGAAGTCGCGGAAGGTCGCCCCGGGGCGCAGAGCCGCCATGCCCGCTTCCTGTGCCGCGAGGACCAGTTCGTACACCTGGCGCTGGACGGGGGAGAAGCGGCCGGACAGGGGCAGGGTGCGGGTGATGTCGGCGGTGTAGAGACTGTCGGTTTCGACCCCGGCGTCGAGCAGGAGGAGCTGGGCCGGGTCGAGCGGGCCGTCGTTGCGGATCCAGTGCAGGACGCAGGCGTGGGCACCGGACGCCGCGATGGTGGCGTACCCGGTGCCGTTGCCCTCCGCGCGGGCCCGCAGGTTGAACACGCCCTCGATCCAGCGCTCGCCGCGAGGGTGGGCGAGGGCCCTGGGCAGTGCCCGCACCACGTCGCCGAAGCCGGCGGTGGTGTACTCCACGGCGAGCCGTAGCTGCGACACCTCCCACGCGTCCTTGACCAGCCGCACCTCGCTGAGCGCTGCGCGCAGCTCGGGATCGGTGGCGGCATGGCGGCCGGGTGGCAGCTCCCCGGAGCCGTCGAGGGGGGTGCAGCGGATGCCGGTCAGGCGCTCGGTCTCGTCGAGGTCGGGCCGGCGCCCCACCCAGAATTCGCCGTGACGGCGGTCACGGTAGAACTCGTCGCTGCCGACGCGGCGGGGGGAGCGGGGCCGGATGTGCAGAACCGCCTCGTGTCCCGAAGGTCCGCTCGGCTCCAGGACGAGGACATGACCCACCTGATCCTCGCCGGTCAGGCCCGTGAGATGGGCGTACGCGCTGTGCGGACGGAACCGGTGGTCGCAGTCGTTGGAGCGGACGCTGAGCTCACCGGCGGGGACGATGAGCCGTTCACCGGGGAAGCACGCGGACAGGCGCGCCCGCCGTTCGGCCGTCAAGTCCGTGACGGGGAGCGGAGTTTCACCGGTAGGCGGGCTCCCGGCCCAGTCGCCCGCCATGAACGCGGCCAGTTCCGGGGACACGGGGAGGTCATGGCTCGTGGTGTTGAGGCGCCCGGAGGCGGGGCGTGCGGGCAAGCCGGCCATGGGGTCTCCAGGGGGTGAGTGCCGCAACGGCTGAGGTGGCGGCAGCGGGTCCGTGAACGCTCTCCGGACCTCGGGCGGCTCCGGATCAGTGCAATGTCACATTGCCAGATCCCTTGGCGTAGCGGTACCTCGCCTTTCGGAAATCCGGGGGGGGGAGAGCGGGCCCGGTGTAGTTCGCCGCGAGTTCTGCCGCCGCGTGGCGTGAGGAGGCGATGCGGTCCAACTGGGCCTGCTGGAGGCGGGTATCGAAGGAGGACTGGTCCGGCGCGGTGTGGAGCGCCGTCGTCAGGGCATACGAGAAGTGCTCGGCCCGCCATATGCGCCGCAGACAGATGTCGGAGTAGGCGTCCAGCAGTTCCGTGGAACATGAGTCGTACAGCTCGGCGAAGGCGCCGGCGAGGACCGTGATGTCGGAGGCGGCGAGGGTGAGACCCTTGGCCTCGGTCGGTGGGACGGTGTGGGCGGCGTCGCCGGCCAGCAGGACCCGGCCGTACCGTATCGGTTCGGTGACCCGACTGCGCATCGGCAGTGGCCCGCCGCCACTCCCGGGTGAGCCAGTTGAGTTCGTGATGTCAGCGTGGCATCGGCCCTCGCGTCGCTGGGCGAAACGGCTGCCTTGGCCGCCGAGGAGCTCGTCACCGCGGGGAAGCTCACAGCCGACCGACAGCGCGGCGTCGACGGCCTGGCTGGGCGGGGGCACCTATGCGGTAGTTGCGTTGTCGCGGTTGTGGCCGTATGCGTATTCCTTCCCGTGGCCGGTCGCCCGGCAGACGGCCGGTGCTGTGGCCGACCGTCTGCCAGGCGCATGCGGAGAGGGACTTCCCGTCTCGAGAACCCTTCCTGCCGGGCCGCGTGCCAGTGCCTTGACTGTCACCACACGATGAACCTGGTGGCGGCCGCTGACAGCCAGCGCGGAGTCGGCTCCGCGCAACGCTCCCTTGGCAAGGGCTGGCCCACAGCCATGCGTCGAGGCTCCCGCATCGACAAGCCTCACAGCTACGCTGAGGGTTGCCCTGACGGAGTTTGGCGGACACGAATGTCGACAATCCGCGGCGGGAGGTCCGGCTGAGCTTCCTGGGTTGATCCTGAACCGGTCGCCTCTGCCGGGGCCGATGGGCCCCGGGGGACGTCGAGCACGACGGGTCCCACCTTGGTGATCACCGTCTGGACCGGGTGCCGTTGCGGGCATTGCCGTCGGCGGCCTTGTCGTGGCCGAGGTGGTAGGTGATCTCGCCTTCGAGGGCAGACAGGAGCTTCTTCGTGCGCTGCTGCAACAGCCTGCCCCGGCCGGTCGGCGTGACCCCGTCGGCCTTGGCCCCGTCCACCAGCTGGTTGATCAGAGGGCCGTCCAGAGCGTCCGGTGCCCCGGCGGGCTGCGCTTTCTCGGCGGCCTCATCCGAGACGCACACCTCTGTCATCGGCTGTTATTGAGCCAGAACCGTGAGGTTGCATTCTTGTACTGCGCTGGCCGGCCGTGATGTGACCTGGCGGCAGGCAACCAGGCTATTTCGGCTCAATACTTCCTGTTCGAAGATCCACCGTTGACCGTACAGACCTTCCCGCGGGTATAGCGGGTGGTTTGCCGGTACCACTGGTTGTCCCCGGCCAGCCACTCTTTGAGTGTGGTGATGAACCGGTCGATGCGGGCTCGGTCTTGGGGTGTGAGACACATGTCCTCGCACATGGCGGGGATGGCGGTCCTCTCTGTCTGGACGAATTCCTGGGTGCGTTGGGTGAACAGCCGGTAGGCGATGTCCACGGCTTGCTGTGTCGGGCAGCCGAAGAACCTTTCGAGGACGAGGACGCCGTTGCAGAGTTCGCCTTCTTCTTCGGTCTCCTTGGCGTAGGAGTAGATGTCGTTGCGGATGCCGATGGTGTCGGCGTAGGCATTGACGAGGGTCTGGAGCTCTTCTCGTTCCCATACACCAACAGGGAGTTCGTGGCCAGGGGTATGGACGGTCAGGGCGATGGAGATAGGGGTGCCGGAGGTGCGGCGTCGCATTTCGAGGTAGTCGACGGGTTCGGGCACGAGGCCGCGAGCGCTGTGGTCGAGTTCCCAGAGGGCGGTGGCAGCGAAGTCGTTGATCCCGTCGGGGAAGCGCCTGCGGAGGGCAGGAGGCATATGGGGAGCAGTTCGCGCCCAGGCGTCGGCGAGTGCGGCCTCCACCGGGTTGGCTGGGGCGGGGGTGGCGTGCAGGTCGCCGGGCATGAAGAGGGGGATGCGGTCGACGAAGGCAGCAGCTCCCACGGTGTCCCTTGCCTTCTTGAAGACGCGGGCCATGTAGTCGTCGATGGCGAGGGCGACCATGTCCCACTGGCAGACGCGGGTGAGCTGTTCCTCGTCCGCGTCGGGGTGGGTGAGGGCGGCGAACAGCGGCCAGTCCTCCCCGTTGAAACTTTCCTCCGTCCACAGTGGTGGGGCGAGGAGTCCGACGGTGCGGGCCCAGGTGCGGGTGCGGTCGCGAGCTGGAGCGAGGTGAGGACTCCGGCGCGATGGCCAAGGGAGGTCGAAAGACGGCAAGGCGAAGCGGTAGCCGGGTGTGGAGGGGATGGGCGCGCGGCCGGGGATGCGAGGCGCGGGGAGGGGGCGCCGTAAAGAGGAGGTTCCAGGGCCGCTGGGGCCACGGAGCAGGAGTGCGGTGCGACGGGGGCCGTGGGCGGCATTGTTCATGTAGCGGGAGGAGCGGGCGTGCCACTCATGGCTGCCTGCGGTCCAGTCCTTCAGCCCTTGCACCCACGCCTGGACGGCACCGCATGCGTCCCCGGTGGCGCGGTGCTCGGCGAAGAGGCGGGGAAGATCGTGACGGGCGGTGCGTGCGAACTGCCGCAACCGGGCGGTGCGTACCTGGTTGATCCATTCCGCGGAGTCCTGGAGGCTCGTGCCCAGGAAGTTGCGGGCCACGAGGACGCCGTTGTTCAGTTCCCCCTCGCTCTCGGTTTCTCGCTGGTAGGAGAACAGGTCGTTGAGGAGGTGCACGCCGTCAGCGAAGGTTTCCTTGAGTACCTGGATCTCTTGTGCCGTGGCGAGGGCTGCGGGTAATTCCCTGCCCGTGGCCAGCTCGACCAGGTCTGCGCTCCAGGGTGCGCCGCCGGAGGTGCGGCGGATCTTCATGTAGGCCAGCGGGTTGAATATCTCCCGGCTTTTGATCGCTGTCACTTCGTGGAGGCAGTTGATGATCAGGTGCCGACAACTCTGGGAGAACCGGCGCTGAAAGTGCTCGCTCATCCCTGACACGGTCCGGTGCCACAGATCGGTCAGGGCGTTCTCGTCCGGGTTCGTCGGGCGCGGCACGGGCGTGGGCCGGGAGGGACAGAAGAGAGCCAGGCGCTCCACGTAGGACTTGGCACTCTCGTAGTCTCCGGTGTCCTTGTAGCAGCGCAGGAAGCGGTCGTCGAAGAAGAACACCCAGACGTACCAGGCGGTGAGCAGGTCAAGGGTGTCCCTGGGGCAACGCGGGTGAACGTAGGCGTTCATCAGGGCGTAGTCCATGGCGTCCAGTGCTGTGGGTGTCCAGATGGGGGAGCCGTCGGGGCCGCGGCAGTCCAGGAATCCCATACGCTCCGCCCAGCGCCTGGCGTTGTGGCGGGCGGTGGGCAGATGGGGGTTGAGGTGGGCCGGCCAGGGCCGGTAGAGGTCTGGCATGGTGAACGGTTCGGGCGTCATCGCTTCGTAACCTCGTCGTGGATGGAGATGCCTTCGAGGACTCCGACGGCGTCGGGGACGAGGACGGCGAGGGAGTAGTACGCGCTGATGAGGTACGACATGACAGCTCTCTTGTCGATGCCCATGAAGCGAACGTTCAACGAGGGTTCGTACTCGTCCGGAAGGTTGGTCTGGTGAAGGCCGATGACTCCCTCATTGTCCTCGCCGGTGCGCAGTGCGATTACGGGGCTGGTGCGCTGGTCGCTGATGGGAATTTTCGAGCAGGGCAGGAGGGGGATACCGCGCCAGCCCAGGGCGCGGGTGCCCAGGCATTCGACGACATCGGGGGAGATTCCGCGTCGGGTGCACTGGCGGCCGAAAGCCGCGATCACTTCGGGGTGGGCCAGCAGGTACTGAGTGCCGCGCCGTGCGGTGATCAGGATGTCGAGATCGTCCTGAGTGGGGGGCCCGCCTGCCACCGTGATCCGTTGTTGTGACCCGGCGTGCGTGAGGAGCCCGAACGTCGGGTTGTTGACCATCTCGTGCTCCTGCTGCTCCCGTACGGCCTGGACGGTGAGGCGGATCTGTTCGTCGAGCTGGTTCATGGGGTCGCTGTAAAGGTCGGCAACGCGAGTGTGGACGTTCAGGACGGTCTGGGTGACCGACAGTCCGTACTCGCGTGGATCTTCCTCGTATGCCATGTGGGATGAGGGCAGTTCAGCACGCTCATCGTGTCCGGAGACCATGCCGTGTCCTGCGGGGACGGCCTGATTGACCCGATAGGTCCCGCCGGTCACCTCGACCCAGGGCAGGAGGCGCAAAAGCCACCGGGAGGTGATGCCGCGCATCTGCGGGCGGGTCTTGGTGGTGGTGGCGATGTTGCGGGCGGCTCGTGTGGACAGACACAGAGGCTCGTCCAGGCCAGGGACATCAGCGGTGACGGCGAAATCGGTGGACTGCGCGCTTTGGGCCTTCTGTCTGCGGGGCATGGCACATATCCCTCTCAGTCGAGTGCGGGGTGCTGCCGTCAGGGCCGGAGCGAGCCGGAACGAGCGGATGAGGACCTGGTCACGAAGATCCGGGCCGTCCGCGCCGACTCCGGCCGGCCCCGCGCATCACCGCGGAGCGGCGGGACACCTACGGCACGGCGGGCCACGAGAAGAGGGTTGCGCGGGTGATGCGCAAGTTCCGCACCACCGGCATCCGCCTGCGCAAGCGGGTCCACACGACCGTTCCGGAGCCGTCGGCGACACCGGTGCCGGACCTGTTCCCGCGGGGCCTCACCGCACCCGTTCCGGACCTGAAGTGCAGGGGAGACGTGACATATCTGCCGGTCGGAGACGGTGAGCGCCCCTACCTCGCCACAGTCTTGGACTGCTTCTCACGCCGCATCGCGGGCCGGCCGATCGCCGACCGCATGCGCACCGATCCCGTCGCCGCAGCGCTGAAGGCGGCCGCCCACGCGCGGACCACCAAGTGGCGTGCCGTGCCGCCGCGTTCATTCCACATCGGCTGTACAGGCGTTGGCCACCGTAACCGCGGGAGCGCCTTCCCGGTCGGCGCGGCAATGTCGGCCTTGCTCGATGACCTACCGATCGATCCGTCGGAGAGGTGCACCTCCTTCCGGCAGGGCTGATTCACGGGTATGGAGCATTGCTCGATCTCGTGCGTGGGCATCGTCCTCCCGTCCGCCCGGCTGATGCCGACGCAGAACGGGGGCCGAAAGGAAGGACCCGGCTGCGCAAGCCCGGCTCCACCGCCCGGCGGGCCTGGACCCGCAGTCTCCTCGCATCGGTGACCGGGGGGTGCTCTCCCGTCATGACACGCTCCACGGCAAGAGGGCTGCGCCCGCGGGCACCGACGGCACACCACGCCTTTCAGAAGTCCGTCATGCGGGCACGCATCCATCAGACACCTTTCCGGGCTATCACGGAATCCTGCCGTCGAGATCGACACGTGAAGGCGTTGAATGCTTGCGCGCTTGTGAGATGCGTCAGGAGGCGTTCCCGCCCGACGGGGAACGCGGGCGTCATGTCCGGCCGTCAGCACCACCGCCGTCCGGCGGCACTGCTCGCCGGGACCGGCACCCCGCATCCGGGCCCACCTCAACCCGCACCCCCGTACCGGCCCTCACCCAGGCGCCCCGGCGGAGGTGTTCGGTACGTGGAGGTGGTCCCAGGTGACGCGGCCCGGGATGCCGTCCGCGTCCTTGCCGTGGAAACCGAGCTTGCGCTGCCAGGAGGCGTAGGACTTGCGGTGGGCCTCGTTCCAGTCCGGGCCGGGGCCGTGCCGGTAGCGGTCGCAGCCCTCGGTCACCAGGCGTTCGCCCATCGCCGCGATCACCGGGCTGCGGGTACCGGGTCGGAAGAACTCGCGTCCGGGGAAGGGCTCGTAGGGCGGGTGCCGGGGCATCGGCGGCACCGGAGACGGACGGCCGTTACCGCTCCCGTCGGCCCCGCTGGGCCCACCTGCCTCATCGTCACCTCCGCCGGGGGCGTTCCCCAGGCCCCTGGCGCCCGGCCCACCGTCCCCGGGACCGGTGCCCGCGCCCTCGTCCGTGCTCGGCGCCGGCGGTCCCTCCGGGGCGCCGGACAGACGGGTTCCGATCCGGTCCCGGAGCGTGTCCATGGAGAAGCCGAGCGGGTCGATCTTCTCCCGCTGCCACTCCTTGTGGCCGATGACCGACCGTGCGCCCCAGCCGTGCGCCCGGCAGAGCGCCGCCGCGGCCTTCTCCACGGCCAGCAACTGGGCTGTCGGCCACGGGTCTTCACCGTCGCCGAGGTTGATGCACTCGAAGCCGTAGAAGCGGCGGTTGCCGTCGGTGTCGGAGAGGTGGGGCCTGGGGAGCGCCTCCTCCTCGATGACGGCCTGGAGGACGTTGCGGTCGCCGAGACCGGCGTGGTTGGCGCGGCCGTTGCCGACGAGGTGGACCTCGCCGGCCTTGTCGATGACCCCGTGGCACAGCGGGCCGGGCAGGTCCGGGCGCCCGTCGTAACAGAGGTTCACCGAGGCGTCGGTGCCCTCGGTGGCGGTGTGGTGGACGACCACCCCGTTCACCGGGCCCCAGCCGCCTTTGGTGTTGCGGTGGTGGCGGCGCCAGTCGCGGACCTCGTGGACGACCAGGCCCTCCGCCCGTAGCGCGGCGAGGAGTTGGGTGCCGGTCAGGGGAGTGGCCATCAGTCCACCACCCCCGTCTCGTCCACCTGGGCCTCGGCCTCCGCCGTCGTCTGCGAGCGGGGGTGCGCCGCAGCCGCGCCGGTCGGCGGTGTGCCGGTGCCGCCGTCGTCGGAGTCCGGAGTCGCTGTCCCGTACGGATCGTCCGGAGCCTCCGGCCCGCCCGCCGGGGCCGCTGCCGCATCGTCCGCCGCCTGGACGGGGGTCGCCAGCGGCCGGAACGCGTACCGCAGGTCGGGCACGGCCTCCTCGCCGTGCACCCAGGCCAGCGGGGCGTAGTGGACGACGATGCCCAGGGGGTGCCGGAGCAGCGGGCGGCGCGCCGGGTCGGTGGGCCACTCGACGCCGCCGGTCGCGGTGCGGGCCGGGATCAGCCAGAAGTCGCCGGTGCGGTAGCTGCCGCCGGTCTCGAAGTACACCTCGACGCCGTCCTCCAGCGGCAGCCAGCCGCCCTCCTCGACCGGCACCGCACCGTGCCGGAGCCGGCCGGCCCGCTCGCCGCGGCGGACCGTCCGGTGGTGGCCGGGCTCCTGGTGGTCCCAGCGGCGCAGGAACGGATGGAGCTCGGGCCGGCGGCCCACGCCCGGCGCCGGCTCGTCGGAGAGCCGCACCCGGCGGCCGGGCAGGTCGACCTCCTCCACCCGCAGCAGCGGCGCCGCCTCGCAGCGGCTGCTGTACGCGGTGTCCACGAACTCCACCCGGTCCCCGACGTGGAGGGAGAGCCTGTCGTCGCCCCCCAGGGAGGCCAGTTCCACCCAGGTGCCGTCGAGCGCGTCGACGGGGAAGGCGGGGGAGGCGTTCTCCCGGGACCACTTGAACGTGGCGTCCTCGGCGGTGCCGCCCTCGTGGACCTCGACGCGGTAGAGCTGGTTCTCCGGGCCGCGGTAGCGGGCCTCCGGGGCGACCAGGCAGGGGTCGTCGTCGCCGTGGTCGGGGCGCCGGCTGCGGGCCGCCAGCCGGCAGGCCGGGGCGGCGGCCTCGCGCGCCCAGTCGGCGAAGGCGGCGTGGATCTCCTCGGCCGGCGGGTTGTCACCGTCCAGCCGCAGCTCGGACGCGGGCAGCGGCAGCACCTGCCACACCACCTTGGTGCGGGCCGCGGTGTCCGGCAGCGCGGCGCCCAGCGCCACCTCGCGCAGCGCCGGGTCCTCGGCCGCGGTGACCAGCCGCTCCCACACCTTGAGGTAGACCAGGTAGGGGAAGTGCGAGGGGAGGCGGTCGCCCGGGCGTTCGGGGTCGCGGAAGGCGTCGGGCTGGTTCCAGTACGTCCAGGTCCCGTCGGCGGGGGCGTCCGTCCCCGCCGGGTCGGCCTCGCCCTCCGCGGCGGGGGCCGTCGGCACCGGTGTGCCGGGCCGGGGACGGGTGGCGTCGCACAGGATGCCGTCGACGTAGTAGCGGCCGCCGCCGATGACCAGATCGTCCAACTCGTGCGGGCCGCCGCGCAGTTCGACATGGAAGCCGGTGGCGCCCTGCGGGCCGCCGTGCCGGCCGATCAGGTCGGCGGCCAGCGTGCGGGACCGGAACAGCTGGATCGCGGTCTGCTCGTTGGCGTCGGCGTCCAGCTGGACCCGGCCCTGCTGCGCCACCACCGCGGAGTAGTGGCGCTCCGGCCGGTGGGTGAGACGGGAGAGGTCAGCGTGCATGGAAGGGATCCCCCTCGAACGGAAGCTCTGACGGTCGGTGGTGGTGGGCGCCCGCGCGCGGCCCGGCGGGCGGACGGTGGGACGACGGCGGGCGGGCGCGGGTCATGTCACGAACACGATCCCCGCCTCGGTGCCCGCCGGGGTGTACTCCGCGAGCCGGGCCCGCAGGCTGTCCGTCCGCTGCGGGAGGTAGAGGTCGTGGTACGCGCCGAGCTCGGCGCCGTCCTCCGCGCCGCGGACGATCTCCTCGGGGCAGTCCGCCGCCAACTGCCCGTACCACGGCGTGCCGTAGCGCACACCGCGCAGCAGCGGCCGGACCCGGGCGGCGTCCCCGCCGGGGCCGTCCGGCCGGCAGCGGTGGCGCCGCGGGGTGCGCGAGCCGGGCGGGAGGTAGCTGAAGCGGACGCAGCCCACCTGGCGCCGCGCCACCCGCACCACGCCGGTGAAGAGGCTGTTCTCGGCGATCCGCACCGCGTGCACATGGACCTCGCCCAGGACCGTGGTCCGGTGCGCCGACAGCTGCGCGTGCGCGTGCCGGCAGTCCGGCGCGGACAGGGCGGCGCGGTCGGTGCCGGTGGCGTCCAGGATGCTGTCGCGCAGGTGGATCGGGAGTGGATCGGTGCCGACCTCGTCGCCGATCACCTCGATGGTGCCGAGAACCGTACGGTCGATCTCCACACAGGCCGTGGTGCGGTCCAGGACCAGGCTCGGCTCCTCCGGGGAGACGGGGTGGCACGCCGGCTCCAGCGACCAGCCGGGCACCAGGGTGCAGTGCCGCAGCACCAGGGAGCCCAGCGGGCCGGTGACGTTCACACCGCGGCCGGTCACCAGCAGCCCGTCCAGCACCATCCGCGGGCGCTCGCCCGGCGCGCACCCGTCCGCCACGGCCCGGATGTTGAGCGCGTCCGGCCGGTTGCTGTACCAGTCCAGCAGCCGGATCACCGGGCGTGTGCCGTCCGCCGCGCGCAGCTGGAGGCGGTCGCCCGGCTCCAGATCGAAGTCCAGCTGCTCCTGGTAGGCGCCGCTGTGGACGATCTCGATGATCCCGTCGGGGCCGCACCGGCCGGAACGCCGGTCGTGCTGCCAGGCCGCGTAGGCGTCCGTGATCCGGTGGAACGGGGCGCCGGGTCCGACCCGGTAGACGGCGGCGGACGGCGGGGTCACCAGCTCCCGGTGGTACTCCCCGCCGCCCAGGTCGTCCCCGAACCCGTAGTGGTAGTCCACCCAGATGCCCTGCCGCGGCGCCGAGCGGGCTCCGAACGCGATCCGCCCCAGCTCCGGGTCGACGGCGACCTGCCCGCGCCGGGGCCGGTAGCGCCAGCCGGTGAGGTCCGCGACGACGATGTCGGCCAACGGGACCGGGTGGTCCTCGCCGTCCCGCCGGATCACGAAGCTCTTTCCCGGCCCGTAGTGGTCCGCCAGCCGGTCGTGCAGCCGGCGGCGGGTGATCAGCGCCGGGACGTTGTCGACGGTGGCGATGTGGGCCGCCGACGGCTCCGGCTCCGGGCGCGTCACCAGCGGGGTGTCGTTGCCGAGGATCGAGAAGGTGTAGAGGTTGCGCGCCCGGTCCAGGCAGTACGCCGGCGCGCGGGTCACCGGGTACGGCTTCAGCCGCCAGACGAACAGGCCGACCCCGGTGGGTGAGTAACCGCCTTGCGAGTGAAACGAGTTGGCGCGGCGCACGTCCACCGAGCGGGAGAGGGTGCCGAACGGACCGCCGGCCAGGTCCAGCGCCGCGCCGTCGCGGACGTCCACCAGCCGCCCGCGCCCGCGCCGCAGCGCGTCCGCCGCCTCGGTGGCCGCCCCGTAGAGCCGCACCGGCTGCTGGTGCGCCACCAGCCGGGAGAACTCCACCGCCCGCGCCGGCCAGCCCGCCACCCCCTCCGACAGCTCCTCCAGCAGCGCCAGGGTGCCCTTGCGCCGCCGGTTGCCGACCGTGGCGGCCACATCGCGGCGCGGCGCCAGCGCCTGGGCCAGCCGCCGTCGCGACGAGTCCGGCAGCCCGCCGTCCCGCAGCCCGGTGGCCGGCACCCGCTCGTAGCCGGGCAGCGGACGGTAGCCCACCAGATCGCCCAGGTAGGGCAGGACCCATTCGGCGGCGGTCTCCACGAACCAGTCGTCGTACTGCTGGGCGACGCCGTCCCGGACCCGGTCCACCTGCTCGGCGATCACCGCCAGCAGGGCCCGCAGCGGCTCGCCCTCCTCGGCGTCGCGCAGCCGGTGCCACTGCGGGAGCAGCTCCGCGAGCCCGTCCGGCTCCCTGTTGGTCGTCATCGGGTCTCCTCGGTAAGGATCAGCGCGTCCGCGACGTGCGGGGCGAACAGCGCGAGCTGCGCCGGCCGGACGCCGCGGAAGACGCAGACCGCGCGTCCCTTGGGCAGCGGGCGGGTGTCGGTGAGGTCGGGGTTCAGACGCAGCAGTTCGGCCAGCGGGATGCCGTACCCGGCGGCGACCGAGGTCAGCGTCTGTCCGCCGTCCGCGGTGACCTCGTGGATCCGCTCGTCGAAACGGGCGAGCCGGGACGGTACGGATGCCTGCGGCGGCCCCGCCAACGTGTCGGCCAGCGCGGCGAGTCCGGCCGCGGTGACGGACGCCGGGACGCCGGTGAAGGCGTCCACGTCCACGTGGTCCACCCCGGGCACCGCCTGGGCGGCGGCCAGCACCTCCGACAGCCGGGCCGGCTGCCCCAGCTCCCGGCCGTCGTAGCCCAGCCGCGCCAGCAGCGCCGCCCGGACCCGCGGCTCGACCAGCGGCCAGGCGTGGTCCGGGGCGACCTCGATCTTCGCCGCGCACAGCAGCAGCACCGGCTCCCGGACGTCGACCCGCACCGGCAGCCGCCCGTCGCCGTACTCCGCCAGCGAGGCCCGCAGCGCCCGCAGCACCTCCGCGTCCGGCGCGAGGGAGACGTCGTCCACCCCGGCCACCGTCACGTGCAGCACCTGCCGCCGCCCGTCGAACACCTCGCGGGCCGACGCCCGGCCGATACCCGCCCGGGAGCGCGCGAAGTCCTCGTAGTCGGCCGTCGACACCAGCCGGTCCAGGGCGGAGACCGCCAGCGGGACGGTGCGCCGGGTCAGCGCCGGGCCGTCCGCGTCCGCGCCGCCGGTGGCCGGCTGCGGATTGGTGACGGCGGTGACGCCCAGCGGGCGGGTGACGGCCTGGGTGATCCGGCCCGCCGCGACATTGGCGCCCCGGCCGGTGCCGAAGCGGTAGCGGGCCCGCACGTTGTCGTGGCCGGTCGGCACCCGGGCGCCGTGCACCCCGTCCCCGAACGTCACCGTCGTCCGCCCGTCCCCGGCGGTGCCGGTGACGTACACCCGCTCCTCGGGGCCGCGCCCGGCCAGGCTGTCCACCGGGTGCCGGCGCAGTCCGTCCACCCGGATCTCCAACTGCGGTACGGCGCCCAGGGGGTTGTCGGACGGCCGCCAGGTCAGCGGGGACTGCCACAGCGCGAAGGTCTGGTTGGCGCGCGCGGCGTCACCGCTGCCGATCGCCTCGTCGCGGCTCTCGCCGTGCGACGCCGGGACCACGTTGCCCTGGACCCGGACCGTCTCCCGCCGGTAGCGGTGGGCGAGGTTCCAGGTGAGGGTGAGCGTGGTGTGCACCCGGTCCCCGGGCAGCTCCGGGTCGAGGGTCTGCACCACCTCCGCGATCACCGCGAGCTCGGTGCCGCGCACCCCGGTCACGCCGGGGATGTCGGTCCGCTCGCCCGAGACGAGCAGCCGACGGCCCGGCCGCAAGCCGTCGTACAGCTCGGCGAGCTCCAGCCGGTCGCCGTGGACGTCCTCGCCCACCGGCTCGTCCGCCTGCGTCAGCTCCTGGCCCGCGGCGTGCACGGTGGTGTCCCGGATCGCGTCCAGCGTCACATCGTGCTCGTCCAGCCACGGGTCGGCCAGCGTCAGCAGGGTGCCCCGGCCGGTGATCCCGTAGCGGGCGTGCACCGCGGTGCGGACCGCGGTGACCCGGGTGGTGACGAACGCCAGCTTCTTGTCGCCGGGGATGCCGTCCGGGCCGTCGGCGCCCTTGCGGGGCCGCTCCACGGCGACCCAGCTGCCGACCGTGATCCCGTCGTACACCGCGTCCAGCGCCAGCGCGTGCCGGTCGGCCGGCGTGGGCACCGTCGCGATCCCGATCTCCACGCCCGGCGGCTCACCGCCGGCCGCCACCCGTACCCGCACCTCGAACGCGCCGTCCGTGACCTGCCGGCGCTCACCCGGCGCCACCTGCCAGGACCGCGCCGTCCCACCCTCGACCGAGACCTGCACCCGCCCGTCCTCACCGGGCCGGGAGACGAAGAGCGTCCGCTCCGGCAGCCCGGCCAGCAGCCGCGCGGTCACCCCGGCCTCCTGGGCGTCCGCGGAGCGCCGGCCCAGCCAGCTCACCTCGTGCTCGGGGCTCGTCCGGGAGTGCAGTTCGACGCGCCCCGGGCCCAGTTCGAAGCTGGTGTCGGCGGGCAGATTCTCCGCCCGCTGCACCGAGTTCCCGGCCTCCACATGCTGGACTTCGGCCCGGACCAGGGCCTTCCCCGCGGTGTCGAACACCACCCGCACCGTGGTCAGCGCCGCCCCGGTCAGCGGCCAGTCCGCGGTCCGCACGACCCGGCCGCGGTCGTCCTGCACGGGCTTGAGCGGAGCCGTCGCACCGAACGGGGCGGCAGTGACCCGCATCGCCAGCAGGGCCCGCAGCAGCGGCGGGTCCGCGGGCGCCGCGGCCCCGGCCCGGGCCGGGGCCGCGACGCTCCGCCACGCCGGATAGAGGCCGTCGGCGATCCGCGGGTCCAGCGCGGAGAGCAGCCGCGCGCCCAGGTCGGCGCCGGCACCGAACGCCTGCCCGGGACCGCCGGCCGCCCCCTGGGCCGCGGACGGCGGACGGACGACACCGGTACGCAGCGCGGGCAGCACGGTGGCGAGCGCGGCGAGCGCCCCCGGAAGCGGGGGAGCGGTGGCCGGACCCGCCTCGGAGGCGGGCCCCGATCCGGCGGCCGCGGCCGGTGCGCCGGGCGCACGCTCCCCGGCCGGAGCCGGGGCGCCGGGCGCGGGATCCGCCACCGGCTCCCCGGCCAACTGGCATGCCCTCCGCGCCAGTTCACCGACGGCCGCCTGCAGCTCCTCGAACCACGCCACGGCCTCCGGGTACCCGGCCGCCACCGCCTGCGCCTCCGCCAGCCGCTCATGCGGACCCGCCAGCCGCGCCGCGAACGCCTCCGGAGTGGCGAGCCCGTCCAGGTCCTTCCGCAGCGGTGCCAGCACCTGCGCGTCGAAGTCCGCGACGAACCGGCTGACCGGCCGCGGATGGGGAACCTGCGGCGAGGGCGGCCCGGGCAGGTCCGGATCGTCCGGGTCCACCGACAGCGGAGGCTCGGTGATCCACGCCCGCAGCTCGGCGACCAGCTCCGGCAGCGACGCCGGCGCCGCCTTCGGCAACCCCAGCCCGGTCACGTCCTCCGTGCGGTCCACCCGCACCGACGCCACCGGCAGCAGCACCCGCTGCGCCCCGAAGTCGAACAGCAGCCGGTCCCCGACGGTCAGCCCCGTGGACACCCCCGCGACCAGCAGCTCCGGGCGGGACGTCAGGTCCTTCGCGGTCAGCAGCGCGGGCCGCCGCTGCCGCACCCGGAGCGTGTTCCACGCCCAGCGCGCCGTGAGGTCCTCGTCGGTCTCGAAGGTCTGCGGCTCCTCGTCCGGCCCGGCCGGCACGCTGTGGCTGCGCGCCCCGCGCGGGATGACCACCGGCAGGTCCCCGGCCCGCGGATCGCGGTCCAGGGTGTAGGCGAGGTGGGTGGCGGCGGCGACCCCGGGCCGCGGGCGGTGCCCCACCAGCCGGCCCAGCAGCGCCAGTGAACGGTGCTCGTTCGCGGTCCGCAGATACCCCTCGTCGGCGATCCGCTCGCCGTGGAACGTCAGCAGGTCGCCGAGTACGGCCCAGGCGTCCAGCAGCCCGACGGAGGGGTCGTCGGGGGTGCGGACGGTCAGCCCGCGCAGCGCCGGATAGGCCGGCGACGCCAGCCGGTCCAGCATCGCCGCCAGGAACGAACCGTGGTCCCCGACACGGTAGTTCAGGGCGGTCCGGCCCGGCGGGTTGTGGAGCGCGGGCTCCGCCCGGCGCTCGTCGTGCCCGCCGCCCCCGCCTGCGTCGCAGCCACAGCCGCAGCTCTCGTGCTCCGTCATCGCCCACCCCCGAGCTCGATGACCAGCCGGCCGTTCTCCGGCCGGTCCGGGTCGTTGTCACAGCGGGCGATCTCCAGCGGCCCCAGCCGCACCACCCCCGCCTCCCGTTCCCCTCGGTCCTCGTGGAACATCCGGCGCAGCCGGCTCACCACCACGCTCTGTACGCCCGGCACCGCCGCGGCCACCGCGACCAGCCGGCTCAGCCGGACCGGCTCCCCGAACGTCACCGCGTCCGGATGGAAGAAGCCCAGCCGCCCGCCGGGCAGCGCCCGGCCGCCCAGCACCCGGTACAACTCGGCCAGGATCTGCCCGTGCTGGTGCCCCGGAGCCGCGCACACCGTCAGCGCGACGTCCAGCGGCACCCACCGCGCCGGCCGCACCACCAGGTCGTGCCCGATCCTGCGGTAGCGCTCCAGCGCGTGCCCGACGGCGTCCAGCAGGGCCGGGGGCGGCTCCTCGGTCCCGGCCGCGTCCACCGCGACATGCGCCTCCTGCACACTGCCGGTCCACCGGATCTCGGCCGCCGCCCGCCGGACGCCCGGCAGCTCACCGGCGAGCGCCGCGTAATCCCCTGCGGTCACCGCCCGCAGCCGGGTCCGCTTCAGGTCCAGCGGCGCCAACTGCCGCACCTGCTCCAGCGGTTCCGGATCCGTGCCGCCCACCGCGGGCAGCGGATTGCGCACCCCGGCCACCGAAGGGGGTATCTTCCGCGCGAGCGAAGCCGAGCGTGGGGGAGCACCGGCGGCCTCGGACTCCTCCGGGTCGCGCCGCAGCACCAGATGGCCGATCGCCTCGGCGCCGACGTTGCCGGCCGTGCCGCCGCCGAGCCGGTAGTGGGCGACGAGCCGGCTGCCGGGCACCGGCCGGGCCCCGTGGCGCCCGTCGCCGAACCGCAGCGCCAGCCGCCCGTCGTCCCTCAGCTCCCCGACGAGATGCCGGTCGCGGGGGCCGCTGCCGAGCAGGTCACGACGGGGCAGCCACTCGACGCACGCCGCCCCGCCGTCCTCCTCCGCGCCGTCCGCCCGCTCTTCCCGGAGGCGGACGGCCGGCAGGGCCTCCCGCGGGTCCTGGACGACGGCGGCGGCCGGACCGTGCAGCACCGGCTCGTCCGGACGCAGCCCGGCGGCGTACTCCGCGCCCCAGGTGTGCGCGATCTCCCACGCGGTCCGCCCGTCCAGCACCGTTCCGGCCCGCGCCCGCGCCACCAGCACCGCCAGCCGGCGCAGCTTGCCGTCCAGCAGCTGCGGGCTGCGGTGCAGCAGCTCCCGCAGCGCCCGCGCCGGATGCCGGGCCAACTCCAGGGCCTCCAGCGGAGCGACGCCGAACACCACGGTCAGCTCGGCGATCTCCGCCTCGTCCAGCCCGTCCCGGTCCCGGGCGCTGCGCCACAGCTCCACCAGCCGCTCCCGCACCCGCTCCGGGAGCGCCGCCAGCCGCTCCGCCTGCCCGGCCGCGACATCCCGCGGCTGCGGGAACGGCACCGCCTGGACGACCGGCGAGCGCCCCAGCACCGGGCGGAACCGCGGCGCGATCCCCGGGTACACCGACTGCGCCAGCAGCGTCCGCACCGCCGCGGCCTGCGCGTGCGCCGTCCCCGGCACCACCCGCTCGGTACGCAGCCCGGCCGACTCCAGCCCGATCCCGGCCCGCTCGGCGGCCTCCTCGCCCACCGCGGTGAACAGCCGCCGCACGTCGTCGGGCGTCAGCTCCCGCCCGTCCTCGGCCCGCTCGACGAGGTCGCCGAGCAGCTGCGCGACCTCGTTGCCGCCGTGCCCGCCGTCCCGGCAGCCGAACGCCGGCGGCCCGCAGGACGGCAGGACCGCGGGGACCGGCGGCACGGTCAGGACCTCGGGAACGTGCCCCTCGCCCCCGTCCGTCGACCACCCGTGGTCCACCAGCACCACATTGCCGCGCGCCACGCTCACGTCCTCGACGGGCGCGCAGTCCCGGCCGCCCGGGACGGACAGCCGCAGCGGGAACGCCAGCGCGTCCGCCGCGGCCCAGGTGACCTCCAGCACGGGCTGCCCGACGAGGTGGTCGACGGCCGGGGTGACCGAGGTCAGCCGCACCACCTGCCGGTGTGTGGGGTCCTGGTCGCCGGGCGTCCCGGTCCGCGCCCCCCGCACCTCCTCGAAGAGCAGCAGATCGCCGGGCGCGAACGCCAGCTCCCGTGCGCCGCCCTCCTCGTCGGCCCACCCGTCGGTGAGGGTGGCGGCGGTCGCCCCCTTGGGCAGCCCGCACACCTCCCCGCCCCAGGTCCACAGCCGGACCGCGTTGTGCCGGGGCAGCAGCACCAGCGGCGTGTCCCGCACCACCGGCTCGAACACCTCCAGCGACCCGCGCTCGGCGAGCACCGCCAGCTCCCGCTCGTCGATCACCGAGCCGAGCCGCGGCCGGTCCCGCGGCCCGTCCGCGCGGTGGTCGACGGCGGCGAAGCGGAACGAGCCCGGCGCCAGCGTCAGCGGCGCCACCACCTCCACCGTCACGAACGCCCGCGCCGTGCACCCGTCGTGCATCGGATAGTCGATCAGCCGCACATGCCGCCGCACCGACGTGCGCAGCCGCGCGGTGTCCAGATACGCCTCGGTCGCCACCGCGTCCTGCTGGTAGCTGATCTGGTCCGCGGTGTACGCGAGCAACTCGACCAGCGTCGTGCCGAGGTCGGCGGGGTTGCGCTCCTGCCACTCCGGGGCGGTCAGCCGCAGCCGGTCCAGGACGACCTGGCGGAGGGTGTCGTAATCCCGGGCGGTGTAGTCGATGACGGGCGCGGGCGGCCGGATGGCGTCCGGCAGCCGGCCCGCGGCGGCCTCGCCGTCCCCGTCGTCGCCGTCCCCGCAGTCGAACGGCGTCGGGCAGTCCGGCCGGAACGAGAACTCCGCCGAGAAGTACCGCTGGTCGAAGCCGGGGAACGGCTCGGTGCCCGGCCGCCCGTACGGGTCGGTCTCCACCACCGACAGCCGGTAGCCGGAGAAGTCACCGGCCCGGTCCACCTCCACCACGAGCCGGTCGTCGAGCTCGGGGTCCTCCTCCCGCTCGACGGTGATCTCCAGCGCCTCGATGCCGGTGATCCGCCGCCCGCCGTCGATCCGGACGTTCTCCGGACGCAGCCCGTGCGGGGCCTTGCCGAGGAAGGTGACGGTCAGCGTCCGCCCGTCCTCGGAGACCTCCACCGCGTCCACGCCGTTGCGGCGCGCCTGCCGGATCCGCTCCCGGCGCCCGGCCCCGCACGTGCCTGTGACCGTCATGCCGCCCCCCGGCCCTCGAACACCTCGTCGCGGCGGGCGGCGGTGGCGCGCACCACGTACCGGAGGTACACCCGCACCACGTTCTCCTCGCTCACCACGTCCAGCGACTCCACCTCGATCAGCTCGCCCAGCCAGCGCTGGAGCGACGCCTGCACGGACAGTTCGAGCGCCGAGGCCAGCTCCGGACTGTTCGGGGTGAAGACCAGGTCCAGCAGCCCGCAGCCGAAGTCCGGCCGCATCACCCGCTCGCCCGGACCGGTGAACAGCAACTGCTCGACCAGATCCCGCACATGGGCGTCGTAGCGCGCGTGCGCGGTGCGCCCCCGCCCGTCCACGCGGTACGGAAACGCCAGGTCCGTCCGCCGTACGTACTGCGCCGCCGACCTCACCGGCACGCCACCCCCTCGGAGCCGCCCGGCCGTCCCCGGCCGGCGGACGCGATCACCGGCGGGCCCTGCGGCACCAGCCCGGCGCTGAAACACATCCCCGCCGCCGTCTCCAGCAGCACCGGCACCCCGTCCACGCACACCTGCCCACCGCCGCCGCCGTCCGGCAGGAACCGCACGCCGGTACAGGGCTGCGGCCGCCCCGCGACCGTGTGCGCGCACCCGCTGACGGCGAACCGCTCCACGGCGGTCACCACCGCCGCTCCGTCGATCCGCACCGCGTCCGCGCCGCCGCCCCCGCCCGGGACCGGCACCACCAACCCCCCGTGCGGACACCCCATGACGACCCCGCCATGAAGGACGTTTCCGGATCCCATCCGCCCCGCCTCCCCGTCGCCCTCAGTGCTTCCGCGGCACGGTCAACCGGCCGTCGTTCAGCTCGACCTGCTCGCCGACCATGGAGATCGACGCCCCGTGCCCGTTGTCGATGTGGACCCCCGTGGCGTCGATGCGCACATACGCGCCGCCCGGCGCCTCCAGCAGAATTCCCTCGGTCGGCACATCCGACAGCACGATCTTGTGCTTCCCGGGCGTCTGGATCACCACCGGATGCGAGATCGCCGGATCCTTCCGCGCGTCCTCCGGCAACTCCTCCCGTCGCCCGTACCAACACCCCACCCACACCGGGAAACTGGGGTCGCCCTGCTCGAACTCCACCCACACCCCGGCCCCGACCGACGGCACCACCACCTGACCGGCCTCCGGGCCGGTGAACGGGAAACACGGCAGGGCCCAGGTCGACACCTCGTCGCCCAGGACGTCCGGGACCTGGACCTTCAACCGCCCGACTCCCATCGGGTCGTCGTTCGCCGCCACCCGGCCCCGGAACTTGCCGAGAAAGCGGTTGTTCGGTGCAGCAGCCATGCGTGGCTTCTCTCCTTACGGTCCCCGCGTACGGGCGACGGATGCGGATACGGCTGTGGCCGGACGGCGCCTAGGGGCGGACGGTGCCGCTGCGGGCGATCAGCCCCTCCCTCGACAAGGTGAAGTTCTGGAGGTACGAGCCGAGCCGCAGATTGTGCGTCACGGTCTTCACGTAGTAGTCCCCGTCGTAGGTGACCCCGGCGCCCCGCACCCCGACCAACTCCCGTGGCCGGAGCACATATCCGTGCCGCGTCACATCCAGCGAACCGGACCCCGAAATGGCGTCCGCGCTGGTGGCGGCGCGCCCCAGCGCCTCCGCCCTCGCCAGCCCCTCGTCCATCTTCGCCGTCCCGCTCAGCGTCTTCCGCTTGAGCGCCGGCGACCCGCGCAGCCCCAGCGGCGGCCGCAGCGGACCGATATCGGGCTGTGCCAGCAACGGCGCCCGCCGCGTCACCGGGTCCTGCACCCGCGCCTGCGGCTCTTCCCGCGCCGTCCCGTCGTACGCGAACGTCAGCTGATCCACCGTCGAATGCGCATCCATGTTCACGTTCAGCGCGTGCTGCCGCTGCCCCAGCCGCTGCTCCGGCCCCCAGAAAGCCGTCGACCGCCCCGGCACGGGCCCCGGCTCCAGATAAAAGGTGTAACCGTTCGCCCGCGCCAACTCGTTCACATACTGCAGATCCGTCCCCGTCTGGTAATCGACCCGCACCTGTTCCCGCGGCGGCTGCGGAATCTGCTCCCGGATGATCCGCGCATCGATCCCGTAGTCGGCGTACTTTCCCAGAATGCGCTCCACCCGCTGCGACGGCGCGAGATTCGGATACCGGTCCGTCCGCTCCTCCAGGTCCATCAGCAACGTCAGGTCTTCGCCGGTGAGG
The DNA here is from genome assembly GCF_043083385.1 of Streptomyces sp. NPDC014733. Lineage (NCBI taxonomy): Bacteria > Bacillati > Actinomycetota > Actinomycetes > Kitasatosporales > Streptomycetaceae > Streptomyces > Streptomyces sp. NPDC014733. Next base: position 362,373 of record NZ_JBIBYO010000004.1, on the reverse strand, counting down.
GTCAGCGTGCTCTGCCCGGGATGATTACTGCTGCCGACCTCCTGCCGCACGATCACCCCGTCCAGCAGCACCACCGGAGTCCCCTTGAGAGCAACGGTGAGAATGACCCGTGTCTTCGGATCGAAGAAACCCTCCGGCAGCAATCGCTCGACGATCGCCCCCTTCTTCGTCAGGTCGAACGCCAGCTGAAATCCGCTGCGTTCCCCCGCCGTACTGGTGATCTGCGCCGACAACAGCGCCTCCACCACCTCCTGAGGGACCGGCCGTGCCAGCTTCGGTCCCATGTACAGCGAGAGATGGATGGGCCCCCGCCCGACCGGCTCGTCCCCCTCAGGCATGCCCGACCCCCGGCCCGCCACCGATACCGCCGGCGAACCCTCCCGGCAACGGCACGGCTATCTCCACCCCGGCCTCCGCCGTCAGCTCCCGAGGCTCCAACACCGGATTGGCATCGGCGATCCGCCACCACTGCCCGGAATCCCCGAAATACCGCTGCCCCAACTGATCCGGCCGCTCACCGCTGCTGACGACATGCGGTACGGCGTCCTCGTCCGCCTCCGTCAGCGGCGGCAACAACCGTCGCTTCGCATACCGCACTTCCGTCCCGTCGGGCCCGGTGTGCACCCCGATACCGATCCCCGCATAGCGGCTGCTCCGCGGATACGGATGCGCCCCGGGCACATCGTCCAGCGCACTCTCGTACGGCTCGATGCCCATGCCTCAGATCCCCCTTCCGAGCCCCAACTGCGTCAATGTCCCGCCCCGCGCCCGCCGGGCCAACTGCTCCTTCTGTGCCAGATGCGCGAGATACAGCGCGGCCCCGGGATGCCCGGCCGGCAAATCACTCACCGTCAGCACCTTCATCCCGATGCTGAGCGAGGCCCGTATCGGATTGAGATTCACATCGAACGCCGACTCGTTCACCGACAATTCCGTCAACCGCACCGGCATCACACGTTTGCTGCCCCACGTGAAGAGCGTCAACGGCATCTCGATGGGACTGATCTCGATCGTCCCCTTCTTGGTCAGCTTCGACGCCGCCAGAAGCTGCGCGGTCGTCGGCTGCACCAACATCTCCAATACCGCCAGCTCCGGGTGAATCCCGTCCGGTGCCGCTACGTCCAGCTGGTCCGTCGCATCGATTTCCGCGGTGAACTTCCATGTCTCCTGCGCCGGGCCTTTCAGCCTGAGAGCTTCGTTGCGGTCACCTCCGCTCCCGCCCCCGCCGCCTCCGGCATCCCCTTCACCTCCGGCGGCCTGCGGCGCCACCTGCCGCTCCAGCGTGTCGGGGTTGAACTGCAACACGATGATCCGCTGCGGGATGTTGAGATCGGGGTCGACGACGACGATGCCGGAGCGGATGGGGTGGGGGATGTCGGCGTAGCGGGTCATGGAGCCCCTCCTTGAAGTAGGCCGCTCATCAGGTGGCGATTCGTGTGCGCATTCCGTGATCTAGGTGGTGGACGAGTCCTGGAACCGGTCGCGGACGATGGTCAGCGCTTCACGGGCGTCGGCGCGGACCGCCTCATCCGGATCGTGCCGGCTGACATATTCCAGCAGTGGATCGAGTTTCCTCCACGGCATGATGGATGATGCGAGGACGGCGACGCGACGCACCACTGGTTCCGGGTCGTTCAGCGCCCAACGGACAACCGCAAAAATTTCTGGATCGAAATCTTCGGAGCTCTGCATCGCGAGCATCCGCAGTGAATCCATGATGGTAAGTGTGTCCCGCTCACCGGTCGCGAGATCGGCCAGGGAAGCGGAGGTGTGTACCTCCACGTGATTCCGGATTTCGGAGATGACTTGCGCGCTGGATTCACCCTCGACGGCGATGTAGTGAACCCGGAACACGTCATCCTCGATCCAGTGGATGGCGGTGCGGTAATCTCCGAGTGCCCAGACTTCCTCATGGAGTTGAGCGTTGTCCGAGGGCTCCAGATCTACCGGTACCCAGTTCAGCTGCTCGGCCAGGTCGTGCATCCGTTCCCGGTCGAACGGCTTCTTGGGGATGATTTTCGTGAGTTGCGTCAACGAAATTCCTTCGATGTGAGGTCGCGCGCCTGATGTGCGTACGGTCCGTCAAGGGGTCACGGACCGGACCCGGAGGACCCTGGGGATATTATCCTTCCGCCGGGTGACAGGTAATGTGCGGTGTCCCGCAAGAGCCACCTTTCGAACTCCGCGATAAGTTGCTCGTCGCTGAGATAGTAATTATCGGCCTTGAGCTGGGCGAAGGCTCTTATCAGAAGGTTTGCCTCCCGTTCTCTCATCAACGGGGTGGTGGTGTTGATTTTCTCCCCGGGCTTGGTCAGCCCCGTCCCTCTCTTCTTTCCGTAAGCGGCTTGGAGTCCTTCCGGGTCATACATGAATGGTGCTGCTGACACCGCGTTCAGCGGTGACATGTAGTTCGTGTTGACCACGACGTCCCGCAACGTCCCTCCTGGGAACGTGGCGAGGCGCCAGGACAGGAGGTTGGCCACTGACGCGGGGTGGTGCCGTCCACCCTCGACGACGCCCATGAGCCGTGCGATGGCGGCCATGCCGGCAAGGGCTTTCGGGTCCCTGTGGAAGAACTCGTCGGTGGGCATCCTGCGCCGCAGAAGCTGTAGGTATGCCCGCTGTATGCGACTTCGAGTGATCAGGGAGGTTTCTGCGGCGCTGAGGTTCGTATGCCCCATGTTGATTGCCATGCGGCCTTGGAGTGCTTCCAGTGTTTCGGCCGCGGCGGGCATCGGATCCGCTCCATTCTTGCCCGGCTTGGCGGTGTAGTGCCCGGTGCCCAATCCGCTCCGCACGATGGTGTTCCCCGGGTTCGGCCTTCCTCGTTCGGCCACGATCGCCGATTCTCGGGATTGGGAGGCCATGTCGATGTTCTCTTCGCCTGCCGGGCGTCCGGTCCGCATCGCTGCGGACTCGACGACGGGTGCGGCGGCAGGGCGCACCACGGACTTGGCGGCGTTCGCCTCCTCGGCCGCGGAACCCTTTTGCTTCCGCACCTGTCGCTTGGCTTCTCCGCGCTGTGCTTGGTGTTCGTCCTGGGCTGCGTTGACGCGCTCGGCCAGCGGGCCTACTCGCGGATCCTGATGGGCCTTGTCGGCTACCCTCGTGAGTATTTCATGCAGCTTGGGTTGATTCTGCTCAACTATCCGCTGTCCCTCCTCCATGTTCTGCAGAGGGTCCCGTTCGGGATTCAGGACTGCGGTGATTTTGTCCCGATTGCCTTCAGGGAGCTTGCTGAGGGAGGTGAGGCGGTACCAGGTCTTCAACCCTCCCAGGAGTGCGCGAAGCGGGGCGCCCGCAATACCCCGCCGGACCACCCGTTCGAGTAGCGGGTGAAGCTTGGCGACGATCTTGTCGAGCCTGCTCTGCTTGGACTCCTTGGAGTTCTCCTTCTTCTTCCGGTCCTGCTTCTTCTGCTTCTTCTGCTCGGCGCGGTGCTTCTTGTGGCCGCGCAGGTGGTCGCGCTTCCTCTTGAAGAGGTCGCGGGCCTTCTTGGCGCCGTTCTTGAGGGCCTTGCCGAGTTTGGACTTGCGGAGCTTCTTGCCCAGGGACTTGCCGGCGTTGCGGACCTTCTTGAGGGCGGACTTGACCTTGGCCTTCACCTTTTTGAGGGCGCGCCCCAGAGCGGACGTGGGTTTGCGGGGCTTGGCGCGCTTGGGTGCCTCGGTTTCTTTCTTCTTCTTGGGGCTTCCGGGCCTCTTCTCCGGCGTGCGCTCCGGAGGTTTCTCCTCGTGCCCCTTCCCGGGTGTCTTGTTGCCGGGTTCTTCCCTCGTGGGCTTCTTGGGATCCGGCTGCTTCTTCGGGTCCTCGGCGTCCCGCTCGCGCCTGGCGGCGTCCTCCTCGCGGCGGCGGTCGCGTTCCTTGTCGGGGGTGCGGCTGGTGGGCCGGTCGTGGGAGGTGGCGGGGCCCTTGGCGTGCGGGTGTGCGGCGGGGTGGTGTGCGGTGGAGGCGCCGGGGCGGGAGGGGACCTTGGGGCCCCTCGGCTTGGTGGGCCCGGTGGGTTTGCGGAGGGCCTGGGCGGCCTTGCGGACGGCGCCGCGGGCACGGTTGACGGCGCCGCCGGCGGCCTTGCGGGCGCCCTTCCCGGCCTTCTTCAGACCCTTCATGATCTTCTGGGCGATGCCCTTGAGGCGGTTGCCTACGCCCTTGGCCGCACGGCCGAGGCGGGCCAGGAGAAGGTTGGTGATGAGTTCCAGGAGGGCGACGACGCCGGCGGCGACGGCCACCGCGAAGAGGCAGGCGGCCGGGCCGGACCTCACCGCCTTGAGGAAGGCGAAGAATTTGCCGAAGGCGGAGAGGATCGCGCTGACGGACTGCCAGGCGGCCATCAGCCCCTGAACGATGGTGAGGATCGCGCCCGCCGCGGGGATGATCATCGAGACGACCTTCTCGATGACGAGCTGGGCGATCATCATCGGAAGCGCGGCGACCACCGCGTTCCAGGCCATCTTGCCGATCTGCTTCAAGGACATACAGCCCTTGATCAGGACGTTGATGACGGCCTTGCCGAGGCCGAGAACGCCCTCGACCTTGGTGTCGAACCACTGACTGACGGCGGTCTTGATCGCTCCCCAGAGGTGTTCCTGGATGCCGGTCTTCGCGGCACTGCCGGCCTTGGCGAGCCAGCCGCCGGGGTCCGGGGCGATGTCCGCGACAAGAGCGGCGAATTGACCGAGCGCCTGGATCGCGGCCTGGGCGAATTTGAGGGCGCCGACGATCGCGTCGCGGAAGATCTTGATGGCGGCCTTGAGACCCGCCTCCAGGACCTTCAAGAGGGCGTTGAGTCCGGCGGCGAGGGCGTCGAGGAGGGCGCTGACGGCCTTCTTGAGGCCCTCGGCGAGCTTGTTGACCGTGGCGATGGCCTTGTCACGCAGGTCGTTGATGGCCTTGCGGAACTTGTCGCGGAGTTCGGGGAACGCGGCCAGCAGGACGTCGCCGATGGCGATGAGCGCGTCCGCCACCGCGTTGATGGCCTTGACTGCGAAGTCGCGGACCGCGTCGATCGCCTTGTTCGCCCAGTCCTTGAACGTGTCGATGATGCCGTTGATGGCCTTGCGGGCCTCGTCGAAGATCTTGGTGACGGCGTCGAGGAGGTCTTTGAAGAAGTCGGCGACGGCATGGACGATCTTGCCGAAGAGGCTGTCGGATCCCTTCTTCTTCTCTTCCTTCTTCTTCTCGGCGTCCTTGTCCGCCTGATCGGCCTTGCCGTTGATGTCCTTGTTGTCGTTGTTCTTTCGGTCCTCGACCTCCTTGTCCTTGGCGTCACGCTCCTTGGTGATCTTGTCGTTGCCGTCCTTGTGCTCCTTGTCGGTGTCCTTGTCGGCCTGCTCGATCTTCTTGTCCTGCTCGTCGCGCCAGTTCTGACGCTCCGTCCTCGCCTGGTCCGCCACCTGGCCGCGCTGCGCTGTCTGCTGCTCGGTGTTGCGCGCGACCTCGGTGTCGATCTGCTGCTGCTTCTCCTGCTTGGCCTTCTGCTCGCCCTGCTGCTGTTCCTTCTCCCCGGCGGCCACCTGGGTGCCGGCCCGGCCGGTGGCGCTCTTGATCTCGCCGCCGCGCTCCTGCTCGGCCACCGCCCCGGCGCCCGGCTTCACCGCACCGCCCGCCGCAGCGCCGCTCCCGCCCCCGGTCCGGCCGCCCTGCGCCTTCCCCCTGAGCTCCTCCTTGGGCGCATCGGGGTAGATCTTGTCCTCGCCCAGCGACTTGGACGCGTCCGCCCGTCCGGTGTCCTGGATCGTGCCCTGCTTCTCCTTGAGCTTCGCCGCCTGCTCGTCCGTGCGCTGCGGGTCGCTCTCCCCGTCCAGCTTGATCTTGGGGGCCGGGCCGACGGTCTTGTCGTGCAGCTCGGGGTCGGTGGTGGGGACCTGGTCGGCCGCCGCCGCCACGTCCCGGGCGTCCTTCTCCGTCAGCTTGCCGTCCTTCGAGGGCGGCACCTGCGGCGTCGGGACGTGGTCGGTCGGCTTGGCGCCCTCGGCCTTCTCACTGCCCTTGGCCCGCTGCTTCTCGCCCTCGTCCGCCGGACCGACCTTCTCCAGCTGCCCCGTCACCGGAGTCTCCGGAGCCTCCTCCGCCGGCTTCCCGTGCAGGGTCTGCGGCGCCCCCGAAGGACGTTCGCGCCTGGGCGGATCGGCGGCGAGCCGCCGCTGCTCGTCCCCCACCTTCTTGTCCGCCGCGCCGTCCAGCCCCGGCAGCGCCTCCTGCGCCTGGTCGGGCGCGAGCTGACCGACGGTGTTCAGCGCCGACCGGGGATCCTGCGCCGAGACGTCCGGCGCCTTCTCCTTCTTCTCCTCGACGGCCTTCCCGCCGCCGCCCCCGCCGCAGCCACCTCCGCCGCCCTCGTCCTTCTCGGCGGCCGGGGCCGGCGGGGCACACCCTCCGCCGTCCTTCTCCAACGAAGCATCCGGCTGCGCCTTGGTCCCCTCGGGGGCCGGAGCACCCATCTTGCCGGGACTGTCGGCCTGCTGGGCCGCCGGACCGACCGCGGCCTGGGCGACGGAGGGCGCGCCTCCGGGACCGGCGGCGGCCGACGGCGCGTTGCCCGGCTCGGTCCCGCCCACCGCCCCGCCGGGCGCCGCACCCGGCCCCGACTCCTTGGGCACCGCGCTCTTCGCATCCGGTGCGTCCCGCTCGGCCCGTACGGGCTCGGCACCCCGGCGCGCGGCGGGGGACGGACGCCGGTCCTCGGCAGGCGTGCGGTCCGTATGCGCACCGGCCGGCGGGGCGGAGGAGGGGGCCGACGCCGCGGCGGAATCCCCGCCCGCGCCCGCCGCACCGCCGGAGGGCACCCCGGCCGCCGCGCCCTCCGGCTGCCCCTGCGCCTCCCGCTTCTCCTCCTGGGCGTCCTGTTCCTTCTTCTCCGTCTGCTCGTCCTGCGCCTCCTTGGCGTCCGGCGCCTCCTCGCCGGTGCCGCCCTCCGCGTCGCGGTCCGCGTCCTTGTCGTCGGCGTCCTGCTTGGCCCGGCGGGTGCCGTCCTCGTCCTTGTCCTGGGCCTGTTCCGGATCCCGCTTCTCTTCGGCCTCCGGCTCCTGGGCCTGCCGGTCCTCGGCCTCCGGATCGGGGCCGACCTCCTGCTCGACCGGCATCGACGGCTGGAGGTCCTTCTCGGTACGGTCCCCGGCCTCGGCGGCCGGTCCGTGCTCCGGCTGCGGCGCCTCGCCCTCGACCGGACCCAGCTCCGCACCCGGCGGCTTGGTCTCGGCCTCCGGCTCGTCCTCGTGCTCCTCGTCGTCCGCCGCGTTCTCGCGCTCCCGATGGACCTGCTCGGCCCTGGTGGGCGGGGGAGCGGGGAACGTCGGCAGCGCGGCGCCGGGATGCTCGGCGGACGGTACGGACGAGACGTCCAGGTCGGCGTCCGGGAGGAAGTCCTCCGGCCGGAGCGCCGCCTCGCCCGGGCCCGCACCGCCCTTGGCCGCGGCGTCGGTGTCCCCGCCCACGCCGATGTCCTTCTCGGCGCCCGCCTCCAGCCCGATCGGCTGCTCCTCCTCGCGCGGCGGGCCGTCCTCTTCGTCCTGTGCGTTCAGCCCGTGCTCGGACAGCGCGCTGTCCCGCTGGTCGGCCCGTTCGTCGACCTTCTCCGGACGGACCGGTCCGGGCTGTTCCCGCTTCTTCTTCTCCAGCTCCTCCTGCTTCGAGCCGTCCGCCGGTTTCGTCGCGTCGTCCTGGCGCCGGCGCTTGTCGGCGCCGGGCCGGTTCGCCTGTTCCGGGTCGGCCTCCTCACGCTCCCGCTGCGCCTTGCGCTCCTCCTTGGTGCGCTCGGCGCCGTCCCGGGCCCGGTCGGCCCGGGCGGTGTCGGCCTGATCGGCCTCCTGGCGCTCCTGGCCCTGCCGCTCCTCGGCCTGCTGCTGCTCCTGCCTGGCGTCGGCGCTCTCGACGGCGCGTTCGTCCTCGTGCGCCGTGCGCTCCCCGGCCTCCTGCCGCTCCGCCGCCGCGTCGCGCCGCGCCCGGCTCTGCTCCTCACCCTCCGTCTCCGCCTGGCCCTTGGCGGCCTTCTTCTCCTCGTGGGTGTCCTCGTCCCGCTGCTTCTCCGCCCGCGCGGCGCCCTCGGCGTGCTGCTGCCGGGCCGTCCGCTCGTCGTGCACCTGCTCGACGGCGTCGGGCACCGGCTCGGGCGTCGACGACGGCTGGAATCCGACGGGCGGGACCTCGGACTCCGCCACCAGACCCAGCAGCCGGTCGAAGTCGGAGCTGAGCAGCCGCACCTCCAGCCGGTCCAGTACGGATTCCTGCAACTCCGGTGCCAGCCTGGCGATTTCGAGGCGTACCCGCCCCGATCGGTCCTCCGGGTCGCCCCGCAGTGACCGCAGCACCCCGCCCGCCAGCCGGTCCACCAGGGTCGCCGGGTCGAGGAGTTCCCGGCGGCGGCGGTCGGCGTCGGCGGTGGCGTAGCGGAGCCAGCCGGGGGTGGCGTGGCCGGGCTCGACCCCGGGCGTCGGGTCGTCCTCGCGGGTGGCGCCGAGCATCGCGGCGCGGACGGACTCCTGGGCCGCCGACTCCGCCTCCCGTTCGGCCGCTTCCTGGGGGAGGCTGACCGCGCCCAGGTCGCGGCCGGCCCGCAGGGCGCCCAGGCCGTGCGGATTCTGGACGGTGTGCAGGAGCTCGTGGGCGAGGAGGCGTCGGCCGTCGGCGGTGCCCGGGCGGTAGGTGCCCTCGCGGAAGAAGACGTCCTGACCGACGGCGAAGGCGTCGGCGCCCATCAGCTCGGCGAGCTGCCCCGCGTCGCGCCCGGTGTGCAGGCGGACCTGGCTGAAGTCGTGGCCGAGCTGTTCCTCCAGTTCGCGGCGGACGCTCAGGTCGAGGGGCTGCCCGGCGCCGCTGACGACGTTCTTCGGCTCGGGCGCCGCGGACCTGGCGGAGCGCTCCTTGCGTTTGCGCCGCTGTGCGTCGCGGGCGGACCGGGCGTTGCGGGAAGCGGACCGGGTCGCGTCGCTCATCGCGCCTCCCCCCGTCCCGCCAGGCCCGCGTGGACCGCGCGGGCCAGCGCCTCGCCCAGCCGTACGGGGTGGGTGGTGGCCGGCAGCGGCGGCAGGCCGCCCACCCCGTCGAGAGCGGCGCCCGCGCCGTCGGCGTCCGTGGCCAGCGGGACGCCGCGCTCCCGTACGAGGCGGGCCAACTCGGCCTGGAACGCGGCCGACAGCCGGTCCGGGTCGACGGCGCGGGCGTCGAAGCCGTCCAGGACCAATTCGCCGATGTCGATGCGGAACGTTCCGGTGGGGGAGGCGGGGGAGGAGGACGGTGGAATGCCGGGCGGCGGTGCCACCGGGTGGGGGGCGGTGGCCCGCACCGCCTCCTGGCCGACCTCGTGCGTCAGACCCATCCGTGGACCTCCGACGGTGTCAGAGAGCGTTCCAGCTTCAGATACTCGGTGCGGGCCGCGGCCAGCATGTGCCGCATCTGGAGGCGGTCGCCCTCCTCCGCGGCGAGGAAGGCGCCGGAGAGCGCGATGTTGCGGATCGAGCCGCCGGCGACGGTGAGCTGGGCCAGCAGGGACGGGTCGATGCCCTTGGTCGGGGCCTGCGCGGGCAGCACCCGGCGCCAGATCTCGGCCCGCTCCCGTTCGGTGGGGAAGGGGAAGTCGACGACGAAGCGGATGCGGCGCAGGAAGGCCGAGTCCAGGGCCTTCTTCATGTTGGTGGTGAGGACGGCCAGGCCGCGGTACGCCTCCATACGCATCAGCAGATAGCTGACCTCCAGGTTCGCGTAGCGGTCGTGGCTGTCCTTGACCTCGCTGCGCTTGCCGAACAGCGCGTCCGCCTCGTCGAAGAGGAGCAGCGCCCCGCCGCGCTCGGCGGCGTCGAAGACCCGGCTGAGGTTCTTCTCGGTCTCACCGATGTACTTGCTGACGACCTGGGAGAGGTCGATGAGGAAGAGGTCCAGGCCCAGTTCCCCGGCCATCACCTCGGCGGCCAGCGTCTTGCCGGTGCCGGAGCCGCCGGCGAAGAGGGCGGTGACGCCGAGGCCGTTGCGCAGCGCCTTCGCGAAGCCCCAGTCCTGGTGGACGGTGGCGCGCTGCCGCACATGCGCGACGATCTCCCGGAGGATGCGCGACTGCCGGTCGGCGAGGACCAGGTCGTCCCAGCCGGCCCGCGGCTCGATACGGCGCCCCAGCTCGTCCAGCCCCATCCGGGCCTCGGTGAGACCGGCCCGCCAGGCGAGTCCGGCGGCGCCGAGCCCGTCCGCGGCCGGCAGGTCGCGCCGGACGGAGGCGGCGGCGGAACGGACGACGTGCGGCGGGAGCTGGAACTGGGCGACGAGGGAGGTGAGATGGTGCCCGGTGATCCCGGGGACGCCGGTGAACGCGTCCGTCCACAGGCCCAGTTGCTCCTCGTCGGAGAGCTTGGGGACGGTGACGCGCGCGCCGCGCGGATGGCCGGTCCGCCGCGGCTCCTGACCGGAGACGACCAGCGGGACGGCGGCGCCCGCGAGGAAGGCGTCCACCGCGGCGTGCTGCTCGCGGTCCAGCTCGCCGATCTCGACCAGCAGCGCGGCCGGCAGGAGGATCGCCTCCCGCTGCCAGAGCCGGGAGAGCCGGTCCCGTTCGGCGGGGTCGGTCGGGATGTCCTCGGCGGCCATCGCGTACAGGCCGAGCCCGCTGCGGCGGGCCGCGGCCGCCGCGATGTCGGCGCGGCTGCGCAGCTCGCCGCCGACCAGTTCGACGCGGAGCGGGGCGTCCGGCCCGGCTCCCGTCCAGCCCGCCGCCACCCGTTCGGCGGCCGTCTCGTACGCGGGCGGCAGGGACTGCGGCGGGACGGTGCGGCGCAGTTGGCCGTGGAGCCGGGCGTCCAGGTACGGGGCGCCGGCGAGGAAGTGCAGGATGCGTTCGTCCAGACGCAGCCGGCTGGTGGTCAGCCGGGTCTCGTCCGTCAGCTCGACCAGCCGCCAGCGGCGCAACGGGGCGACCGGGGTCAGCGCGCTCCAATGGGGTGCGTCGAGCGCCGCCAGGGCGAGCGAGAAGGTGGGGTGCGGGCGCTCCGGGTCGCCGCAGGCGGCGGCGCAGCGCGCGCCGGTGGTCGGGTCCAGCTCGGCGGCCGCGGCGAGCAGGACGATCTCCCGCTCGAAGGGGGTGAGCCCGAAGCAGGCGGTGAGGGCGTCCAGGGCCCGGGGGGACGGAGCGGGCGCGGCGGGCGGATGGCCGACGCCGGTGCGCGGGCCGTCCCCGTGCGCGGCCGCTTCCCCGTCCCCCGCGCCGTCGCCGTTTCCGCTCCCGCGGGTGCGCGCGGCATGCGCGTCCAGGCGGGCGAGGACGGCGCGGACGGCGGCGGTCAGCGCCGCGCCCTCCGCCTCGTCGTCCGCCGTCTTTGTGCTCGTCCCGCCGCTGCCCGCCATGTCGTTCTCCGCCCCCGTCCCCCGCACCGCGCCTCAGCTCTCCCCGCCGTCGTCCGTACGGCTCGTGTCCGCGGTACGGCTCGTGCCGGCGGTACGGCCGGCGTCGGTGGCGCGGTCCGCGTCCCCCGGCTCGCCGCCGGCCGCCTTGCGGGTCCGGCCACGGCGGCCGGACGACCGCCCGCCGCTCGGGCTCTCCTTCGCCGCCGCCGGCTTGCGGGGCGCCGCCCGCCCGGCCGCCGTCTTCTTCGCGGCCTCCTCGGCGGGGGCCGCAACGGCGCCGGCGGCAGCGCCCTCGGCCGCCCCGGACTCCTCCTGTGCGGCCCCCGTGTCCGCCGCCGCTCCGGGCGGCGCGTCCGCCGACGGCGTCTCCGGAGGCACCTCCGGCACCACCGTCACCTCCGGCCGCCGCACCGGACGGGCCGGTGCCGGCTTCTGATGGCCGTCCAGCAGCACCAACGACGCCTGGTAGGCCACCGACAGGGAGTACGGCGTGTTGTTGAGCATCCCCCAGAGCTTCGAGGTCTCGTCGACGTCCATCTGCGTCGGCGTGAAGCGGACCTTCTGCGGCGACTCGGCCAGATCGCTCCCGGCCAGATAGGGGCGTTCGGCCGCCTCCTCGATCAACTCCCGTGGCAGCACCGGGATCTCGTGCAGCGTCCGCACCACGCTCCCGATCAGCCGCTGGCCGACCAGCTCCTGCTCCTCCCCGTACGCGCTGATCAGGAAGTGCAGGTCGATCGCCGCGGCCGGGCGCTTGAGCAGTGTGCCGTCGGAGGCGCGGGTGACCAGGTCGTTGTTGCGCATCGAGGGGTTGTGGGAGACCTGGTACAGGAAGACGGTGATCGTCGGGTCGGTCGGCGGATCGGACGGCGGTTTACGGGTCTCCACCGAGACGGCCAGGTCGATCTCGGGGTGCAGGTTGTGCTCGATCAGCAGCGCGAGGGCCTGGGTGACCGTCGCCAGGGCGAGTGCGTTGCTCAATGGGACCGTCCCCCTGAAGTCCGTTGCCGGGAAGCCAGATAGTCCGCCAGGCTCACCGCGGGCGCGCGCCGTTCCGGGCGCGCCGGGCGGCCACCCGCCGCGGGGTCTTCGGCACCGGCCGCGCTGACCTCCAGCCGACCGATCTGTACGTGCACCACGCGCTCGGCGGGGCCGCGCGCTCCGCGCCGGCCGGGCGCTGCACGGGGCGGTGCGGGGCGGCGCGGTGCCACCGGGGCGTCGGCGCGCGGACGCAGAGCGCCGGACGGTGCCGGGCCCGCCCCGTCCGCGTCCCACGGCGATGCCTCCCGGCCCCCGGCCGGTGCCTCCGCACCGGTGGCCCGCCCCCGCGGCCGTACTACGCGCTCGCCCTCGCCGGTCCGGGCCGTGGGTGCGGCCGTCGCCGTGGGACGGAGCAGCGGGGCGGGGCCCGGCCCCGGGCCGGCGGGGCCCCGGTCGGCCTCCGGGGCCGCCTCGGCGCGGATCACCGTCTCCCGTTCGGCCCGGGTGTGGAACTCCGACCGGTGCTCGGTGCGCGGCGGTGGTCCGGCGAACGGGGCCGGGGCGGGCCACCCGGGCGCCCGCGGGGACGGCAGCCCGACGCCGTCCGCGTCGCCGTCGGCCGGGCCGCGTACCGCCTCCAGCCGCTCGAACGGGCCGGGCAGCCGCGGCCGGACCAGCGCCCGTCGGTCCGGACTCCTGGTGCCCCCGGGCGGGCCGAAGGGATCGGTGGGCGGCGCCGGCGCCGCGGGGGCGTACCGGGCCAGCAGCCGGCCGAGGTAGTCGCCGGACGCGGCGGGGGTCCGCTCGGGCATCTCAGGCATCCGCGCACAGCTCCAGGTAGTAGCGGCGCCGCAGCGGGCTGAGCGCCAGGATCTCGGGCTCGCTCCAGCCGTAGGCCGAGGCGAGCAGATGGACGTCCAGGAGCAGGTCACGGGCCCAGGCGTCCAGTTCGGTCCACAGGTACGCGGCGATGTCCAGCTCGGCGGCGGTGGGCGCGCCGCACTCCGCACAGGCGACCTGAAGCGTCAACTCCGCGCCGGGGTCGGCCTCCTCGGCGGCCTCGGCGAAGCGCTTGAGCACCGGTTCGGGCAGCCGGGCGAGGTCCTCGGCGGTGGCCCGGCGGCCGGCCCAGTGGGCGGCGAGGACGCAGCGGGCCGCGAGCAGCTGCCCGGCGTGCCGCTCGTCCGGCGGACGGGCGGCGGCCACCGCGGCCAGGTCGGCGGGTCCGGGCAGCCGGAACCGCACGCTCCACTCGCCCTCCGCCACCCGGAGCCCGCCCTCCGGCGGCACGGGTCGGGCGGCCGTCAGCTCCCCGGCGTCCAGCTCGAACTCCAGCGCCGTGCCGCACTCCGCCACCGCGCAGTCGAGCGTGACCTCCATCCGGTCGCCGAACAGCGCCCGGCGCAGCGCGAAGAGGTCGGCCGCCCGCTCCCCGAGCGGCGCCGACAGCAGGGCGTCGGCCGGCTCGCCGGGGCGGGCCGCCCGGTGCAGCAAGAGGGCCCGGCCGGCGCCCTGTTCGGCCAGCCCCGCCTCCCAGGTGGCCAGCAGTTCCGCCGGCCCGGTGACCGCCATCCGCTACCTCGCCACCACCTCGTCGCCTCCCGCTCAGGCCGGGTGGGTGAACGAGGGCTCCTGCGGCTCGGGGACCTCGTAGTCGCGCTCCCAGCCCTCGCATTCGAGCTTCAGGCTCTGGATGGCCACCGCGTTGGCGTTGGCGTCCATCTCGCCCAGGACCTGGTACTCGCTCGGCCAGGACCGGTAGATCTTGTGCGAGACGGCGACCTGACCGGCCTCGTTGAGGACCTGGATGACGATGTCCTTGCGGAAGTCCGCGAGCGACACCTCCGAGCCCAGGCCCGCGCCGACCTGCCAGACCTTGTTGGCCCAGCGGTCGAACTCCGGGTCGTGGGTGACCCCGCGCTCCAGGGTGATGCCCTCGAACTCCGAGCGCCCCGGGGACTTGCGCGGGGAGCTGGGGTCGCCGCCGTTGCGGTGCTTGACGACCTCGGTGGTGCGCTTGAGCGGACTGATCTTGCTGACGCCCGCGACCGTACGGCCGTCCCACAGCACCAGGAATTTGAAGTTCTTGTACGGGTCGAAGCGATGGGCGTTGATCTTGAACTCAGCCATCGGATTCCTTCATGTCGGATTCCTTCACGTCGGCGTCGTGGGGCGCGCGGGTCCGGCCGCGGGGCCGGACCCGGCGCCCGGTGCCCTAGAGATCGAACTGGCCGGCCAGCTGCTGGATCCTGACGATCACGAACTCGGCCGGTTTGACGGGCGCGATGCCGACCACGACGTTCACGATCCCGTTCTCGATGTCCGCCTCGGTCGTGGTGTCCTTGTCGCACTTGACGAAGTACGCCTGTCGCGGGGTGCCGCCCTGGAAGGCGCCCTTCTCGAAGAGGGAGTGCAGATACGCCGAGGCGTTGAGCCGGATCTGCTGCCACAACTGCTCGTTGTTGGGCTCGAAGACCACCCACTGCAGACCGCGCAGCAGACTCTCCTCGACGTGCAGGGCCAGCCGCCGCACCGGGACGTACTTCCACTCGCTGTCCAGGGCGTCCGAGCCCTCCAGCGTGCGGGCGCCCCAGACCAGCGGGCCGACCATCGGGAAGGTCCGCAAGCAGTTGATGCCGAGCGGGTTGAGCAGGCCGTTCTCGCGGTCGGTGAGCTTGACGGTCAGCCCGTGCACACCGGCCAGCCGCGCCCCGGTGCCCGCCGGGGCCTTCCACACCCCGCGTTCGCCGTCGGTGCGGGCGATCACCCCGGCCAGCGCACCGGACGGCGGGAAGGAACGCAGCCGGCCGGTGAGCGGGTCGGTGAGCTGGAGGTGCGGGAAGTACAGGGCGGCGTGGTTGCCGCGCACCGCGTCGAACGCGCCGATCCCGGCCCGGGCGGCGTCCACGCTGCCCCAGGAGGCGGGCGCGTCGACCAGCAGGAACATCCGCCGCTCCTGGCACAGCCGCTGCGCCGCCGAGACCACCGTGAGCATGTCGTCGGTGGACTCGTACGACGCCAGCTCGGGCAGCGCGAGCAGGTTGACGTCGGGCAGGTCGCGCAGCGCCTGGAGGCCGCTCTTGCGGGCCTCGCTGCCGATCAGGTCGCGCGGGCCGGGCGGGGCGCCGTCCGCGCCGCCGCACAGCGCGAAGACCGGCGGATTGACCGAGGCCTCCAGGCCGAGGTCGTTGGCGCACTCGCCGACGAAACGGACCACGTCGCAGGGGGCGGTGGAGCCGGCCACGACCTGGAGGCGGCACCCGAAGGGGGTGACCCGGGTGCCGGCGAAGGCGTGCTTGCCCGGGGCGTCCGGCAGCGACCGCAGCTTGTGCTCCAGCAGCAGCGCTAGCTCGGTGACGTCGCACGGCGGCTCGCCGTCGCAGTCCGCGTCGTAGAGCGTGAACTCCCGCTCCACCTCGCCGATCTTCACCGTCAACTCGACGTCGAGTGCGGGAAGTTGGTGGTGGAAGGGCTTGGAGACGGTACCGGACGGGTCCGGGCGCCCCTCGCCCACCGCGACCACCCGGATCAGCGCCGAGCCGGAATTGACGGCCGTCTCCACGAACCGGCCGCTGCCGGGGTCCATGGACAGGCCGGTGAAGGACTCCCGGGCCGTGCCGTGTGCGTCGAGGACCTGGAGGTTGAAGGTCTCCTCCGGACCGGAGGGGTGGCGCGCGGCGCCTCCGTGGTCCACCGCCACCCGCAGGCCGTCGCCCCAGACGCCGGGCTCCTTGGCGTGCACCTCCAGCACCGGGCACTGGCTGCGGCCCTCGGTGGACTCCAGGGTGACGTGGGCCTCCTCGCCGCTGCCCGCCTTGGCGACCCGGACGATCACCGCGATGGCGCCGCCGTTGCCGAAGAACTGGTGGACCGCGTGGGAGACCGGGCTGCGGGAGGTCAGGCCGCCGAAGCGGCGCTCGAAATCGGCGAAGCTGGTGATCCGGACCGGCTGGTTGAGCGGCCCGCGCCGGGTGTGGCCGACGAAGGCGGTCACGGACGTCGTCACGGTGGTGATGCTGCGGATGCTGCTGGGAAGCTCTTCGACATGGACGCCGGGATAGGTCGTGTGTGTCGGCATTCCCCCTCCAATCCCTTCAGGCACCGAGTGTGAGGACACCAAGAAATCGAGAAAGCCGGGTGGGCGGCGGGAAGAAGGGGGAGGGGCGGCGGGTGCGGAAGAGTCCACGACCGCGCCCCGCGTCGCTTGTGGTCGTGCATCCCCCGCCACTCATCAAGTTCCCCCGTCTGCATCCGGTGCGAAGGTGACCCGTGATCCGTGGCCCGACCCGCACGGGACCAGGCCCGAGGTGTGCGGTCCGGACCTGTGACTCCTGATGCGTAAGTGCGCAACGCAGTTTCTTTCAAAGGGAGTTGACGGGTCAAGGACCTTTCAGGTCACCGCTTGCGGAGGTCCTGTGCGGGCGCACGGCACTTCATTCCCCAACGGTTTTCCGCCTCACCGCAACCGGAACCGCGAGGGCCGGGTCCGGCCCGGCGCGCCACCGAGTGACCGGCCCCGCCGCCGAACCCCTATTTCCTCGGCCCGCGCCCTGACCGGTCCGCATCACTGAGTACATTTCAGTTCGTTCCCAAGTCCCCTGGAAGGACTGTTCATGAGTCGATTCCTGATGCGACGCGCGCTGGTCGCGTGCACCGCGGCGGGCGCGCTGTGTGCCTCGTCCACAGCCGCCGCCCCGGCAGCTCAGGCCGCCGCCCTCCCCGTCGGCATCAATGCGCCCTACCTGTACCTCGGTTGGGGGCACCCGCAGAACCCCGTCGGCATCATGAAGGCCACGGGCATCAAGCAGTTCACCCTGTCTTTCCTCACCTCCGGCGGTACGTGCAACCCGAAGTGGGACGGCTCCCGCCCGCTGCGGGGAGGAGCGGAGGAGAAGGCCATCAAGAACATCCGCGCGGCGGGCGGCGACGTCGTCGCCTCCTTCGGCGGGTGGAGCGGCAACAAGCTCGGTATCTCCTGCACCAACCCCACCGCGCTGGCCCACGCCTACCAGAAGGTGATCAGCGCTTACCGGCTCAAGGCGATCGACGTCAACATCGAGCACACGGAGGACGACAAACCCGTCGTCCGCCAGCGCATCGTCGACGCGCTGAAGAAGGTCAAGGCGGCCAACCCCTCCCTGAAGATCTACATCACCTTCAGCGGCCGGGCCGACGGGCCCGTCCACACCATCCGCGACCTCATCAAGCGGGCCGGGGCGGCGCGCCTCCCGGTGACCGGGTGGAACATCATGGCCTTCAACTTCGCCACCCCGCACACCATGGGCACCACCACCATGAAGTCCGCCGATGGCGTGAAGAACGCGGTCGCCGCCGCGTACGGAATGAAATCCGACGCCGCCTACCGCCACATCGGCATCTCGACCATGAACGGCGAGACGGACATGAAGGGGCAGCGGATCAGCGTCCGCAACTTCCGTACGATGCTCCGCTACGCCCAGCGGCACCACCTCGCCCGGTTCACCTTCTGGTCGGTCAACCGCGACCGCTCCTGCACCCGCGGCTCCGACGCGGACTCGTGCAGCGGGGTCAAGCAGGCACCGTACGAGTACACCAAGGTGGTGGCGCGCTACCACGGCTGACCTGCGGAGGTCCGTTCCCGACGACACGACGCCGCAGGATCCGGTCGGCGTACGGCCAGCTGCCGTACGCCGACCGGGACCGAGCAGGGCAGCTGCGAGACCAGCTGAGCCAGGAGCGCTCCACCAGGCAGGCCCGGAACTCAGTTCCGGGCCTGCAGTGTTCCGGGTAGCCGGCGGAGGCGTCATGCCTTCCAGGTGCGGGCCTGTGGCGGCACCCGGGTAAGCATGCAACAGGGGTGCTCTGTCCCGTGTGTCATACGCTGGATGCACAGAGTGAGGGGGAGGGCCCCCTGAAACAGCATGGAGCGAACTGGCCTTGGGGGGAGTGCAGGTGGAAGCCGACGGCGTGGTCGGTCCTGAGCCGGAACAGCAGGGGTCAGCGGCCGTTTCCGCGGTGCGCAGACCCATGACACCGTTACGAACCGGCAGGCTCGACGACCAGGTTCCCTTCCTGGCCCGGTTGGAACACCAGGAACGTGTCGCACTGCTGGAGCTGGGGCGGCCCATGAAGTACAGGCCGCGGTCCGTACTGGTGCATCAGGACGAACCGTCCACCCACGTGGTGATCATCCTCGTCGGCTGGACCAAGGTCACCCGCTCCACAATCAGCGGTTACGAGGCGCTGCTCGCCCTGCGAGGTCCGGGCGACGTCGTCGGGGAGGCCTCCGCAGTCAGTGGCCGCCCACGCTCGGCGACGGTCACCGCACTCGGGAAGGTTGAGGCCGTCACGATCGAGCGCGGCCGGTTCCTGGATCATCTCGCGGAATTCCCGGCCTCGTCTCTCCAGTTGCTCAGCCTTATCGGAGACCGGACACAGGCCAGCGACCGACGGCGTGTGGAGCAAGGCGCACTCGGAGTCCGTGAACGGTTGTCGCTCCTGCTCCTGGAGCTGTCGCGCACACACGGGGTGCAGGACGCGGAGGGGGTGCGCCTGACCAGCGGCCTGAGCCAGCATGAGCTGGCAGGCGCGGTCGGGGCCTCTCGCGAGGCGGTGGCCAGGCTCCTGAAGGAACTGAGGGAACGCAATGTTGTCCGGACCGGCCGCAGAGGACTGGTGATCATCCGTCCGGAGCAGCTGCGCCGGATAGGGGGCGGCGAGTAGCCGACGGGCCTGCCGCGAGGGCGGGTTGTGTGCCATCGGTTACAGACGCTGTGTGCAGGCGTTCCTACTCCGTTGTCAGACCCCCACGAGATAGTGCTCCGGACCGAGCCCGACTGTCCGAGAGGCACCCATGACCCTGGTCCTGACAGAACCCGTCAACCGCACCATTCTGCTGCTGGACATCGAGGACTTCAGCCGACGGGACAATGTGGTGCAGGCCTTCTTGCGCCGAGAACTGCACAACGTGGTGGAGGACACTCTGGCCGCGGCGGGTGTCGAGCGGAACATGCAGTACCGAGAGGACCGCGGAGACGGTCTGATCGTGCTGGTCAGTGCCGACATTCCGAAAACGGTGCTGCTCCGGGCCCTGTTGACGACCGTTCCGGATGCGTTGGGCCAGTACAACCGGCTGGCATCGAGCAGTGCGCAGATGCGGTTGCGGATGATACTGGCCGCAGGAGAGGTCGCCTTCGACCCGAAGCAGGGCACGGTGGGCGGGCTCATCGGTCACGACCTCAACCAGTCCTGCAGGCTGCTCGACGCCGACGCACTGCGCGAGGCGCTCGCACAACAGGAAGCGGACTGTGTGCTGGGGGTGTCGTCCCCCGTCTACGAAGGCGTCGTTCGCCACGGACACCGCGGACTGCGCCCGGAGGAGTTTCACCATGCGGCGGTGTCCGTGAAGAAGGACCGGCTCGACCTCTGGTTGCACGGGGCCCTGCCGGACGGCACCACCGCCCCTGCACCCGAGTCGGCGTCCGCCGGGCGCAGCGGCAGCGGTGCGCACGAGGGAGCCGCCGGGCAGCCTCCGGCGGCGCCCGAGCGGGCGCCTGCAAGCAGTGGTGCGGCATTCGCCTTCAACGGCGGAACGGTGTCGGTCGGCGGAAGCCAGGTCAACGGCGGACAGACCGGGGTCAGCGGCGGCCACGTCACAGGCGCCGTCATCATGGGCACGGTCCGGCACGAGGGCCGGAGCGAGCAGGCATGAGCGAGCAGTCCGGTGACCAGCCATCGGGTCGTCCCCAGGGCGACACCGGCCCGGCGGACGGGAAACAGGAGCAGACGAGCGACGAGCACACCGAAACGGAGAATGACCGCCCGCAGGACCCCTGGGCGGCCCGACGCGATCTGTACGAACACGTCCCGGCCGCGGTCGGCGGCAGCCTCGTCGGCGGCGATCAGACCGGGGTCAGCGGGGGCAGCGTAGGAGGTGATGTCGTCCTCGGCACGAAGGTGGAGCACCACTACCGCTTCGGCGCCACCACGCACACCTCCGGAAACATCCCTCCTGCCGAACTTGACCAGCTGGCACTGGAGTTCGCCGGATACGAGGAACTGGTGCACCCTCTGTGCGACCGGCTGCGGAAGGAGCGGGTCCTCGTCCTGCACGGCGCGCCCTTCACCGGCCGTCACAGTGCCGCCCTGATGCTGCTGCGCTCCCTGGACGCAGTGCCCGTACGCGCCATCGATCCCAACACCCGCCCGACCGCGCTGAAGGACGAGATCAACGGCGATCAGCACGGCTACCTCGTCAGCGATCTGGTGACGAGCAGGGAGAACCCGCTGCGCGACATCGACCTGTGGGCCGTGCGCGATGTCCTTCGGGAGAAGAAGGCCTATCTGGTCATCACCGTCGACCTCTTCGCGACCCTGCGGGGCGTCGACCCCGTCCGGTGGCAGCCGCCATCGCCCCAGGCCGTGCTCCGGTCACATCTGCACGCCTTGGTGGGTGATCCACGAAGGGAGTGCGAACTGCTGGCACTGGACCTCTCCCGGGAATTTCTCGACCGGGACGACCACCAACTGCGGGAGGCAGCGCAGTTCGCGAAGGCATTGGCCGGGCACGCGGACGGCACGATCACTCGGGAGACACTCGCGGCCGTCGGCCCGGAGCTGGTTCGAGAGCAGGTCAGGGAATGGTTCGGGGATGACGAGACCCTTCTCCGGGACAGGGCGTTTCTCATCTCCCTGTCGGCGTTCGACGAAACCGCCTATGCCCTGACCGCGGAGCTCAGCGACACCCTGTACGCAGAGTTCCAGAGAACCGAGGACGCCGAGAGGGGGCCTCGGGTCGGCATCTTCGGGACGTCCATCACCAAACGCCTGCGCCTGGCCCGAGCCGTCGAGTACCGGAAGGAGGAGCACACCGAGTGGGGCCCTGTGTTCCAGCGCATGGCCCGCTTCCAGGAGCCCAGAACCTCTGCAGAGGTCCTCCGCGAGGTCTGGACGTGTCACCCCTCCGCGCGGCCTGCGCTGCTCGCGTGGCTCCGGAAGCTCGCACAGGACGGACGGCCGCTGGTGCGTACCCGCGCGGCAGTGACGGCCGCGGTGCTCGCCCAGACCGACCTGCCGTCGGCAATGGCACTGCTCATCGAGGGCTGGGCGAAGTCGAAGGTGTACCGCGACTGCCTCGTCGCCGCCAACGCCCTTGCCACGGCGCACGCCATCGGTGCCCCGAACATCCCGCAGATTCTGCGCTCCTGGTGCGACGAGGAAGCCGGACCACGGCTCCGGTGGACTGCCATCCGGGCCTACGCCCTGGTAGGCGCCAGGATGCCGGACGAAGCGTTGAACGCGTTGGCGGAAGCTGCTCGCACCGGGGAGGACGAGCAGGAGGCGCAGCACATCGCCGAGTCCGCCGCGCTGCTGCTGAGCGATGAATCGGGGCCGGTGCGCAGCCGGGTGCTGCGGGGCCTGTCCGACATCAGCCGGGACGGCCCTTCCGGCCGCCGTCTGGCGCTGCACGCATTCGTCCTGGCCTGCGCGCGCGCCGACAGCCGGCTGATGCTGCGGTGGTACGCGGAGGCCGCCTCGGCGGGGCCGGCCGAGGACGCGCAGCAGCTGTCCCTGCTGTGGCGGACCGCCCTGGGCGACCTGGGGTACACCGCCGACGCGTTGAAGGCGCTGGCCGTCTGGGCCTTGGAGGCGGACGGAGATCCGCAGGCCGAGCAGGAACTGGCGATGCTGCTTCCGGCGCTGGTCGGCTGCGATGAGGACCGCAAGCGTCTCGATCACATGCTCGCTACTCTGCGTCGTCGCCGCGGGGGCGCGGATGCCCCGCCCGCGGTTGCCGACCGTCTGAGGGACGTGCTGTGAGGGGCCGTCTCCGGTCTGCGGTCACGGACCGTGAAGTCCCGGAACAACACTGAGTGAGGAGAGGGAAGCCATGGTGGAACTCGGTCGCGAACCCGACTGGGACCAGGGCGCGGACCGGCACAGCGAGTT
Organism: Streptomyces sp. NPDC014733; assembly: GCF_043083385.1. Classification (NCBI taxonomy): domain Bacteria; kingdom Bacillati; phylum Actinomycetota; class Actinomycetes; order Kitasatosporales; family Streptomycetaceae; genus Streptomyces; species Streptomyces sp. NPDC014733. Next base: position 340,143 of record NZ_JBIBYO010000004.1, on the reverse strand, counting down.
GGTCGACCCGGTTTTGACCGTGCGCCAGTTGTCCCGGTTCGACCACCGAAGAGGGTACAGCCGGATCGACAACGCGCTGGTGTTCACCACGGACAAAGGGGAGTTCGAGGTCTACCTGCCGCCCCACCGGCCGACCCGCTCCCTGTTCGCCGCGAAGCGGTACACCGCGGTGTACGAAGTGGACATGGGGGTGCATGCCTGTACCGCGTCGCTGCTGCTGCCCAGCGACAACGACGCCTTCGACTTCACCGCCGAGGTGGAGCTGACCTGGCAGGTGTCCCGGCCGCAAGAGTTCGTGGCCGGTGGAGAACGCGACGTGCCCGCTTTCCTGAGGCGCCGGCTGGAACAGCTGCTGTACCCGGTCAGCCGCGGTTTCCCGCTCGACCGGAGCGCGGACGCCGAACGTGCCGTGTATCAAGTTCTCGCCAGGGCGGGCGATGTGGGGGAGCAGGCAGGGCTGCGCACGTCGTACGCCGTGCGGCTCAGGCCGGACGACGCGGCGATCGGGCACCAGCGGGAGCTCCGCCGGATCCGGTACAGCGACGAACAGCTGGGGCTGTCCCATGATGTGGCGATGCGGGAGGACCGGCTCAGAGCGGAGCGGGAGGCGGAGCAGGCCCGGCAAGCTCACGAACTGGTCATGCTGCAGGGCCGCCAGGATGAGGCAGTCAGGGAGCTGGAGCGGCAGAAGGTCCACTACTACGAGTACCACCTCCAGCACGGCGGCGTGGCGATGTGGGCCCTGCACCTGGCGCAGCACCCCGAGGATTCCCGGATGGTCGTGGAGAGCTTGCAGAGGGACCAACTTGAGCTGATCCGGAGCCAGTCGCAGGCGGCCCTCCAGGTGCTGAAAGAGGGGAATCCCGAGGATTACCAGCGCGCCGGCCTGAACAAGCAGGCCGTGGAGATCCTGGAGGGGCTCCTCGCGCGCACTTTGCCCGGCATCGCCTCTGGCTCTCCCGCGCCGGAACCTTTGACCTGGGGCGGGGCCACGGCCGCCTCGGTGGAATTCGGCAAGCAGCGGGACAGGTCGTCCGCCGCCGGTGTTGAGGAGGGGCGATGAGCAGCGGTGGTGTGCGAACGGCGACGGTGGGGCCCCGTCTGCTCACGGAGCTGCGCTCCGAGACGGCTCGTGCGGACAGCAAGGCCTCGCTGCTTCTGGGGGTCATGAGCATGACGGTGAGTCTGCTCGGGGCCCGCGGCTGGTCTCTGTCCGGGCTCTCCGTGCCGGGGAGCGTGCTGGTGTGGGTGGCCATGGCAGCTCTGGCCGGCGCACTGGGGTGCCTGCTCCTCGCCGTTCTGCCCCGGTATAGCAGCAGTCGGTGGTCTCCGGGGCGGCCGTTGACCTATTTCGACGACATCCGCCGTGCCGCGGAGGGCGGTCGGCTCGCCGAGGCCCTCGCCGTCACCGAGACACACCAGACCGAAGGAGTACTGGAGGCGCTGGCCCAGAACAGTCGCATCGTCGGTGCGAAACACCGATGGATCCGCACCGGTCTGGCTGCCTACTGCGCGGGCGTGGTGTTTCTGCCTCTCGCGTGGCTCGTCGGCTGAACGCGCCCGCGCCGACCGGCTTCTTCTCACCGTCACGATCCGGCCGTTGCCGAGACAGGAACCTCTCATGACCATTCCCTTCGACGCCACCCACCCCGGTGGCATTTCGCTACCAGGAGCTCCGGCCTATCCGGGTGCCGTACCCTTCCCGCCTCCGTACGGACCGGAGGAGAAGACTCCGCCTCCACCGCCGTACCCAGGCAGCGAGACAGCGCCCGAGGCCGCACACTCCGCCCGGCAGCCGGAACAGCAGTCCGGTCCCGGGAAGAGCGCGATGCAAGAGGGGCTCGGACGTCGTGGGCGTGTGCACCTCGCCAAGCGGCAGCGGGGCGTCGACACCACGGCTGTGGGTCAACTGCTGCTGCAGTTACCCTTGTTTCTCGCCGGGCTGGTGATCGTGGCGACACTCTCCCGCCTCCTGTTCCCCGGCGTGCACTGGTTGGGGATCCTGCTCTGGCTCGCTTCAGGCACCATGGCGTTTCACCGGCCGACCGAGAGAGTTCTGGCCCGGCATCTGCTGAACCTCCGTCACCCCACCCCCGGGGAGCTAAGCCGACTGGAACCGCTGTGGCGGGAAGTGACGGCGCGGACAGGTGTGGAGGGCCGCGCCTACGAGCTGTGGATTGAAGACAGCGATCACCTCAACGCCCTGGCCGCGGCGGGGCACATCGTGGGCGTCACCCGCCTTTCACTGGAGCGTCTGTCTGATGGCCAGCTCGCCGCCGTCCTCGCTCATGAGCTGGGGCACCACGTCCGTGGTCACGCGTGGTCCTTGATCCTTGGGCAGTGGTACGCGCTTCCGGGGCGATTTGCGTGGGCCGCCGTGCGGGGGCTGATCCGGCTCGTCGCTGTCCTGGTCCGTGAGCGCATGAGTTTCTGGGTGGCAGCCCTGCTCCTTGCGGTGGGAGCCGCCGGGCTGGCGGTGGCGTGGGAGTACTGGTTCCTCACCCTGACGCTGGTGGCGGCTCCGTATCTCCTCGCCGCCGTGACCCGTCGGACCGAACTGAGGGCGGATCACCATGCGGTGGCGGCCGGGTTCGGACCGATGCTCGCCGAGGTGTTGCACATGATGCAGGCAGAGGAACGAGAGGGCGGGCATGCGACGGCGACTGCTCTGTCCGGGTGCGGCAAGACGGCTGGGGCTGACCCGGGAAGCGCCGTTCGCGGCGGCAGGCGCAGCCTTTCTGGCAAGCTCCTGTCCTCGCACCCCGACTATCACACGCGCCTGCACCACCTGGCGCCGCATCTGGAGCGGCGATGAATCTGCTCCGGTCGGCTCTTGGGGCTGTGCTGCCGCCGCCCCCTTGCGGGTCCTGTCACGCTCGGTGCCGGCGTATGGGAATGTTCTGATTGGTCCCAGCGGAGTTCGGCGGACAAGGCGCCCACGACCGGCTTCGGGAGGTCCGGCTGAGCCTTCTGGGCTGACCGAAATCGTCTGCCGAGGCGTTGGCGCCATTTCTCCGGGCTCTGCGAGCGGGCACCTGGACCTCGGCTGCATCCCCGGAGGGCAGGCGCGAGCGTCGGCGAGGTCTCCGGTGTCAGCCTGGCGGATGGAGAACGTCTCCTCGTCCTGTCGCCTCATGCAGGACCCGTGGGGGTCGGTTCCGCCACCGATTCCACTGCCCTACCCGCCGTGCAGTCCCAGCGAGCAGGCGCTGCGCCTGGACCCAGATCTGCTCCGGAACGTGCCCCGAACTACCGGAACCCAGACGACAGCGCCTACCAAGTGCGTGCTGCAGACAGTGCCGAACGGAGCGTGGACGGCGCCGGCGGAATGCCTCTCCGAGGTGCGCGACCCGCTCGGCCGTTGACGTAGCTGCCAGCCGGCCGAAGCAGGACCGCCGGGCCGGGCGGAGGCTGCTCCCGGGCAGTCCGCTCTCCGGCTCGCCGCCTCACAGGACGTGGGGTGGTTCCCCTCTCGTGCTGCGCTCCCCGGTCTGGGGTAACCGCCCACTTCAACTACTTCTCGCCGCGGGCGGTCTCCTGCTTCGGCACGCTGCTCGCGGGCGACTTCGCGGCCGGGATGCGGGAGAGCCTGCTGCTCGCCGCCGGGCTCATCACGATCACGGCGCTGGGCTCGGCGGCGCTGCTGCCACGACGGTGAGGACGGCGGGCGGAGAGCTGCGATGGGTCCACAGTGCAGCGGTCGGCGTCGGCGAGGAGGGCGGGGCGACCCGCGATCCGGCCCTCCGCCCAGGCCCGGTGCCGGCCCTCCGCCCGCCCCCGTACCGGCTCTCACCCGAGATCGAACGTATTGGGCAGCCCCAGCCGGTACCGGGCCTCGTCGATGCGTTTGAGGGGCTCCAGCTCCGGCGGGCGGTACAGCTCCCGGATGCGGCACCGCTCGGCGGGGGAGGCGTCGGCGTCCAGGAGGGCGTTGACGGCGCGGCGGGCGGACTCGTTGGCGCCCTCCATGGTCGCCAGGTCCACATCCGTACGGACGTAGTCGCCGGCGAGGAAGAAGTTCGGCACCGCCGTCTTCGCCGACGGGCGGTGGTAGAGGGTTCCGGTGGGGTGGATGAGGAGTTGTTCGCGGTTGCGGGGGTGGGGGCCGCCGAGGTCTGTCACCGCCGGGTCCATGAACCAGCCGAGCCGGTCCTCGTCCCGGAGGGTCGTCTTGCCGGAGTCGTTGAGGCCGTCCTTCAGCTGGGCCCACAGTTCGGCGACGATCTCGTCCTTGGTGCACGCGCGGGCGGTCTTGCCGTAGAGGATGCCGGGCTTGTCCCACTCGGAGATGATCGTGGACAGGCATTCACGGGCCCGGCCGTCGCCGTAGTCGCGTGCGAAGTCCCGGCCGTCCCAGAACTGCGCCTGGCCGATCGCGGTGACGGCCCAGGGGGAGTCGAGGCAGTTGATGTGGCCGTGCACGACGGGGGTGGGGGTGCGCAGATAGAACATCACGCCGGTCATCCAGTCCGTCTTCAGTGCGTCGCACCGGCCGAGCTGCGGGTCGGCGGCGCGCAGGGCCGGGCCCCAGGTGGGGCGGGCGTGCTCGACGGGGAGGGCGGAGACGTAGTGGTCGGCGGTGACGGTGCGCGGCCGGCCGCCGTCGCGTGCCGCGACCCGGACGCCGGTCACCCGGCCGCCGTCGTACAGCACCTCGTGGACCTCGGTGCCGAGGACGAACTCGACGCCCCGGTCGCGCAGATACGCCTCCCAGGGGTCGATCCAGGCCTCGCTGGTCGGGGCGTTGAGCACCCGGTCGATGTCCGCGTCACCGTCCATGCCGCGGCCGAGCAGGCCCCACAGGAGGAGCGCCTCGATGATGACGCGGCCGACGGTGCGGGTGGAGGCGATCTCGGCGCGGGTGGCGACGAGGTTGCGGGTCTGGCCGATGCCGAGGAGGACCTGGTACTCGCGGCTCATCTCACCGGCCCGGATGAAGTCCCACCAGGTGACCTTCTCCCACTGGCCCTCGCGGCGGGCGTCGCAGCTGGTGAGGTGGACCAGGAGGCGGTTGGCGAAGTAGGCGGCCTCGTGGGCGGGCAGGTGGGTGGCGAGGTCCAGCACCGAGAGGATCTGGTCGCGGAGCCAGGACGGGGTGAGGTCGTCGAGGGCGGGCGGGGTGGTGACCCGGCGGAGCGGGAAGTGCAGGTCCGGGCGGCCCGAGCCGCGGGCGAAGAGCGCCTCCGTACTGTTGCGGAGGTTGCCGTGGACGCCGTTCGCGTTGCCGGGGAAGGGGATGCGGCGCATGGTGTCCGGCAGGTTCCGGTAGAAGCCGGGGAAGAAGCGGAAGCCGTGTTCGCCGGGGAGCGGTCGGCGGCCGTCCGCCGCGGTCCCGGGGACGTCCATCGAACGGGCCTTGCCGCCCAGGACGTCGTAGTACTCGTAGACCGTGACCGCGTAGCCGCGTTCGGCGAGTTCATGGGCGGCGCTGAGGCCGGACACCCCGCCGCCGAGGACGGCGACGCGCTTGCCGGCGGGGGCCGCGGCCGCGCTGCCCGCGGCCCCCGCGACGCCGGGCGCCGCCCCGCCGACGACTCCTGCGACCACCCCGCCGGTCGCCGTCAGGAAGCGTCTGCGGCTGTGTCCGTCGCGGCCCTCGGGCTGCTGGGCGTGTTCCGTTGTCATGAGAACGGGAGGGTAGAGAGGGGCGCGGGGCGGCGGAAGTACTTTTCTTGTCGCGGACCGTGTTCCCGCGCGTACGGGGCGGGGGCGGTGACGGGCGTGGTCGTGCAAGTCCCGTGCGTCGGCGTGGAGTTGCCGCGGGGTGCCGGGGTCGCGCCGTGGGGCCGCGTGCGGTGCACCCGTTCGGTGTCACCGCAGGGAGCAGGTGTTGACGAGGTCGGTGTGGGGCGTCCGGGGGACGGTGTGGTTCGGGGGCGGCGGGGTGCCGTGGTCGAGCCAGGTGATGAGGGCGTCGAAGGAGCTGCGGTAGCAGGGCAGTACGGGGCGCAGGCAGTGCGGGAAGGTGTCGTAGAGCCCGTCGACGTGGTTGCCGCCGGCGACGGCGTAGTAGCGGTGCAGGCCGGCGCGGCCGGAGCGGGCCACCATGCGTTGGTAGACGTCGGAATCGGCGCTCTTGGGCAGCAGCGTGTCCAGCGTGCCGTGCAGGGTGATCAGGGGCCGGGTGAGCGCGCCGGTCAGCGCGATCCGGTCGACCGCGGCCTGCACCGCCGAGGGGCGGGCGGCGTAGTCGTAGCGGGCGTCGGACGGGCACGGCGCGAGGATCTGCTCGGGCGTCGATCCCGCACTCGCACCGGGGCACCGCGGGTCGTAACCGGGGTCGACGGCGGCCCGGTACGCCTTCTGGGTCAGTCCCCAGTAGGTGCTGCGGTGGTACGGCCACAGGAACGCGGAGCCGCGGGCGAACCCCGCGCGGTACATGTCGTCGTCGGTGGCCGTGCCCGTGCTCCAGGCGACGGCGGTCGGCAGCGAGGTCAGCGGGTTCGGGCCCCGGGAGGTCCACAGGGTGCCCTCCCAGTCGACGCCCCCGTCGTACAGCTCGGGGTGGTGTTCGAGCTGCCAGCGGGTGAGGTAGCCGCCGTTGGAGATCCCGGTCATGACGGTGCGGCGTACGGGCCGTCCGTAGTAACGGTGGACCGTGGTGCGGGCGGCGCGGGTGAGTTGGGTGGTGCGCCGGTTCCACTCGGCGACGGCGTCGCCGGGGCGCCGGCCGTCCCGGTAGAAGTCGGGGCCGGTGTTGCCCTTGTCGGTGGCGGCGTAGGCATAACCGGCGGCCAGTACGTAGTCCGAGATGAGGGCGTCGGTGGCGTACTGGGTGCGGTTGCCGGGCGCGCCGGTGACCACGAGGCCGCCGTTCCAGTGGGTGGGCAGCCGCAGGACGAACTGCGCGTCGTGGTGCCAGCCGTGCTCGGCGTTGGTGCGGGAGGTGTCGGGGAAGTAGCCGTCGATCTGGACACCGGGCACGCCGGTGGGGTTCCGGGTGCCCTTGGCGGCGAGACCGGCCTGGTCCGCGGTGTCGGTGTACGGGGTGCCGGCGAGCGCCGCGGTGGTCAGGTCCGGCAGACAGGCACGACGCTCGTGGGCGGCGCCCGGCACCGTGACCCGCGCGGCCCGGGTACAGGCGGGGGCGTCGGCGGCGCGGGCGTGGGCGGGTGTGAGGCCGGTGGTGCAGGCGGCGAGGGCGAGGCCCGCGAGGGCGAACCGGCGCAGAGCAGGGCGCATCGGTGGGCTCCTGGAGAACGGTCAGGGGGCGGGCGGACGGCGGCGTCCGGCGGTCGGGCAGGAGGCCGCCGCTCCCCGCGCGGAACCGTGGCCCGGTACCGCCCGCGGACGGTGTGCGTCCGACGGCTCCCGAAGGCGTCAAGTAAAACTCCCGGCCGCCGGGTGTTCCATGGGTCGAAGCACCACCTTCCGGGGTCCGCTTGTGGTTCCGGCAGCCATGGGCCGGTGCCGCGGCCGCTCCTACGGTGAACGGCATGGTTCAGACACACGAAACGACCCGGGTCCGGGGCGAGCCCGCGACCGGCCCCGAGCCGGCTGCCGTACCCGGGTCGCTGCACGGCAGGACGGCCCTGGTCACGGGCGCGGCGAGCGGGATCGGCCGGGCGTGCGCGCTGGCGTTGGCCGCGTCGGGCGCCCACGTCCGGGTGGCCGATATCGACGGGGAGGCCGCCGCGCGGACCGCGGCGCAGATCGGCGGCACCGTCCACGTGGTGGACCTCGCCGACCCGGCGGCGGTGGCCGAACTGCCCGCCGACGCCGACATCGTGGTCAACAACGCGGGTCTGCAACACGTCGCCCCGATCACCGAGTTCGACCCCGACCGCTTCGCCCGGATGCAGCGGGTCATGGTCGAGGCGCCGTTCCGGATCCTGCACCGCACGCTGCCGGGCATGTACGCGCGGGGGTGGGGCCGGGTGGTCAACATCTCCTCCGTGCACGGACTGCGCGCCAGCCCGTACAAGAGCGCCTACGTCACGGCCAAGCACGCGCTCCAGGGGCTGAGCAAGGTGACCGCGCTGGAAGGCGCCGGGTACGGCGTCACCAGCAACTGCGTCAATCCCGGCTATGTGCGCACCCCGCTGGTCGAACGGCAGATCAGCCAGCAGGCCGCCGCCCACGGCATCCCGGAGGAGGACGTCATGAGCGGGGTCCTTCTCGAACGCAGCGCCGTCAAGCGGCTGGTCGAACCCGACGAGGTGGCCCGGGCGGTGCTGTGGCTGTGCACCCCGTACGCCGCCTCCGTCACCGGAACCGACCTGGTCATGGACGGCGGCTGGACCGCCCGCTGACCCCGTCCGCCCGCCGCCGGAGACCCTCCGGCGCCCTCCGCACACCCGTGCCTCCCCGCCGTCTCGCAAAAAGGTGACGACCCGTGAACGGACAGACCCCCGGACCCCCGCGCCTCGGCCGCGTGGTGGCGGCCAGCCTCGTCGGCACCACCGTGGAGTGGTACGACTACTTCCTCTACGGCTCCGCGGCCGCGCTCGTGTTCGGCAAGGTGTTCTTCCCCGACTCCGACCCGCTGACCGGCACCCTGCTCTCCTTCCTCACCTACGCCATCGGCTTCGTGGCCCGCCCCGTCGGCGCCCTGGTCTTCGGCCACTTCGGCGACCGGATCGGGCGCAAGAAGCTCCTCGTCACCAGCCTGCTGATGATGGGCGGCGCCACCGTCCTGATCGGCTGTGTGCCGAGCTACCACGCCATCGGGGCGGCGGCACCGGTGCTGCTGACCCTGCTGCGCCTGCTCCAGGGCTTCGCCCTCGGCGGCGAATGGGGCGGCGCGGTGCTGCTCGTGTCCGAGCACGGAAGCCCCCGGCACCGCGGCTTCTGGGCCTCGTGGCCGCAGGGCGGCGCCCCCGCCGGCAACCTCCTCGCCGTCGGCGTCCTGGCCCTGCTCACCGGCACCACCACCTCCCAGGCGTTCGAGACCTGGGGGTGGCGGGTGGCCTTCCTCGCCTCCGGCGTCCTCGTCCTGGTCGGCATGTGGGTGCGCCTGAGCGTGGACGAGTCGCCGTTGTTCAAGGAGGCACTGGCCCGGGCCGAGGAACGCCGCTCGGCGGGTGCCGAGGAACGGGCGCCGATGATCGACGTGGTGCGCCACCACTGGCGGGACATCCTGGTCGCGATGGGCGCCCGCATCGCGGAGAACATCTCCTACTACATCCTCACCGCGTTCATCCTGGCCTACTGCGTCGGCCATCTGAAGCTCCCCGAGCAGACCGCGCTCAACGCCGTACTGATCGGCTCGGCCGTGCAGTTCTGCCTGATCCCGCTGTTCGGCGCGGTCTCCGACCGCATCGGCCGCCGCCCGGTCTACCTGTTCGGCGCCGTCGGCACCGGCATCTGGGTGTGGGCCTTCTTCGCGCTCGCCGATACGAAGTCCTTCGCCGCGCTGACCCTCGCCGTCGTCGTCGGACTGGTCTTCCACAGCGCCATGTACGCACCCCAGGCGGCTTTCTTCGCGGAGCTGTTCGCCACCCGGGTCCGGTACTCCGGCGCGTCCATCGGCGCCCAGCTCTCCTCCGTCGCCGCGGGCGCCTCCGCCCCGCTGGTCGCCACGGCGCTCCTGGGCGCGTACGGCGGTCCCGGGCCGATCGCGCTGTACGTGACGGCCGCCGCGGTGATCACGGTGCTGGCCGTGCTCCTGGCACGGGAGACGCGCGGCAGCGACCTCGCCGCCGTCGGCGACACCGACGCGGGAGCGCCGCCGGCGGTGGACACGGCTGTGCCCGCCGCTCGCTCCGACGCGCCCACCGCGTAGGCGCCATGGGTGCCTCGTGACCGCGCGAGGCACCCGTGGCACCGGGCGCGGCTGTCTATAGTTGCCGCTGCCCTCCACGCCCGTCCGGCCCGCCGACCCCAGGTGTCCCCATGCACGAGCCGCCCCCCGCCGCGCCGTACCTGCGCGCGCTGCTGGAACTGCTGGAGAGCGGCGCCCCGGCCGAGGAACTGGGCGCGCAGGTGGAGCGGGCCCGCGCCGAGGGCGTGCCCGCCGCGGCGCTGCGGGAGGTGGAGCAGGCGGCCGGGACGGCGCTGCGCATCCGCGCCACCCTTCGCCAGCACCGGCGCCGGGAACAGGAACTCACCGCGCTGTTCGACACCGCAGGCGATCTGGCCGCCGCCACCGGCCTGGACACCGTGCTGCGCGCCATCGTCCACCGCGTCCGCAGCCTGCTGGGCACCGACACCGCCTATCTGACGCTGCCGGACGAGATGGCCGGCGACACCTACATGCGGGTCACCGACGGCTCCGTCTCACCGGCGTTCCAGCAGCTGCGCCTCGGCCTGGGCGACGGCCTCGGCGGGCTCGTCGCCCAGACCGCCCGGCCCTACGCCACCCCCGACTACCGCATCGACCCGCGCTTCCACCACACCGGCAGCATCGACGCGGGCGTCCTGGACGAGGGGCTGGTCTCCATTCTCGGGGTGCCCCTGCTCCTGGGGTCGCGCACCGACTCCTCCCACAAAGTCGTCGGGGTGCTGTTCGCCGCGGACCGCGCGGCGCGGTCCTTCAGCCAGGACGAGATCGCCCTGCTGCAGTCCCTGGCCACCCACGCCGCCGTCGCCATCGACACGGCCAGCAGCATCGCCGAGACCCGCCAGGCGCTGGACGAACTCGCCGCCGCCAACGAGACCGTCCGCCGCCAGGCCGAGGCGCTGCACCGCGCCGAGGAGGCCCACGACCGGCTCACCGACCTCGTGCTGCGCGGCGGCGACATACCCCAGGTCACGACCGCGCTCGCCCGCCTGCTGCACGGCCCCATCTCCCTCCACGACCCGGAGGGCGTGCTCCTCGCGGCGACGGACGAGCACGGCGCGGCCTTCCCGCTCGACGCCACCGTGGCCGACTGGCTGCCGACGGCGTCGGAGGACTCCCGGGAGGTGGCGCGCGCCGTGCACCGGTCGGGGCACTGGGTGTGCGCGGTGCTGGCCGGGCCGGAAATCCTGGCCACGCTCGTCCTGCACGACCACCGCGCGTTGGAGGACACCGACCGGCGCCTGTTCGAACGGGCCTCCGTCGTCACCGGACTGCTCGTGATGTTGCGCCGCCGGGCCGCCGAGACCGAGAACCGGCTGCGCGGCAACCTCGTCGCCGACCTTCTCGACGCACCCGGCCAGGACCCCGGTGCCCTGATCGAGCGGGGGCGCCGGCTCGGTATCGATCTGCGCCGCCCGCACCTCGTCCTCGTCGCGCACACCGCTCAGGGCGCCCGGGAACGGCTCAACCTGGCCAGCCTGTCCCACCTCACCCACCACCCCGGCACCGTCAGCGCCGAGCACCACGGCTCTCTCGTCCTCCTCTGGTCACTCGCAGGAAAGGACGGTGCGAACGGCCCGGACGCTCTCGCCGCCGAACCGGGCCGACTCGCCCGCGACCTCGCCCGGCAGTGGGGCCGCGCGGTCGGCGCCCCGGTCACGGTGGCCGCCGCCGGTCCCGCGTCCGGTCTCACCGCGGTCGTGGAGGCGCACGCCGAGGCCGCCCGCTGTCTGCGCGCACTGCACGCGCTCGGCCGCACCGGCGACGGGGCCGACATCGGCGAACTCGGCTTCCTCGGCGTCGTACTGGGGGAGAGCCGCGACACCCGCACCTTCGTGGACGCCACCCTCGGCCCCCTGCTCGCCTACGACGCCGAGCGCGGCACCGAACTCGTCCGCACCCTGGAGGCGTACTTCGCCACCGGCCAGAGCCTCACCCGCGCCAAGGACCTGCTCCACGTCCACGTCAACACCGTCGTCCAGCGCCTCGCCCGGGTGCAGAATCTGCTCGGCACCGGCTGGAACAGCCCCGAACGCGCCCTCGAACTCCACCTCGCCCTGCGCCTGCACGCGGTCGCCGCACCGCACGGCTGAGCGCGGTCACCCGCCCCGGGGGAGCTACTAACGGTCCAGGCCCCAGAACCTGGCGGTGTAGTAGGAGGAGCAGACCGTGTCGAGGAAGTAGGCGCCGGTGGCACCGCATCGGCTGTCGCCGGTACCGGGGTCGACGGCCAGGCCGTGCCCCATCCCGGAGACGGAGAACAGCGCGACATCGGGCCGGTCCGCATCGGGGCCGTACGTGGTCTCGGTCGTGTCGCCGGGCAGTTGGCGGGTGGCCGTGGGCTGATTGCTCACGCCGTGGACATCGGTCCACTGGTCCCGCAGCTCGGTGCCGTTGACGGGCAGGACCGTGTGGTCGGCGGTGCCCTGCCAGATGGCCACCCGCGGCCAACTCCCCTGATGGCCGGGGGCCGAGGCGCGGACCTTGTCGCCCCACTGGGCCGGCGACAGATGCTGGTCGGCCAGCTGGCAGCCGCTGGCGCCCAGGATGCTGGTGGCGCACTGCGCGGGCAGACCCGAATTGACGGCGCCACCGGCGAAGACATCCGGGTAGTCGGCGAGGAGGTTCGCCGTCATGCCGCCGCCGGCCGAGAGCCCCGTGGCGAACACCCGGGTGGTGTCGGAGCCGTACGTGGCGACGGCCTTGTCCACCATCTGCTTGACCGAGGCGGCCTCTCCCTTGTCCCGCAGGCTCTTGCTCGCGTCGAACCACTGGAAGCAGGACTGCGGGTTGTTGCCGGCGGTGGTCTGCGGGAAGACGACCGCGAAGCCGTACCGGTCGGCCAGCTGCGGCCAGCCGGAGTGGCTGTAGTAGTCGTCGGCGCTCTGCGTACAGCCGTGCAGGGCGACCACCACCGGCGCGCCCTTCGGCAGCGAGGGCGGGGCGTAGGTGTACATCCGCAGGTTGCCCGGGTTGGAACCGAAACCGGTGACCTGCTGGAGTGAGCCGCTGACCGGCTGCGCCGCGGCGGACTCCACCGGGACGCCGAGCGCCACCAGCGCGGAAGCTGCGAGAACGGCACCTGTCGCGAGGCACCGAGGGCGTGCGGAGAACATGACCGGCTCCCTTGTGTGGGGGGAATCTTCCGCCGACCGGGAACCGCCCGTACCCACGGCCCGGCCGGCCCTGGGGGTTGTCGAACCTAGGCGAGGCGGCCGGGGAGAAATATGTGCCGGGGAGCCATAGCACCACCGTCAACTGTGGTCCGCGGAAATGTTGTCCGCGGGGGAAGGCGGATCGCTGCCGGGCCGGCCGGCGGCGGGGCGCCGTCCCCTCAGGCGCCGCCGTCGCGGAGGGCGGCGAGGGCCGCGTCGAGGCGGCGGGTGGCCTCTTCGGCGACGGGGACCATGGCGTCGAGGCCGGAGAGCGTGACCATGGTGCCGGGGTCGATGGCCTGGACGACGACGTGGTCGCCGTCGGCGCGGACGACGACGTTGCAGGGCAGCAGGAGCCCGACGGAACGGTCGGCCTCCAGCGCCTGATGCGCCAGGGGAGGGTTGCAGGCCCCGAGGATCAGATAGTCCTCCATCTCGTGGTCGAGCTTGGCCTTCAGCGTGGCGCGCACATCGATCTCCGTGAGCACGCCGAAGCCCTGGGCTGCCAGCGCCTCACGGACGGCCGTGACGGTCTCGTCGAATCCGCCGGCCAGCCGCACGGTGCGGTCGTAGGACATGGTCATCGCCTCTTCGTGAAGGGGTCGGGCGTGGGCCGGTGCCGGTCTTCGGGGCTCGCGGACGAGCCGGACGGGACGGGCACAGCGGCGGAATGTACCCCAGAGGGGACGGCCGGCAGGGGAGGTTCCGGCGCCCCGGGCGGAGTGTCGCGCGACAGGAGCAGCGCGGAGACGGTGATGACCGGGTGCCCGTCGGTGTGATCGAGGCCGGGGCCGGGGCCCGCGCGGACACCGTCCGGGCGCGCGTCCCCGGACTGACCCGGACCGCCCCGGACGTCCCCGACCGCCGAGCCCCCGCCCGGCGCGTCCCGTCAGGCGAGCGAGAGGAACAGCTTCTCCAGCCGGGCGCGCATCTCCTCCGGGTCCTCGCCGGAGCGGTCGCCGTTCTCCATGTCGGTCAGGCACTGCTGGAGGCCGGTGGCGATGATCGCGAATCCGGCCCGGTCCAGGGCCCGGGAGGCGGCGGCCAGCTGTGTGACGACGTCCTCGCAGTCCCGGCCCTCCTCGATCATCCGGATCACCCCGGAGATCTGCCCCTGCGCCCGCCGCAGCCGGTTCAGCACGGACTTCAGCTCCGCTGCCGCCAGGTCAAGTTCCATGACCACTCCTCACTCGATACCCCCAGGGGTAACGTGCCGCCCCTCCGGGGCATTCCCGGAGGGGCGAGGGCGCCACGTGCCGGGCCTGCCGCACCCCGCTGCCGGGCAGGCGGAGCCGTCAGCGCTTGGCGGAGAAGCCGTCGTGCCAGGCGGCCTTCGCACCGGAGTCGCCGATCCGGTAGACCTGAACGCCCGCGCCGACCCCGATGACCAGGGACAACACCGCGGCGGTGAGGCGCAGCGGGAGGGCCACCCCGCCGCTGGAGCCCGCCGGTGCGGGGGCGCGGTGGGCGCGGCGGTAGAACCACCACACCGCCGTGGCCACCACGAAGAGCGCGAGGGCCCAGGGGAGCAGTTCGTCGCCGAGCTCGGTGTGCGCGCGGAGCAGCGGGTCGCTCTCCACATGCCGCTCCAGCCACTCGCCGGCGCTGGTCGTCAGCGGCACGCTGATCAGCGAGACGAGCGCGAGGACCGGCAGGGCGAGCCCGATCCGGCGCATGACCGAGGGGAGGGCGGCGCACAGGATCAGCGCGAGGGCGGTGAGGGGTACCAGGACCACGACGAAATGCACGAAGAGGACGTGCGCGGGGAGGCCGTTGATCAGGTCGAGTCCCACGGGGGGCTCCTTCGGGTTCGGGGATCGGGCCGGGCGGGAGGCGGGCAGGGTACTGCGGCGCCTGCGATGGCGGAGCGGTGGCCGCGGGCAGGAGTCCGATTTCTCCTGCACGAGCCGTGAGCGTCGGGAGCCTCCCGGCGGACGTGTTCCGGCGATGGGCGGCCCAGCATCACAGCTTCTGCTCTGTAAAGCTTCTGAAAAAGCACTGCCGGCCGGTCCCGGCGCAGGTTCAGAGGAAACTCAGAGGACGGCCTCGCCCCGCCGGGACCGGCGCCGGGGCATGCTGAAGGGACCATGAACGAGCCGCGCACCGCACCGCCCCTGCTCCGTCCCGACGGAGATCCCGTACGGGTCCTCGTCGTCGACGACGAGCCCGATGTCACCGAGGTCCTGGCCGGGGCGATGACCGGCGAGGGCTGGCAGGTCCGGACCGCCGCGGACGGCGCGGGCGCGCTCGCCGCCGCCCGCGACTTCCGCCCGGACGCGGTGGTCCTGGACCGGATGCTGCCCGATCTGAACGGACTGGAGGTGCTGCGGGCGCTGCGCCGTGCGGAGCCGGGCCTCTGTGTGCTCTTCCTGACCGCCCGCGACGCGGTCGAGGACCGTATCGCCGGTATCACCGCGGGCGGCGACGACTACGTCACCAAGCCGTACAGCCTGGAGGAGGTCCTCGCCCGGCTCCGCGGGCTCCTCCGGCGGGCCGGGATGACCGCCGGGCCGGGCACGAACCGGCTCGTCGTCGGGGACCTCACCATGGACGAGGAGGCCCGGGAGGTCCGCCGCGGGGAGACCACCGTCGACCTGTCCCGCACCGAGTTCGAACTGCTGCGTTTCCTGATGCGCAATCCGCGCCGGGTGCTGTCCAAGGCCCAGATCCTCGATCGCGTCTGGGCCTACGACTTCGGTGGCCGCGCCCATATCGTCGAGCTGTACATCAGCTATCTGCGCAAGAAGATCGACGCCGGACGCGCCCCGATGATCCACACGGTGCGCGGTGTCGGCTACGTCCTCAAGCCGGAAGCACCGTGAGGCGGCTGCTGCCCCGCACCCTGCGCGGCCAGCTCACCGCCGGGCTCGTCACCCTGCTCGCCCTCGCCTGCCTCGCCGTCGGCGCCATCACCACCCTCGCGCTGCGCGACTTCCTCCTGGGGCGCCTGGACGAGCAGCTCACCGCGTCCGGCGGCCGGTTCGCCGCCAGCCTGGAACACGAGGCCAGGCCCGACGCCGACAACCGCCCCGACACCCGGGGCCAGGCCGACGCCACCTTCGGCGCCCGCCTCCTGAACGGCACCGTCACCCAGGCGGCCGTCGTCCGCGAGGCCACCGACCACCCCCTCGCCCTCACCACCGGGGACCGCCGCGCCCTGGCGGACGTCCCCGTCGACGGACACGGACACAGCATCCGCCTCTCCGCCCTGGGCTCCTACCGCGTCACCGCCGTCTCCGGCGACGACCGGGACACGCTGCTCACCGGCCTGCCCCTGCACCCGGTGGAGGAGACCGTGGAACGCCTCGAAGCGGTGGAGGCCACCCTCTTCGGCCTCGCCCTCGTGGTCACCGGCATCGCCGGGGCGCAGTGGGTACGGATCTCCCTGCGCCCCCTGCGGAACGTCACCACCCGTGCGGCGGAGGTGGCCGGGCTGCCGCTCGCCAGCGGGGAGATCGCCATGCCGGGGCCGCTTCCGGACGCCGACGCCCGTACCGAGGTCGGCCAGGTCAGCACGGCCCTCAACCACATGCTCGGCCATGTCGAGGACGCCCTCACCCGCCGCCACGCGAGCGAGGAGCGGCTGCGGCACTTCGCCGCCGACGCCAGCCACGAACTGCGCACCCCCGTCGCCAACATCCGCGGCCACGCCGAACTGGCCCTGCGCCACCGCGGTCCCGTCCCCGCCGACGTCCGGCACGCCCTGGAACGTATCGACGGTGAATCGCAGCGGATGACCCGCCTCGTCGACGATCTGCTGCTCCTCGCCCGCCTGGACGCCGGGCGCCCCCTCGAACACGAGCCGGTCGACCTGACCCTGCTGATCCTCAACGCGACGGACGACGCCCGCGCCGCGGGCCCCGGCCACCACTGGTTCCTCGACCTTCCCGAGGAACCCGTCACCGTGACCGGCGACGCCCACCGCCTCCAGCAGGCCATCGGCAACCTCCTCGCCAACGCCCGCACCCACACCCCGCCCGGCACCGAGGTGACCGTCGCCCTCACCACCGGGCCGGACGGCGTCTCCGTCGCGGTGAGCGACACCGGCCCGGGCATCCCCGACGAGGACCGGCCCGAGGTCTTCGGCCGGTTCGTCCGCGCCGACCACGCCCGCTCCCGCACCACCGGCAGCACCGGGCTGGGCCTCGCCATCGTCCACGCCGTCGCCACCGCCCACGGCGGCACCGCCACCGTCACCAGCCGCCCCGGACGGACCACCTTCCGCCTCACGCTCCCCGGCTGACACCACGGACCCGCGAGCCCCCTGACGTACGGGCGCGACCCCCCTGCCGCTGCCCGTCGCCGCGGGGCGCTACCCCGGCCGCCCCGCCGTCAACAGCTCGCCGAGCCACGGCACCTGGCGCCGGTCCGGCACGTCCAGCGCCAGCCACGAACCGTCGGCGAAGGCCAGATCCACCCGGCCCCGGTGGCGCTGCGGGTGCGGCTCCCGGCGCAGGCCGTAGCCGCCGTGCGGGACGGCTCCGAGCAACTGCGCCGCCTCCCGCTCCGGCAGCGTCGGCTCGGTCAGCAGCAGCAGCCGCCGGTCGGTGACGGCCAGCGCCAGCCGCGTGTGGTCGTACCCGGCGACCTCCGCCGTACCGGTGCGGGCATCGACGACGAAACGGCCCGCCGCGCTCTCCCAGCCACCGGCCCATACCGGCCCGCGGAAGATCCGCCGGAAGCCGCGCCAGGTGCGGCGGGCGCCGGCCTCCAGCAGACCGGCGGGCAGCGAGACCAGCCACATCACGAACGTCACCGGCAGGAAGATCCGCTGCCATCCGGTGAACCGCGCCTGCTGCTCGGCCGCCGGCTTGGGCCTGCGGTGGGCCTTCGGAACGGTGTCCGGCGCGAGCGGATCGAGCCGGACGGGCAGCGCCCCGCGCAGCGTCTCGCCGGGGCCGAGGAACGGCGCGCAGTGCGTCACGAGCCAGCCGTCCCGCTCCGGCACCAGGGGGGTGGGGTGCATGTCCCTCTCTTCGGTCTGCTGCGACGTTGCCGTCGCGTCACGGGAGCCGGCCTCTGCCCGTCGGCCCGGGCGGTCAGCCGAAGGTGTCCTCGATACTGCGCTTGGGCACGTGGTACGGCTCGGGCTCCTTGGGGCCCTCGTCGTCCAGCGCCTCCCCGCCGAAGTGCTTGATCGCATCCTCCGCCGGGGTCTTGAAGTCGCCGGTGAGTCCGGTGGCCTCGTTGAGCAGAGGCTTCGAGCCGTGCTTGGCGATCTGCCCGCTCACGACGTGGTGGGCCCACCAGTCCTTGCTGCGGAAGGCCCCCTTGCCCATCGGGCCGCCCAATTTACGCAGCGTACCCGCGGCCTTGCGCGCCTCGTTGAAGGACTTGGCGCCGCTCTTGAACTCCTTGACGGCCTTCATCAACTCGCGCAGCGTCTTGGCGAGTTCCGCCGAGACCTTCTCCACCCGGGCGAGGAAGACCGCGACCTCGGCCTCGGCGACCAGCCCGTCGACCACCGTGGCCAGCCCCAGGGTGAGGATGTCGGTGACCACCATCGCGGCCAGCGTCATCGCCGCCCACTCGATCGCCTCACGGATGATGGCGACGATGGAGTCCTCGGCGAACTTGCTCTCCTTGGCGGCCTGGCTGAGGATCTGGGCGGTCTTGCCCATGTCCTTGCCGGTGTCGTCCAACGCGTCGATGATCTTGCCCATGCTGTGGCCGAAACCCTCGGAGGCGTCGCCCTCCCACTGCTCGGGCAGCCGCCGCGCCCCCGACCGCAGCTCCGCCGACACCCGGTGCAGCGCCTCGCCCTGCGCCTTCCACTCCTGGGCGGCCGCGGTCAGCTGCGCCGGCATACCGGTGACCTCTTCGAGCTTGTCCATCAGCCCGACCTTGTCCAGGAACCACCGGATGGCGTCGTCGAGACCGGAGTCGAGGCCGTGCTCCTCGTTGTTGTGGATCTGCTCGACGTCGGGGAGCTTCTCGATCTCCTTGTTGACCCACGCGTAGGCGTCGGTGACGGTCATCCGGCCGCACCCCCGCCGTGACCGCCGAAGGTCTGCTGCTGGGCGTACTCGGTCTGGACGTAACCGCCCGCCGTCGCCCGCAGCCCCTCGGCCACGCCCTGCAGCAGATCGGCGAGGTCGTGGATGTTCTGCTGCGCCGCGGTGGCGTGCTCGTTGTACGAGGAGTGCAGCTCGTCGGATTCCGGCAGCTTGCCGAAGGCGCCCGACGGGATCTCCACGTGCTCCAGCGCCCGCCCGATGCGGGGCACCTCTTCCTTCTGCCGTTCGGTGTGCGATGCGTAGTGGAACAGCGTGTCGGGATCGGTGCGGAATTCCCCACCCATGGTGTGAGCCCCCCAACTCGGGTCGTATGCACGGTCCCGCGTCACTGTAGGGAGGGCGAGAATGGGAGTTTTCAAGACAGAGTCAAGCGATGCTCACGCCTGCTCCAAGACTTGACGAATTCTTCCGGACTCCGTCGTTCGGCGTGTTGTGCGGGCACGGAACGGCAGCCCGACCGACGGCTGCCCGCCCACCGCCGGAACGCATTGTCAGACCCGTGGGCCACACTCCGCCCATGGACACACGATCCGACATGGCCCTGGAGATCCACCTCGAAAAGATCCTCGCCGCCGCGACGGCGGAGACGGTGACGGACGCGATCACGGCTGCCCTGCGCCATGTCCGGTCCGGCACCGGGGGAAGGCGGAAGGGCGGCAAGGCACTCACGGAGCTCCTTCGCGGCGCGCGGGCCTCGGCCGCGCGGGCGGAGGAATGGGAAGTGGTGCGCTCCTTGCAGGACGCCCTCCACTACACGGAAGGTCGGCTGCTGAGACCCGACTACGAGGAGAAGTACCGGCTGCATTACGGGGATCGCGGTCCGCGCGACCGGCTGGGTCTCAGGTCCATCACGAGGACCGTGACCATGATGAACGAATTCTGGTGCGGGGAAGCCGGGAAATATCTCGCCGAACATCCCGGAGCCGCTCTCGAAGAGGTCATGGCGCACATACGGCAGCTGGGGCAGGACGCCCGGTTCACGCAGGCTCCGGTCGAAGATCCGGCGCGCTATCACATTCCCCGCGGGGCCGCCGAGCTTTCGGCGTGGACGGAACGGGTGCTGAGCAACCGCGTGGAAATCGTGGATCCGGCGAAAGCCGCCCGCCGCATCGTGTCCTCGCCGGAAGCCCTCTCCGTGCTGGCGGCGGACGAGGACGGGAGGACGGTCCTCCGCGCGGCGGAATTGCAGCGCAGAGCCGTTCACCTGCGGGAACTGCGCCGGGTGGCCGAGGACCCGAACGCGTCCGAGCACGCCTTGCAGCAGGCGCTGAAGGGGATGTACTGGATGTTCGGCGGGCGTTTCATCGGTGAGGCGCAGCGCAGAAGACTGGTTCCCGGGGACGAGGTCGACATCCCGTTGATCCGCGGGGACGGCTCGCTCCAGATAGTCGAGCTGAAACAATCCGCGGCGGTCAAATTGGTCAAGGGACACCGGGGTGCCTGGGTTCCGCGGCGGGAAGTGCACGACGCCGTGGGGCAGGCCATCAACTATCTGGTCGGGCTGGACGAGAACCGGGAGCGTATTTCCGCGGAGTTCGGGATCGATACCCGTCGGGCGAACGCACTCGTGCTCATCGGGCATCCGCTGAGCCAGCCGGAGATCGGCGAAAGAGAGATCAACGACGCGCTGCGTATCCACACCTCGCATCTGAACCGGGTCGAGATCCTCACGTACAAGGAGCTCATCGACGGTGCCGAGAGGGCGCTCGCGGCGGGTGACGTGATGTAGCCGAGACCAGGAAAGGGCGGTGGGGGGATCGGTACCCTGGTGGTGTCGGATGGCCCTGGCCAGGGCCGTATCGGGAAGTCCCGGATGTGGCGGTGTGCCGCGTCGGGCCGGGAGCCGGGGCCGCCGCGGCAGGACGCGGGGCCGGGCCGGCGGTGAGGCGGAGGCGTCGTGGAGAAGGTGGTGCTCGCGGCCGCCGGTCTGTACGTCATCGTCCTGCTGCGGGCCGGCGGGACCTTTGCCGTCGGGTGGCTGGCCGCCGCCGGGGCGCGGCGCAGCCGGTTCGCGGAGCGGCTGTCCTCGGCCAGGTTCGTACGGGCGGAGCGGGCGATCCAGCGGTGGGGCGCGCCGGTGGTGGCGGTCTCGTTCCTGACCATCGGGTTCCAGACCGCCGCCAATTTTCTCGCCGGGACCATGCGGATGCCGCTGCCCCGCTATCTGCCCGCCCTCTTCGCGGGCGGGGCGTGCTGGGCGCTGCTCTACGCGACGGTCGGCGTCGGCGTCGTGCAGGTGGTGACCCGGCTGTTCGCCGAGCGGACGGCGCTCGGGGTGGCGGTGGTCGCCGCCCTGCTCGCCGCGGCGTGCGCGGCGGTGGTGTACCGCCGCCGACGTGCCTCGCCGGCCGCGCGGGGCAAAGCCGCGGCCGACGAAGCCTGAGGGCGGGCGTCCGGCCCGCGTCCCTACGGCACCAGGATCAGCCGGATCGGGTCGCCCTCCTTGTGCTCCAGGCGGCGGACCGCTTCTGCGGCGTCGGCCAGCGGGAGATGGCCGGTGATCGACGGGCCCAGATCGAGGCGGCCGGTCGAGGCCAGCCGGATGAGCTGTTCGACGTGGACCGGCGAGGAGCCGTAGTGGCCGCGGATCTCGTTGCGGTTCCAGCTGAAGCGGGTGCCGTCGGTGACGGTGAGCGGGTGCGGGGTGAGCCCGGCCAGGACCATGACGCCGCCGCGGCGCAGGACGGCGGCCGCCTGTTCGCGGACGGCCGGGACCCCGGCGAAGTCGAACGCGGTGTCCAGCCCGCGGCCGCCGGTGGCGCGCTGCACGGCCGCGGCGAAGCCGGGGTCGGCCGGGTCCAGGGCGAGATCGGCGCCGAAGGTGAGGGCGCGGTCGCGGGCGCCGGGCAGCGGGTCGACGGCGATGACCGGTGCCGCCCCGGCGAGCCGGGCGAGGCGGATGCCGTGGGCGCCCAGACCGCCCGCGCCCCAGATGCCCACGGCCTGCGCGGGGCGGACCGCGCCGGTCTCCACGACGGCGGCGTACGGGGTGGAGACGGCGTCGGGGATGATCGCCGCCTGGTCGAACGGGAGGTGGTCGGGGATCGGAGCGAGGGTGTCCTCGCGGGCGAGGGCGTAGGCCGCCCAGCCGCCGTCGTAGTCGACGCCGCGGGTGTGCGGGCTCAGGCACGGGGTGCGGCGCATCGCGCAGTTCGGGCACCGGCCGCAGCTCTGGCCCGCCTGGAGCGCCACCCGCGTGCCCGGGGCCCAGTCGCCGAGGAGTCCGGGCCCCAGGGTGTGGATCACCCCGGCGACCTCGTGGCCGAGGGTGACCGCATCGGCGGGGACGAACGGCTTCAGGCTGCCGTCGATGAGGTGGACGTCGGACAGACACACCCCGGCGGCCTTGACCTCGATCAGGACCTCACCGGGCCCCGGTTCGGGCACCGGCACCTCTTCGACGCGGAAGGTGGTGTCGGCGAGGTGCAGCCGTCCGGCGAGCATGGTGTTCATGGGAGGAACCTCCGGGTTCCGGGGGTGGGCGGGACGGTTCAGGAGGCCGCGTAGACGTCTTCGACGTAACGGCCCTCGGCGATCAGTCTGTCGAGCCAGGCGGCGGCGTCGGCGTCGTCCGCGCCGGGGTGGTGGGCGCGGTGGAGGGCGCGGAAGGCGTCCCGGACGCCCGGGGCCATCCGGGCGCCGTCGCCGCAGACATAGACCTGGGCCCCGGCGTCGAGCAGCTTCCACACCTCGGCGGACTCGGCGGCGATGCGGTGCTGGACGAAGCGTTGGCCGTCGACCGGGGCGGCGCTGAAGGCCGGGCGCATCCGGACCGCCCCGGCCAGTTCGGCGGCGCGCAGCTCCCGGGAGTGCAGATAGTCGGCGTCCGGGGCGTCGCAGCCGAAATAGCAGAGCGCGGGGGCGAGTGCGGCGCCGTCCGCGGCGAGGGCGAGCCGGTCGGCGACGGCGCCGCGGAACGGGGCCAGGCCGGTGCCGGCCGCGACCATGATCAGGGGAGTGTCCGCGTCGTGCCGGATCCGGAAGACCTCCCGGCACGGCTGGATCCGCGCGTACACGGTGTCGCCCGGACGCACGGAGTGCAGATACCCCGAGCCGGTGCCCCGGTAGGTGCCCCGGCCCGAGCGGGCGGGGGCCTGGAGGAGCGAGACCATCAGGTCGACGTGGTGCGGGTCGCCGGTCGGCGAGGACGAGACGGAGTAGTGGCGCGGCCGGATCGGCGCCAGCAGCTCCAGCAGCACCGGCCAGGTCAGCTCCGCCGCCAGCGCCGGGTGGTCCTCGATGACGTCCAGCAGCCCGCGGTGGTCAACGGCGCGCGCCGTCTCGTCCTCCGCCAGCGCCTCCAGGGCCTTGCGCTCGGGCGGGCAGGGGTTGAGCGAGGCGAGGAGCGTCAGCTGTCCGGCGGTCGGCCGGTCCTGCAACTCGACGTGGTGGGTGAGGAGTTGGCGTGCGGTGACCGGCCGGTCGAGGGCGAGGCCGTCGCGGCGCGGGCGGTGGGCGGTGATCTGCAGGACGGCGTCCGGGTCCACCCGCAGGATCCGGACGGCCCGCTCCACCAGCTCCGGCGCGTTGGCCGGGAGCACCGTCAGATGGTCCGCGGTGCGGTACGTCTGCCCGGCGGGCAGCGCGAGGCGGACGTACCGCTTGGCGCGCGGGTGGTCGGGGCGGGTGAGGCTGCCGGTCTCGGTGACCGTCATCGCGGTCATGCCGTGCCGGGCGGCGAGCGCGTCCAGCGGGCCGCCGGTGATCTCGGTGACGGTGTGGGCGGGGCCCTCCGGCGTGGTGGCGGGGGCGGCGCCGGCGCTCTCCGGGTCGCCGTAGCCGGTGAGCAGGGCGGTGCGCAGGGCGCCGGTGAACGCGGTGACCGTGCCGTTCAGATCGCCCGAGGCGTCCGCCTCCGCACGCTCCAGCAGCCGGGTGCCGCCGAGGGCGGCCAGCTTGTCGTCGATGAGGGTGGGGACGCGCTGGTAGGTGGCGGACCAGTTGCGGTCGCCGACGCCGAGGACCGCGTAGGTCACCCCCGCGGCGGCGCCGGGCCCGGCGGTCTCCAGCCAGTGGACGAACGCGGCCGCGTCGTCCGTGGGGCGGCCGTTGTACGAGGCGGCGGCGATGACGACGGGCCGGTCGGTGGGGAGGGCGCCGGCGTGGGCGTCGAGCGGGGCGAGGGCGGTGGCGCAGCCGGTCTCCGCGGCCGTGTCGGCGAGGCGGGCGGCGATGTCGCGGCAGGTCCCGTAGTTGGAGCCGTGCAGCAGCAGGATGCCGGTGTCCTGCCGTACCCGGGTGGGCCGGGTGCCGTCGGCCGGGGTCGCCGCCTCGTGCGCGGCGCCGGCGGGCGGCGTGCTGCGGTGCGCGGCCCGGTCGGCCGGGGTGCGCGGGGCGAGGCCGAGGGTGAAGCCGTCCGGCTTGATGGTGAGCGCCTGCTTGAGGTCCATCGTGTAGCCGGCGTGGTCGAGCAGCCGGTAGCGGTGGACCAGCATGGCGAGCATCATGGTGGCCTCGTGCAGCGCGAACTGCCGGCCGATACAGGCGCGTTCACCGGTGCCGAACGGCTTGAAGGCGTGCGGGGAGCGGGCCGCCTCCGCCTCGGGGGAGAAGCGCGAGGGGTCGAACAGCTCGGGGTTGTCGCCCCAGGCCGGGTCCCGGTGGAGCATCGGCGTCAGCACCGTCGCCCACTGCCCGGCCCGCAGCGGTACGCCGCCCAGCTCGGTGTCGACGAGCGCCCGGCGGGAGAAGCCGGGGGCGGGCGGGAACATCCGCAGCGTCTCGTTGAGCGCGCGGCGGGTGTGGTGAAGCCGTCCGATGTCCTCGAACGTCGGCTCCGGGTCGGGCGTGTCGCCCCACAGCTCGTCCACCTCACGCTGCACCTGCCGCAGCGCGGACGGGTTCTTGAGCAGGTTGTAGAGGGCGAAGGAGAGGGTGCCCGAGGTGGTTTCGTGTCCGGCGATGAGGAAGGTGATGACCTGGTCGCGGATGTTGGCCAGGTCGAGGGTGGTGCCGTCCGAGGGGTGGGTGGCGCCGAGCATCAGCCCCAGCAGGTCCTCGTCGTCGGGCGCCGGCGCGTCCGGTGCGGTGCGTGCCGCGATGACCTCGTCCACCACCGACGCCAGATAGGCGGCGTCGGCGCGGAACGCCGCGTCGGCCTCGGTGTGGTCCCGCTCCGGATCGCGGCTGAGCTTCGTCATCGCCCAGTGCAGACAGCGCACCAGCGCCCCGACGAAGGGGTGCGGCTCGTCCCGCTCGAAGGAGCCGAAGTCGAAGCCGAATCCGGCCAGTCCGATGGTGTCCAGGGTCATCCGGGTCATGTCCTCGGGCACGTCGACGGGTGTGCCGTCCGCGCACCGGCGATCCCAGGCGGCGATCAGCCGGTGGGCGACCCGCAGCATCACCGGGTGGTAGGTGCGCATCGAGCCGAGCGCGAAGGCGGGCATCAGGATGTCGTGCGCCTTGGCCCAGTTGGGCTCGTCGTGGTACGCGGTGAACAGCCCGTCGTGGGTGAACTCCCGGACGTTCTCCAGCGCCGGCCCGATCGCCTTGCCGAAGCGCCGCTCGTCGGACAGCTCGGTGACCAGGTCCAGGCTGCTGACGAACAGCGTGTCCCGGCCGTGCTGCCGCTGGATGAAGGCCGGACCGTGCTGCCGGGCCAGGGCCATGGTCCGCAGCAAGGGGGTGCGGGCCGGGGTGTGGGAGACGTCGACGACGGGGATGCCGCCGAGGTCGTCGGGGTGCGGTGGGAGCACAGTCGCGGACATTGAGGCGAACCGCCTTCCGTGAACAGGGGAGACCGGAACGACTCGCGGGATCGGTTCCGGCGGTCCTCTCCAGCCTGTCCGTTGCGCGGGCCACCGGCCGCCACCGCGGTGCACGATCGTGTAGTGCCCACATCCGTACGGGGGTTGCGGAACCGCCCGGGGTGTGAGAAAGGCGGATGGGGGAATGGGTGGGTGTTCACGACGGCGGAACGGGGTGATCGGATCCCCTCGGTGGCGAGGTGCGAGAAAGGTCACCTTTGGGCGGCTCATGACAGCTCAGGATCATTTCGCCGCGGCGTCAATGAAAGGATAGAAGCGGAAGAGGGGGGAATGCGCACCATTTGTGCGCTCCCTTCCGTGCTCCGCTCCCGTCCCCGCCGTACCGCACAACCGATGGGCCCCGTCCTGCCATGCCTCTCGCCTTTCTGAACCGCCTGCGCGACCGAATGCCGCACAGCCCTCCCTCGCCGCTGCCCGGCGGTGCGGGCGCGCTGGACCTGCGGGTGGACGATCCCGTCGGACTGCCGATGGCGGGGGTGGCGGTCTCGGTCCGCAACCTCGGCGGCCAGGAGGTGACGCAGGGGCGGACCGACCCCAACGGGCGGCTGACGGTGACGCTGCGGCCCGGTGCGTACCGGCTCGTGGTGACGTCCGACGGGTTCCGGCCGGAGCGGTGCGAGGTCGAGGTGGTGGCGGGCGAGCGGACCGGGCCGCGCCCGATCGCCCTGGAGCCCGCCCCGGCGCTGCCGCTGCCCGCCGCCGGACAGTGGCGGATCGACCCCGACCACAGCGCCATCCGCTTCACCGCCCGGCACATCGGACTCGCCGAGATCCACGGCCGGTTCAACCGCTTCGAGGGCGGCCTGTGGATCGGTGAACGGATGGAGGACTCGCGGGTCGAGGTCGCCATCGAGGCAGCGAGCATCGACACCGGCGTACGGATGCGGGACGAGCATCTGCGGTCGGCGGAGTTCCTGGACGTGGTGCGGTTCCCGTATCTGCAGTTCGCCGGGGAGCGGTTCGTGCACAAAGGCGGCAGCCGCTGGGCGGTGCAGGGCGTGCTGCAGCTGCACGGCGTCAGCCGCACCGTGCAGCTCGACACCCGCTACCTCGGGATCGGCACCGGTATCGCGGGCGAGACCCGCACCGCCTGCCAGGCCGTGACCGAGCTGCACCGCGAGGACTTCACCCTGGACTGGCGCACGATGCTGGCCAAGGGCATCGCCGCGATCGGCGCGACGATCCGCGTGGAGCTGGACATCCAGGCGATCCGGCCCGAGTAGCGGCCCCTCGGCAAGGGCGGCGGCGCACGGTTCCCCCGTGCGCCGCCGCCCTTTTCGTGTTCCCGCCCCCGTGTCCTGGCTCACTCCGGAGGGCGATGGCGTTCGAATGCGAGGATGTCATCGTACGATGACATCAACCGCTGACATGGCGGCGTCACTGAACAGGAGGAGCCGGCGTGGAAGCCGCGCGAACGAGGTCCCCGTGGAAGCAACGGGCCCTGGTGCCCGTGCTGGTGTCGGTCGGGATGCTGGTGGCGATCATCAGCAGCCTGGGCGCACCGCTGATCCCGACCATCGCCCGGGTCGACCATGTCTCGCTGGAGGTGGCCCAGTGGTCCCTCACGGTGACGATGCTGGTCGGCGCGGTCGTCACGCCGCTGATGGGACGGCTGGGTGACGGGCCGCACCGGCGCCGGGTGATCCTCGGCGGGCTGACGCTGGCGCTCGTCGGCAGCCTGCTGGCGGCGCTGCCGACCGGCTTCTCCGGACTGCTCGTGGGGCGGGCGCTCCAGGGCGTCGGCATCGCCCTCACCCCGCTGACCATGGCCACCGCCCGTGACGCGCTGCCGCCCGAGAAGGCCCGGCACACCGTGGCGACCCTCTCGCTGACCGCCGCCGCCGGGGTGGGCCTCGGCTACCCGCTCACCGGCGTCCTCGCCCGGTACCTGGGTCTGCACGCCGGATTCTGGTTCGCCGCCCTCGCCTCCGCGCTGGCGCTGCTGGCGCTCGCCGTGGTCCTGCCGCCGTCGCCGGCCAGGCCGAAGCATCCGCTGGACCTCACGGGGGCGCTGCTGCTCGCCGTGGGTATGGCCGGGCTGCTGCTCACCACCACCGCGGGCGGCCGCTGGGGCTGGACCTCGCCGAAGCTGATCGCGCTGGCCGGGGTGTCCCTGGCGCTGCTCGCCTGGTGGGTGGTGCACGAACTGCGCACCCCGCACCCGCTCGTCGACGTCCGCCTGGTCCGCGACCGGCCGGTGCTCGCCGCCGACCTCACCGCGGTCCTCTCCGGCGTCGGCATGTACGTGATGCTGTCGATGGTGCCGCAGTACGTGCAGACGCCACGCTCGGCGGGGTACGGGTTCGGCGCCTCGGTGGTGATCGCCGGGCTGATCCTCACCCCGTTCTCGGTGGCCAGCATGGTCTCCGGGCGGCTGGTGCGGCTGGCGTCCCGCTCCGTGTCGCCCGGCCGGATGCTGCCGCTGGGCTGTCTGATCTGCCTGGGCGGCACGGCGCTGTTCACCTGGGTGCGGGGCGGGCTGTGGGAGGCGTTCGTCGCGATGGGGATCATCGGGCTGGGCGCCGGGGTGACCGTGTCCGTGATGCCGGCGCTGATCGTGGGCGCGGTTCCGGCGCACGAGACCAGCAGCGCGCTGAGCTTCAACCAGGTGGTGAAGTACATCGGTTACTCCTCCGGCAGCGCCTTCACCGCGGCGGTGCTCGCCGCCCACCCCGGGACCGGTGGACTGCCCGCCGAGAACGGTTACCGGGTGGCCGGGATGGCCGGCTGCGGCGTCTGGGTGATCACCGCCCTCATCGGATATCTGCTGGTCCGCGGCGGGTCCGGGCGGACGGCAACCGGCTCCCCGAAGACGGTGGCGCTCGCCCCGGCGCATAAGGTGGCAGCGGTCGAGGGTGAGCCCGCGGGGCGGGAGGATGTGGAGGCACGGCGGTGACCGGCACTCAGGAGGCGCGCCGCAGGGATTCCGCGCGCAGCCGCGAGGCGCTGCTGCGCGCGGCGAGCGAACTCTTCTCGGAACGCGGCTTCGACCGCACCACCACCCGTGACATCGGCCGCCGCGCGGGCGTGGACCCGGCGCTGATCGCCCGCTACTTCGGCGGCAAGACGCAGCTCTACCTCGCCGCCGTCGAGGCGGAACGGGGCGACGCGCCGGTCAGCGACCTCCTCGCCCCGGACCGGCTGCAGCAGGTCCTCGAAGGCGCCGCCCGCCGGGGTTTCGTCCCGATTCTCCAGGTCGGTGTCCAGCCGCTGAGCGACCCGGCGGCGGACGAGGCGGCCCGCGCGGCGCTGCACGACCGGCTCGTGGAGCCGCTGCACCGCCGGTTCACGGCGGAGGGCCGGGCGCAGCCCCGGCTGCGCGCCGAGATCGTGGTCGCCGCGGTCATCGGCATCGTGCTGGGCCGCCGCTCCGGCGCGTTCGAGGAGTTGGGCGAGGTGGCGTCGGACGAGTTGGCGGCGCTGCTCCGGGAGACGCTGGGCGGCGGCGGGTAGCAGCGCACCCGCTCCGGACGCGCCGCGGCCCCGGTGCCCGCCCGCGGGGGCAGACGCCGGGGCCGCGGCGCACGGGGGAGCGGGTCAGCGGGTGAGGCGGATCCGGTTGAGCTGGTCCTCGCCCTGCGGGCCGGTGCCCGACTTGTCGACGACGTAGGCGGTGCCGCGGGCGATCTCGATGTGGTTCGGCCGGGCGCCGGTCGGCACGGTCCGGACGACGGTGCCCTTGCGGGGGTCGAGGAGGGAGACGGTGGCCGCGGTGCGGTTGGCGACCGCGACGGTGCCGGTGCGCGGGTCGCTCGCGACGGCGAGGGTGCCCTCGCCGGTCGGCGCGGTCCGGACGACGGTGCCCTTGCGCAGATCGACGACGGAGACTGTACCGGCCTTCTGGTCGGCGGTGTAGGCGGTGCGGCCGTCGCGGGAGAGGGCGAGGGAGATCGGGCCCTCGCCGGTGGGGATCAGCCGGGGCTTCCGGGCGCCGGGCGCCGCCTCGATGATCTGGTTGCCGTTGAGATCGGCCGCGTAGGCGGTGCCGGTGCGCTCGTTGACGGCGAGTCCGGTGGGACCCGCGCCCTCGACGGTGACGCGCTTCTTCTCCTGGTAGGTGCGGGTGTCGAACGCGACGAGCGTGCCGTCACCGAAGCCGCTGGCCCACGCGGTGTGGTGGCGTTCGTCGACGACGACCTCCCGGGCGTGGTTGACGCCGGGCAGGGTGGCGAGGTGCTTGCCGGTGCGCTGGCTGTAGACGGCGACGGAGTTGTCGCGGGTGTTGGTGGTCCAGACGGTGTTGTGCCGGTCGTCGACGTCGATGCCGTAGACCGCCTCGACGGCGCCGGTGGCCCGGTCGGTGACGGGCGGTGCGTAGGACGCGCGGACCGTCATCGTCCGCGGGTCCACCTTCACCAGCTGGGACTGGGTCACCGGCGGGCGGCCCACCGCGGCGGTCGCCCACAGGACGTGGTTCCGCTCGGAGTACGCGGACTGGTAGAGGCCCTTGACCAGGGGCGCCGCCGCGGCGGGCGCCGTGTGCGCAGCGGTCACCGGGTGGGTGGCGGGCGTCGCGGGGGCGGCGTGGGCGGCGCCGGTGAGGGTGAGCGTGGAGCCCGCGGCGAGGGCCACGGCGGTGGCGGCGAGCCGGCGGATGCGGAGGGGCAGTGCGGACATGCGGCGTCAGTCTCCTTGGCGGGGATGCCTTTTGGGGTGTTCGCGGAGAAGCGAGCTGGCAATAAATTAGCTTAGGCTTACCTAAGTTTGAGCGGGAAATGGTGTGGCTCGCGTCACAGGCGAGGTCCGGGTGGCCCCTCTCGGGTGCGGCGCGGCGGCGAAGGTAAGGTGACCCTAAGTTTTCGGGGTGTCCGAGCGGCGCCCCGGAAGTCCGCCCGGGCGCACGGCCGCACGGCCGCCCGCCCCCCCGTCACCGGAGTTCCGCCGCATGCTCGCGTCCGCGCCGCCCGAGGGCACCGTCCACCACCCGCCCCGCACGGCCCGTCCGCAGCCGCTGCCGAGGATCGCCACCGGCCCCGTCCTGCCCGCACCGGACCGCGTCGCGGAGTTCTGGGCCAAGACGGCGCGCACCGGCACCCCGCTCATCGGGCCCGACCCCCAGGGCGACGCGGACCACGCCGCCGTCACCTTCCTCTGGCGCGGTACCCCCGCCACCCGCGCCGTCCAGGTGCTGCCCAACAAACTCGTCGACCCCCGCGCCCCCGACGCGAACTTCATGGCGCGCCTGCCCGGCACCGACGTCTGGCACTGGACGCTCCGGCTGCGCCGCGACTGGTACGGCAGCTACGAGTTCTGCGTCGACGAGGGTGACGGCCCCGCACCGGACGACGACGGCTACGCCCCCTGGCTCCGCACCCGCCGACATGCCGACCCCCTCAACTCCCATACACTGCCCGGCCGTTGGGGTGGACCGGGAGTCTCCTGCGTGCGGCTGCCCGACGCGCCGCGCGATGCCGGGTGGGAGCCGCGGCCCGGCGTCCCCCGGGGCACCGTCACCACACACGACGTGCCGAGCAGCCACCTCGGCGACGCCCGCCGGGTCCGGCTCTACCGGCCGCCGCACACCGCACCGGACGCCGCGCTGCCGGTCCTGGTGCTGCTCGACGGCGAACACTGGCAGCCCCGGCTCGGCGTCGCGCACCTCCTCGACAACCTCGTCGCCGACGGCCGCATCCCGCCCGTCGCCGCGCTCCTCCCGGAATCCGTCGACGCCGCCACCCGCTGGCGGGAGCTGACCTGCCGCCCCGAGTTCGTCGCCTTCCTCGACGAGGAGCTGCTTCCGTGGGCCGCCGGACGGCTCCCGCTCACCACCGACCCGGCCCGTACAGTGATCGCCGGTCAGAGCCTGGGCGGGCTGACCGCGGCGTACGCGGCGCTCACCGCCCCGCACCGGTTCGGCAACGTCCTCTCCCAGTCCGGCTCGTTCTGGTGGCCGGTCGGCCCGGATGCGGAATGGCTCACCGCCCGCCTCGCCGCCGTCCCCCGGCAGCCGGTCCGCTTCCGGCTCTCCTCCGGCGCCCAGGAGTGGGTGGCGCTGCCCGCCGCCCGGCGGCTGCGCGACGCGCTCGCCGCCGCCGGGTACGACGACGCCACCTACCGCGAGTTCAACGGCGGCCACGACTATCTGTGCTGGCGCGACGAACTCGCCGACGGGATCGTGGAGTTGTTCGCCGGCGGACGGGCCTGAGAGCGGGTAAGTCGTTTCCCTTCCTCCGGGGGCCGTCGGCATGATGACCTCCGCGGCGGGAGCGTCGGCCGGAGTGCCCGCGCCGTGGCCCGAAGGGTGAAGGAGAAGAGATGGAGCGCTGCGCCGAATGCGGTGCGCCGGCGGAGCCGTACTCCTGTGACGAGCTGTTCCAGGTGCTGCTCGGGCTGGACCATGCGCGGCGGGAGCCGTGGGGGCCGCTGCACGGGGTCTCCGTCTCCTGCTATCTGCTCCAGCATCCCGGTCGGCTGCCCGCCGACGGCGGCGCGCGGGCGCGGGACCTCCTGCGTGCCTACCTCGAAGGCGGCCTCGACGAGGTGAACCAGGTCGTCGGGCGGGCCCGTCGCGGCAACAACCACCGGGTTCGGGGCGGGTCCGCACGGCGCGCGGGGGACGGGGTCCCGCCGCAGCGGGGTGCGCCGCGGTCCCGGTTCTCCGTGACCCTCCACGAGGTCGCCGTCGACGGTTCGTTCCCCGCCGCGGGGTTCGCGGAGCGCGTCCGGGGCTGGGCCGCCGCGACGCTCGGCGAGTGGGGCCGCGGCGCGTGAGCGCGACGGGCCGGCCCGTCGGCTGCG
This sequence comes from Streptomyces sp. NPDC014733, assembly GCF_043083385.1. Lineage (NCBI taxonomy): Bacteria > Bacillati > Actinomycetota > Actinomycetes > Kitasatosporales > Streptomycetaceae > Streptomyces > Streptomyces sp. NPDC014733. Next base: position 307,745 of record NZ_JBIBYO010000004.1, on the reverse strand, counting down.
TGGCGCCCTGGGGTCACGGCGTGCCGAGCAGTGTGGTGACGGCCGCGCGGGCGTGACGGGCCGGGGCCGGGTCGCCGCTGATGCCGGCCGTCACGATGGCGCCCTCGGCGAGCAGGAAGACCGCTTCGGTCACCGGCAGCCCGGTGGCGTGCACCCAGCCCGCGATCTGGTCGTGGAACGCCTGCTTGTGTGACCGGACTTCGGCCCTTATCGCCTCGGACGACGAACCGAGCTCGCCGTGGACGTTGACCCAGGCGCAGCCGCGGAAACCGGGCCGGGCGAACCACCTGGCCAGCCAGTCGAAGAGCGCGAGCACGCGCCGGCGAGGGTCCCCGACCTGTTCCACATGGGCGGCCAGCTCCTCTCTCCACCGTGCGTCGCGGCGTCGGAGCACCGCCACGACGAGGTCCTCCTTCGCCGGGAAGAACCGGTAGATCCGCTTCAGCGGCAGACCGGATGCCGCCCGGAGCTTATCCATGCCGACCGCCTGGACGCCTCGCGCGTAGAAGAGCCCCTCGGCCGCGTCGAGGAGTGCTTCGCGGTCCAGGCGGTGCTGTTCCTCGGTGATCGGCGCGGGCATCCAGGGCTCCTTGACGGTGAGAACGATCGTTCTCTACCTTAGCCCTCACCGATGGAGAACGCGCGTTCTTCACGTGAGGAGACCACCGTGCCGGAAGACCGCCCGCCCTACCCGCCGTTCACGCACGAGACCGCCCTGCAAAAGGTCCAGGCCGCAGAGGACGCCTGGAACACCCGTGACCCCCACCGGGTGGCACGGGCCTACACCCCGGACTCGGTGTGGCGGAACCGCGACACGTTCCTCAGCGGCCGCGAGGAGATCGTCGCCTTTCTGACGCGGAAATGGGAGCGCGAACTCGACTACGCGCTCCGCAAGAGCCTCTGGTCGTTCCAGGAGAACCGCATCGCCGTCCACTTCCGGTACGAGTGCCGCGACGTGCAGGGCCGGTGGTGGCGCAGTTACGGCAACGAACTGTGGGAGTTCGACGCCCACGGCCTCATGCGGCGCCGCGAGGCGAGCATCAACGACGTCGCCATCGCCGAGGCCGACCGGCAGATCCACGGTCCTCGGCCCAGGGCGGAACACGGGATCGACCTCCCGGTCCGGTAGCGCCCGGGGCAGGACGAGGTGAATCCAGGCAGGCGCCCGCGCGCGCCGGCGGTGCCGTGCGCGAACTCATCGACGGCAGACAGCGGCCGGTCCTCACCTGACGGGGGAGCCGCTGCGCGCTGCCGGCCATCGGTGCGGCGGCGTGGCCGCGCCGGAGCCCCGTACCACGCAGGCCGCCGCCCAGCCGCCGGGGACCGGTACGTCGGTGAGCGTCCAGCCGGGGACCGGCTCCGGGCGGGGACCGCAGCCCAGGCGGCGGTCGTGCAGAGCGGTACCGGACAGGCCCTCGCCCGTGGCCTTGAGATACGCCTCCTTGCGGGTCCAGCACCGGGCGAAGGCGGCGCGGCGCGCGGGCTCCGGCAGCCGCGCCAACTCCGCCCGTTCGGCCGGGTGCAGGGCGGCGGACGCGTCCGCCACCAGCTGAGCCGCGGGGACACGTTCCACATCGACGCCGATCGGCGCGGCGGCCAGCCCCAGCAGCGCCAGGCCGTCGCCGTGCGCGAGCGAGAAATGCACGCCCCCGCCCGCCACCGCCGGACGCCCGTGCGGGCCGCCGCACCCCGGGCACGCCAGCCGGACCAGTTCCACCGCGCCCGGCGCCGTGCCCAGCAGACCGCCCAGCACCCGGCGCAGCTCCGCGTGGACGGCGATGTACAGCGCACGGTCGGCCGGACGGCGCAGCGCCGCGGCCCGGCGCCGCTCCCGGGCGTCCAGCAGCGCCCTGTCGTCCTCGTCCGGCGACTCCGCGGTGACGAGACGCAGCCACGGGCCCCGCGCCGGCTCCGCGGCGGCGGGGCCGGGGCCGCCGGTCCGTGCGAGGGCCGGCGCGGGGCCCGTGGGGCTCATGCGGCGGTGTCCGTCAGCCGCGGGGCGAGGGCGGCGGCGATGGCGTCCAGCTGCGTCTCCCGCATCAACTGCGGGTGGGTGCAGTCCAGATCGTGGTTGACGATCCGGCCGGAGACGTGGGGGCGCCAGGCATCGCGGGTCAGCCAGTCCTCCGCGCGCGGCGCCGCCGCGGTGAAGAACAGCACGTCGCCCTCGAAACGGCGGTGGCGGTGGGCGCGCATCATCCGGGCGTGGTGCGGCACGATGTCGACGATCCGGGAGAGGGTGTGGTCGCCGAGGCCGGCGAGCGGGCTGCCCGCCGCGCGGAGCGTCGTCAGCACGTCCTCACGGCTCCGCTCGTCCGTCCGGTCGAAACCGGCCATCCGCAGCACGGCGGTGAGCGCGTCGCCCTCCTCCGGCGCGGGCCGCTCGCGCCACTGCTCCGCCGGGAACGCGTCGAGCAGCGCCAGCAGTTCGACCTCCTCGCCCGCCTCCTGGAGCAGCACCGCCACGGTGTGCGCGAGGATCCCGCCGACCGACCAGCCCAGCAGCCGGTACGGTCCGTGCGGCCGTACCGCCCGCAGCCGGCGGACGTACCCGGCGGCCTGGGTCTCCAGGTCCGGCGGGAGCGGACCGTCGTCCAGCAGCCCGCGCGCCTGGATGCCGTAGAGCGGCTGGTCCGGGCCGAGCCGGGCGGACAGGCCCGCGTAGCACCAGGACAGGCCGCCCGCCGGGTGGAAGGCGAACAGCGGGGGCCGGCCGCCCTCGGTACGCAGCGGCAGGACGACGTCGAGCGCGTCCCCCGCGGCGGGTGCCGCCGTCGCCAGCCGGGCGGCGAGGGCCGCCGGGGTCGGCGCCTCGAAGAGCGAGCCGATGGTCAGCTCGGCGCCGCACTCCTCACGGATCCGCGCCACCAGCCGCACCGCGAGCAGCGAGGTGCCGCCGAGGTCGAAGAAGGCGTCGTCGGGACCGGCGTCCGCCACTCCCAGGACCTCGGCGAACAGCCGGGTCACCGCCGCCTCCCGGTCGTTGGCCGGGCGACGGGCCGTACCGCCGCCGAACACCGGCGCGGGCAGCGCCGCCCGGTCCAGCTTGCCGTTCGGGGTCAGCGGGAACACGTCGAGCGCGACGACCGCCGCCGGGACCATGTGCTCCGGCAGCGCCGTGGCCAGCTCCGCCCGGACGGCGGCCGGGTCCGCGGTGCCGGTCACATAGCCGATCAGCCGCTGTTCGCCCGCGCCGTCCTCACGGACCAGCGCACAGGCGCCGTCCACGCCCGTCCGGGCGGTGAGCGCCGCCTCGATCTCGCCCAGTTCGATGCGCTGGCCACGGAGTTTGACCTGGTGGTCGGTGCGGCCGAGGTATTCGACCTCGCCCTCCGTCGTCCAGCGCGCCAGATCGCCGGTGCGGTACATCCGGTCGCCGGGCGCCCCGAACGGGTCGGTGACGAAGCGTTCCGCGGTCAGCTCCGGGCGGTTGAGATAGCCGTCGGCCAGCTGCCGCCCGGCCAGGAAGAGTTCGCCGGGAACACCGGGCGGGCACGGCCGGCGCGCCGCGTCCAGGACGTACAGCCGGGTGTTCCACACCGGTCGGCCGATCGGCACCGGGCCCTCGCCGTCCGCCGCGCACGCGTGGTACGAGACGTCGACGGCGGCCTCCGTCGGACCGTAGAGGTTGTGGAGCGCGGCGCCCGGCAGCGTGCGGGCGAAGAGCGTCGCCGTCTCGCGGGGCAGCGCCTCGCCGCTGGCGAAGACCTGCCGCAGCGCGGTGCAGCCGCCCGCCCGCGGGGCCGCCAGGAAGACCTGGAGCATCGACGGGACGAAGTGGCAGGTGGTCACGGACCGTTCGGTGATCAGGCGGGCCAGCCGGACCGGGTCCTTGTGCACCCCGGGCTCCGCGACGACCAGCGCCGCGCCCTGGCGCAGCGGCCAGAAGAACTCCCAGACGGAAACGTCGAACGACGACGGCGTCTTCTGGAGGACGCGGTCCCGCCCGTCCAGCGGATAGGCGTGCTGCATCCACCGCAGCCGGTTGTCGATCGCCCGGTGCGACACCACCACGCCCTTGGGGCGGCCGGTGGAACCGGAGGTGTAGATGACGTACGCCGGATGCGACGGGGTGAGGGCCCGCGCCGGGTTGACCGGCGGGTACCCGGACACGTCGAGGGCGTCCAGGGCGATCAGCGGCGTACCGGCGTCGGACGGCAGCCGCCCGGCGCGGTCCGTGAGGGCACAGACCGGCGACGCGTCCTGGAGCATGTACGTCAGCCGCCGCGCCGGGTAGTCCGGATCGAGCGGCAGATAGGCGGCGCCCGACTTGAGGACCGCGAGCAGCGCGACCACCAGCTCCACCGAGCGCGGTACGGAGACCGCGACCAGCTTCCCCGGCCCGGCGCCGCGCTCCTGGAGGTGCCGGGCGAGCCGGTTGGCGCGGGCGTTCAGCTGCCCGTACGTGAGCGCCGTGCCGCCGAAGACCAGCGCGGTGGCGTCCGGGGCGCGGGCCGCCTGCGCTTCGATCGGGCCGATCAGGGTGGTCGGCGGCACCTCGTGCCGGGTGTCGTTGAACTCGTCGACGACCAGCGCGTGTTCGGCCGGGGTGGTGATGGCGTGGTCGGCGAGCGGCTGCTGCGGTTCGCGGGCGGCGAGCCGCTCCAGAAGGTTCAGGAACCGTTCCTGATGGCGGGCGAGCGTCTCACCGTCGTACAGCGCCGGGTTGCCGTCGTGGTCGATACGCAGACCACGGCCGTCGGCGCGGTCGTAGACGTTGACGGTCAGATCGTCGACGGGGCCGGCGGAGAGATTCCGGGCCCGCGCCGGGGCGCCCGCGAAATCGGCGCCGTAGTCGAACGGCATCACGTTGACCAGCGGCCCGACCAGACCGCGCGCCTCGCCCAGCAGGCCCAGGTCACGGCGGAGGGACTCGTAGCGGTAGCGCTGGTGGCGGCGGGCCTCGCGGATACCGAGGACCACCTGCCGCACCAGCTGCGCGAAGGTCGCCTCGGGGGTGACGGCGAGCCGCAGCGGCAGCACGTTCATCACCATCCCCGGCACCCGCAGCGCCACCGAGCCCAGCCGGCCCATCATCGGCAGGCCGAGGACCACGTCGGCACGGTCGCAGGCGCGCGAGGTGTACAGCGCCTGCGCGGCGATCAGCACCTCCGGCCAGGTCGCCCGGAGCGTCGCGGCCAACTCCCGCAGCCGTTCGGTCGCCTCGGGGGAGAGGTGCGCGGTGGTGCGCAGGAAGGTGCGCGAGGGGAGCGCACCGCGCCCGGCGAGCCGCGGCGCCTCCGGGCGGTCGGCGAACGCGGTCCGCCAGTGGTCGCGGTCGGCGGCGTACGCCTCCGAGGCGCGGTACTCCTCGTCCTGTGCGACGAGGTCGGCGAGCGACCCGAAGGTGCGCGGCCCCGGCTCCTCGCCGCGGGCCAGCGCGGAGTACACCTCCGCGGTGCGGCGTACCAGCAGCGAGTAGCCGTAGCCGTCCATGACGAGATGGTGGATGCGCTGGTACCACAGCCACCGCTCGTCGCCGGTGCGGAAGAGGGCGTGCCGGAACGGCGGTCCGGCGGTCAGATCGCACGGCTCGGCCAGGTCGGCGCCCATCCATGCCTCGGCCGTGGCGTCGGCGTCGGCCGCCGCGCGCAGATCGTGGACGGACAGCGGCAGATCGGCCTCGGGCAGGAGACGCTGGCGCGGCCCGTCCGGGGTGTCGGTGACACGGACGCGCAGCGCGTCGGCCTCGGCGGTGACGCGGCGCAGCGCGGCGGCGAACACCTCCGGGTCGAGCGGCCCGGCGATCTCCAGGCACTCCGCGGTGTTCTGCGCCGGACTGAGCGGATCGAGGGCCTGCGCGTACCACATGCCCGACTGGGCGGCGGTCAGCGGCAGTTCGGTCCCGGCGCCGTCCTCGCGGGTGGGCGGCGCGGCTTCGGCCGGCGGGGTGGTCATCCGACCCCCAGCAGCGGGGCCCACGCCTCGATGGCGGGGGCTTCGGCGAGATCGGCGAAGCTCGCGTCCACACCGTGGTCGCGGCGCCAGCGCTCCAGCAACGCCATGATGCGGACCGAGTCCAGGCCGAAATCGAGGAGGTTCTCGTCGACGGGGAGGTCCGCCGGGTCCTCGCCGAGGGCGTCGGCGATGTCGGCGCGGAGCGTCTCCAGGGTGAGTGCCATGCTCAGATCTCCTCAAGAACGGCGTCGGTGCGGGTCACGACCGCGCAGCGGCCGGCGGCCCAGTTCAGGGCCAGGTCGTGGTCGGCGCGGGAGAAGTCCGCGACGGCGTCGGCGACGACGAACGCCTGGAGGTCGCGCATCCAGGCGTCGCACGCCGTCATCAACACGCCGATGTGTGCGTACACCCCGACGATCACCAGCTGGTCGCGTCCGGCCCCGCGCATCCGCTGCTCCAGGTCGGTGCGGACGAAGGCGCTGTACTTCCACTTGGTCAGGACGGTGTCGTCCGGCCCCGGCGCGACCTGGTCCGGGACGGCGAGCTTCGCCGGGTCGTCGGCGACGCCCGGGCCCCAGAAGTCCAGCTGGAGGCCGCGCTCCTCGGGCGTCTGCCCGCCGCGCTGGGCCGAGTAGACGACGGGCACCCCGCGCTCGCGGAAGGCGGAGAGCAGCCGTGCGGTGTTGCCGAGCATTCCGGTCAGCGGCTGTTCACCGGCCGGGTACGCGTCGAGGAAGTGCTGCTGGAGGTCGTGGACGAGAAGCACGGCGCGCGCCGGGTCGATCGTCCAGGCGACACGGCCCGCGGGCAGCTCCTCCGGGGACGGGAGCGGATAGCGGGCGATGGCGGGAAGTGCCATGGTGGAGGGGCCTTTCAGTGCTGCTCGGTGGGGGCCGCGGCGGAGCGCAGGCCGTTCTTGCTGACCTTGCCGACCCCGGTCTGCGGGAAGGCGTCCACGAACTCCACGAGATCGGGGACCTTGTAGTCGGCGACGCCCGCCTGCCGGACGTGCCGCTTGACGGCGACCGGCTTCAGCGGCTCGGCGCCCGCGCGCAGGATCACGTACGCCAGCGTCCGTTCGCCGAGATAGGCGTCGGCGACGGCGACGACGGAGACGTCGTGGACGGCCGGGTGGCCGAGGACGATGTTCTCGATCTCCTCCGGTGCGACCTTCTCGCCACCTCGGTTGATCTGGTCCTTCGCCCGGCCCTCGACGACGAGGTGCCCGGTCGGGGTGCGGCGCACGATGTCGCCGGTGCGGTAGAAACCGTCCGCGGTGAAGGCCCGCGCGTTGTGCCGCGGGGCGCGCCAGTACCCGCGGATGGTGTACGGCCCGCGGGTCAGCAGGTGGCCGAACTCGCCGTCGGGGACGGGCTCGTCGGCGTCGTCCACCACCCGGATCTCGTCGTCGGCGGAGATCGGCAGGCCCTGGGTGGTGACGACGGTCTCCGGGTCGTCGTCCAGCCGGGTGTAGTTGACCAGCCCCTCGGCCATGCCGAAGACCTGCATCAGCCGGCAGCCGAGCGCCGGTTCCAGGCGCCGTGCCGCGGCCACCGAAAACTTCGCGCCGCCGACCAGCAGCAGCTCCAGACTGGAGAGATCGTGTTCCGTGGCCGGGCCCGCCTCGGTCCACACCAGCGCCAGCGGCGGCACCAGACCCGTCATCGTGATGCGTTCCTGTGCGATGAGCGGGAACGCGGTCGCGGGATCGGGCCGCGGGCAGAGCACCACCGTGCCGCCCGCGTACAGCACGCCCAGCCAACCGGGTGACGACATCGGGAAGTTGTGCGCGGCGGGCAGCGCGACGAGGAAGCGGGTGTGCTCGTCCACACCGCAGATCTCGTTGGAGCCCCGCAGCGAGTAGCCGTAGTCGTCGTGGGTGCGGGGGATGAGCTTGGGGACGCCTGTGGTACCACCGGAGAGTTGGAGGAAGGCCAGCTCATGAGGTTCGGGCCCGTCGATCCGGCCGGACGGATCGCACGGCACCTCGGCGAGCGCGGTGTGCTCCCCCGGCTCCCCGGCGACGAAGACGTGCCGCAGCGCCGGTGCCTCCTTCGTGACCCGCGAGGCGAGCGCCCGGTGGTCGTAGCCCGCGTGCCGGTCCGGGATGACGTACGCGACCGCCTCCGCGAAGGTGCAGAAGTAGGTGATCTCGGTGTCGCGGTGCGCCGGGAGCGCGTAGACCGGCAGCGCGCCTATGCGGAACAGCGCGAAGACGACGACCAGGAACTCCCCGACGTTCGGGAGCTGGACGACGACCCGGTCGCCCTTGGCGATGCCGCGGGCGGCGAAACCGGCGGCCATCCGGTCGGCCGCCTCGTCCAGCTCGCGGTAGGTCCAGGTGCGGCGCTCCGGCGCCGGGTCGATCAGCGCGGTGCGGTCGGGGTGGGCGGCGGCGCGTGCGCGGAGCACGGCGCCGAAGGTCTCCCCGCGCCAGTAGCCGGCCGCGCGGTAGCGGGCCGCGAACTCCTCGGGCCAGGTGGGCGCGTCGAGCCCGGGGGTGGTGGCGGGCGGCGTGGTCACAGGGCGGCTCCGACGGCGCTGAGGAAGGTACGGAACTTCGCGCCGGTCTCGGCGGTCTCCGCCTCCGGCGAGGAGCCGGCGACGACCCCGGCGCCGGCGAAGAGCCGCAGCGCGCGGCCCTCGGCCTCGGCGCAGCGGATGGTGACGACCCATTCGCCGTCGCCGTCCGCGTTCTGCCAGCCGACCATGCCGGTGTACGGGCCGCGGTCGAACGGTTCGGACGCGGCGATCACCTCGCGCGCCGGCGCGGTCGGGGTGCCGCAGACCGCGGGCGTCGGGTGGAGCGCGGACGCCAGCTCCAGCGCGCACACCCGGGGGTCGGCGAGTTCACCGGTGACGGTCGTCGACAGGTGCCACATCGCTGCGGTCCGCACCAGGGTGGGCCGCTCGGGGATGTCCAGGCGGGTGCAGAACGGCGCCAGCGCGGCGCGCACCGCGTCCACGACGACGGCGTGTTCGTGCAGGTCCTTGGGGGATTCCAGCAGCGCGGCGGCGCGCCGTACGTCCTCGGCGAGGTCGGCGCTGCGGGGCGCGGACCCGGCCAGCGGGTTGGCGGTGAGCCGGCCGCCGGTGCGGGAGACGAGGAGTTCGGGGCTGGCGCCGACGAGGGTGCGGCCGGGGCCGCTGGGGACGGCGAAGGTGTAGCCGGACGGGTCGCGGCGGGCCAGCCGCTGCACCATCGAGGGCAGCTCCAGGTCACGACGGGACGTCAGCTCCACGGTGCGGGCCAGGACGACCTTGTCGAACTCCCCGGCCCGCATCCGCGCCACGGCGGCGGCGACGGCCGCGCCGTACACCGCGGGCTCCGGTACCTCCCGTATCTCCCAGTCGGCGGTCCGCTCCGCGCCGGGAGCGGGCAGCGCGACGAGCGGGTCCTCGCGCAGCGGTGGCGCCCAGGCCACGGAGGCGGGCACGGCCAGCGCGGCGGGGCCGTCGGGGGCGAACGGCAGCGCGCCGATCACGACCGGCGACGGGGTGCCCGCGGCCCGCCGCTCCCGCAGCGTCTCGCGGACCCGCAGGGACACCGGTCTGGAATCGTGCGGGACGTCGGCGAGGGTGCCGCGCCCCAGCAGGGTGTGGCGGGGCGTGCCGAGGAAGCGGTCCGTGCCGGCGCGGTAGGCGTCGAGCAGGGCGGTGGCCTCGCCCGGGGTGACCACGGGCGCGGTGCGGGGTTCGCTCAGGGAAGCGGGCATGGCGGTCTCCTGGAAGGGGGAGCGGAAGAAGCGCGTGGGGAAGCGGTGCGCGGGCGCGGGCCGGGGCGGCGGCCCCGGCCCGGCCGGTCAGGCGCGGAGCGTGGCGCCGCCGTCGACGTACAGGTCGTGCAGCGTGATGTGGCGGGCGCGGTCGGACACCAGGAAGGCGACGGCCTCGGCGATGTCGGACGGGTCGGCGATCCGGCCGAGGGGGATGCCGGTGCGGTGGGCGGCGAGGTCGCCCTCGATGATGTGCCGGGCGGCGGTCTCCTCGTCCTGGCCGGACGCGGTCCACATGGCGCGCTGCATGTCGGTGAGGGTCGAGCCGGGGGAGACGGTGTTGCAGCGCACGCCGTGTGCGGCGACCTCCAGGCCCAGGCACTTGGCGAACATCACCGCGGCCGCCTTGGACGCGGCGTATGCGGCCATCCCGGCGCGCGGGATGCCCGCCGCGTTGGAGGCGACGGTGACGATGCTGCCGCGGCCGCGGGCGGTCATCCGGCGGGCGGCGGCCCGCGAGACGTGCAGGACGCCGTCGGTGTTGACGGCGAACGTCGCCGCCCAGTCCGCGTCGGACAGCTCGGTGACCGGCGCGGTGCGCAGCACGCCCGCGACGTTGACGGCGATGTCGAGCGGGCCTTCGGCCTCCTCGGCCTCCGCGACGAGCGCGTCCACGGCGGTGGCGTCGGTGACGTCCAGCGTGCGGGTGGTGATCCGCTCCGCGTACGGCCGGGCCGCCTCGGGGAGGTCGCCGGACGTCAGGTCGGTGGCGACGACGCGGGCGCCGCGGGCGGCGAGGGCGGCGGTGACGGCGGCGCCGATGCCCCGCCCGGCGCCCGTCACGAGGGCGAGGCGGCCGTCGAGTTCGGGTGCGGCGTTCACTTCACCATCGCCTTGCGGATGTCGCCGAGGACGGAGACGGCGGCCTGCGGTCCGCCCAGGCTGGTCCACTTGGAGCCGTCGACGACGGTGGCGTGGTGGTCGCGGACCGCGTTCAGCTGACGGTAGGCGGGCTTCCCGGTCAACTTCTTGAGCAGCGAGGACTCCGAGCTGCCCGGGTCGAGGGTGCCGATGAACAGCCAGTCGGCGTCGATCTCCTTGAGGTTCTCCTCGCTGAGCGGCGTGGAGTGGCCCTTGCCCGGCTGCGCCTGGATGCCCGGCCGCCTGAAGCCGAGGTCGTTGAGGACGTCGCCGATGAAGACGCCCTGCTGCATGACGGCGGTGCCCTTGGCGGAGTAGCGGGCCACCGAGACGGAGGCGCCGGCGCGGGAGCCGAGGTCCTTCTTGAGGGCGGCGGCCTTGCCGTCGTAGTCGTCGAGGAACTTCCCGGCCTGGTTGGTCCGGCCCAGGGCCTTGCCGGTCAGCTCCAGGGACTTCCGCCAGCTCTTGTCGGCGCCGATGGTCACGACGGTCGGGGCGATGGTGCGCAGCTGCTTGAGCACCTGTTTGTCGGCGAGTTGACCGGCGAGGATGACGTCCGGCTTCGCCTGGACGACCTTCTCGATGTCCGGGCCGGTCACCGCGCCGACGACGGGTATCCCCTCGGCCTTGCCGGCGAGGTAGGCGGGGGCGCCCTTCTGGCCGCGGCCCGCGGTGAGGCCGACCGGTTCGACGCCGAGGGTGAGCGCGGAGTCCAGATCCATCTCGCTGAGCGTCACCACACGGGCGGGCTGGGCGGGGACGGAGACGGTGGTGCCGGTCGCGTCGGTCACCTCGGTGGTGCGGCCCTTCGCGGTGCCGGACGTGGTGTCCGAGGAGCCGCAGGCGGTCAGCGTGAGCGCGCAGGCGGCGAGCGTCGCGACGGCGGCGGTGGTGCGGAAGGGTCTGAGGGCGGGGGTGGGCGCCATGGCCTGGGTTCTCCGTTGGGGTGGGTCGGTGGCGGAAAGGGCGGGTGTCCGAGCGGTGTGTGGCGTAGGGGTGCGCCGAGTTCGTCCGCTTTCGGGCATGCGGGGGAGCACTCCGCGGACATCCCGGAGCGATCAATTTAGGTTAGGCTAACCTCATGTTGATTGCGCAAGAGGGGCGGCCGGACGGCACCGGGAACCGCCCCGGCGACCCCCTCACGCCGGGTCACCGCCCCCTCCGCCGGGCCGTGCTCGCGCTGACCGTCCTCCTGCCGGCCCTGGTCGTGCTCTCCCTGGTCGTCGGCACCGGCCACAGCTCCGCCGCCGACGCCTGGCACTTCCTCACCGGCGACCCGGCCGCCCGCGCCGACGCCCCCCTGCGCCTGGCGGTGCTGGACGTACGGCTGCCGCGGACCCTCGCCGCCCTCTTCGTCGGCGTCTGCCTCGGCGTCTCCGGCTGCCTCCTCCAGGCCGCGACCCGCAACCCGCTGGCCGAAACCGGACTGCTCGGCGTCAACTCCGGCGCCGCCTTCGCCGTCGTCCTCGGCCTCACCTTCTTCGGCGCCACCTCGCCCACCGCCCTGATGGGCTGGGCCCTCGCCGGCGGGCTGGCCGCCAGCGCCGTGGTCCTGCTGCTCGCCGCGTCCGGCCGCACCGCCGGATCCCCGCTGCGCCTGGTCCTCACCGGCACCGCCATCGGCGCCACCTTCCACGGCCTGACCTCGTACGTTCTGCTCGGCACCCAGTCGACGTTCGACACCTACCGCTACTGGACGATCGGCTCGCTGGCCGGGGTCGAAACCGCCGATCTGCTGCCGCTCACCGCCCCGGCGGCCGCCGGGCTGCTCGTCGCGTTCGGCTGCGCCCGCCCGCTGTCGGCGCTCGGCCTCGGCGACGACAGCGCCCGCTCGCTCGGTCACCACCCGGGCCGCATCCGCCTCGCGGTGGCCGCCGCCGTCTCCCTCCTCGTCGGCTGCGCGGTCGCCGTCGCCGGACCGATCGCCTTCCTCGGCCTGCTCGCGCCGTACGCCGCCCGCGCCGTCGCCGGACCCCGCCTGGCCGCCCAACTCGCCCTCTCCGCGCTGGTCGCCGCCGCCGTGATGCTGCTCGCCGACGTCCTGGCCCGCGTGATCATCCGCCCCTGGGAGACTCCGGTGAGCGTGCTGCTCGCCTTCGTCGGCGGACCGCTGCTCGTCTGGATCGCCCGCTCCTCCCGCCTCTCCACCGCCGGAGCCTCCGCATGAGCGCGCCGCACCCCACCCGGACCCCGCGCGCCGGGATCGAGCTGCCGGACACCACCGTCCTGCGCACCGGCACCTTCTCCTGGCTCTTCCCGCGCCGCGGCGCGCTGGCGGCGGCGCTCCTCGTCCCGCTGCTCGCCGCGCTCATCGCGCTGTCCGTGACGGCGAGTTCGACGGGGATGAGCCTGTCGCAGACGCTCGGCGGACTCGCCGGCACCGGCGACGCCGGGACGGTCATGGTCGTCCGGGACTTCCGGCTGCCGCGCGTCCTGGTGGGCCTCATGGTCGGCGCCGCGCTCGGCATCTCCGGCTGCCTCACCCAGACCCTCGCCGGCAACCGCCTCGCCACCCCGGACCTGATCGGCGTCAACGAGGGCGCCACCGCCGCGGTCGTCGCCGCCGCGGCCGGATCGGCCACCGGCATGGTCGGCGACTGGTGGCTCGGCCCGGTCGGCGCCGTCGCCGCCGCGGCCCTCGTCGTGCTCTGCGCGGGCGGCGCGGGCACCGCCGGATACCGCGTGCTGGTCGTCGGCATCGGCGTCTCCACCACCATCGGCGCCGTCAGCGACCTGCTGATGTCCCGTGAGAACGACAACACCGCCGGCGGGGTCTTCCTCTGGGCCGTCGGCAGCCTCAGCGGACGCGACTGGGGCGCCGGCACGCCGTTGCTGATCGCCCTGGCCGTCCTCGTCCCGTTCGCCCTCGCCGCCGGGCACCGGCTGCAACTCCTGTGCTTCGACGACGACATGGCCGCCGCCCTCGGCGTCGAACTGCGCCGGGTGCGGGCCGCCGCCCTGGCGCTCGCGGTGGCGCTGGCCGGGGTCGCGGTCGGCGTCGGCGGCCCCATCGCCTTCGTCGGCCTCGCCGCGCCCGTCCTCGCCCAGCGGATGGCCGGACCCACCCGCGTCCCGGTGGTCTGCTCGGCACTGACCGGCGCCGCCCTCGTCGTCGCCGCCGATGCGCTCGGCCGCGTCATCGCCCCCGTCGAACTGCCCGTCGGCGTCGTCACCAGCGTCCTCGGCGGTCCCTTCCTGCTCTGGGTCCTCTTCCGCGCGGACCGCCCCGTCCGAAAGGACCGACCATGACCGATCAGCCGGCCCGCACCCCCGGCCTGGAGATACACGAACTGCAAGCGGGCTACCCCGGCCGCCCCGTCGTCCGGGACGTCTCCCTCGCCGTGCCCGCCGGGCAGGTCGCCGCGATCGTGGGCCCCAACGGCTGCGGAAAGTCCACGCTGTTGCGCGCCGCCGCCCGGCTGCACACCCCGGACTCCGGCACCGTACGCGCCGACGGCGCCGACATCTGGGCCCTCGGCCGCCGCCGCGCCGCCCACCGCATCGCCCTGCTCCCGCAGTCGCCCCGCGCCCCCGAGGCGGTCACCGTCGCCGGACTCGTCCGCTACGGCCGCCACCCCCACCAGGGGCTGCTGCGCCAGTGGTCACGGGAGGACGAGGCGGCCGTCCGGGAGGCACTGGACGCCACCGGCACCACGGAACTCGCCGCCGAACGCCTCGACCGGCTCTCCGGCGGCCAGCGCCAACGCTGCTGGCTGGCGATGGTCCTCGCCCAGCACACCCCGGTCGTCCTGCTCGACGAACCCACCAGCGCCCTCGACCTCGGCCACGCCGTCGACGTCCTCACCCTGGTCCGCGAGGTGGCCGCGGCCGGCCGCACCGTGGTGATGGTCCTGCACGACCTGGCCGCCGCCGCGCGCTACGCCGACACCGTCGTCGCCATGAAGGACGGCCGGGTCGTCGCCCAGGGTGCCCCGTCCGAGGTCGTCGACGCCGCGCTGGTCGAGGAGGTCTACGGGCTGGACGCCGACATCCTGCGGGCCCCGGGCGACGGGGCGCCGGTCGTCGTCCCCCGCGCGCGGGCGCCGCGCCCGGCGGACGCGCCGGTCGGCTGAGGGCGCACGCCGTGCGGTGCGGGGCGGCGGACGCACCGCCACCCCGCACCCCGCCGGACCGCGCCCGGCCAGGTCGCGTTCCGCGGTTCGGGGTGGGGTCGGCCGGTCAGCGGGTCAGCGGGGACCGGCCAGAACCTCCGCCGCGGCGACGCCGGAGGCGGCCGTCGCCCCGTGCGTGAACAGCCGGACCGCGCCGGGCACGTTCGCCCCGGGCAGCCCCATCTCCACCACGACCGCGTCCGGCCGCGCCGCGACGAGCGTGGCGAGCGCCTCGGCCATCCAGCCGTGCCGGGCGGCGTCGCGCACCACCACGACCAGCGGCCGCCCGGCGGCCGGGGCCAGCGCCTGTTCCTCCAGCACGCCGGGGCGGCCGGCCAGCTCCTGACGGGGGATCCGTACGGAGGTGGTGCCGGGCAGCCGCTCGCGCAGCGGCGCACCGACCCCCCACGGCGTCTCGTTGCCGATCGCGAGGTTGGTGGACGGCACCAGCTCCACCACGTGCGCCGGTGCGGCCAGCGGCAGCACGCCGTCGCCCGCGCCGCTGATCCGCAGGGCGCGCCGCGCGGCGACGAAGCCGATGTCGCGGCTGACCGGGTCGGCGCGCACCGAGCGGCGCAGCCCGGCCGACCAGCGGGCGAACTCGCCGACCCGGTCGGCCGCCTCGGCCAGCCGCTCCTCCGGCAGCTTGCCCGACGAGGCTGCCGCGACCAGCGCGCCGACCAGCAGTTCGGCGGTGTCCTCCCCGGCGTTCTCGCCGCCCACGCAGAGCGCGTCGGCGCCCGCGGCGACGGCCCGCACCGCGGCACCGTCGATCCCGTAGAGCCCGGTGACCGCGCCCATCTCGATGGCGTCGGTGACGATCAGCCCGTCGAAGCCCAGTTCGCCGCGGAGCAGGTCGACGAGGATGCGGCGGCTGAGCGTGGCGGGCACCTCGGGGTCGTAGGCGGGGACCAGGAGATGGGCGCTCATGATCGCCCGGACGCCCGCGTCCAGGGCGGCGCGGAACGGCGGCAGCGCCTGCGCCGCGATCTCCTCGGCGGAGGCGTCGTAACGGGGCAGCCCGTGGTGGGAGTCGACGGCCACGTCGCCGTGGCCGGGGAAGTGCTTGGCGCACGCGGCGACCCCGGCGGACTGGAGCCCGCGCACCCAGGAGGAGGCGTGCCGGGAGACCACCTTGGCGTCCACGCCGAACGAGCGGACGCCGATGATGGGGTTGTCGGGGTTGGAGTTGACGTCGACGCTGGGCGCGTAGTCCAGGCTCACCCCGGCGGCGTGCAGCTGACGGCCGAGATCCCGGGCGACGGCCTCGGTCAGCTCGGTGTCGTCGACGGCGCCGAGCGCGAAGTTGCCCGGCCGGGTGGCGCCGGTCGCCGCCTCCAGGCGGGTGACGTCGCCGGCCTCCTCGTCGATGGCGATGATCAACTCGGGATTCTCCGCGCGTAGTTGCGCCGCGAGCTGCGCCACCTGCTCCGTGCTCGTGATGTTCCGGGTGAACAGCACCACGGAGGAGAGTCCCTCGCCGATGGCGCGCAGGATCCACGGGGGCGCCACGGTGCCGGTGAACCCGGGCTGGAGGACGGAGAGGGCGAGCCGTCGCAGTTCCTTGCTGTGCATGTTGGAGGACATCGACCGGCCTTCCGGGTAGTGCCGACACATCGCCACGGTGTTCATTGGTACAGGCCAATGGATATTGGCCTGTACCAATTGCCGCTGTCAAGGATGCCCGCTGCCGGATCCGGTGGCTACCGCCCGTGCGCCCGGCGTCTGCTCCCGCGCCCCGGCGGCCCCCGGCGCCCCTTCGGGGCGAGGGCTCAACTGCCGCTCACCTGCCCTTCATTGACGTTGCGTCGAATACTGGGCACGTGTTGACATGCTGCCGTGGTCTAGTCCAGTTTGGTGGGGCGCGAGTGAAGCAAGGGGTGGGTGTGTGACTCGCCCCGGGAGGCGCGGCAGACCGCCGCCGCTGCCCGGGAGGCCCGCCCTCTCCCCGGTACGGAGCGCCGCGCGACGCCCCGCACCGGCACTTGACCCGCCTTCGGCGACCCCACCGTCCTCCGGCGACGGGCGGCGCCCCCTCCGGAACCGACCACCGCATCCGTCTCCACCCCGCACCGACTCCTTCCACGCGTGTATCCCTCCCGACCGACGGCCGTCCGTGCCGCCGCGCCCCGCGCGGCCCCCCACCGCCACCGACGCGCCCGTCCGGGACCTCCCGCACCCGCCGCCCGCCCCACCTGGCCCGGTGCGGCGACCCCGGGAAACGGCCCTTCGAGCTTTGGAGTGCACACATGCCGGCCCCCGGCCACCTGTACCGCGCAGCCAGCGACGTCCCCTACTTCAGCGAGGACGCCGACACCTACCTGGCCCGCACCCCGCTGCGCGACCTCACCAAGACCCGCCCGCTGCGGGTGCTGTCCGCAGCGGACTTCACCCACTGGCAGACCTACGGCTACGTCGTCGTCGAAGAGGCGATCCCCGCCGCGTCCGCGGCCCGGCTCCTCGACTTCGCCTGGGACTTCCAGGGCCTCGACCCCACCCGGCCCGACACCTGGTACGAGGACCGCCCCTACCGCTCGGACCTCGACCGCGAACTGCACATCTACGGCTTCGTCGAGGCATACCACCACCAGCTCCTCTGGGACAGCCGCCAGGCCCAGCGGGTCCACGACGCGTTCGTCGACGTCTGGGACTGCGAAGAACTCTGGGTGACGCTGGACCGCCTCAACCTCAACCCGCCCAACGTCAAGAACCGCGACCGCGCGCTGATCCCCGCCACCGACCGGGGCTTCGACATCAAGCTCCACTGGGACATCGACACCTCCCTCGGCGTCCTGCCCCAGCGCGTCCAGGGAATCATCGCCCTCAACGACACCGACCCCGCAACCGGCGGATTCCGGTGCGCCCCGGAACTCTTCCGCGACTTCGACCGCTGGAAAGCCCTCCAACCACCGGGCCGCGACCCGATCAGGCCACGGATCGACCCCGCCGAAATCCCCGTCGTCCGCCCGGAATTGCGCGCCGGAGACCTGCTGATCTGGAACGGCGCACTCGCCCACGGCGTCGCCCCCAACATCTCCGCCGACGGCGTCCGCGCCGTGCAGTACCTCTCGATGATGCCCGCCCTCGAATCCCACGAGGAACTGCGCCGCTCCCGTATCGCTTCCTGGCGCCATCTGCGCACCCCGGAATGGAATGCGACGCTGCTCGGCGACGCCGTACGGCACGAATCGCTCCGTTACGGCCGGGCCACGCTCAATCCGCTCGGCGCGAAACTGCTGGGCCTCGAATCCTGGAACGGAAATCCCACCGCACAGCCGACCGGAGACGGGGCATGGACCGCATCTGTCTGACCCTTCCCACCAACCGGGAATGCACCGCCACCCTCACCGCCCTCGGCGAGGAGGCGGCCTACGCGGCCGAACACTTCGGCGTCGAGGTCGATCTGCTGATCCTCGACTCCGCCGCCGCCCCGGACCGCGCCCGCCACGCCCGCGCCGCACACGCCGCCGCCGGGCCGCACGTCACCGTCCACCACCTCGACGAAGCCGCCCAACGCGCCTTCCTGCGCCGCGCCGTCGACCACGCCGGGCTGCCCAAACCCGAGCTGATGCTCGCCCTGATGCTCCCGGACCGGCTCTCCTACGGTGCCTGCACCAATCGCGCCTTCCTCCTCGCCGCCGCCCTCGGCTGCCGCTCCGTCCACCGGCGCGACTCCGACAGCCGCTACCAGATCCACCGCGGCGAACCGGTCTACCCGATCCACCACGAACTGCTCGCCCTCGGCAGACCCGCCCGCGACGTGGCCGCCTCTGTCACCGAGAATTCCCTGGACGCCCACCACGCCGGCAAACCCGTCGTCATGGCCGGCGCCTCCTTCGTCGGCGAACTCTCCGTCGACATCGGCGACATACGCGCCACCGACCCCGCGATCTACCGGGACATCGTCGGACTGTGGGCCCCCGAGAACTGGTCCGCAGAAGAGAAAAGGGAATTGGCGGACGTCTCCTTTCTCGGCGCCGGAACCGACCCTTTCACCGGCGACCATTCCACGTTGGCCCTTGTCGACCCCATGCACGTCGACATGTGCAACATCGGATTCCACCGCATTCAGGAAGACGTCCCGCTGCCCCCGGCCACCGACACCATCGGCAGCGACTATTTCCTCTTCCATCTCGCCCGCAGCGCCACCCTCCCCGGCGTGCTGCACAACCGCCATATCGTCAACTACTACACCGGGGAACGCCGCACCGACGCCGGATTTCAGGCGTATCAGATGCGGTTCGTGAAATTCCTCCTCTCCATGCGGTACCTCCACCACGTCTACGACCGGATGGCGCACGCCGGGCCCGCCCTCCTCGACGCGGACGACCGGGTACGCGCCGCCGACATCGCCCTCTTCATCCGGGAGAGCGCCCACCTCGACCCGGCGGAGAACCTGCGGCGGCTCACCGTCCTCGACCGCTCCTACCGCGGCCTCGGTGGCCGGTACGCGGACTTCGCCGACCACCTCGCCACCCACCGCGCCCGCCTGCTCGACGAAGCCCGCCGCGACATGGAGGACTTCGCCCTGCTCACCGAGGTCTGGCGGAGCCTCGTCGCGGCGAGCGCGGCCACCGGCCTGCCGCCCGCCGCCGGCCGCCCGGACCGAGGACGCCGATGACCGGCCCCGGCCCCCGGCTGCGCACCGCCCTCGCCGCCGCCGACGACGACCGCCTCCTCCTCGACCTCACCGGCATCGCGGAGAGCCACGACGCGCTGCTGCGCGAACTCCCCGGCGTCCACCTCCGGTTCGCCATGAAGGCGTGCCCCGCCGACGAGGTCCTGGCCCACCTCGCCCGGCGCGGCGCGGGCGTCGACGCGGCCGGACCCCGCGAGATCGGCCAGGCCCTCGCCGCCGGGGTGCCGCCCGCCCGCATCCACTACGGCAACACCGTCAAATCCGACCGGGACATCGCCCACGCCCACCGGCTGGGCGTCACCGACTTCGCCACCGACAGCACCGAGGACGTCGCCGCCCTCGCCGCGCACGCGCCCGGCGCCCGCGTCTTCTGCCGCCTGGCCACCGACGGCGACGGCGCCCTGTGGGGCCTGACCGGCAAGAACGGCTGCTCCGCCGAGGACGCCGTGCGTGTCCTGGAGACCGCCCGGGACGCCGGAGCGACCCCCGCCGGGCTCTCCGTCCACGTCGGCTCGCAGCAGATGACCGCCGACGCCTGGCGTACCGCGCTCGACCGCCTCGGCGCCGTCCTCGCCGCCCTGCGCGAGCGCGGCATCACCCTCGACCACCTCAACCTCGGCGGCGGACTGCCCGCCCTCGGCTACCGCGACCGGCACGGCCGCGACCTCGACCCCCCGCTCGACAAGATCTTCGCGGTCCTCCGCGAGGGCATGCGGCGGCTGGCCGACGAGGCGGGCCACCCGCTGGACTTCCGTATCGAACCGGGCCGCCACCTCGTCGCCGACCACGGCGCCATCCGCGCCCACGTCAGCCGCCTCACCACCCGCCGCGGCCCCGACGGCACACCCCGCCACTGGCTCTACCTCAGCTGCGGCAAGTTCAACGGCCTCTACGAGATGGACGCCGTCCAGTACCGCCTGGTCTTCCCCACCCGACCGGGCAGCCGCACCGTGCCCGCGGTCGTCGCCGGGCCCACCTGCGACAGCGACGACGCCTTCTCGCCCGACCACCTCGTGCCCGTCCCCGCGGACGCCGCCTCCGGCGACCCCGTCTGGATCCTCTCCAGCGGCGCCTACGCGCTCAGCTACATGACCCGCGAGTTCAACGGCTTCGCCCCGCTCCCGTACAGCTGCGTCACCGACGGCGCCGCCGCACCCGAAAGGTCTCCGGCAGATGGTTCCTGACCTGCGGATACGGCATCTAGCCGACGGTGACTGGGACGCCCTGACCGCCCTGGAGGCGGCGACCTACACCCCGCTCGGCCTCTCCGAGGACCGCGCCGCGCTCCGGTCCCGGGCCGACGCCTCCCCGGCGACCTGCTTCGTCGCCGAGCACGGCGACCGGCTCGCCGGCTATCTGCTGGCCCTGCCCTACCCGCCCCACACCCACCCGCACCTCACCCGCGCCGAACAACGCCCCTTCGCCTCCCGCAACCTCCACCTCCACGACCTGGTCATCGCCCCGCCGCACCGCCGCCGCGGCGTGGCCCAGCTGCTGCTGCACCGCCTCACGGCCGCCGCCACCGCCCGCGGCCACACACAGATCTCCCTGATCGCCGTCGGCGGCAGCCACCCCTTCTGGTCGGCCCGCGGCTTCGCCGTCGACCACCGGGCAACCGCCCCCGGCCCCGACTACGGGCCGGACGCCGTCCGCATGGTCCGCCCCCTGCCCCCGCGCCCCGGCCACCCCGGAGTGCGGCGCCCCGCACGCCACCGCCCCGCCGCGCCCCACGAAGTGAGCTGATCGCGTGTTCCGACTCGACGACCCGTTCCGCCGCGCCCTGTGCGCCATCGCCGCGCTCTTCTGCTGCCTCGGCTTCCAGTACGCCACCTGGACCGCGCGGCTGCCGCAGCTCAAGCACGACCTCGGGCTGAACACCGCCGAGGTCGGGCTGCTGCTGATGGCCGCCGGGGTGGGCGCCGCGGTGTCGTTCCCGCTGGTCGCGGCGTTGATGCGGCGCCTGGGCTCCCACCGCCTGGCGCCGCTGGCCGCCCTCGGCCTGGCGGCGGCGCTGCTCGCCCTGGCCGCCGCGCCGAACTACCCGGCGGCCCTGGCGGTGATGTGCGTGGACGGCGTCCTGGTGGGCTGTCTGAACGTCGCGATGAACGCCCAGGGCGCCGCGCTGGAGGCCGCGCACGAGCGCACCGCCATGGCCCGGCTGCACGCCGTCTTCAGCGGCGGCTCCCTCTGCGCGGCGCTGCTGGCCTCCGCCACCCACGCGCTCACCCCGTCCGTGGCCGCGCACTTCACCGTCGCCGCCGTCCTGCTGCTCGCCCTGGTCGCGTTCGCGGCGCCGCGGCTGCTGCGGGAGGACGCGAAGCCGGAGGAGACGCCGAAGGCGGAGCGGGCACGGGGCGTCCGGCGGCTGCCGACGGCGATGGTGCTGTGGATGTGCTGCGCGATGGTGTTCGGCACCATCACCGAGGGCGCCATGAACGACTGGTCCGCGCTCTACATGACCGACGTGACGCACGCCTCCGCGGAGATCGCCCCGCTGGGCATCGCCGTCGTCTCCGGAATGATGGTGGTGGCGCGGCTCTTCGCCGACGGCTGGCGCAGCCGCTTCGGCGACGGCCGGGTCGTCCGCGTCGGCGCCACCGTCGCGGGCACCGGACTCGCCCTCGCCCTGCTGAGCGGCGGTGTCCTCCCGGCGCTGCTCGGTTTCGCCTGCGTCGGTCTGGGCGTCGCCGCGGTCACCCCGTGCGTCTACGTCGCCGCGGCCCGGCAGGGCTCCGACGCCCTCACGCTCGTCGCCGCCATGGGCACCACCGGGCTGCTCGCCGGACCGCCGTTCATCGGCTTCCTGGCGGGCGCCGCCGGACTGGTCTGGGGGATGTCGGCCGTCGCCGCCTCGGCGCTGGTGGTCGCGGTGTGCGCCACCCGCATCCGCTGGCAGCGGTCGGCCTGAGCGCAGCGGTCGCGCCGCCGGACGGGGAGCCCGGCGACGCGACCGGGGCTCAGGACCGCGCGTCCCCGGCTTCCTTCTTCGCTCGCTCCGCCGCCTGCTTCTCCTTGATGCGCACGGTTTCCTTGCGCACCTCGGCCTGGGTGGCGCGCTCGCGCACCAGCCACTCGGGCTGCTCCTGCTTCAGCGCGTCGATCTGCTCGGTGGTCAGCGGCTCGGTGACGCCGCCCCGGGCCAGGCCCGCGATGGAGACGCCGAGCTTGGCCGCCACCACCGGACGCGGGTGCGGGCCGTTGCGGCGCAGGTCCGCCAGCCACTGCGGCGGCTCGGCCTGCAGCGCGTTCAGCTCCGCGCGCGAGACGGTGCCCTCCTGGAATGCGGCGGGCGTGGCCTGGAGGTACACGCCCAGCTTCTTGGCCGCCGTCGCGGGCTTCATGGTCTGGGTGGTCTGCTGGGACTTCATGAGGTCAAGGGTATCGAGCGCCGGGACGGCCGCCGACCACGACCGGATACCCTTGCGGCGTGACAGGCTCGGAAGTATCCCCGTCGTTCCGCCTCGTGTACGTCCCCGGCGTGACCCCCGGTAAATGGGTGCGGATCTGGCAGGAACGGCTGCCGGATGTCCCGCTCACCCTCGTACCGGTGCCCGCCGCCGACGCGCAGGCGACGCTGCGCGCCCGTGAGGCGGAGGCGGGCTTCGTCCGGCTGCCCGTCGACGGCGACGATCTCCACGCCATCCCGCTCTACACCGAGACGACCGTCGTCGTGGTCCCCAAGGACCATCTGCTCACCGCCGCCGAGGAGGTCACCACGGCCGATCTCGCCGAGGAGACCGTGCTGCACCCCCTCGACGACACCCTCGGCTGGCAGACGCCACCCGGCGAGGAGGCGTTCACCCGCCCGGAGACCACCGCCGACGCGATCGAGCTGGTCGCCGCCGGGATCGGGCTGCTCGCCGTCCCGCAGTCGCTGGCCCGCCTCCACCACCGCCGCGACCTCACCTACCGGCCGCTGACCGATGCCCCGGTCTCCGGCGTCGGCCTGTCCTGGCCCAAGGACGACCCGGCCGAGCTGGTCGAGGACATGATCGGCATCGTCCGCGGCCGCACCGTCAACAGCACCCGCGGCCGTCCCGCCGCCCGCGCCGCCGAGGACCGTACGTCCACCGGCCGCCGCAAGGACGGCGGCAAGGGCCAGGACGGCGCCGCGAAGAAGACCGGCACCGCCGGCCGGGGCCGCGGCACCGCCAAGGGCCGCCCCGCCCGCCCCGGCGGCGCGAAGAGCGCCCGCCGCGGGGCGCCCCGCCGCCGGTCCTAGCCGTACGGAAACGGGAAGCGGGGCGGGCCCACCGGACCCGCCCCGCCTCCCTTCCCCGTACGCGCCTCACTCCCGCAGGCCGGCCGGCTGCGGCTCCGTGCCGTCGTCCACCGGCACGCCCAGAGGACGGGCCAGACCCACCACACCCTCGTCGACGCGCTGGAGGTGGCGCAGCACGCGGGAGGCGACCGAACCGGTCGGCGGGGTGCGGCTGCCCTCCTCCTTCAGGATCGCGGCGATGCTGGCGCCGGCGCCGACCTTGGCCCCGGTCGGCTCGTCGCGGACATGGGCGGCGACCACCTCGATGTTGCGGGCGATCCGCTGCCCGGCGCGGCCCAGCCGCGGGTCGGCGGCGACGTTCCGGCTGTCCGGCACCAGCTCGGCGGTGGCCGCCAGCGACCGGGCGTGGAACGCGGAGGTCTCCAGCAGCGCCACCAGATAGCGCGCGGTACGGCGCCGCCCGCGCAGCGGGGTGATCGGATGGGTCAGCGGCTTGGTGGACGCCCGCAGGTCGTCCAGCGCGGTGTCCAGATCCCGCGCCCGGCCCAGCAGATCCGAGGCGGGGCCGCCGCAGAGCTGTTCCACCGCCGCCGACACCACGTCGCCGAGCCGGTCCAGGACGGTACCCAGCAGCTCGTCGGTGCGGCTGTCGGTGTGCACCGGCAGCACCACCATCGCGGCGATGATCCCGCAGACCGCCCCCAGCGCCGTCTCCTCGATCCGCAGCACCAGCACGTCGAGGCTGTAGGTGTGCAGCAAGGTGTAGAGCATCCCCAGCATCGCCGTGACGAAGAACGACATCAGCGCGTACGACAGGGGAGCGGTGAAGAACATCGCGAAGATGAAGAGCAGCAACAGCGCGAACGCGATCCAGGTGTGGCCGCCGACCAGACCGGCCAGCGCCACACCGGCGATCACCCCGAGGACCGTGCCGACCACCCGGCGGTAGCCCTTCACCAGGATCTCGCCGGTGGAGGCGGTGTTGAGGAAGACCACCCAGCAGGTGAGGACCGCCCAGTACCAGCGCTGGGAGGAGAGGAACTCCCCGCCGACCATCGCCAGCACCGAGCCGACCGCCACCTGGCACGCGGCGCGGGTGGTGGGCCGCTGCAGACCCGTACGGTCCTCCTCCGGCTCCTCCTCGGCACCCGCGAGCGCCACGTCCTCCGCGTCGAACTCCTCCCGGGAGCGGGTGGTCGCAGGGGAGTCGTTGGACTCGTCCTGCGGCCCGTCGAGCGCCAGCCGCAGACCCAGCACGGCGCGGGCGACCTCACCGAGACCGCGGAAGACGTCCTGGACCGCGGTCGAGGCGCGCGGCAGCTTCTCCTCGTCGCGGTAGCCCAGCAGACGGTTGCGGACATGCGCAACGGCGGTGCCCCGGTCGGCGGTGGTCGGGTGCGAGACGAGGTGGTGCAGGGCGTGGAGGTCGCGGCGGAGGGTGGCGGTGACCTTGTCGTCCGCGGCGATGAGGTTCGGGCCCGACGTCGCCACCGTCGCATCCGGCAGATGCAGCGTCAGGGTGTTGGCGCGCTCCGCGCTGCGCGCGTTGAGCAGCAGAACCCCCAGCCGCTCGGTGGCGATCTCGGCGTCCGCGATACGCCGCTCCAGCAGCGCCGCGGACGCGGTGTCCCGGGTGCCCTCCTCCAGCCGGTCCTGGATCATCAGGGCGGCCTCGTGCAGCCGGGCGGTGCGCTCGCGCAGATCGGCGACGACCCCGTCCAGCTCCTCCGGCCCGGCGTCCAGCAGCTCCAGCTGACTGGCCACCAGCTGCGCCAGCCGCGCCCGGAACGCGTCCCGCAGCCGCCGCAGGATGCGCTGCGGCGTCTCCGGTACGACGGCGAACCGCACGACCGCGCTGCACGCGAAGGCGAGTACCAGCGTCAGACAGAGCATCGGCAGCCCGTCCACGGACGCGCCGACGAAGAGCGAGACGAAGTAGATCTGGAAGCCGATGAGCCCCAGCGCGGTGCCGCGGTCGCCGAAACGGCGGCAGTAGACCGCGGCGAAGATCAGCAGGATGAAGAAGGCGTCACCCGTGACGATGCGGGAGTTGAGCAGCGTGCTGAGCGCCACCGCCGCCAGCGCCACGGGCAGCCCCAGCGCCAGCGTCACCGCCTGGTCGCGGACCTGCTTCTCCTTGATGGCGAAGGTGGCGACCATCGCGGTCATCGCCCCCGCGACGGTGTGCGTCATGTCGGTGCCGAGCACCGTCAGCACCGCCAGGGTCAGCGCGATGGCCGCGACCGTGCGCAGCCCCGCCATCAGCCGCAGCAACCCGGGGTCGGATGCCGCGAAGCGGTCCCAGACGCCGGTTGCGCCCCGCCGTATACCTGCGCTCACGCTGATGAACTCTCCCCACCTCTGCCCTGACCTGCGGATGCCTCAGCATGGCATGCGGTCCTTCCGCCGCACAGAGCCGGTGGCCGGGGGCGCGCGGGGCGGACCGGGGGCGCGCGGACCGGCCGCCGGCGCGGCGCGGGCGGATCCGGCGTACGGAATCGGCCCCCCGCAGTGTCCTGTCGGCCGAACACCACCTGGATCGGCAGGAGTTGATGTGTTACTCATGGTGACGGCCGGTGGGTGCACGGTGTCCACGCCGCCCGCGCGTGCGGGCGCGCTTCCGCGCACCATCCCCTCTCCGCGCTCCGGGCGGCGTCACCCGCCCCGCACTCCGCGTGCGCCCTCCCCGGCCGTCCCCGACTGCCCGATCAGAGGAGCTGCCCGATGCCCCAGTCCACCGCTGCCGTCCTGCGCGCCACCGGTGCGCCGCTCTCCGTCGAGACCATCGACGTGGCGCCGCCCCGGGCGGACGAGGTGCGGGTGAAGATCGTCGCCTCCGGCATCTGCCACACCGACCTGGGCGTGATGGCCACCGCCGAGGAGGGGCAGCTGCCGTACGTCCTCGGGCACGAGGGCGCGGGCGTGGTCGAGGAGGTCGGCCCGGACGTCACGGGCGTGACGGTCGGCGACCGCGTCGTCCTCAGCTACGCCTACTGCGGGGAGTGCGTCCGCTGCGAGGCCGGGCTGTACGTCCACTGCCGCAAGCTGATGGAGCTGAACTTCAGCGGCGCCCGCGGCGACGGCACCACCGCCTACAGGTCCCAGGGCACCCCCCTCCGGGGCCACTTCTTCGGGCAGTCGTCCTTCTCCGGGCAGATCGTCACCTCGCCACGCAACCTCGTCCGGGTCGACGACGACCTGCCACTGGAGCTGCTGGCCCCACTGGGCTGCGGGGTGCAGACCGGCGCGGGCGCGGTCCTGAACAGCCTCGATCCGGCACCCGGCAGCTCCCTCGCGGTGTTCGGCGCCGGCTCCGTCGGCCTCTCCGCGGTGATGGCCGCGAAGGTCGCCGGATGCACCACGATCGTCGCCGTCGAGCCCCGCCCCGAACGGCGCGCCCTCGCCCTGGAGCTGGGCGCCACCCACGCCCTCGACCCCGCCGCGGCCGACGCCGCCGCGGAGATCGTGCGGCTCACCGGCGGCGGGGCGGACCACTCCGTCGAGTGCATCGGGCTGGCCGGCACGCTGCGCCAGGCCCTGGAGTGCCTGGCCTCGCCGGGCGTCTGCGCCACCGTCGGCTTCCAGGGGGTGGACAACGAACTCACCATCGACCAGGGACACCTGCTGTTCGGACGCTCCCTGGTCGGCGTGGTCGAGGGCGATGCGGACGCGCACGAATTCATTCCGCGGATGATCGCGCTCCACCGCGAAGGGCGTTTTCCCTTCGACCGGCTGATCACCGCCTTCCCGGTCGAGAAGATCAACGAGGCGATCGATGCGGCCCACCACGGTGCGGTCGTCAAGCCCGTGGTCACTTTCCCCGCATAACGGACTCCAGGTTCCTTTCCGGTGTCCGTGCCGGGGAATTCCGCCCCTCTTCCGTGCGCCCCGGGAATTCACGGATGGTAAAAAATGCGTCAGGACATGCATCCATACAGTCGCGTCGCATGTCCTGTGAGTGAGCGGTCCTCCCATGTGGCCGCACAGCAAGGGTATTTGGAGTACAAAACCTTGAAAATTGGTATCAATGGTATGCGGCGGTCCGGTGCGGCAGTCGTGACCGCCGGTGCCGTCCTGTCCGCCGGTGTGTTCGCCGCACCGGCGCAGGCGGCCGCCCCCAAGGCGCCGTCGATCGTCGCCAAGGGCGGCTTCGTGATGAACAACGCCACGGGCAAGGCGCTCTACACCAAGGCCGCCGACACCCGTCGCTCCACCGGTTCCACCACCAAGATCATGACTGCCCGGGTGGTGCTGGCCCAGAAGGGCCTGAACCTCAACTCCAAGGTCACGATCCAGAAGGCGTACAGCGACTACATCGTCCGCAACAGCGCCTCCTCGGCCCGCCTGATCGTGGGCGACAAGGTCACCGTCCGCCAGCTGCTGTACGGCCTGCTGCTGCCGTCCGGCTGTGACGCGGCGTATGCCCTCGCCGACAAGTTCGGCAGCGGCTCCACCCGGGCCGCCCGGGTGAAGTCGTTCATCGGCAAGATGAATGCCACGGCCAAGAGCCTGGGCATGAAGAACACGCACTTCGACTCGTTCGACGGCATAAGCAACGGCGCCAACTACTCGACGCCCCGCGATCTGTCGAAGCTGGCGAGCAGTGCGCTGAAGTACTCCACGTTCCGTACGGTCGTGAAGACCAAGGCGACGAAGCAGACGGTGACCACCAAGAGCGGTGGCTACCGCTACATGTCGTGGCAGAACACCAACAACCTGCTGAGCAGCTACTCGGGCGCCATCGGTGTCAAGACCGGCTCGGGTCCGCAGGCCAAGTACTGCCTCGTCTTCGCCGCCACCCGCGGGGGCAAGACCGTCGTCGGCACCGTCCTGACGTCCTCGTCGGTCGCCAACCGCACGGCGGACGCCAAGAAGCTGATGGACTACGGCTTCAAGAAGTAGCGGGCGCCGTCCGGGGCGGGTGACCGGACGGAGCCAGGGCCCGCCCGTGACGTCAAGTCGCGTGCGGGCCCTTCGCGTTGGCGGCCGACTTCGGATAACGCGGCGGCGTTAGCGGAGTGTTAGCCGATCTTTAGAAAGCACCGGCAGACTCACGCTGCGGGGCAGCCGCGCGGGGTCGCCGGTTCACCGGAAGTCACCACCCGCCCCGCCCGTCTCCCCGGAACAACCCCCGAAACAACAGGAGATGATGTACATGCGTGGTCTGCGTATCGCGGCCTTCGCCTCGGCCGCCGTCGCCGTGGCTGCCGTCACGGGCGCGGGTGTCGCCTCGGCGTCCCCGGCCGGCGCGACCGCCACCGCCGCCTGCGCCCCGGGCACCCTCAAGGTCTCCCAGGCGCCGCTGCCCGAGGGCTCCGCCGGGATGATGCACGCGGGCTTCTACCTGGTGGCCAAGAACACCGGGAAGAGCACCTGCACCTTCCAGGGCTACCCTGGCCTCGCCCTGGAGGGCAAGGGCCACACGGCGATCAACACCGTCGTGCACCACGGCGACACCTACTACGCCAAGAACCCGGGTGTCCACGAGGTGACCCTCAAGCCGGGCAAGGCCGCCTACGCCAACATCGAGTGGACCCACAGCGGTGCGAACGCCGCGAAGGCCAAGTACCTTCAGGCCTCCCCGACCGGCAGCAACTCCCACAGCGTCATATCCCTCGACGACGCCGTCGACAACCACAAGCTCAACGTGACCGCCTGGGCGGCCAAGAAGCCGACCGCCTGAACGATGTTCCGTCGGCCGGATCCCGGCTCAGCGCCCCTGGAGTGACCTGGCGTTGTCGCCGAAGGTCCAGCCCTTGGAGCCGTCCCAGTTGACCGACCAGGTCATCAGGCCCTTGAGGCCGTTGTCGTAGTGCTGCCAGGCCTGGGACACCTGACCGGGTGCCATGTAGCCACCACCGGCGCCCGGTTGGGCCGGCAGCCCCGGGACCTGCTTGTCGTAGGGCACCTTGATCGTCGTGCCCTGCACCACCAGCCCCTTGTCCAGGCAGTCGGTCTGCGCCGTGAAGCCCTCGACGGTGCCCGCCTCGTACGAGTCGCCGGAGCAGCCGTACATGCTGCCGTTGTAGTACTGCATGTTCAGCCACCACAGCCGGCCGTTGTCCGCGTACTTCTTCACGATCGGCAGATACGCGCCCCAGATCGAGCCGTAGGTGACGCTGCCGCCGGTGACGTAGGCGGTCTCCGGTGCCATGGTCAGGCCGAAGCCGTCGGGCATCTTGGCGAGGATGCCGTCGATGATGCGGATCAGGTTGGCCTGCGAGGGCGAGAGCTTGTTGATGTCGCCGCTGCCCGACAGGCCCGTCTCGATGTCGATGTCGATCCCGTCGAAGTGGTACTTCTGCAGGATCGGGACGACGGTGTCGACGAACTTGTCGGCGACCGCCTGCGAGCTGAGGTCGATGCCCGCGGTGGCCCCGCCGATCGACATCAGGACCGTCATGCCGTCGGCCTTCGCCTGGCACATCTCCTCCGGCGTCGGCACCTTCACCGTCGCGTCCATCCCGTCCTCCCACTGCGCGGTGCCGTCCGAGAGGACCACGGGGAAGGCGGCGTTGAGGACGTTGTAGCCGTGTGCGGCGATCCGGGAGTCGGTGATCGGGATCCAGCCGAGCGGCGGGTGCACGCCGTTGGCCGCACCGTCCCAGTTCTCCCAGTAGCCCTGGACGACCTTCCCGGCGGGCTTGGACTTCACCCCGCAGTCGGCGGCGGCCCGGGGTGCGGAGGGGGCGGACGCGGCGGAAGGGGTGGCGGGTGCGGCGGCGGCCAGCAGCGGGGCGGCGACGGCCAGCGCCAGACCGGCCCCCAGCAGGCGTGATGTGCGACGACCGGACATGGCGGCTCCTCGTCCGTGCGAGCGGTGGCCCGCGGTGGCGGACCGGCGGTGCGGTCCGGGCGGCATGTGCGGCTGCGCAGCGGCCAACAAACTAAGTTGGTCCAGACCTCTCGTCAAGAGGTCTGGACCAAAGCGGGATCGCGCGCTCAGGCGCGGGGCGTCTCCCCCAGCACCTCCCCGAGGTCGTACCGCACCGGTTCCGCCAACTGCGTGTAGGTGCAGCTCTCCGGTGCGCGGTCCGGGCGCCAGCGGCGGAACTGCGCGGTGTGCCGGAAGCGGTCGCCCTGCATGTGGTCGTAGGCCACCTCCAGGACCCGTTCGGGGCGCAGCGGCAGCCACGACAGATCCTTGGAGCCGGTCCACCGGCTCGGGCCGCCCGGCAGCCGCCCGGACGCCTGCGCCTCCTCGCTGGTCCACGCCTCCCACGGATGCCCGGCCACCGACTCCATCAGCAGCGGCTCCAGCTCCGCCATCAGCTCCTGGCGCCGCCGCATCGGGAACGACGCGCACACCCCGACGTGCTGGAGCCGCCCGGCACCGTCGTACAGACCCAGCAGCAGCGAGCCGACCACCGGGCCGCTCTTGTGGTGCCGCACCCCGGCCACCACGCAGTCCGCGGTCCGCTCGTGCTTGACCTTGGTCATCACCCGTTCACCGGGCCGGTACGGCGACCGCGGCGGCTTGGCGACGATGCCGTCGAGACCGGCGCCCTCGAACCGTTCGAACCACTCCCGCGCCCGCTCCGTGTCGTCGGTCGCGGGCGCCGTGAAGACCGGCGCCGCCGCGTCCCGCAACGCCGCCACCAGCGCGGTCCGCCGCGCCTGTTGCGGTTCGGGCATCAGCGAGGTGTCGCCGAGCGCCAGCACGTCGAACGCGACGAAGCTCGCCGGGGTCACCTCGGCGAGGTGACGTACCCGGGAGTCCGCGGGGTGGATCCGCTCCAGCAGCGCGTCGAAGTCCAGCCGTCCCTCGCGCGCGATGACGATCTCCCCGTCCAGCACACACCGCCGCGGCACCTGCGCCCGCAGCGCCTCGACGACCTCCGGGAAGTAGCGGGTCAGCGGCTTGCCGGAGCGGCTGCCCAGCTCGATCTCGGCACCGTCACGGAAGACGATCGCCCGGAAGCCGTCCCACTTCGCCTCGTAGAGGAGGCCCGGCGGGATGGTCGCGGCGCTCTTGGCGAGCATCGGTTTCACGGGCGGCATCACCGGAAGGTCCATACACCGGATTCTCCGGCGACGGGCCGCCGGCCGCCCGCCGGGCGGCCCCGCCACGGCGCCCTTAGCGTGGCCCCATGGCAGACGCACTGGAGCTGACGGCGGGCGGACGGACGGTCCGGGTGACCCACCCGGACAAGGTCTACTTCCCCGAGCGCGGCTTCACCAAGGGCGATGTCGCCCGCTACTACCTCGCCGTCTCCGACGGCATCCTGCGCGCCCTGCGCGACCGCCCGACCACCCTGCAACGCCACCCGGACGGCGTGACCGGCGAGTCCTTCTTCCAGAAACGCGCCCCGAAGAACCTCCCCGACTGGATCCCCACCGGCCGCATCGCCTTCCCCAGCGGCCGCTACGCCGACGAGATCTGCCCGACCGAACCCGCCGCCGTCCTGTGGGCCGCCAACCTCGGCTGCCTCACCTTCCACCCCTGGCCGGTGCGGCGCGCCGACACCGAACACCCCGACGAGCTCCGCATCGACCTCGACCCGCAGCCCGGCACCGACTACGCCGACGCGGTCCGCGCCGCCCTCGAACTCCGCGACGTCCTCGCCGGACTCGGCCTGACCGGCTGGCCCAAGACCTCCGGCGGCCGGGGCATGCACGTCTTCGTGCCGATCGTCCCCGAGTGGGACTTCACCCACGTACGGCGCGCGGCCATCGCCGTCGCCCGGGAGCTGGAGCGCCGTGCCCCCGACCGCATCACCACCGCCTGGTGGAAGGAGGAACGCGGCGCCAAGATCTTCGTCGACTACAACCAGACCGCCCGCGACCGCACCATCGCCAGCGCCTACTCCGTGCGCCCCTCCGCCCGAGGCCCGGTCTCCGCGCCGCTGACCTGGGAGGAGGTCCCCGACGCCGTCCCCGAGGACTTCGACCTCGCCACCATGCCGGACCGGTTCGCGGAGCGCGGCGATCTGCACGCCGCCATGGACGACGAGGCGTTCCGGCTGGACGAGGCGCTGGAGCTGGCCGCCCGCGACGAGCGCGACCACGGCCTCGGCGATCTGCCCTACCCGCCCGAGCACCCGAAGATGAAGGGCGAGCCCAAGCGCGTCCAGCCGAGCCGCGCCCGGAAGTGAGCTCCGTCAGTCCGTCACGCGCCGGTAGCTGCTGCCGTCCCGGGTGCGGGAGAGCAGTCCGCCGGTGACGAGGTAGCGGCGCAGCGCCGAGCAGTCGTCGTGCACGGTCGACAGCGCCTCGTTGACCTCGCGTTCGCTGTACGAGCGGTCCGTCTCGAAGAGCGTCGTGGCGAGGTGGGTGAGCAGCTGCTCGCGGCGCGCGGTCTTCCGGGGAATCGCGGTGAGCCGTCCGCCGGAGAACAGCGTGGCGATGGCGGAGGAGCGGTGCGGATCCTGGTCGGTCATGCCGGAAGTCTTCCGCCGGAGCGGGACGGCGGCAACCGGGTTTCCACCGGCGCCGGGTGCGGCGGCCGGGCCCGGGGACGGGGGCCGGGCCGGGGTGCGGCCCGCCGGGTGCGGCCCGCCGGCGTGTCCGGTCGGGGGCGCCCGGGCTCAGCGCCCCCGCTCCGTCCCGCCGACGTCCTGGACCAGCGGCAGCATCCGGTGCGGCACCCGCTCCCGCAGCGCCACCTCGGTGCGGGTGCGGACCACGCCCGGCTGGCTGATCAGCCGCTGGATGACGTCCTCCAGATGCTCCGCGTCCCGTGCCACCACCCGGGCCAGCAGGTCGCCGCCCCCGGTCGTCGAGAACGCCTCGATGATCTGCGGCACCTCCGCCAGCGCGTCGGCGACCTCCTCCAGATGCCCCTGCTCCACCTCGATGTGGACGAACGCCAGCATCGGATGGTCCAGCGCGGCGGGGGAGAGGCGCGGCGCGTAGGCGGTGATCACGCCGTCCCGCTCCAGCCGGTCCAGCCGTGCCTGGACGGTCCCGCGGGCGACACCCAGCAGCCGGGCGTACTCCCGCACACTGGTCCGCGGCGCCTCCAGCAGCAACCCCAGAATCTTTGCGTCCAAGGCGTCCACGGCCATGCTTGAGGGCCTTTCCAGGGGCGGGATCCGTCCCGGGGACTGTAGCAACGGCCGCTCTCCCGGCCCGCCCTCAGGCATCCGGGCGCTGCGCCCAGGCGCCGACGGTGGTGACCTCCCCGCGCCGGGCGAGCACCGAGCGCAGCAGCGTCTCGTGCAGCTCCGGGTCGGGGTCGGCGCACGCGTCGGAGAGGACCGTGACCCGGTGGTCGAGGTCGGCGGCCTGGAGGGCGGTGGACAGGACGACGCCGCCGGTGGCGATCCCGGCCAGCACGAGATGGGTGAGGTCCTGGACGGCCAGTAGCTGCCGCAGGTCGTTCCCGGCGAAGGCGCTGACACGGTTCTTGTGGACGACCAGCTCCCCTTCGGCAGGGGCGACGTCGGGATGGATCGCCGCATCGGGGTCGCCGGGCGTGAAGAGGCCGGACGGCAGGGCGCCGAAGGTCTTGTTGCGCGGGTGCGCGTCGGTGTGACCGTCGCGCAGCCGGAGCACCACATGGATCACCGGGACACCGGCGGCACGCGCCGCACCGAGCGCCTGCACGGCATGCGGCAGGTAGCCCTCCGGCGCATGGGCGACAGTGCGGAGCTGAAGGTCCATCAGCAGCAGTGCGGTACGGGACATGGGGGCCTTTCGGGCGGGTGGAGAGGCGGTAGGGGCTACGCCTCGCGGGGCGTCCGCCGACGTGGTGCGGCCGGGTGAGCGAGCGCATGAGCATCTGGACCGGCGGCCGGTACCGCAGCGTCTCCGTGAACGCCCGCGGCACCCGCCGGGCGGCGGCGGAACGGCCGTCGCAGGCTGAACCCGAGCAACCTGAGCCGGTCCGAACGGAGTCGGCGCTTCTCCGGCGGGAAGATGAGACACCGCACCCCGCCCGTCCGGAGGGCCGCCCGCCGCGCTCCCGGCCCCGGCTCAGGGGTAGGAGGCCACCGTGGACGGCACCGTCGTCTCGCCCGACGTCGGCGCGCCGGTGCCGTTGACGACATGCTCGTACTGGCCCTTGCCGCCCAGCGACACCACCAGCAGCCCGTGCAGCTTCACACCGGGCGCCTTCGGCACCGCGAAGCCGTGGTCCTGCCGGATCGTCGGGTCCACCTGGTAGAAGCAGTAACTGCCCAGGCCCCAGCCCTCGTGCTCGGTCACCTTGTCGTCCACGAGGTAGGCGGCGAAGCCCTTGGTGTCGCCGTCCTGGACCGCCGCCTGATTCGGTGCGTCGTACGCCTTCTCGTTCTGGAAGAAGATCGTGCGGCCCCGCTCGCCGCGCCAGTGGACGTCGTACTTGTTGAAGTGCTCGACGAACAGACCGGTCGCCAGCACCCGGTCGCCGTTGACGCGTACGCCGTAATCCGCGCGGTTGACGTCCCAGCCCACGCCCTCGCCGTGGTCGGCGCGCCACACCCAGGTGTGGTCGATGACGGTGTCGTTGCTGTTGATCACGATCGCGCAGGTCACCTTGCCGGGCCCGGCGCCGCCGACGCGGACGAACACGTCCTGCACCGTCGTCGGGTTCGCCGCATGGTCCTTCGACGCGCCCTCGGGGCCGACCTCCAGCAGGGCGGGGGAGTTGTCCGGCCCGGCGTCGAGCAGGAACCCGGCGAGCCGCACCCCGTCGACGTCGGCGACCTTCAGCGCCGTGACCCCCTTCCGCGGTATCAGCGTGGCGTAGCCCAGGCCCAGTACGACGGTGCCGGGGCGGTTGACCTCGACGGTGCGGTCGAGGTGGTACACGCCGGGCGTCAGCAGCAGATGGAGCCCCTGGTCGAGCGCGGCGTTGAGGGTCGCCGCGTCGGTGTCCGGCTTCGCCACGTAGAACCGGTCGAGCGGCAGCGAGGTGCCCCGGGGTGTGCCGCTGCCCCAGCTGGTGCCGCGTGCGTCGGTCCGCTTCTCGGGGACGAACACCTTGTACGCCTCGCCGTCGAGGTACAGGAACGGCTTCTCGCGGGAGACCGGGGTGTGGTCGAGCGTGGTGAACGGCGGGTCGGGGAAGCTCTGCGCCGGGGCGCCCTCGACGCCGGAGAACACCATGTTCCACACGGCGCCCTGCCAGCCGCCGAGCGCGCTGTCGCGGGTGTACCACTGCTGCTGCGAGCGGGGTTCGACGGTGCCGTCGATACGGCAGTCGGCGAGATAGCCGCCGCTGGCCCAGCCGTCCCCGTCGGGCGCGAGGTTCAGCCCGCCCTTGACGTGCATCCGCCGGAACGGCGCGGCCTGCGCGACCGCCCACCGGTTGGTGCCGCTCACCGGCTTCAGCGCGAGGTTCTCCGCGGAACGCCAGAAGTTCTGGGTGGCGTTGCCGTCGAACCAGCCCGCGTCGACGGTGACATCGCCGTTGATCGTGGTGTCGTCCGGCGACAGGCCCAGACCCGCGATCGAGGTGTAGAAGCCGAGCTGCGCGTTGAGCCCGTCGTAGGTGCCCGGCTTGAACAGGAGCGCGTAGCGGCCGGTGCCGAACTGCGCCTTCTCCTGCTGACGGAAGACCGCGTCGAGCTTGCCCTGGATGCCGGGCGTGGCCGGGTCGAAGACGAGGACGTTCTCGCCGAGGTCGCCGCCGCCGGGCAGCGGACCGGCCGGGCCGCGCGGGGCGGCCGGCGGTGGGGCGGCGCAGGCGGTGGACGGCAGACCGGACAGCGGCAGCGCGGCGGCCATCGTCGCCAGCACGGCGCGGCGCGGGGGGCCGGAGGACCGGTCAGGTGTGGGGGGAGTGGGCATGAAGCCCTCCTGATTCAGGGAGTGAACATATGAGGCGCGGGGGAGCGCTCTGCAGCCCGCAGCATCGTCACGGTGTGTGGAACGGACCGTCAACCCTCCTGCCCGGAGCGGGTGTTCCCATTCCGGTCACTTCGCGACTGGCCTGCGGAAAGAAGAGGTTCGCGGCGGGACGGGGCGGGGCGGCGTCCTGATGGGCCGTGTTCAGGAGATGTCGGCGGCGGGGCGGGGTGCGGGGTGTCGCCGCCGTGCCCGTCCGGGTGCCTGCGGGGCCCGTTCGCCGCCCGTTCCGGGGGCGGCGCGCCCCGGCTTCCCGGCTCGGCCGTTGGCCTCCTCCGGAACCAAATATTCCCCTTCTGGCTGTACCAATGGCCCAGTGAATCCGGCATCTATTGAACCACCTGGCGGTCGGATGGTGAGATGGCTCCGTCGATGGCGCTGCGGAACTCCGCGGCGCCTTTTTCATGCGCGCACGGCCGCCGGCCGCGCCCGCGCACCCGAGACGTACGGAGAGGAAGCGGTGCTGAAGAGGATGACACTGCTGATGAGGAAGGTGTGGGTCCCGGACCCGGGGCGGCTGCGGCTGCGCGCCGCGACCCGGGCCGTACTCGGCATCGGCCTGGCGACCGCCGTCGCGGGCCTGGCCGTCCACACTCTCACCGGGGCCATCGCCGGGGGACTCGCCGCACTGCTGGTGCTCTTCACCGTCGCCGACCCCACCGTCCGCGGCCAGGCCGGTACGACCGCGCTGCTGCCCGCCGTCGGCCTGCCCGTTCTGGCCCTCGCGGCGGGGCTGCACGGGCATCCCCTCGTCCGCGACGCGGCCTTCCTCGCCGTCGTCGGCGCCGGGGTGTACGCGCGCCGCTGGGGCCCGCGCGGCCACGCCCTCGGCGTCTTCGCGTTCATGATGTTCTTCATGGCGCAGTTCCTGCACGCCGAGCCGCACCAGCTGCCGCGGCTCACCGCCGCGGTGACCGTCGCCGTCGCCGTGGCCGCCGCGGTCCGCTTCGGCGCCTGGTGCTACGAACGCCGGCAGCGGCCGGCCCCCGCGCCCGCCCCGCCGCCGCCCGGCCGCGGACTGGCCCGCACCACCACCCGGCAGGCCGTCCAGGCGACCGTGGCCTGCGCCGCCGCCCTCGCCGCCGGTCAGGCCGTCTCCGCCGACCGCTGGTACTGGGCCGTCGCCACCGTCTGGTGGATCTTCGTGAACACCGCGTCCTGCGGCGAGACCCTGGTCCGCGGCTTCCGCCGGGTCCTGGGCACCGTCACCGGCATCGCCGCCTCCTTCCTCCTCGCCGTCCCGCTGCACGGCGCCCCCGTGCCCACCGCCGTCCTCGTCGCCGGCTGCGTCTTCGGCCTCTTCTACACGGCGCCGCTGTCGTACACGTCCATGATGTTCTTCGTGACCGTCATGGCCGGACTGCTCTACGGCCTCCTCGGCGTCCTGCACCCCGGGCTCCTCGCACTGCGGTTCACCGAGACCGGCGTCGGTGCCCTCGCCGCCGCCGTGGCCGTCGTCCTGGTGCTGCCCGTCACCACCCACGCCACCACCGACGCCTGGATCCGGCGCGCCGTCCGCTGCGTCCACGGGTGCACCGCCCAGGCCGTCGCCCGCCTGGGCGGCGCGTGCGACGCGGACCCGGCCGGGCGCGCCGGTGAGCTGGAGGCCCTCCTCGGCAGGGTCCGCCTCTCCCTCGCGCCGCTGGTGCACCCCCTCAACCCGCTCCGCCACCGCAAGGCGCGCGCCCGCCAGGTCCTCGCCCTGCTGGACGCCTGCGCCCACGACGTCGCCGCCCTCGCGGCTCTCGCCCCCGCCGGGCGGCCCGACGGCGCGCACGACGCCCGCCTCGCCGACGCCTGGCGCCGCGTCGAGGCCGCCGTCGAGGCCCTGACCGCCCGCCACGCCGCCCCGGTACCCGCGCCCGCCCCGCCCGCCGCCGGCGACGGTCCGCTCCTCCACCTGCACGGCCTGGAGCAGAAACTCGCGGCCCTCGCCGCCCCGCTGGCCAGCCCGCCGCGCGCCCCGCTGGCGGGGGCCTGACCCCACCGGCCGTACGGTCCGCGCCCCCGGCCCGCAATCCCGCACCCGCCCCGCCCCCGGCTGTTAGCGTCGCCGTGCCCCGCCCCGCGCGGGGGCGGCGGGCGACCGGACGAGAGGCGGCACAGCGGTGACCACGGAGCAGGGCCTGCGGGCCTACATCGGATCGTTCACGCAGGCGGGCGGCGCGGGCATCACCACCGCCGCCCTCGACCCGGAGACCGGCGCGCTCACCCCGCTGCACACCACCGCGGAGGTCGCCAACCCCTCCTTCCTCGCCCCGAGCCGCGACCGCAGGCGCCTCTACGCGGTCAGCGAGATCGAGCACGGCGCGGCCGCCGCCTTCACCCTCACCCCGGACGGCCCGCGGCTGCTCGCCCCGCCCGTCCCGGTGGGCGGCGCGAGCCCCACCCACCTCACCCTGGCCGCCGGCCATCTCGTCACCGCCAACTACACCTCCGGCAGCGTCAGCACGCTCCCGATCGGCCCGGACGGCACCCTCGGCGGGCCCGCCGCCGTCCTCGCCCACCACGGCAGCGGCCCCGACCCGGAGCGGCAGAAGACCCCGCACGCCCACTCCGTGTACGCCGCGCCCGGCGGCACCCGGCTGCTCTCCGCCGACCTCGGCACCGACTCGCTCCGCAGCTGCAGCCTCGACCCCGTCACCGGCATGACGCAGATCCGCGACGAGGTCCGCCTCCGCCCCGGCAGCGGCCCCCGCCACCTCGCCTTCCACCCGGGCGGCGGCCACGTCTACGTCGTCAACGAACTCGCCCCGGCGCTCACCCGCTGCCGCTGGGACGCCGAACACGGCACCCTGACGCCGCTGGGGGAGACCGCGCTGTTCGCCGACGGCGACCAGCCCGGGGACCCGGGCGCCGAGCCCTGCCATCCGTCCGCCGCGGTCGTCTCCCCGGACGGCCGGTTCCTGTGGACCGCGGTCCGCGGCCGCGACCGCATCTGCGTCCACGCCCTGGACGTCTCCGGCGCGGAGCTGACCCCGGTCACCAGCGTCTCCTGCGGCGGCAGCTGGCCCCGCGACCTGGCGATGCACCCCACCGGCCGGTTCCTCTACGCCGCCAACGAACGCTCCGGCGACATCACGTGGTTCACCGTCGACCACGCCACCGGCGTCCCCACCCGCACCGGTTCGATGCCGGCCCCCGCGGCCTCCTGCGTCGTCTTCGCCTGAGATCTCCCGCGGGCGCCCGCTCAGCCCGGCGGGAAGCTGCCGCCGAAGTACACCTGCGTCTCGGCGATCCGCCCGTCCCGCACGGTCAGCACCTCGACGTTGCGGTGGTGCCCGCCGCCCACCAGCTCGTACGCGTACCGGACGAACACCTCCCCGTCCCCCACCGGCACCGTGTCGAGCAGTTCGTACGACCGGAACCGGTCGGCGGTCGGGAAGCAGCGGGTGAGGAAGGCGTCCTTGCCGAGGTGGTCGTCGTGCGGGCTGGTGAAGACGAAATCGTCG
Organism: Streptomyces sp. NPDC014733; assembly: GCF_043083385.1. Taxonomy (NCBI): domain Bacteria; kingdom Bacillati; phylum Actinomycetota; class Actinomycetes; order Kitasatosporales; family Streptomycetaceae; genus Streptomyces; species Streptomyces sp. NPDC014733. The sequence goes on along the minus strand of NZ_JBIBYO010000004.1, from coordinate 268,014 downwards.
GCGAGCAACCGCTCCATGGCGGGGCGGTCCTGCGCGAGGTAGGCGGCGAACAGGGAACGGACGACCTCGACGGCGGGCAGGGGCGCTTCGGCGGCGGACATCGGAACTTCCCTCCGGTGCGGACCGGCCGGCGGGCCGGTGCCTTCCCGGCGACCGTAGCGTCGGCGGCCGGTCCCTTCCAGCACGTCGGGCCGGTGCCGCCGTGGGGCGTGTCCGGCCCCGGACGGCGCGAAGGGCCGCCCCGCACGAAGCGGAACGGCCCCTTACGGCTCCGGGCGGCCGGTCGGCCGCCCGGCACGTGGCTCAGCGCGCCGGCGCGTACTGCGGGCCCCCGGCGGCGGGCCGCAGCGTGATGCCCACCGCGGCGGCGTAGTTCGACAGCACCAGACGGCCGACCGCCCCGTAGGCGCCCAGCGCCTCCGCCGACGCACACCCCGCCTCGGCCGCGGCCGCCCCCAGCAGCCCGTCGGAGATCTCCGGGCCGATCAGGTACGGCGCGAGCGCCAGCTGCTGCGAACCGGACGTCCGCAGCTGCTCCGCGGTGCGCGAGATCGCCCCGTCCTCATCCAGCGCGGCGGCCAGCACCGGCACCGCCAGGCGGGCCGACAGCAGCATGCCGGTGATCCCCGCGGCCTGCACGGCCTCCTCGCCGCCCACCGCGGCCAGGATGATGCCGTCCGCCGCCGTGGCGACGGTGAACAGCCGGGCACGGTCGGCGCGGGCCAGCCCCGCCTCGGACAGCCGGACGTGCAGCGCCTCGGCGAGCAGCGGGTGCGGCCCCAGGACGTCCGTCAGCTCGGCGCCGGAACCGCTGTTCATCATCGCCTGGCGTATCCGCCGCAGCAGCGAACTGTCCGGACCGGCCAGCAGCGGCACGACCACCGCGGCCGGACCGGCGGCGCCGTCGCCCTGCGCGGCACGTGCCTTGTGCTCGGCGCCGGCCTGCGCCAGCACCGCGTCCAGCGCCGGGAAGTCCGCGCCGTCACCGTCCACGTAACCGATCCGGGCGTCGAGGCCGGGCAGTTCGGAACGGGCGATGCTGCAGACCTCCTCCGCCAGGGAACGCGCGGCGGGGGTGGGGGTGCCGGGCACGGCCAGCACCAGGGCGGGTGCGCCCTCGGGTGCGGCGACCGGCTCCGGCTTGCGGTGTCGGCCGGACTGCCGGGGACGCGGCATTCGTACGGGCAGGCCGGGCGCCGAGCTCGGAGAATCGTCGTCAAAGCGGGGCGAGCCAGGTGCGGGCCCAGTGGGGGAACTCATGGCGCCGCATGCTAACGCCTCGTACCGACACACTGCCGGGGGAGGGTTCGGTCGGGAGGTATCCGTCCCGATTTATCCCGCGCGTCACGGTGGTCCGCCGGGGTGCCGGACGTGCCCCGGCGCGGCGCCCGCGCCGCGGACCCTCCCGGGCGGCACGCGCCGCTCACCTGCCGCGACGGACGAGCTGGAGCAGCGCACCGTCCACCGGCAGCCGCACCGCGTCGGTGGCCAGCGCGGCGGCGAGGCGCAGCGCCCCGTCGAGCGGGCCGCCCTCCGGCTCCGCGCACACCGCGTCCGGCAGCCGCGCAGCCAACCCGGCCCGCACCGGCGCCCGCAACACCTCGCCCAGCCGGAACAGCCCGCCGGTCAGCGCGACGGTACGGTCCGGCCCGGGCGGACAGGCGGCCGCCGCCGTGTCCGCGATGTGCTCCGCGGCCCGGTGGACGATCCCCGCCGCGACCGGGTCGCCGGCCGCCTCACGCGCCACGCACGGCGCGAACGACGCCAGCACCGCGGGCCGGTCCGTCCGCGGGTACAGCTGCCCCGGCAGACCGCCGATCGGCCCGAACCGCTCCTCGGCGGCCCGCAGCAACGCCTCGGAGCCGCCGGGCCGCCCGTCGTGCGCCCGCAGCGCGGCCTCCAGCCCGGCCCGGCCGATCCACGCCCCGCTCCCGCAGTCGCCGAGCAGATGGCCCCAGCCGTCCGTCCGCCGCCAGCCGTCTCCGGACGCCGGGTCCGCGCCGAGCGCGATCAGCCCCGTACCGGCCGCGACGACGGCGCCCGGCCGCTGCCCGAGCGCGCACACGTATCCGGTCACCGCGTCGGTGGCGAGCGCCAGGTCACGTACCCCGAAGGCGTCCGCCAGGGCCTGCGGCAGCACGGCCCGCAGCTCCTGCCCGAGCGTCGCCATCCCGGCGGCGCCGACGCAGACCGCCGCGAAGCCCGAGGCCCCCGCCTCCTGCCGCAACTTCTCGGCGGCGGGCAGCAGCTGGCTCAGCAGATGATGTGCGTCGATACCGCGCTCCCCGGTGCGCACCGGGGTGTCCGACGCGTACAGGGACTCCGGCCGGACGTGCGGCGCGGCGACCGGGGCGACGGCGAGGCGCAGCCCGGAACCGCCCGAGTCGACGCCCAGGACGGCCGGGCCCGCCGTGCGCGACGGCTCAGCCAAGGCCGCGGGAGTCCTGCTTGAGCGCGGTGTCGACGGTCAGCGCCGTGGCGACGACGAGGCTCAGCAGGGGGTCGGGCAGCTGCCGGTGGATCTGCAGGACGTAGTTGTCGGCCGTGGTGAACATCGTCTTCGCCAGGCCCTCCCACGTCTTGGTGATCCGGGCGACCTCGGTGTCGGTGTGGTCGACGATGGCGAAGTTCCAGGCCCGCCAGTTCTCGGCCTTGATCGCGCCGATCTGCCGGCCGTCGACCATCATCCCGAAGTTGATCTTGCCGATGGCGTTCTGCTGGACGATCTCGCCGACCGGCTGCCCGTCCGGACGCGCCACCTGCACCTTCGACTTGATGAACTTCGCCGGCCGCGTCAGCACCAGCTGCGGCTGCCCGTACGCGTCCCGGATCTCCAGCTTGTGCGTCATGTACTGGTCCAGACTGGACACCACCCGCAGCACCTTCTTCGCGGTGCTCTGCCCGACCTGGACGACCGTGCCGAGGGTGTTGCCGTTCTGGTCGAAGACGCCGTACTCGTTGGTGACCTCGATCAGCTTCGCCTTCTGGTTCACCACCAGCACCGGCTCGGTGAAGAGCGTGCCGCCACCGGGACCCGTGGGGGCGATGCCCGCCTGCTGCTGGACCTGGCGTGCCGCGTCGGGGTTGCCGGGCGCCGCCCCCGCCGGGGGAAAGCCGGGCTGCCCGTAGGGGGCCTGCTGTGCCCCGTACGGCGCTCCGGGCCCGGCGGCCGTCTGCGGGGGCGCACCGGCCCCGGCCGGAGCCGCCTGCGGCTGCTGCGGCGGCGCTTGCTGGGGAACCTGCTGCTGAGGGGCCTGCTGCTGGGGCTGCTGGGGGGCCTGCCCGGCCGGAGCGTGGCCCTGCGGCTGCTGCGGGGCGGCGGCGTGCGTGTGCTCGGTCCAGCGGGCGCCATCCCACCAGCGCAGTCGGTGGGGAGTCCCCTGCGGGTCCGCATACCAGCCCGCAGGGATGTTCGCATGTGTCATGGCGGCACAGTACCGGCCGCCGCCACACCGCCGGGCCCCGACCGCCGACCCGGTGCCCCACCCGCCCGGACCGGTGCGGACCCCGCCGGACCGACGCCGAAGCGGCCCGCCCCGCCGCCGCGGGAGGGCGCCGCCGGCAGCCGGTCGCACCCGGGGCCGACGGCGGCCGTGCCCGCTCCGGACGGAACGGAGCCCGGGCGTTGGGCCGGTAGGGTGAGGTTCTGTGGCAGCACGACCCTTGAACGAACTTGTGGAACCCGGCTGGGCGGAGGCGCTGCGCCCCGTCGCCGGACGGATCGCCGCGATGGGCGACTTCCTCCGTCAGGAGATCGCCGCCGGCCGGACCTATCTCCCCGCGGGCGCCAACGTCCTGCGCGCCTTCCAGCAGCCCTTCGACGACGTACGGGTGCTGATCGTCGGTCAGGATCCCTATCCGACGCCGGGCATGGCCATCGGGCTGAGCTTCGCGGTCGCGCCCGAGGTGCAGCGGCTGCCGGGGAGCCTGGAGAACATCTTCCGTGAACTCCACACCGACCTCGGCCTGCCCCGCCCCTCCAACGGCGATCTGACCCCGTGGACCCGCCAGGGCGTCCTGCTGCTCAACAGGGCGCTGACCACCGCGCCCCGCAAGCCCGGCGCGCACCGCGGCAAGGGCTGGGAGGAGGTCACCGAGCAGGCCATCCGCGCCCTCGCCGCCCGCGGCAAGCCGCTGGTGCCCGTGTTGTGGGGCCGCGACGCCCGCAACCTCCGCCCCTTCCTCGACGCGTACCCGGCGATCGAGTCGGCGCATCCCTCCCCGATGTCCGCCGACCGCGGCTTCTTCGGCTCGCGTCCCTTCAGCCGTACCAACGACCTCCTCATCCGCCAGGGTGCCGAGCCGGTGGACTGGCGGCTTCCGTGAGCTGAGCGGCCGGGCGGCGCCCGGGCCCCTCCGTGCCTGTGCGTCCGGTGCGGGCGGCAGACTGGCGCCCGTGCGCAGGCCCGGAGGCGGCCTGCCGGCGCAGGGAGGCACCGCATGAGCACGCGTTCCGTTCCGGACCAGGCCCCCGGGCACCCGCAGGAGCGGCCGTCCGGGCCGACCGCGGGGTGCCTGCCCGGCCCGCTGGTGGACATCGGCTGGCTCGGGCCGCGGCTCGGCGCGGAGCGGCTGGTGCTGCTGGACGCCTCCGTCGGCGCCCACCGGGGCGTGGCCGAACGTCTCCCCGGGGCCCGGCCGTTCGACCTCGACGGCGAGCTGTCCGACCCCGCCGCACCGGTGCCCCACACCCTGCCCGGCGCGGACGCGTTCACCGCCGCCGTCCGCGGCCTCGGCCTCGACGACGAGGACACCGTGGTCGTCTACGACGCCGCCGGGATCTACTCCGCCGCCCGCGCCTGGTGGATGCTGCGCGCCATGGGCTTCGACCGGGCGGCCGTCCTGGACGGCGGGCTGCCCGCCTGGCGCGAGGCGGGCCTGCCGGTGGAGCCGCGGCCCGCCGCCTACGACGGTCCCCGCGGCTCCTTCTCCGCACGGCCCCGGGCGGGCCTGTTCGCCGGCGGCGCCGAGGTGCTGGGCGCCCTGTCCGACCCGGCGGCGGTGGTGCTCGACGCCCGCGCCCGCGGACGGTACGCCGGGACCGCCCCCGAGCCCCGTCCGGGCCTGCGCGGTGGCCATATGCCGGGCGCCGTGAACCTGCCCTTCGGCGACCTGCTGCGCGACGGCCTGATGCGCCCGGCGAACGAGCTGCAGGAGGTGTTCCACGCAGCGGCGGACCGGGGGCAGCGGCTGTACTTCAGTTGCGGATCCGGCGTCACCGCCTGCGTGCTGGCGCTGGGCGCCCACCTGGCGGGCCACCGCGACCTGGCCGTGTACGACGGTTCGTGGAGCGAGTGGGGGCTGCCCTCGGCGCTGCCGGTGGTGACGGGCGAGGAGCCGGGCGCGGCGCATGCCGACGCACCGGCGCAGGAGCCCACCGCGCACTGACCCCGCCCTGGGCCCCGCCGCGCGAGGTGCCGGCCCCGGGCGCCCCCGGCGGCGGCGCGCCCGCGTCCTCAGGCCACCGCCGATGCCCGTACGCACAGCACATCCGGGAGGTGGGAGGCGAGCTGCTGCCAGCTCTCGCCGTCGTCGGCGCTGGCGTAGAGCTCGCCGTTGCGGTTGCCGAAGTAGACGCCCGCGGGGTCGCTGTCGTCCACGCAGAGGGCGTCGCGGAGCACCGTGCCGTAGTGGTCCTCCTCCGGCAGGCCGTGGGAGAGCGGTTCCCAGGACGCACCGGCGTCGGAGGTCCGGAAGACCCGGCAGCGGTGGTCGGCCGGCACGCGGTCCACGTCGGCGGTGATGGGGAAGAGGTAGGCGGTGTCGGCGCGGTGCGGGTGGGCGGCCACCGCGAAGCCGAAGTCGGTGGGGAGCCCCGCGCCGATGTCCGTCCAGCGGGCGCCCGCGTCGTCGCTGCGGTAGACGCCCCAGTGGTTCTGGAGGTACAGCCGGTCGTGGTCGACGGCGTCCTGCGCGATCTTGTGGACGCACTGGCCGAACTCGGGGTACTCCTCGGGCAGGAACGACACCTTGACGCCGGTGTTCGACGGTGACCAGTGCGCGCCGCCGTCGGAGCTGCGGAAGACCCCGGCGGCCGACACCGCGACCGTCACCGCGTCCGCGTCTCGGGGGTCGGTGACCACGGTGTGCACCGCGAGACCGCCGCCACCGGGCATCCACCGCTCCCGGCTCGGGTGCTCCCACAACGCTCTGACCATCTCGAACGTCTCGCCGCGGTCCTCGGAGCGGAACAGCCCGCCGGGCTCCGTACCGGCGTAGACCACATCGGGCGCGGCGGGTCCGGCCGGATGGAGCTGCCACACCCGCTCCAGGGAAGTGCCGGTGTACTCCGGGTACTTGACCGCGGGTCTGGCCGGCTCGCGCCAGGTCGTGCCGAGGTCGTCGGAGTGGAAGACGGACGGGCCCCAGTGCGCGCTGTCAGCGCCGGCCAGCAGCCGCGGGGTCTCCCGGCGGGTGTCGATGCCGATGGAGTACACCGCCTGCGCGGGGAAATGGGGGCCGCTCAGCTCCCACTCGCCATGCCTCCTGCGGCCGATGAAAAGCCCTTTACGTGTGCCCACTGCGAGCAGCACATCGGTCATGACCGGAACACCTCCGCGACGCCGTTGTCTCAGATGCCGTCAGTCTGCACCCGGCCACTGACAACGGCGGTCCGGCGCGCCAACGCCCCAGGTCACACGGTCCGTCGGGGGCAACGGCCGGGCCTCGGCGCACGCGACGGCGCGCCGTACCGGAAGCCGGTACGGCGCGCCGTCGGCCGGCCGCGCGGCCCGCGCGGCTCGTGTCAGTCCGCCGGGAGCTCGAAGGAGAGGGAGACGGGGCCGGAGCCGTCGTAGTAGCGGAGGGTGCCGCCCGCGCCGGGGATGTCCAGGACGACATCGCCGGTGGCGCTCCGCCCCGCGTGGAACGTCGTGTCGAGGTTCTGCCCGGACCCGGACTTCTCGGTGGTGGCGACGGCCCGCTCGGGGCTCTCGCCGTCGGTCCACTTCAGCTGCTGCGGGTGGAAGGCGCCGTCCTTGTCGCCGGTGTTCTTCACGGTGAAGGTGAGGACGACGTACTGGTGCTGCGGCGGTTTGGTGGCCTTGATCTCCGACGCCTGGACGGCCCGGAGGTCCTTGAACGTGACCGACATCCGCGTCCGTGCGCCCGAGGCGCCGTCGACGGCCTCATATGTCCCGAAGTCTCCGATGGTGATCGGGGTCTTCCCGGACTTCCCGGTGACGTCGCCGCTCGGCGCCTCCGGTGAACTCCCTGCCGCGGCGGGCTTCTTGGAGTCGTCACCCGAGGGCGAGCAGCCTGTCGTGAGGCCGGCGGTGAGGAGGGCGCCCGCGAGGAGCGTGGCGACACGGATGGATGGGCGCATGGCGTACCCCGACGTTCATGGCGGGCCGAACGCCCGCGATCGAGCGTCAGATTACGTCATGAGGGTGACGGTGATCATGTGGGGACGGCATGCGGAGCCACGGCCTCCACGCGCCGTCGGAAGGCCGCTGCGGGCCGGCCGGACGGCCCCGGGGAGGGGCGGGCGCGCGTCGCCCGGGACCGGCGCGCGAGTGGGGTGGAGCGCCGGGCGGCGGGCGGATCGGAGCTTGTACGAGAGATGTCGTAATTCGAGAATCCTCGTAGTACGGTAGTTGTCGTTGTATTGGGGTGTGGCCGCGACGGCTGCCCGCGTGAACGGAGTCCTCTGTGAGTGCCCTCTTCGAGCCCTACCGGCTTCGGTCGGTGACCGTCCCCAACCGGATCTGGATGCCCCCGATGTGCCAGTACAGCGCCGAGGGCTCGGGGCCGGAGACCGGCGTTCCGGGGGACTGGCACCTCGCGCACTACGGCGCCCGCGCCACCGGCGGCACCGGTCTGATCCTGGTCGAGGCCACCGCCGTCTCCCCGGAAGGCCGGATCAGCCCCGGGGACCTGGGCCTGTGGAACGACCGGCAGGCGGCGGCGTTCCGGCGGATCACCTCCTTCCTCAAGACGCAGGGCACGGTGCCCGGTGTGCAGATCGCGCACGCCGGCCGCAAGGCGTCGACGGACGCACCGTGGCGCGGTGGCGCGCCCGTCGGTCCGGACGCCCTCGGCTGGCAGCCGGTCGCGCCCAGCCCGGTGCCGTTCGACGAGGGGCACCTGGTGCCGGACGAGCTGACGGCCGAAGGGATCCGGCAGGTGGTCCGGGACTTCGCGGCGGCCGCCCGCCGGGCCCGGGACGCCGGATTCGAGGTGGTGGAGATCCACGGCGCCCACGGCTATCTGATCGGCGAGTTCCTCTCCCCGCACACCAACCACCGCACCGACGCGTACGGCGGCTCCTTCGAGAACCGCACGCGCTTCGCGCTGGAGGTCGTCGACGCGGTACGGGAGGTCTGGCCCGAGGAACTGCCCCTCCTCTTCCGGATCTCCGCGACCGACTGGCTGACGGAGAACCCGGAGGACGCCCGCGAGGGATGGACCGCCGACGACACCGTCCGGTTCGCCGCCGTCCTGAAGGAGCACGGCGTGGACCTGCTCGACGTGTCCACCGGCGGCAACGCCCCCAAGGCCCGTATCCCCACCGGCCCCGGGTACCAGGTGCCGTTCGCCGAGCGGGTCCGGGCCGAGGCCGGACTCGCGGTGGCCGCAGTCGGGGAGATCACCGGAGCGGGCCAGGCGGCGAAGATCATCGAGAACCAGCAGGCGGACGCCGTGCTGATCGGCCGTGAGCTGCTGCGCGACCCGTACTTCGCACGCCGTGCGGCGCGCGAACTCGGCGGCGAGGTGGCCGCGCCGGTGCAGTACCACCGGGCCGTCTGACGGCGGGAGGCCCGGGGCCGCCGGACACATGAGGGAACGGTCCGGGGGCCGGGCGTCAGCCGCGGCGCCCGGCCCCCGGCTCCTTGCGGGCGGCGCGGAGGAACTCGCGGTTCATGGTGGCGATGCCGGTCAGCGGGATGCCCTTGGGACAGACCGTGGCGCAGGCGCCGGTGTTGGTGCAGCCGCCGAAGCCCTCGGCGTCCATCGCGGCGACCATGTCCAGCACGCGGCTCGCCCGCTCCGGCGCGCCCTGGGGGAGCGTGGTGAGGTGGGTGATCTTGGCACTGGTGAACAGCGACGCCGAGCCGTTGGGGCAGGCGGCCACGCAGGCGCCGCAGCCGATGCACTCGGCGTGCGCGAAGGCCAGGTCGGCGTCCGGCTTCGGCACGGGGACCGAGTGGGCCTCGGGCGCGGAGCCGGTCGGTGCGGTGATGTACCCGCCCGCCTGGATGATGCGGTCGAACGCGGAGCGGTCCACGACCAGATCCTTGACGACCGGGAACGCGGCGGCCCGCCAGGGCTCGACGTCGATCACCTGGCCGTCGGTGAAGTGCCGCATGTGCAGCTGGCAGGTGGTGGTGCGCTCCGGGCCGTGTGCCCGGCCGTTGATGACCAGCGCGCACATGCCGCAGATGCCCTCGCGGCAGTCGTGGTCGAAGGCGACCGGCTCCTCGCCGCGGCCGATCAGGTCCTCGTTGAGGACGTCGAGCATCTCCAGGAAGGACATGGCGGGCGAGACGTCCCGCACCTGGTAGGTGACCAGGGCGCCGGGGGCGTCGGCACGGCGCTGCCGCCAGATCCGCAGGGTGAGGTTCATGTGTAGCTCCGCTGGGTGGGGTGCACGTACCGGAAGGTGAGGGCCTCCCGGTGCAGGACGGGGGCGGTGCCGGTGCCGGTGTACTCCCAGGCGGCGGCGTACGAGAAGGCGTCGTCCTTGCGGGCGGCCTCGCCGTCGGGGGTCTGGGACTCCACGCGGAAGTGCCCGCCGCAGGACTCGGTGCGGTGCAGCGCGTCCAGACAGATCAGCTCGGCGAGTTCCAGGTGGTCGGCGACGCGGAGGGCCTTTTCGAGGGTCTGGTTGAGTTCGCCGCCGCCGCCGGGGATCCGGACGCGCCGCCGGAACTCCTCACGGATCTCCGGGATGCGGGCGAGCGCCGTCCGCAGTCCGGCGTCGCTGCGGGCCATACCGCAGTGCTCCCACAGCAGTTGGCCGAGCTCCTGGTGGAACGAGTCGGGGCTGCGGTCCCCGTCCGTGGCGAGGAGCTGCCGCAGGCGGCCGGTGGTCTCCGCCACCACGGAGGCGACCTCCGGGTGATCGTCGGCCACGGGCGGCCGGTCCGGGGTGCGGGCGAGGTAGTCGCCCAGGGTCGCGGGGAGGACGAAGTAGCCGTCGGCCAGGCCCTGCATCAGCGCGGAGGCGCCCAGGCGGTTGGCACCGTGGTCGGAGAAGTTGGCCTCACCGATGGCGAACAGCCCCGGGACGGTGGTCTGCAGGTCGTAGTCGACCCACAGGCCGCCCATGGTGTAGTGGATCGCCGGGTAGATCCGCATCGGCACCCGGTACGGGTCCTCGCCGGTGATCCGCTCGTACATCTCGAAGAGGTTGCCGTACCGCTCGGCGACGGCCTGCCGGCCCAGGCGCCGGATCGCGTCGGCGAAGTCGAGATAGACGCCGCGGCCGCCGGGGCCGACACCGCGGCCCTCGTCGCAGACGTTCTTGGCGGCGCGGGAGGCGATGTCGCGCGGTACGAGATTGCCGAAGGACGGGTAGCTCCGCTCCAGATAGTGGTCCCGCTCGGCCTCGGGGATCAGATCGGGGCGGCGTGGGTCGCCCGCGGCAGCCGGCACCCAGATCCGGCCGTCGTTGCGCAGCGACTCGCTCATCAAGGTGAGCTTGGACTGGTGGTCGCCGGAGCGCGGGATGCAGGTCGGATGGATCTGGGTGAAGCAGGGGTTGGCGAAGTACGCGCCCCGGCGGTGGGCGCGCCAGACGGCCGTGGCGTTGGAGTTCTTCGCGTTGGTGGAGAGGTGGAAGACGTTGCCGTAGCCGCCGGTGGCGAGGACCACCGCATCGGCGACATGGGCGGAGATCTCGCCGGTGACCAGGTCGCGGGCGACGATGCCGCGGGCGCGTCCGCCGATCACGATCAGGTCGAGCATCTCGGTACGGGCGTGCATCTCGACGTTGCCGGCGGCGATCTGCCGGGACAGTGCCTGGTAGGCGCCGAGGAGGAGTTGCTGGCCGGTCTGCCCGCGGGCGTAGAAGGTGCGCTGCACCTGGACGCCGCCGAAGGAGCGGGTGTCGAGCAGCCCGCCGTACTCGCGGGCGAAGGGGACGCCCTGGGCCACGCACTGGTCGATGATCTGCACGGAGATCTCGGCGAGGCGGTGGACGTTGGACTCCCGGGCGCGGAAGTCGCCGCCCTTCACGGTGTCGTGGAAGAGCCGGTACACGCTGTCGCCGTCGTTGCGGTAGTTCTTCGCCGCGTTGATCCCGCCCTGCGCGGCGATGGAGTGGGCGCGGCGCGGGGAGTCCTGGTAGCAGAACTGGACGACGTGGTAGCCCTGTTCGGCGAGGGTGGCACCGGCGGAGCCGCCGGCCAGGCCGGTGCCGACCACGATCACGGTGTGCTTGCGGCGGTTGGCGGGGTTGACCAGCTTCGCCCGGAACCGTCTGGTGCTCCAGCGCTCGGCGATCGGGCCCTCGGGCTCCGCGGTGTCGGACACGGGGGCGCCGACGGTGTAGTCGGTGTAGCCGCCGGCGGTCCGGGTGGCGGGGTCGGTACGGTCGGGCATCAGCTCACTGCTCCGGTCATGACGGCGACGGGCACGGTGACGAAGCCCGCGAAGAGGACGAAGGCCAGCACCCAGCTGACGGTCTTGAGGACCGGGCCGCTGCGGGGGCCGGTGGCGCCGAGGGTCTGTGCGGCGCTCCACAGGCCGTGGCGGATGTGCAGGCCCAGCGCCGCCATCGCCACGAGGTAGATCACGTTCGCCCACCAGTTACGGAAGTCGGCCACGACGTTCTCGTAGGGGCGGCCCGGGTCGCCGAGCGGGTTCACGGTCCCGGTGGTGAGGTCGAGGAGGTGCCACAGGACGAACAGCCCGAGGATGACGCCGCCCCACCGCATCGTGCGGGTCGCGAAGGACGGGCCGGGCGGCGGGCGGTGGGCGTAACCCCGGCCGCGCGCCGTGGCGCCGCGTCGGCTGAGCTGGTACGCGCAGACCGCGTGCAGCACGAGACACACCGCGAGGGCGGTGCGCTGGAGCCAGAGGTACCACGTGCGGTGCAGGACGGGCTCACCGATCGTGCGCAGCCACGCCGCATAGGAGTTGAACTCCGTGGCGCCGAAGAAGATCTTCAGATTGCCCAGCATGTGGGCGACGAGGAACACCAGCATGATCACGCCGGTCACCGCCATCACGGCCTTCTTGCCGAGGGTGGAGGTCCACAGCGTGCGGAGGGTCGACGGCCGGGCCGTCGGAGTCGCGACTGTCACGCGACAGAACGTAGAGGCGCCGACCGTGACAGGTAAAAGACATAAACTTAGTTGTTTCGATAGTCCATCCCTATCAACCGGCCAGGGTTCGGAGACCATGCAGTTCCAGCAGCTCAGCTACTTCCTCGCGGTCGCCGAGACCCGCCACTTCACCCGCGCCGCCCAACAGGTGCATGTCGCACAGCCCTCGCTCTCCCAGCAGATCCGGGCGCTGGAACGGGAGTTGGGCGCCGAGCTGTTCCACCGGGCGCGCGGCAACATCACCCTCACCGACGCCGGCGAGGCGTTGCTCCCGCTGGCCCGGCGCATCCTCGCCGACACCGACCGCGCCCGGGCGGAGGTCCAGGACATCGCGGGGCTGCGGCGCGGCCGGGTCCGTCTCGGCGCCACACCCAGCCTGTGCACCGGGCTGCTGCCGCAGGTCCTGCGCGCCTACCACCAACGCCATCCGGGCATCAGCCTCCAGATCGAGGAGGGCGGCTCGCGCGATCTGGTCGGCCACCTCGCCACCGGCAGCCTGGATCTGGCCCTGCTCATCCTGCCGCTCCAGGACCACGACCCCGCCCTGGCCACCACCGAGCTGCTCGGCGAGGAGCTGGTGGTGGCCTCCGCGCCGACCGCCCCGCCGGTGGGCACGCCGTGGATCGAGGTCGCGGACCTGCGCGACCGGCCGCTGGTGATGTTCCGGCACGGCTACGACCTGCGGGAGATGACGATGGCTGCCTGCCGCGCCGAGGGCTTCGAGCCGCACTTCGCGGTGGAGGGCGGCGAGATGGATGCCGTGCTCGGCATGGTCGAGGCCGGACTGGGCTCGGCCGTGCTGCCCGCCATGGTCGCCGACCGGCGACCGCTGCGGGTCACCCCCTTCGCCCCGCCGGGCCTGCGCCGCACGATCGGCCTCGCGCACCGCAAGGACGTACAGCCGCCCCGGGCCGCGCGGGAGCTGCGGCGCGTCCTGACCGAGTACCTGGCGCAGGCGGCCCGCGCCGGGACGCTGCCGCCGGGCACCCGTCCGGTCTGAGCCCGGCGGGACCCGCGGCGCCCACGGCCCGTACCCGCTGCGGTGGCCGCGCCGTCCGCAGGGCGCAAACATGGGCGTGCGGGGCGCGCGGCCCCGCGAACGCGCCGGTGCGGCACAGGGGCGGAGGGACGGACATGAACGGTGACGACGCGACGGACGGCCGGGGCGGCCGGCACGCTCCCTCCAGGGGCGGCGGCCCGGGCGAGACCGACCGGCTCGCCGCCTACCGGGGCAGACGGCACTTCGACCGGACCGGGGAACCACGTGGCGAACCGGGCGCCCCGGGGGACGCGCCCTGCTTCGTCGTGCAGATCCATGACGCCCGCCGGATGCACTTCGACTTCCGGCTGGAGGTCGACGGCGTCCTGAAGTCCTGGTCCGTGCCCAAGGGACCGTCCGCCGACCCGCGCGACAAGCGTCTCGCCGTCCCCACCGAGGACCATCCGCTGGACTACCGGGAGTTCGAGGGCGTCATCGCCCGCGGGGAGTACGGCGCGGGCACCGTCATCGTCTGGGACCAGGGCACCTACCGGCCGCTCCCCGGCAAGGGCCGGGACCGTGCGGCCGGCTTCGCCGAGGCGCTGGAGCGGGGCCACGCGTCCTTCTGGCTCGACGGCGCCAAACTGCACGGCGGCTACGCCCTCACCCGCTTCCGCACCGGCGAGGAGGCGGGCGACCGGGAGTCCTGGCTGCTGGTCAAGGAGAACGACGCCCGCGCAGCCGCCCACGGAGCCCCCGATCCGCTGCGCGCCCGCTCCGTACGCAGCGGCCGCACCCTCGGACAGGTGGCCGCGGACGCCAGGGACGAACCGCCGCAGGGCTCCTGAACGGCCGCGTTCCTGAACGGCCGTGTTCCTGACCGGCCGCCGCTCCGCCGGGCTGCGGGCGTCGGCCCGAAGCGTTTCCGACCCGGCTCTCCCGGGACCGGTGAGCGCCGTCAGCGCCCCGTGTGCAGCGGTCCGCCCCTCACCCCGCAGCGGCCTCCTCGCCGCTCTCCGGGCACAGATGCACCGCCGCCTCCTCGGCGGACGCCGCCCCGCCGTCGATCCCGACATCGTGCGCCACGACGTCGTTACGGTGCCGCGGGAACCCCTCTTCGGCGGTCATCAGCCGCCCGGCCCGCTCCTCGCCGACCTGGTCGTCCATCGGCTCCCCGTCGCCGTCCACCTTGTCCCCGATGCCGTCCCCGTCCGGGGCCCACACCTCCGGCACCTCTTCGGAAAGCCGCTGCTCCAGGGATTCGCCGTCGAACTGCTCCCGCGCCGTGGTGCCGCGATTCACCGCGAGCGGACGCTCGGGCGGTGAATATCCCTCGTCCAGGATCTGGTCGAGATCCGGCTCACCGAGAGCGTCCTCCATATCCAGGTCATCGGGATTGTCCTGCGGATCGGAAGCGGACGGCTGATAGACCTCGTCCCCCATCGCATTGTCGGGCATGTCCGCTCTCCTTCTCCGGATGCGAGGGTTTCTCACCCTGCTTTCTCACACTGCGGTACCGGAACTCCGCAGAATACTGATGACTTCCGCGTCCTGCACCTGGTCGAAATCGAGATACCACTCGCCCACACCGTGGAAATTCCGCGGCTGATGGACACACTCCACATCGTCCGCCTCCACGCGCAACGCCGCAGCCGCAGCGGCGTCACCGACCGGCACCGCCAGCACCAGACGCGCCGGCCCCAGCCGCCGCAGATACCGCAGCGCGGCGCGTGCCGTCCCGCCCGTCGCCAGCCCGTCGTCGACCAGCAGCACCGTCCGGCCCGCCACCTCGGCTGCGCCGAGCGGCGGACGGCCCGCCCGGTACACCTCCTCCCGGCGACGCAGCTCCGCGCGCTCCCGCTCCACGTCCTCGGCCAAGCGCTCGACGGTCAGCCCCAGCGCCGCCAGCGCACCCTCGTCGAACACCGGCGGATCCTCGCCGACCAGCGCCCCCACCCCGACCTCGGGCCGCCCCGGCACCCCGATCTTCCGCGCCACCAGCACCTCCAGCGGCGCCTTCAGCGCCCGCGCCACCACCGCCGCGACCGGGACACCGCCCCGCGGCAGCGCCACCACCAGCGGATCGGTGAGGGCGCCGGTGCGCGCCAAAGCCAGACAGCGCGTCGCCAGCGCCTCCCCGGCGTGCCGCCGGTCGAAATACCGCATGCCCTGCCCTCCCCACGCGCCCGACGCCGTATCCGATCCGGCCACGCTCAGTCCCGATGCTTTTCCGTACCGAGACCGAGGGATTGCGCGATGCTCTGCACATTCGGATAGGTGCCGTCGGACGGCAACTTCTCGGCGAGGGACACCAGGCGGTCCGGAGCATTGTCCCGGCGCAGCTTGTCGACCACCGACGGCTTGTCCGCCGGATAGATGCTCCGCCCGAGATGCCGCGCGATGTCGGAACGGATACCGACGTCCTCCTCGGTCATGCCCCGCGGCGTACCTCCACGGAATACGCGGTCGGGCGCCTGCGCCACCTCCGGCTGGTCCTCACCCGCGGGCTGGAGTTCCCGGTCCTCCGCTGCGCGCAGCGACCGGTCGGCCGTCATCTCCGCACGCAACTCCTTTTTCATCATCTCGTCCCGAGCGGGGCCGATCTTGTCCGCACCGTGCTCCATGACCATGCCTTCCTCCAGGTGACGCCGGACAGGGGGCGGACGGCGGGGCACAGAACCCCTCCGGACCCGCCCCCTGAACGGCCATCCTTTCCGGCCGCCCGCACACCTTCCGCGGCCGCGGGCGGAAACCGCGCCACACGCTTCCTCCCGGAAAATTCACCGCCCGCCGTCGTCCAATTCATTGACCAATGTCGCGCAGAAAGCTTTCAAATCATCCGGTTTACGACTGGTGACCAACGTATTCTTGCCACTGGTACAGATCTTCACCCGCTCATCGACCCAGGAGCCGCCCGCATTGCGGATGTCCGTAGCCAGACTCGGCCAGGACGTGAGGGTGCGCCCCCGCACCACATCCGCCTCGACCAGCATCCAGGGCGCATGGCAGATCGCCGCCACCGGCTTTCCGGCGTCGAAGAATCCACGGGTGAAGTCGACCGCTCGCCGGTCGAGCCGCAACGCGTCCGGATTCGCCACCCCGCCCGGCAGCACCAGCGCGCCGTAATCCTCCACCTGCGCCTCGTCCAGGGTGCGATTCACGGTGAACGAGTCGGCCTTGTCCAGATGATGGAAAGCCTGCACCGATCCACCCGACGGTGACACCAGATGCGGCACCGCGCCGGCATCCACCACCGCCTGCCACGGCTCCGTCAACTCGACCTGCTCCACGCCCTCGGAGGCCACCAGAAAAGCGATCTGCATGTCGTCCGCCCTCTCGTCGTGATGTCGCCGGATGTACCGAATATCAGATTCCTTGGAATGCCGGCCCTGCCCTTTGCTGCCCTCCCTGCCCTCCCTATCTCCGCCCTGTTCCGTCCTTCCGGGAATTCCCTTTCTGTGGGCCCCGTCGTACTTCTGTATGCGCTCCTCGCCTCGCCTCCCGTATACACATTTCTTCCGGGCGGGCATTTTCGAGGAGTCGCCCTGGCGGGTACGTGGTGGAGGTGTGTCCGCATCGCTGTGCGGAGACCGGGAGGCGGCTGCCGCGGGAACTCCGGAAAGGGCGGCGATACCGCGCTGCGCGCCCCAGCCATACGGGGCGCCTACGCCGGGCCCGCGCGCCCCCCGTCACCCGTACGCGCCCCGGACCCCTCCATCGCACTCCGGATACGACGAGATCGCATCCCGGCGGCGGACTCCCCAGCCCTCACAGGGCCGGTGCCCCGCCCGGCCCGTGCGAGCGCGCCGCGCCCGCGGCACAGGCGTACCGTCGGAGAGGGGCCGCCTCGCCCTGGAGTGCACGGCCGCCCGGCCACAGCCCGGGCCTGGCCGCCCACCACCCGCCGCACCGTTTCCGAGTGCACCACGCCGACCCGGCGGAGTGCTCATCGCGTGGTCCGCGAGAGGGAGATGTCCACCATGCCGGCCGCTGAGCACCACGCATCCGCCTCCGCCGCGCCCACCGTCCCCGCGCACGGCGCGCCCTGCTGGGTCAACCTGATGACCCGCGACCTGCGCTCCACCCAGGACTTCTACACGGAGGTCCTCGGCTGGAAGTTCCGGCAGGGCAGCCTCGGCGACGAGTTCAGCGTGGCGCTGGACGACGGCCGCCCCGTCGCCGGAATCGCCCAGATCACCCAGCGACTGCGCGGCACCATGGCCTGGACCCCGTACTTCGCCGTCGACAGCGCCGACGATGTCGCCGCCCGCGTCCGCGAGCGCGGCGCCACCGTCGCCGTCGGCCCTCTCGAATTCGGCAGCGGACGCGCGGCCCTCGCCTCCGACCGCGACGGCGCCGTCTTCGGCCTCTGGGAGGGCCAGACGCTGCGCTGGGCGGTCGGCCGCGCCAACGCCCCCGCCTGCCTGGAACTCCGCACCCGCGACGCCTTCGCCGCCGCCATCTTCTACGCAGAGATCTTCGACTGGGCCACCGAGCGCCCCGGCGGCTGCGACGTCACCTACGAGGACGACCAGGTCATCGTCCGCCAGGACCGGCACATCGTCGCCACGCTCCGGGGCGGCGGCGTGGAGGAAGCCCCCGATCCGCACCTGCGCCCCCGGTGGCACGTCCACTTCCAGGTACGCGACCTGCCGTCCGTCATCTCCGCGGCCGTCGCCGCCGGCGGAACCGTCATGTCCCCGGCGCCCCAGACCGGCCGCCCCGGTGGACGCTCCATGATCTGCGACCCGCACGGCGCCCTCTTCACGGTCACGGACACCCCTGAGAACGACTGATTTTCCGTAGCCGGGCCCCGTAGGGGAGCGGTCTCTCCTCCAGCAGGCACCGGCGTCTGCGGGCACGGCCGCCCCGGAGGCGCGACGGCAGACGGCTGTGCCCGCCCCTCCGCAAGGGGCGGGCACAGCCGCACGGTCGCGCTCTTCACCGGGGCGAACCCCGGATTCCCCCGAGGGGGATGACGGGGCCGGTTCCCCGGGCTCCGGCAGGCTCACAGGGACGGATGGATGTCCCCGCTCCGCATACCGCTCTCCTGTTCACTGCGGCTCTGCAGCTTCCGGGCCTTCTCCTTGAGCCGGTCGCGTTCGGCGGGGTCGCGGGTGTGCTGGGCCCGGTCCTCCAACTGCTGCGCCTTCTCGCGCATCTGCCGGATCCGGCCACGCACTTCGTCTGCGCTCATGATCACTCCTCGAACGGTCCGTCCGCGCGGAAACACGGGTCGGCAACCTCCACACCCAGCGAATCAGCGCCCGCCCCCATCGGCACCTTGAAGAATCACCCACGGTCACCGCGCGGCCCCACGGTGCCGCGCCACCGACGCGAACCGCCGGTCACCTGGCCGGGAACCGCCGGTCACCTGCGGTCGGAACGCTGTCGCGCATCCCGCCCCCGCCTGCTGCACAGTGGAAGGGACGTCACACGGACGTGACGAAGCGCCGCGCTGCCGGGCGGCGAGCCCCGCGCCCGTACGGGCGGGCCGAACCGTCCCGCACACATGGCCCCGGGCAACGGGAGCCCACGGGCGGATCACGGTCCCGCGGACACCAGCCACCGACCGGAACACCCCGCCGGGCACCCGCACCCAGCGGACCACCGGGCGGACCACCGAACGGAACGGAAGGCGTGAGGGGAATGACAATCCAACCCGGACACGTCGCCCACCAGGCGCCCACCGGACGCCGGAAGCCGCAACTCGACCCGGACACCCGCGCCGCGCTGCACCAGCTCGCCACCCTCCCGGACGGCCCCGCCCGCACCCGGCTGCGTGAGGAGATCGTCTGCGCATGGCTCCCCATGGCCCACCGCCTCGCCCGGCGCTACAGCGGTCGTGGCGAAAGCGACGAGGACCTTTGCCAGGTCGCGGCGCTCGGCCTGCTCAAAGCCATCGACCGCTTCGACCCCGGTGTCGGCACCGCCTTCGGCGCCTTCGCCGTCCCCACCATCATCGGCGAGATCAAGCGCCACTTCCGTGACGAACTCTGGGCCGTCCACGTACCCCGACGCGCCCAGGAACTCCGCGCCCAGGTCCACCGGGCGCGCCAGGAACTCTCCGTCCGCCCCGGCCACACCTCCATCACCGTCCAGGACGTCGCAGCCCACACCGGCATGCCCTACGAGGACGTCCTCATCGGCCTCGACGCGCAGAAGACCTTCACCGCGCTCTCCTTGGAACGCCCCCTCGGCGGCGAGGACACCCAGCAGACCCTCGGCGACCTCCTCGGCCAGGAGGACCCCGCGCTCGGGCTCGTCGACGACCGGGAAGCCGCCGCCACCGGCCTGCGCGCCCTGCCCGAACGCGAACGCCGCATCCTCTACCTGCGGTTCTACCTGGGCCTGACCCAGAGCGAGATCGCCGACCGGGTGGGCGTCTCCCAGATGCACGTCTCCCGGCTGCTGCGCCGCTCCTGCGCCTACGTGCGGGAGAAGGCCCTCGCGGCGGCCCCGTGACCGGCGTGCGCCGGGCCGGGCATCCGAGGCCCGGGACCTGGCGTCGGCGACGTTCCGCGCCCGGCGGTCACGGTGAGTTCCCGCTGAGCACCTGAATTCCCCCTGACATTACGCGGGGTGATCGTCCGTGAGCGCTCCGGGATCTCCCCCATGAACCCCTGACCTTGCTCGAATCCTCTGCCCACACGCCCTACGCGGCGGTAGCGTTCGCCCCGTCGACGCCGCAACGCGCACCCCGCGGCGCTGCACAGGACACAGCAGCAAACACAGCAGCAAACACATCGCAGCACGGAAGAAGGGCGGGGAGAAGTGCAGGGGCAGGTGCAGGGCCGGGGTCGACAGCACGACCGGACCGAGGGACAGGAAAGAAACGCACGGCATGACCGAGCAGCGGACCGGGCGCAGAATCGGTCCCGGCCGGAAGCCGCCGCGGAGGCGCGCGCCGCCGCCCGGACGCTCTGGCACCTCACCGAACCGCTGCACGCCGTCACCTACTTCGACGGAACCTGCCGCGGCCTCGGGAAGGCCCTCGGGCTCAAGGGCTTCTGGATGGGCTACTTCGCCGCCCGCACCGCACCCGTGGGCGCCGTGTCCGCACCTGAGGCCACCGAACTGCTGGGCCTGTTCGCTCCTGCGATGACGGCCCGGGCCCTCCCGGCCGCCTGGGCCGTCGTCGGCCCGGAGCGGGTACTCGACTCCCGCGCCCGCTGCGCCGCCGACGCGCTACGGGCCGCCGATCCGGCGATCGAAGCATCCGTCGCGAAGGTGGCCCCCGCCCTCAGAGCCATGGTCGACGCCGCACCGAGAGCCGACCGGCCACTGTTCGCCGCCAACCAGGCGCTCTGCGACCGCGCCGACCCGGTCGAAGACCTGTGGCAACTCGCCACCGCCCTCCGCGAATTCCGTGGCGACGCCCACCTCGCCGTCCTCGCCGAGCACGCACTCACCGGCTGCGAACCCCTGGTCCTCGCCGTCGCCTGCGGCCTCGTCCCCGCGGAGACGATGCGCCAGGACCGGGGCTGGACAGAGGAGGAGTGGGCCGCCGCGACGGCGCGCCTGTGCGTGCGGGGCCTGGTCGACGCCCGGGGGACGGCGACCGCCCGCGGCGCGGCGGAACGGACGGAGATCGAGCACCGCACCGACGCCCTCGCGGCCCGCCTGCTCGGACCCCTCACCGCCTCGGGGACCGAACAGCTCCTGCGGGACCTGAAGCCCGTCACCCACCGTGTCCTCGCCGCCAAGCTGCTGCCGTTCCCCAACCCGATAGGTCTGCCGGCCCCTCCGGCACCCAGCAGGCACACCGACGGCCGGAGCACGGGACGGGCGTCCTCGGCCGAGGGCGAATGACGACGTCGGAGCCGGGTACCTGAAGCGAGCCGAGGTGTCCCTCGCGCCGCCTCGTCGCCGTTGCGCCTCACCCGGAAGCGGGTCCTCGCATCCCGTGGGCGCGTCACACACGGTGAGCCGTTCCGTGTGTTCCGGCCGGCGGCGGGTGGAGCAGGCAGTCGGGTGGCCACGCCGGGCGGCGGGGAGCGCGCCGTGGTACCCGTCAGAAGGTGCCTCCGCACGGTGGTTCCGATGAGGCCCAAGGAGGAAGGACCGACGATGACGACCGAATCAGCCTCCGAGCGACCCGGCCCCGCGCCCGACAAACCAGGTCCGGTACCCAGGGACCCGCAGCCGCAAGGACCGATACCCGAGGAACCCGAGCCGCAGGACGAGCCCGGCCCGGAGCCGCCGGACTTCGACCCCGACGCCGATCCGCAGGTGGCCGAGCCGCCGGATTGATGTGGCCTCGGAGCGGTCGTAAGGCGCTGGACCCGCACCGACCGCAACGAGGTGGACCTGCACCGACCGGTCTGATCTGGCCTCGCACCGCCCCGCCCGACTCAGGAGACCCGGATGTCCCACCACAGCGACCCGGACGACCCCACCGGCGCCGGCCCCGTGGTGCCCGAGGCGGCCGGCGGCGCCGCGGAGCGCGCGGGCCCCACCCGCGCCTCCGGCGCCCCGGGCCCGCCGTCCGCCACCCACCCCACCTGCCACGACCTCGCCCCGACCACCCCCGTCACCCTCTCGCCCACCGACCTGGCGCAGGTGGACGCCCAGTGGCGGGCCGCCAACTACCTGGCCGCCGGGCAGATCTACCTTCGCGCGAACCCGCTGCTGGTCGAGCCGTTGCGCCCCGAGCACATCAAGCCCCGGCTGCTGGGGCACTGGGGTACCTCGCCGGGCCTCACCCTCGTCCACACCCACCTCAACCGCGTGATCAAGGCCCGGGATCTGGACGCCGTCTGCGTCTGGGGGCCGGGCCACGGCGGTCCGGCCGTGCTGGCGCAGTCCTGGCTGGACGGTTCGTACTCCGAGATCTATCCGGATGTGAGCCGGGACGCAGCGGGGATGGCGGAGCTGTTCCGGCAGTTCTCGTTCCCCGGCGGCGTGCCCAGCCATGTCGCGCCGGAGACGCCCGGTTCGCTGCACGAGGGCGGCGAGCTGGGGTATGCGCTGACGCATGCGTACGGGGCGGCGTTCGACAATCCGGGGCTGGTCGTCGCCTGCGTCATCGGTGACGGCGAGGCGGAGACGGGGCCGCTCGCCGCGTCCTGGCACGCCAACAAGTTCCTCGATCCGGTGCACGACGGCGCCGTCCTGCCGATCCTGCACCTCAACGGCTACAAGATCGCCAACCCGGCCGTCCTCGCCCGCATCCCCGAAGCGGAGCTGGACGCGCTGCTGCGGGGCTACGGCCACGAGCCGCTGTACGTCGAGGGGGACGCGCCCGGCCCGGTCCACCACGCGATGGCCGCCGCCATGGACCGTGCCCTCGACCGCATCACCGCGATCCAGCACACCGCCCGCGCGGACGGTGGCGGAGACCGGCCCCGCTGGCCGGTGATCGTGCTCCGTACGCCCAAAGGGTGGACCGGCCCGCGCGAGGTCGACGGGGTGCCGGTCGAGGGCACGTGGCGCGCCCATCAGGTGCCGCTCCCCGCCGTCCGCGAGGACCCCGCCCATCTGCGGCAACTGGAGTCCTGGCTCCGTTCCTACCGTCCGGACGAACTCTTCGACGAGGACGGGCGCCCGCGCCCGGAGGTGCTGGCACACGTCCCGGAGGGCGACCGCCGGCTCGGCGCCTCCCCGCACGCCAACGGCGGGCTTCTCCTGCGTGCGCTGCCGATCCCGCCGCTGGAGGAGTACGCCGTCGACGTCGAGGCCCCGGGGCGGCGGACGCACGAGCCGACGCGCATCCTCGGCGGTTTCCTCGAAGGGGTGATGGCGGCGACGGCCGCGCGCCGTGACTTCCGCGTCGTCGGCCCGGACGAGACCGCGTCCAACCGTCTCCAGGCGCTCTACGGCGCGACCGCCAAGGCGTGGCAGGCCGGAACGCTCCCGACCGATGAGCATCTGGCGCGCGACGGCCGGGTCATGGAGGTGCTGTCCGAGCATCTGTGCCAGGGGTGGCTGGAGGGGTATCTGCTGACCGGCAGGCACGGGCTGTTCGCGAGTTACGAGGCGTTCGCCCACATCGTGGACTCGATGGTCAACCAACACATCAAATGGCTGCGCACCGCCCGCCGGCTGCCCTGGCGCCGCCCCATCGCCTCGCTGAACTACCTGCTCAGCTCGCATGTCTGGCGGCAGGACCACAACGGTTTCTCCCACCAGGACCCCGGCTTCGTCGACCATGTCCTGAACAAGAGCCCCGAAGTCGTCCGCGTGTACCTCCCGCCGGACGCCAACACACTCCTCTCGGTCGCGGACCATGCCCTGCGCTCCCGCGACCACGTCAATGTGATCGTGGCGGGCAAGCAGCCGACGTTCGACTGGCTGACGCTGGAGGAGGCCCGGGCCCACTGCGCGCGGGGCGTCGGCGTCTGGGAGTGGGCCGGGACGGAGGACGGCAGCCGCGCGCCGGACGTGGTGCTGGCCTGCGCGGGCGATGTGCCCACCCAGGAAACCCTGGCCGCAGCCTGGCTGCTCCGTCGTCACCTGCCCGATCTGGCGGTCCGGGTCGTCAACGTCGTCGACCTGGCCCGGCTGCTGCCGCGCGACGCCCATCCGCACGGGATGCCGGACACCGAGTACGACGCGGTGTTCACCCGCGACCGGCCGGTGATCTTCGCGTACCACGGCTACCCCTGGCTGATCCACCGGCTGACGTACCGGCGGACCGGACACGAGCAACTGCATGTGCGCGGCTATCAGGAGGAGGGGACGACGACCACACCGTTCGACATGGTGGTCCGTAACGACCTCGACCGGTTCCGGCTGGTGATGGACGTGGTGGACCGGGTGCCCGGACTCGGCGCCCGGGCCGTCGCGGTACGCCAGGCGATGGCCGACGCCCGCACCCGCCACCACGCCTGGACCCGCCGCCACGGCACAGATCTGCCGGAGGTCGCCGACTGGACCTGGGACGAGGAGGGCACGTGAGGGCATCGCCCCATCCCGGTGGCCGCGTCATCGGCTCACCCGCCACAGGCGTCCCGTACGTCGTCGACCACATGGGCGTCGAGGGCCGCCCGGACGAGGGCGGCGGCGAACGCGGCGAGGTCCCCGTCCGGGACGAGTGCGGCCAACCGGTCGGGATCCCGGGGGAGTCCGAGCCGTTCGGCGCCCTGGAGTGCTTTGGGGTCGAGGAACGGCGCGAGGGCGGGCCATACCCCTTGGGCTTCGCGGAGGAAGATCGCGGCCCCGGCCGGACCGATGCCGGGGACCTCCTGCAGCGCCTCGCTCAGCGCGGAGCGGTCACCGTCGGCCGCGTCCCGCATCCGCCGCAGATCGCCGCCGTAGGAGTCGGTCAGCAGCGTCGCGCCGGAGCCGAGTTGGGTGGCCGTCCGCTCGTCGTAGCGCCGGTAGCCGCCCTCGCCCAGGGCGTCGACGCGCTGCTGCCAGGTGGCCTCGGCCATCGACCGGGGCGTACGCATCCCGGCGGCGAAGAGTTCCCGGGCCGCCGCCACCGCGACCGAAGCCCGGATCCGGGCGCTGAGCAGCAACGCCAGCACCAGGAGCTGATAGAGCGGCTGCGGCGTGTCCCGCAACCGGATGCCCGCCTCCGCCGCATACGTCGTACCGTGCCGGTCCAGCAGGACCCCGGCCACGTCCCGATCGCGCTTCCGGCTCATGCCCGCACCTCCGGTGTTCTCGGCGTGCACGGTCGCTGCCCCCACTCCGTTGTCTCACGGCCGGCCGGGACGGCGCGCGGGGAGCCACGCAGCGGCCGGTACGGGGAATGCGGGCCGCGGGCGACGGCCTGTAATGACGATGTTCCTCGTACAATGAAGGCCGGTGGGGCACCGGCCCGCCGTTCACCGCTGTCGCATGTCAGGAGCCGCCATGCCGACCGAGACGCCGTCCGCCGGCCCCGCGACCGGCACGCGCGCCCTGGAGCACCCGCGCCGCGAGGACATCCGCCTCGCCGAGGTGCTGCACGCCCTCGCCGACCCGATGCGCCTGCGTGTCGTGTGCCGGCTCGCTGCCGCGCACACCGAGCTGAACTGCGCGGACATCGAACTGCCGGTGAGCCGGTCCACCTGCACCCATCACTTCCGCGTCCTGCGCGAGAACGGCGTCATCCAGCAGATCTACCGGGGCACGGCGAAGATGAACGTCCTGCGCACGGAGGACCTCGACGCGCTCTTCCCCGGTCTGCTGGAGGGTGTGCTGCGCGGGGCCGCACTCCAGGCCGACCGGCTCGGCGAGGACTGACCGGGCGGGACCACCGTAGAGGCGTGACCGTCCCCGCGGGCGCCCGGGGCGGCGGCAGGTGGCGGCCCTCCGCGCAGGTGAGTTGTGGTCGGCCGGTGAAGTGAGCTGCGCTATCGGTGTAGTCCCGGTGCGATGAGCGTGCCGCGGGGCTGGGCCGGGCGGGGCGGACGCTAGGTTTCCTCCGTGTCGGAAAGCGACTTTTATACCGTTAGTGAACGATATGAAGCTCAGGATGCGGGGGCCGAATGGCCCGCCTGGGAACTGCGCGGACACGGCTCGGCCGCGCCGCCCCGCAGGGGCGCGGACGACCACCCGGACGGGGGCCGCTCCCTGGCGACGGCCGACGCGCCGTCCCGGTTGGATCCGCTGGAGCCCTGGGTGAGCGCTCGGCTGACGTTCCCCGACGGGGCCCGGATCGATGTGCTGGTCACCGTGGAGGACGACGGCATCACCGTGGAGGATCTGCGGGCCGACCCGCCGTTGCCGCTCAGCGGGCTCGCCACCCTCGCCCACTGGATCGAGGGCCCGCTCGACGACGCCTGCCGCATCGCCATCGGCCGTCCCCGCAGGCCCCGACCGGTGCCGGGGCCCACCACCGACCCGTCGGCCGTGTCCGGACCACGTACCGGCGGCGCGCGGGGGAGTGGCGGTGAGGGGCACGAGGGGGCGTGCGGTGCCACGTCCGCCGGGGGCGAGTCGGAGACGGACCGTGCCGCTCAGCCCGCCGGGGGCGACGCGGGCCCCGACGGGGCGGGAGGAGCGGCGGCGCGGGGAGCGGATCCCGTCGCCGAGCCGGCGGCGGAAACGGGGGAACGAGCGGCGGAAGCGGTGCCCGACCCGGCAATCGACCCGGCAACCGATCAGACAACCGATCCGGCGACCGACCTGGCCACGGCCCCGACGGCGGAGCCGGAGGCGGCCCCCGCGGCAGAACCCGGCACCGAACCGGCCGCCGCCGAACCGACCGTCACCGCCGAACCACCGGCCGCTCCCGCTCCGGCCCGGACGGCCGACCTCCGCCCCGATCCCGCCGCCACCGCGCACACCGGCCCGGACCCGGCTGCCGCGCCGAACCCCGATGTCCCGGCCCTCGACGCCGCCGGGGCACCCGCCGACCGCCCCGACGCCCCGGCTCCGGCCGCCGATCGGCCCACGGTGCCGGAAGGGCGGGTGCTGTGGGGCCGCAGCGCCGACCGGAGCAGAGCGGTGGCCGACGCCTACCGGTCGGCGCAGCGGGACGGCCGGGACCCGGTGGAAGCCGTGATGAGCGCGACCGGCCGCGGGCGGCGCCGGGCCCTGCGGCTGATCGCCGGGGCGCGCGACGCGGGCCTGCTGTCGCCCCGGCACCACCGGCGCCCGGGGTGACCACCCGCTCTTCGCGGCCCGGAACGACGAAGGCGCGCGGAGGGGAGAGGGCGTACGGAGAGAGCCCCTGAGGAATCCCCCGGGCCCCTGGGGAGCCGCTACTCCGGGCGCTCGACGAGCCTCACACGTCGCCCCGTGGTTCGGCCTCACGCGGCTCCGCCGCCGAAGCTTCCGCCGGGCCTTCCGCCGGAGGGATGTCCGCGGGCGGGAACCCCGACTCCCGGTCGAGCCCGTACCGCTGGAAGAGTTCCGCGCGCAGGCGGGGGAGCGGGGTGGGGGCGCCGGGCAGGAGGAGGGGGACGACCGCGCCCATCAGCAGGGCGCGGAGCAGGGGGTAGTCGGTGTCCGGTTCGGGGGAGCCGTAGGCGATGACGGTTTCGCGCAGCAGGTGGGCCAGCCGCTGCTGCTCGGGGCACCGGATGAAGCCGTCGGCGGTGAGGATGCCCGCCATGTGGGTGCGCATCAGCAGCGGGTGGTCGCGGGTCAGGCCCAGGATCGCGTCGATGGCACGGGCCATCAGCTCGCGGCCGGCGTCCGGACCCTCGGGACGCGGCTCACGCTCCAGGGCCTCCTGGAGGGTGAGGTGCATCAGACGGTGCACCGCCGACTGCAGAAGCTGGCGCTTGCCGGGGAAGTAGTACGAGACCAGGCCGCGTGCGGTGCCTGCCCGGAGGGCGATGTCGCCGAGGGTGGTGGCGTCGTAGCCGCGCTCGCCCACGAGGTCGACCGTCGCCTGCAGCAGCCGCTCGCGGGAACGCCGCCGCAGTTCTTCGTTGACCGATGCGCTGCGAGGGGACATGCTGTAACTCCTGCGTTGGCTGGCTCGCAACCAGTATACTCAGGGCAAGCCGGATGCCCGCCTTTCCAGGTGCGAATTCTGGCCGTTCCGGCTGGTTCGGACGACGCGGGGGATCGTCCGAACCAGCCGGTGGCAGCGCCCGTGCGCAGCGTTCGAGCGAGGAATCGCAAGGATGCGGCGCACGGGCGCCGCCACGTTGTGGATCTTCGCCCGCGTGAGCCGTGCATTCCTCGTGCGGCCCGGCGCTTCCCCCGCGCTTCTCCGTAAACCTCCTGAATGGCCGAAAAAATTGCGGTAACGGCCGCGATGGGGCGGGTGATTGGCGTGGGGGCCGAGTGGGGCACGGGGTGCGGCGGAATGGGTGGTGGGCGCCACGGTGGCAGTACGCCATGGTGATAAATTGGTATATTTGCGTCGATATGCTTCCAGTTCCTCAGCCACCGGGCCGGGCCGGTCTCCGACCGAGGCGTGTGTGGCGATCCGGCGGGTGACGGATAGCGCATGCGCAAGAACGGGCACCGGGCACCGGGCTCCGCACCACCGCGGGCCCTGCGCTTCCCTTGGAACGCGCGGAGTCTCGCGGGACAGCTGATGCTGGTGCAACTGGTGCTGGTGGTGGTCCTCGTGGCCATCGCCGCACTGGCGCTCGTCCTCCAGTCGCGCAACGCCAGCACCCGCGACGCCCAGCACCGCACCCGGGCCGTCGCCGAGACGTTCGCCCGCGCACCCGGCACCGCACAGGCGCTGGACGGCAAGGACCCCACCGCGGAGCTGCAGCCCCGCACCGAGGCGGTCCGGAACTCCGCCGATGTCGACTTCGTCGTCGTCCTCAACCCCGAGGGCATCCGCTACACCGACCCCGCCCCGTCGCTCATCGGGAAGCAGGCCGACCGGAGTTACCGGGCGGCCCTCACCGAGGGCGCCTTCACCCGCACCATCCCCGGCGTCCGCGGCATCACCGTCACCTCCGTCGTCCCGGTCGAGCGCGGCAACGGCTCGATCGCCGGGCTGGTCGCCGCCGGCGTCACCGTCCAACGGGCGCAGAACACCACCGCCGGGGAGCTCCCCGCCCTCCTCGGGAGCGCCGCGGGCGTGCTGGTGCTGTCCGCCGCCGGGACCGTCCTCGTCGGCCGCCGCCTGCGCCGCCAGACCCACGGCCTGGGGCCCGCCGAGATGACGCGGATGTACGAACACCACGACGCGGTGCTGCACGCCGTCCGCGAGGGCGTGCTGATCGTGGACGACGAGGGGCGGCTGCTGCTCACCAACGACGAGGCGCGGCGGCTGCTGGACCTGGCGCCGGACGACGAGGGGCGGCTGGTGGCCGAGCTGGACCTGGAGTCGTCCGTCGCCGCGCTGCTCACCGACCGCCGCCCCGTCTCGGACGCCGTCCGGCCCTCGGGCGACCGGCTGCTGGTCATCAACGTCCGCCTCACCGACAGCCCGGGCGGGGTGTCGAGCAGCGTCGCGACGCTCCGCGACACCACCGAACTGCAGGCGGTCACCGGCCGCGCCGAGGCCGCCCGGGAGCGGCTGCGGCTGCTGCACGACGCCGGGGCCAGGGTCGGCACCACCCTCGACGTGCGGCGCACCGCCCGCGAGATGACCGATGTCGCCGTGCCGCGCTTCGCCGACGTCGCCACCATCGACCTCTCCGATCCCGTGCTGCGCGGCGACGAACCGGACGACTCCGGCAAGCCGCTGCGCCGCACGGCCGTCACCGCGGTGCCGCAGGGCACCGGACCGGACGGCGGCAGCGCGACCTTTCCCGTCGGCGAGCCGGTCACCGCGGTGCGGCCCGCCGCCCACGCCCGGGCGCTCGCCGAGGGGGAGCCGGTCCTCGTCGCCGATCTGTCCGAGGTGCCGGAGCTGATCGGCGGGCCCGAGCGGCCCGGCGCCGGCGCGGGCGGCGCCACCGGGCCCGCGGACGCCGGACGCGCCGAGCGGATCCACGCCCTCGGCCTCGTCTCCCTGATCAGCGTGCCGGTCCGGGCCCGCGGACGGGTGCTGGGCCTGGCGGAGTTCTGGCGCACCGAGGCGTCCGGACCGTTCGACGAGGACGATCTGGCGCTCGCCGAGGAACTGGTCGGACGGACCGCGGTCTGCATCGACAACGCCCGCCGCTACACCCGCGAACACACCACCGCCGTCGCCCTCCAGCGCAGCCTGCTGCCCGGCGGGCTCCCCGACCAGGACGCGGTGGACGCCGCCTACCGTTACCTGCCGGCGCAGGAGGCGGGGGTGAGCGGCGACTGGTTCGACGTCATCCCGCTGCCCGGTGCCCGCGTCGCGCTGGTCGTCGGGGACGTCGTCGGCCACGGTCTGCACGCCGCCGCGACCATGGGCCGGCTGCGCACCGCCGTGCACAACTTCTCCGCGCTGGACCTGCCGCCCGACGAACTCCTCGGCTACCTCGACGAACTGGTCGGCCGGATCGACGACAGCGGCTCCGCCGGCTCCGCCCAGGTCTCCGGAGCGGCCTGTCTGTACGCGGTCTACGATCCCGCCTCCGGCCGCTGCACCGTCGCGACCAACGGGCTCCCCACCCCGGCGCTCGTGCTGCCCGACGGCACGGTGAGCTTCCCCGACATCCCCGTCTCGCCGCCGCTCGGCCTGGGCGGCGAACCCTTCGAGACGGCGACGCTGGAGCTGCCGGAGGGCAGTCGGCTGGTGCTCTTCACCAAAGGGCTGATCCGCGAGTACCACCGCGACCCCGACGTCGGTCTGGCCGCGCTCCGCGACGCCCTCGCCGGGGTGCCCGACGCCGGACCGGAGGAGACCTGCCAGGCGATCGTCGACGCCATGGTGGGACCGCGGCCCCGCGACGACATCACGCTGCTCGTCGCCGCCACCCGCCGCATGGACTCCGACCACGTCGCCGAATGGGCCGTCCCGAGCGACCCGTCGGCCGTCGCACCGGTCCGCGCCGAGGTCGCCGGGCGGCTCGGCTCCTGGGGCCTGGCCGACCTGGGGTTCGCCACCGAACTCATCCTCAGCGAACTCGTCACCAACGCCATCCGCTACGCCACCGGCCCGGTCCGCGTCCGGCTGCTACGGGCCCGCAGCCTGATCTGCGAGGTGTCCGACGGCAGCCCCACCGCCCCGCATCTGCGCCGCGCCGCGATGACCGACGAGGGCGGCCGCGGGCTCTACCTGGTGTCGCAGTTCGCCGAACGCTGGGGGACCCGCTACCCCGAGCGCGGCAAGGTGGTGTGGACCGAACAGTCCCTGGAGCCGCCCGCGACGCCCACCGAGGAGCTGAGCGACGAGGACCTGCTCGACCAGTGGGACGACCTCGAATGACCCGCCCCCGCACATGCGCGTGGGGCCCGGGAGGACCGGGCCCCACGACGTACGGGCTTCAGCGGGGTGCGGCGGTCAGTAGCCGTCGCCCTGATCGGCGGCGTCCGCCTCGGTGAGCGCGAGCTGCACCACCGTCCGCGGCGCGCGGCGATGCACCAGCACACCACGGCCCGGCACCCGCGCCTCGGCGCGCTCGCCGCCCAGCACCACGCCCTCCTTCGACTCGCCGGACAGCACCAGCCCGGAGGCGCCCAGCTCCCGCGCCCGGGTCAGCATCGGATCGGTCATCGCGGTCCGCGCGAAGCCCGACACCCGGCGCGCCGTCACCAGATGGAAGCCCAGTTCACGGGCTTGCGGCAGATAGTCCACCAGCGGCGCCAGCGGCGACTGACGCCCGTTGGCGACGAGGTCGTAGTCGTCGACGACGACATACAGCTCGGGCCCCTCCCACCAGTCGCGGTCGCGCAGCTGCTGGTGCGTGACGTCGGCCGGCGGCATCCGCTCGGCCAGCTTCTCGGCGACCTGCTCCGCGTAGAAGGCGGCGGCGGTGGCGTCGCCCGCGTACGCGCCGAGGTGCTCGTCGGGGACGATGCCGAGCAGCGAACGCCGGTAGTCGATGACGATGAACCGGGCCTCCCACGCGGAGTACTGCTCGGCCATCCCCGTCAGCCAGCTGCGCAGGAACGCCGACTTGCCGGAACCGGAGTCGCCGAACACCAGGAAGTGCGGGTCCGCGTCGGTCAGTTCCAGGTGGACGGGGAGCAGATCCTGCTCGGCCACACCGATCGCCACACCCGCCGACGGACGGTCCGAGGCGGCGGGCAGCGCCGCCAGTTCGGTGCGGGTGAGCCGCTCCGGCAGCATCCGGATCGGCGGCGCCGCGGCCGTCGGCCAGGAGTCGGCGATCTTGGTGAGGGCGTCCTGCTGCGCCTCGGCGAGACCGTCGAGGGTGTCCATTCCGTCCAGCCGCGGCAGCGCCACCTGGAACTGCACCCCACCGGGGGCCAGACCGCGGCCCGGGGCGGTCGCGGAGGCGAAACGGCGCGCCGCACGGCGGTCGATCTCCGACTCCGCGGGGTCGTTGAGCCGCAGCTCAAGCCGTGCGGCGATGCTGTCGCGCAGCGCCATCCGCAGATCCGCCCAGCGGTTGGCGGTCAGCACCATGTGGATGCCGACGCCCAGACCGCGCGCCGCGATGTCCAGGACGGTGGCGTCGATGTCGACCTTGTCGAGCAGCTCACCGCGGAGCCCGCCCCAGTTGTCGAGGAGCAGGAAGATATCGGCGCTGCGGACCCCGTCGGGCAGCTTCCCGGCCGCGCGGCGGCGCCGGAACTCCTCGGCCGAGTCGATCCCCAGCTCCCGGAAGAGCTGCTCCCGCTCGGTCAGCAGCTGGGCCACCTCGGCGAGCGCACGCTGCACCCGCTCCGGGTCGTGCCGGCCGACCACACCGCTGACGTGCGGCGCCCGGTCGAACGGCTGGAGCGCGCCGCCGCCGAAGTCGACGCAGAGGAACTGGATCTCGTCGGGGGAGTGCGTGGCCATCGCGGAGAGCATGAGGGTGCGCAGGAACATGCTCTTGCCGGACTGGGGCGCGCCGATGAGGGCGAGATGTCCGTACTCGTGCGCGAAGTCCGGGACGACGGGGTGCTGTTGCTGCATCACCGGGATGTCCGCGACACCGACCGGCAGCTTCAGCGTGCCGTGCTCCGGCCACCACTGGGCGCGCAGCCCCGGGACGTCCGGCGACGCGGCGAGCGGGCCGGTGAGCGCGTCCAGCGGCAGCGCCCGCGGCAGCGGCGGCAGCCACACCTGGTGGACGGCCTGACCGGACCGCAGCAACCGCTCGACCAGCACCTGCATCTCGGTGGGGCCGGTGAGCAGCGGCCGGGGACGCTGCTCGGGCTCGGGCGCCGGTTCCGCGTCCGGGTCCGGCGCGCGGCGCAGCCCGAACGGCACGGGCGCCGCGGACACCGGGCTGTCGACGGCGTCGCGCTCCTCGGCGCTCTCGTGCGGCCCGGAGACATGGGCGACACGGAACCGCTCGTACACCGAGTCGGCGACCTTGAGGTACGCGGAGCCGGGGATGGGCGGCAGCTGGTAGGCGTCCGGGGTACCGATGACGGCGCGGGACTCGGCGGCGGAGAAGGTCCGCAGACAGATCCGGTACGAGAGGTTGGACTCCAGACCGCGCAGCTTGCCCTCCTCCAGCCGCTGGGTGGCGAGCAGGAGGTGGATGCCCAGGCTTCGGCCGACCCGGCCGATCTGGACGAACAGGTCGATGAAGTCGGGGCGGCTGGAGAGCAGCTCGCCGAACTCGTCGACGATGACGAGGAGATACGGCAGCGGCTCCAGTGGCTGACCGTCCGGCCCGGTCTGCCCGGCGGCCCGGCGCAGCTGGTACTCGCGGACGTTGTCGAGGTTACCGGCGTCCCGCAGCAGCTTCTGCCGTCGCTGCTGCTCACCCTGGAGGGCGTCACGGACCCGGTCGACCAGGGCCAGATCGTCCACCAGGTTGGTGATCAGACCGGCGACGTGCGGGAGTTCGGTGACGCCCGCGAAGGTCGCGCCGCCCTTGAAGTCGACGAGGACGAAGCTGAGGATGTCCGGCGAGTGGATCGCGGTCAGACCGCCCACCAGGGTCCGCAGCAGCTCACTCTTGCCGGAACCGGTGGCACCGACGACCAGCCCGTGCGGGCCCATACCGCCCTGGGCGGCCTCCTTGAGGTCCAGGGCGAGTGGCCGCCCCTCGCCGTCGAAGCCGACCGGGAAGCGCAGTACGTCCTCGGAGTCCGGGGCGATCCACAGGTCCTCCGGATCGAACGAGTCGAGGTCCGGGACGCCCAGCAGGTTCGGCAGCGACATGGTCTGGGCGAGGATCTCCTCACCCTCCGCGGACAGCCGCAGCGGCGCCAGCGCACGGGCCGTCGCCGCGCAGAGCACCGGGCTCGGCTCATCCGCGACGGCGCCGTCGACGTGCGGGGCCGAGCCGCCCCGGTTGTCGCTGCGGCGGTTCTCGATACGCAGCCGGCCGTCCTCGTCGACGTGGACGCGCACATCGGCGCGGGTCGGCTCGTCGGCCTCGCGGCTCACCACGCACACGACGGTGACGCCGGTGCCGGGACCGGCGTCCGCCAGCAGCTGCGTGGCGACGGCCGAGCGGGCCCAGGCGCTGCGCGGGTCGTAGCCGTCGAGCAGGACGATCAGACGGCGGCGGCCCGCGGCGGCGTCGCGGCCGGAGGTGAAGGTGCGGCGGGCGGCGGCGGCCTGCTCGTGCGCGGCGGTCAGCCAGGAGGCGAGATGGTCGGCGACACCGTCGAAGTCCTCCGCGACCAGCGGGACCACGCCCGCCTCACCCGTCGCGTCCTCCTCATGGGTGTGCGGCAGCCACTTCGCCCAGTCCCACTGCGCGTCCTCGGAACCGCCGGTGACGACGGTCAGGCAGACGTCGTCGGGCGCGTGCAGCACCGCGACCTGACTCAGCAGCGCCCGGGCCACACCACGGGCGCGCCCGGCCGGGCCCACCACGCTGATGACGCCGGACTGGTCGAGGTCGACGGTGGCCGGCTGGTGGCCGACGCTCGCGGTGTTCTCGATGAGCCGGTCCGCGGCGGCCTTGGCCCGGGTGTCGTACTCGACCGTCGGGTCGTTACGGGTCGCCAGCCGCACCGGCGTGGACAGCGGCGCCCGGCCGGTGCCGATGCGGACCTGGAGGAAGTCCGGGTCGGTGGGGCGGCGCTCCCACACGCGGCGGCGCCGCCGGGCGATGGCCCACAGGCGGTGCGGCGAGGGGTGCTGCCAGGCGGCGACGGTGCGCTGGTCGGAGGCGACCTGACGGGCCGTCTTCCGGATCTCGACGAGGTGTTCCAGATAGCGGTCACGGGCGCTCAGCCGCTGCTTGCGCTGGGTGCCGCGCATCTGCATCCGGACACCGAAGGTCAGACCGATGGAGAGCAGGACGAAGGAGATGCCGAGCAGGATCAGCATCTTCTTGCCCGCGACGATCATGTACGCGGCCATGCTGATGCTGGACAGCAGCGGCATCAGCAGCATCAGCCAGTTGGCGCCGGAGTCCTTGGCGATCGGCTGGGGTGGCGCGGCCACCACCACCGGGTCGGTCGGGAGTTGGGGCGGGGCGACCCGGGCGGGGCGGTGGAAGACGATCCGCGACATCAGGGCTCTCTGTGCAGGGAGGTGGGGCGGCAGAGGAGGGGAGTGCTGAACGGGTCAGCGGGGTGCGGGACCGCCCTGGGGCGGGTGGGCGGGACCGTCGGCGAGGCCGGCGAACGGGTTCACCGGAGGGGACTTCGGGCGGCGCGCGGTCTGCTCCCGCAGGCCCGCGGCGAGGCCGGTGAGCCCCTGGGTGAACTCCTCGACCTGCTCGGCGCGGGCCGCCCGGAGCGTCGACTGCGCCGCGTCGATCGCGCCGATGACCAGATCCTCCAGCGTCTGCGGGTCGTCCGGGTCGATGACCGACGGGTCCATCCGCAGCGACGTCACCCGGCCCTCGCCGTTGACCTTCGCGGTCACCAGGCCGCCACCGGCGTGGCCGGTCGCCTCGGCGGCGCCGACGGCGTCGTTCATTCCGGCGAGGCTGCCCTGAAGGCTTCGCATCCGCTCCGTGAGGGCCGCGAGGTCGAACGATGGGCGGTCGGACATGGGCGGTGCTCCTCGTGCGGGCGGGAATCGGCGCGGAGATGCCGGTGCACGACGGAAGACGGCGGCCCTTTCGGGCGCCACCGGGCGACAGGTGGCCGCCGGGCGTCGCGCGCGGGGAACGGCATCGGTCCACGCACATCCTCCCGCCCCGCCCGGCACCTGCCCAGATCCCTGTTCGGGGACCTCCTGACCGGGACGGGGCGGTGAACGGCGGATGGCCGGCGGGCGGGTCCGCGGTACGGGGCGGCGGTGCCCCGTACCGCGGGTGCGCCGGTCACCGGGGAGGCTGGTGGGTCCGGGGGGTCTCGCAGTTGTCGACGACCAGATCCTCCGGCTGGTCAAGCCCCTGCACCACCGCGATCAGCGCACCGGCCGACGTGCGCCACAGGCCACCGCTGCCCACCAGCTCCTCGAAGCCGTACACACCGAGCAGTTCGGGCGTCAGCACCGGAGTGTTGGTCCGGGCGAGGACGAGGTCGGCGCCCGGGTCGATGCCGTCGCCGTGCGCGATCTTGGCGGCCCGCCGCAGCAGCGCCGCCACGATCTTCTGCACCTCCTGGGAGGAGTCGTCGTCCCACACCGCCCCGGTCAGGTGCAGTATCCGGGGCGGCTGGCCGTTCCGCCCACCGGTCGCCAGCACCGTGACCGGACTGCCGGGCGTGAGCTCCGGTACGTTCAACTGCCCGAACGCGTACCGGATCTGACCGACGGCCGCGCCGGACGCGCTCGCCCGGCTCTGGTCCCACCGCGTCGCCTGGAGCCGCCCGAGGACCAGGGTCCGGTCCTCGACCAGCGGCACCTTCGGTGCCTGCCCGCTCTTTCCGGACACCGGGGCCGTGACCGGCTGCTGCAGCGGCGTCTCGGTGACCGGCTCCGTCAGCGGCCGGGGAGTGGGCACCTGCGGTGCGGTCACCGGCTGCGGCGGTGCGGACTTGGCGACCGGCGCGGCATCGAGGTTGGCCAGCGGCTTCGCGTCGAGGTTGGCGAAGGGGAGGGAGCCCGTCCGCTGCTTCGCCCGGCCGGCTGCCGGGTTCGCCTTGCCCGTGCGGACGTCCGGGACACGCGGGCCGGTGGAGACCGGTGGCGCGGTCTCCACCTTCTCCGCCTTCTCCACCTTCTCCGTACCGGACGGCGCGGCTCTCCGGCTGCGGGGCGACACCGGGGCCACGGACCCCTCGTCGAGGTCCATCGGCGCCGACCCCTGCGAGACGGCGTCATCGACCGAGGCGGTGTCCTCGCTTGCCTCGGTCTCCTCGTCGATCTCCATGGAGTCGTCGAGGTCCGATTCCGACTCCGACTCCGGACGCGGCGGGGTGCGGAACCCGTCTTGGCCCGGGGACTCCTGCTGCGGCGCGCGGGCGGCGTTCTCGTCGCGCAGCAGGAAGTCCCACATCGGGATCCGCTCGCCGTCGAGGGCGGCCCGCAGCGCCGCCACGCCCTCGCGCATGGCGGCCAGCCGGTTCGCGAGGGCGGTGTCCGGCGGCGCGTCGGCGCGTCGGTGGGACTCGAAGCCGTCCAGTACACCGCCGAGCAGCTCGTGGAGCGGGCCCAGCCGGTCACGGACCCAGGCCCCGAGATCCCGGGTCCGCCGCAGGACGGGCTGCGCGGACGGGTGCGAGGCGGCCAGTTCCGCGGTGTCCGTCGGGAGCAGCGCGGAGTGGTGCGGGGCGTCGAAGAGGTGGCGGTGCAGCCGCCGCTGCATCTCCTCCCAGATGGTGACGGCCACCTCCCAGTCGTCCAGCGGATCCTCGATGCCCGACTCGCCGCCGAGCAGGCCCTCCACCATCGCGAGGTCCTGCTCGTGCCGCTCGTACCCGGGGTGCGACTCCTTGGTCCAGGACCGCGGGACGAAGAGCTTCCACTCGCCGTACCGGCCGTCGGTGACCTCAAGGGCGAAGGCGGTGCCCTGCCAGCCGTTCTCCGGCGGCATCGACACGACGACGGTGTCGCTCGCCCACACCTCCACCCCGAGTTCGTCCGCGACCTCCTGAGCCGCGTTGACGCCGTACTCCTGCGCGTCGGCACCGGCCGAGCACGCGATGAGGATGACCTGCGGACGGCCGAGCTCCTTGAGCTGCTGGTAGCTCCCGCGCTTGGTGATCACATGGGCGAACGTCCTGCCCGGAACGGAGTGCGCGCGCGAGCCGCGGCCGTCCGACACGACCAGCTCCAGCGAACCGGGCTTGGCGTGCGTCATCGCCACATAGGTGGGGCGCCGCGGGTCCCAGCCCGCCGTGCCCCAGCCGATCATCCGGTGCTGCCTCTCCTCGTCCGGGGTGTAGAGGACATGCGGGAAGCGGACATTGCTGACATCGACCGCGGTGATGTCCCAGGAGTTGTCGGCGTACTCACTGGCCGGGTGGAACGCCCGGCCGGCGAGGAACTCGACATCGCCGATCTGCTTGACGACGATCCGCTGGTGCTGGAGGTCGCGCGGCCGGATGACGGCGTACTGGTACGGGGCCGACTCCACCGGCGGCAGCGCGTGGTCCTCGTCGAGGAACGCGTCGGTCACGCCGGGCAGGTGGAGGGAGATGTCGGCGGTGAACGTGCCCTCCGTCAGGGGCGGCTTCACCTGCGTGATCGAGAACTCCTCGGCCTGATCGCCGACCAGTTCGCGCAGCTCGTCCCGCAGGCGCTCGGTGAGCTGTGACGCCAGCGTCCGGCCGGTGTGCGGCGTGTCGGAGCCGTCCACCGTCAGCCGGCCGGTGTTCCCGAAGACGGACACCTCGACGCGCGGCCGGGCCGTGCCCCGCCGCCGGGTGCTCGCCTCCAGAGCGATCAGACGCCCCGCGACCTCGAAGATCACGCGCCGCATCCCCGGCTCGGTCAGCTCGTGCGTGTCCGTGGAGCGCAGCGTGTACGTCTCCCGCAACTCGCTGGGACCGCCGACGACCGGCTCCGGCGTCCGTGGCGCCGGTGCCGGCGTCTCGTCGACGGTGTCCAGGTCCATGACGGCGGAGGGCGCGGAGCGCCGGACCGCGGACCGGGAAGCCGGGGAGACGCCGTTGGTCTGCAGGTTGAAGCCGAGCGGGGCCTGGAGGTCGTCGGGGGTGTCGACCGTGGTGAAGACGTTGTCCGGCGCGTTCAGTTCATGGACCGTGATGCCGGTGGCGTCGCCCCAGGAGGCGGGCCGGAACAGCAGCCACTCGCCGGGCTCGCCCGTCTTCCCGTGCGCCATCAGGCCGAAGGCGTGGTTCTCCGTCAGGGAGGGAACCCACGTCTGCACCGAGACGGTGGCGGTGGTGGCCGCCCACACCTCGATACCGAGGCGGTCGGCCACCTCCTGCGCCACGCTCCGGCCGTCGGCATCGTTGGCTCCGGCGTGGCACATCAGCAGGATGAGCTGCGCCTTCCTGCCGTGGCGCTGCTGCATGCCGGTGAAGCTCCCGCGGCGCTTGAGCATGTCGCTCAGCGCCTCGGCGTCCACCGGGTGCGACGACGTCTTGCCGTCCGCCGTCACCGTCAGCTGTACGGAGCCGGGCGCGCCGTGCGTCAGCGCGACGTAGAGGGGCCGGGAGGGGTCCCACGGCACCTTCTCGTACCCGGAGACGACGTGCTGCTTCTTGGTGAGCCCGTCCGCCGTCTCCACGTCCAGGACGGTGTAGTGCGCGAAGGTCTCCTTCGCCAGATCGAGATGGGTGAACGACTTGATCCGGGTCTGGGCCTCCGACTCCGAGAAGAAGGCCCGCCCGGCCCGCTCGCCCTCGGCGTTCAGGATGCGGTGGTGGTGCAGGTCGCCGAGGCGCAGGGAAGTGGTCTGGCCCGACTGCGCCGTGATGCTCCGGATCGTGAAGTCCGGGTCCTGGAACCGGTCGGTCGTCCGGTGCGACCGGATGCGGAACTCGGTGAACGGCGCACCGTTGGCGTCGGCCCGCCGGGCTCCGTCCTCCGGGACCGGCGTCGTGATCGGCACGACGGCCTTCTCCAGCAGGCCGTCCGGGTCGAGGGCGGCGAGCTGCTGCTGCCACGCCTTCTGCAGCCCCCGCTTGGCCCGCCGGGCGAGCTTGTCGGCCGGCGTCGGCGTGCCCTTGGAGCCCATTACCGGATTGCTGTCGCTGACGTAGGACCGCACCTCGATCTCGGGGAGCGGTGTTCCCTCGTGCACGCTGTTCAGCGACAGCTGGATCGCCCGGGTCACGATGGTCTGGAAGAGCAGCAGCTTCGCTTCGTCGTCATCGGTCGCGAAGAGCAGCCGGTACGCCTCCTCGTCCGGCTCTTCCTCCGTGCTCTCCTCCTTCTCGTCCTTCTCGTTCTTGTCGTCCTTCTCCTCGGTGAGGTGCTGGTCCTGGAGCTGCTGGGTGAGGTCCTCGACGTCCTCCTGTGCGGAGGAGTTGGGGACGACGGCCGCCGGGGCGGCGAGCGGCGCCTGCCGCGCTGCGCTCTCCTCGAGGCCG
Organism: Streptomyces sp. NPDC014733; assembly: GCF_043083385.1. NCBI lineage: Bacteria > Bacillati > Actinomycetota > Actinomycetes > Kitasatosporales > Streptomycetaceae > Streptomyces > Streptomyces sp. NPDC014733. The sequence goes on along the minus strand of NZ_JBIBYO010000004.1, from coordinate 228,072 downwards.
TCCTCCTCCATCAGGTCGTCAATGTCCATGTCGTCCACGGACATGTCGCTGTCGGCGTGCTCGGCCGGCGCCTGCTCGACCGGGGCCTGCTGAACCGGCGTCTGCTGAACCGGCGCCTGCTGGACGGGTGCCGGTACGGGCTGCTGTCCGCCGGTGCCCGTCTGCGGCCAGGGGCTGTCGCTCTCCGCCCTCGGCACCAGCCGGTAGTCGTGGACGACGCCGAGGCGGTCGGCCCTGATCTGGACGGTCAGGTCCGGGTGGCCGGGAAAGGAGGTGGCGAAGAGGAGCTGGAGCGGACTCAGCATCTGCCCCAACTGGACGGCGCGGAGGGCGAGCATCCGCACGTACTCGTCCGTGACACCGGGCGGCAGGTGGTCCACCCGGCTCCCCGCACCGGCGGCGAAGCGCGCGTGGCGCTGGGCGAGCAGTTCCTCGACGGTGCTCTGCGCGGTGGCGTAGGGCGCCACCTGGTGAGCCGGGTAGGCGTCCAGCAGCGGCTGGATCACCGTGTGGAACACGGAGTCCGGGGAGCGGGCGCCGAGCGCCCGCAGCACGGACTGGCGCGCCTGTTCCCGGTACCGGGCCGCCGCCCCCGCGTCCTGGCCGGCGAGCGCCGACTCCTCGGGGGTGAGTTCGGGGAGCCACGCATCGGGGACGGTCAGCGGGTGCGGCATCGGGGACGCGCCCCTCGCCAGGCGGTCCGCCGCATCGATGTACGCCGGACCCGGACCGAATTCCAGCCAACTCGACGCCAGCGCCCCGTGCCCGATCTGGTCGGCACGGTCGAGGTAGTCCGCCGCCGTCAGGCCGGAGTTCTCCTCGTAGGACAGCTCGAAGCGGACCAGCGGACTGCCGCTCCGCCGCGGGACGGAGTTGTACCGCAGGTCGATATCGCGCTGCACCGCCGCCTTCAGCGCCTCCAGCCGCTGCCTCTCCTCGGCGGTGGTCGTGGGCGGCACGGGGACGGTGCGCACCAGCCGCACGGCGAGGTCGTTGCCGCGGAGCACGTGGTACGTCAGCGTGAAGGGAATCGGCTTCTGGCCCGGGAAGACCACCCCCACCAGGCGCGGGGCAGTGGAAGCCACGACGACGGCGGAGTCCCGGTGCCGCCAGTGGGGCAGCGGCTGGTGTGCGGAGGGCCGGACCCACACATGCCGCCCCTGGAGGACGTACCCCTCGATACGGACGCCGCTGCTCTCGCCGATCCAGACGTAGCCGGCCTGGATCCGGGCGTCGTCCATGCCGGGCAGGGTGAACCGCCCGGTGTGCAGCGCGTTCTCATGAGCCTTCGCGATGGCGTTCCAGAGCTGGCTCGCCGACCACTCCGCGGGGAAGAGCATGTGGGTGCCGTGCTCGCCGTCGAGGACGGGGCGCCAGACACTGCTGTCGTGATTGGCCTTTTCCGTGAGCCGTCCGACCTTGTTGTCGAGCAGCCACACCTGCGCCGCCCGCACACCGTTCGGCTGTACGCGCCCCGGCCCGCTGCGCAGACGGTACGTCGTGCCGCGGAGGTTCTGCACATCCGCGGTGACCGACAGGAACGGCGTCTGCGCGTTGTAGTGGTGGTGGCCGCCGACGCGCCTGGCCCGGTCGCCGTCGAGCACGAAGCGTTCCGTCATCCGGGTGATGCGGGGCATCCTGCCCTTCTGGAACGGCCTCATATGGGGGCGGGACAGCGGCCGCTGGAGCGGGCGCGGGTCCGGCGCGCGGTCCTCGGGGTCGACCTGCCGCTCGTGCGGGGCGAAGTCGAGGATCGTGCCCTTGGCGTCCGCCGTGCCCCGGATACGCAGGCCCTGGTAGACGCCGTCGAACGTGACCCGCCCGGCGCCCTCGGGCCAACCGCCGCTCTTCTGCAGCCAGTTCAGCAGCGCCTGCTCGGCGGCGGTCACCACCTCGTCCTCGGTCATCTCCGGCGGGAACATCAGGACGCGGCCGTCACGCGGCAGCGACGTGGAGAGGTCGCCCGCGCCGGACAGGTGCCAGGTGTTCGTGGTGCTCTGCAACGGTCCCCGGGGGCGACCGAGCGGCAACCGGCTCGGGTACACCGCCCAGTAGGTGCCGTTGGGGTTGCGCTCGCCCCTGATCTCCGGGACCTCCCGGTGGGTGGCACCGTTGCGCGGCGCCATCCGCCCGGGCCGGGAGGCGTTCCCCCAGAGCACCCGCTCGCGGACCTCCTGCGGCACGGTGATCAACGGAGGCAGGCCGGGCCGCTGCGGTGCCCCTTCCTGCTCCAGCTGGGAGCGCCGGTACGAGGCCCACAGCATCATCAGGTCGTGCCGCAGCCAGCGCAGATTCGGTGTGAACCGGTTGGTGTCAGCGGCGGGGAAGTTGGAGTTCAGCCGGGCTTCGCCCAGGTCGTCGACCCACGTGGTGGACATGACGGAGCCGTCCTCGTCCACCGGACGCGGCAGATTCTCCTGGTACCAGTCGCGGGGGCCGTAGAGGTGGGTCACCTCGTGACGGGCCGTCTGGTCCTGCATCCCTCGGTACCAGGTGGCGCTGTTCGCACGGCCGGTACCCGGCAGCAGGGACACCTTGTGGTGCGCCCGGGGCGCATCGGTGGTGAACTCCGGGACGAACTGCACCAGAGCACCGTCGGGGAAGCGGTGCCCCACGTTGTCGTTCCGGCGCACCACGTCGAGCGCCATCTGCTCCATGACGTCCATGTCCTCGGCGGACAGCCGGGCGTCGGGCGCGAGATGGATGGTGGCGGTCAGCCGGAGCAGCTGTGTCCCGTCGCCCAGCTCGAAGCGCCGGGCCTCGAACTGCTGGAACCGCACCGGGCTGAGGGAGGTGCCCAGCTCCTTCTCGACGGCGCGGGACGGCCGCACCAGGACCGGCTCGCCGATCTCCCGCACCATCGGCACGACACGCAGCCGGTAGCCGGGGACAGCCGGGGAGTCCGCGGTGGCCGGGATGGTCAGCTCCGGCGCCGACTCGACGGCGGTGACGACGCCCTTCGTACCGGGCGGGAAGACCACGGGCGACTTCGGATCGCCCCCGTGGAGCTGCGCGGTCGAGGTGGCGGTGAAGGACGCGTAGACGATCTCGACGTTGCCCCGGCCGTTCGGGGAGGTCCCCGCGACGGTCAGGCCGAGGTCCATCTCACTCCCCACCGTGTAGGGGAGTCCGGTCAGGTTCCGCCGGTGCCACAGCGGGCCGGTGTACGTGTTCAGCCGGTTCAGGCCGGCCGCCACGACGGCGGCGGTGGCCATGGCGGACAGCTTCCGCTCGGCGAGGCTCTGGGCGTAGCCCTCCGCCAGATCGCCGCTGACCAGGGCGTACACCGCGGACAGCTCCAGGACCGCTTCGGCGGAGGCGGTGCCCTGCCCGTCGGCGGCCAGCTGCTGGAAGAGGCCCCACAGCGTGGCGCTCTCGTTCCGCGTAGGGCCCGAGTGTGCCCGGAACGCGAGGTAGGCGGCGTGGTCCCGCGGAGTCGGCCGGTAGCCGTTCCGCAGCCGGTCCATCGGATCGTCGGCGAGCAGCCAGCCGTTCCGCCAGGCGTCCGTGGCGAGCTGCTGCCGGGCGCTGCGGAAGAACTCCGCGCGGATCTGCTCGGTCGTCGCGAAGGCCTCCGCGACCTGCGCGTACCGCTCCTCGTACCCGCTCGCGTAGCGGATCCGCAGCGCCGGATCCTCGACCATGTCCAGGATGATCTCGTCGTCCGGGGTACGGACCGTGGCGAACAGCGGCGCCGGCGAGGACGGCACCGAGCCGGGGATGCTCCTGGTGTAGGGGACGGACGTCTCGGCCTGGAAGAACTGGTGCAGCTCGCGGAAGAGGAACTGCACCTCCTGCGCCATCTCCTCCGTCAGTTCCCCGGGGGTGTCACCGGTGCGGCCGGTCAGCTGGAACGCCGCGTCGACGACGAAGGCGAACAGCTGCTCCGCGGAGAGCAGACCACCGAGGTACCGGCCGAAGAAGTAGCGGGCCCGGCCCGCCAGTTCCGCCCCCAGGAGGGCCTTCCCGTCGGCGAACAGGCCGCCGAAGTACTGCCACAGGAGGCGGTCGGGGAGGATGAAGGGACCCCGGTCACCATTGAGCGGCAGACCGCTGAGCAGCAGCACCGTGGCCAGCGTCTCCACCGGCACGATCCGGTGGCCGGCGGTGCCCTCGGCCAGCTCCAGATAGCGGCGGAGCCGCGTCTCGGCGTGCTGCTTGTACCCGGGGCGGTCCGGTGCGGACACGAAGGCCGTCCACACTTCGCCCCAGGCGTGCGTCACCTGCTCGATCGTCTTGTCGCTGAGGGACGCCTGCTCCCGCAGCTCCGCCAGGAGCACGGCGATCGGCGCCGGTACGGGGGCGGGCGTGCCGGTGAGGCGTGCGAACGCCTCGGTGGCCTCGTCCAGCAGCTGACCGGTCGTCCACGGCTCCACGTGCTGCGCCATGAAACGCCGCACGGCGCTGTCGTGGCCGTCCGCCAGCAGATCGGGGAAGAACGGCAGATTGGTGGCGAGGAACGCGTCCAGCTTCTTCTTACGGAGGTGGTACGGCTCCTGCCCGGTGCCCGTCAGCCAGGGGTGCGCGGTCCGCCCGGCCTCGGGCTGAAGCGACTGCTGCCAGGTGGCGACGTACGTCCGCAACTGCTCCAGCGCCGCTCGGGCACGGGAGAGATCCTTGGCCCGGAGCTCCTCCTCGGTCGGCTGCGGGTTCAGCCCGGCGCCGAGCGGGAAGTCCGGACCGGACACCCAGCCGATCGTCGGGACGACGCCCTCCATGGCCGCCGAGCCCACCGACTCGTCGTCCGTCGTCTCGTCGTAGGTGTACTCCCCGTCGGTGGACCCCTCGTCCATCGCCTCGCCGTCCGAGGGAAGTTCCTCGTCCTGCTCCTGCGGCGGTGCCGCCTGGGAGCTGTACGCCGGCGCGTTCGGGGCGGAGAGCGCGCTCTTGAACAGCCGCAACCCGGTCGGGGGCCGCGGCACCGCCCCGTCCGTCTCCTCGTCGAGGGGCTCCGTGACCTCGAAGGTCCACTGCGTGGGCGCGCCCGGCTCCGTGGTGAAGCCGGTGGGGGCTGCGGGGAAGGGGTCCGTGAAGCCGGGGGGAGGTGTGAGGTCGGTGGGGGTGATTTCGGTGAAGCCGGTGGGGGGCGCCGGGTCCATCGTGAAATCGGTGGTGAAGCCGGTGGGGGCTGCGGGGATGGCGTCGGTGAAGCCGGGGGGAGGTGTGAGGTCGGTGGGGGTGATTTCGGTGAAGCCGGTCGGAGGGGCGGGGAAGGGGTCCGTGAAGCCGCTCGGAGGGGCGGGGATGGCGTCGGTGAAGCCGGGCGGGGGTGTGAGGTCGGTGGGGGGGATTTCGGTGAAGCCGGTGGGGGGCGCCGGGTCCATCGTGAAATCGGTGGTGAAGCCGGTCGGAGGGGCGGGGAAGGGGTCCGTGAAGCCGGGGGGAGGTGTGAGGTCGGTGGGGGTGACTTCGGTGAAGCCGGTCGGAGGGGCGGGGAAGAAGTCCGTGAAGCCGGGGGGAGGTGTGAGGTCGGTGGGGGTGACTTCGGTGAAGCCGGTCGGAGGGGCGGGGAAGAAGTCCGTGAAGCCGGGCGGGGGTGTGAGGTCGGTGGGGGTGACTTCGGTGAAGCCGGTGGGGGGCGCCGGGTCCATCGTGAAATCGGTGGTGAAGCCGGTGGGAGCTGCGGGGAAGAAGTCCGTGAAGCCGGGGGGAGGCGTGAAGTCGGCGGGGGTGGGCTCGGTGAAGGAGCCAGTGACCTCACTGTCCTCGAACCCGGCCGGAGAAACGAGTTCCGCGGCGGCCTTCGGCTTTTCCCCGGGGAGGACCTCCAGATCGGCGGAGGACATGGCGGCGGCGAGGGAGTCGCCCAGCAGGGCGTCCCACTCGTCGACCAGCGTGTGCATGACCCGCTCGACCTGATCCCCTGTTTCCTTCAGCAGATCGTTGAACGCGGTGGCCACGGTCTCCTTGGTCGCGACCTCCTTGGGCAGCTTCTTCAACAGGGAGTGCATCCGCTCCAGCCGCCCGGCGGCCCAGAGGCTCAGCTCACGGGTGCGCCGCAGGGCGGGCTGGGTGGCCTCGGGGGAGACGCCCTTGGCGTCCTGGTCGATGGGGAGGTTCCGCTCTCCGTCGAAGAGGGCGTAGATCTCCTCCTTCAGCTGCTTCCACTGGTCGTTCGCGGCCAGGAAGTCCTTTTCGGTCCCCTTCTTGAGGAGGTTCACCAGCTTCTTGAAGCTCTGCTTGTACTCCGCGTACTTGGGGTGCGCGGTGTACGTCCACGACGTCGGCCGGAAGAGCTGCCACTCGCCCTCCTTGTCCGCCTCCTCGTCGTACATCAGGCCGAGGGGGAGGACGGTTTCCTTCGCCGCCTCCGGGCCGCAGGCGAAGACCGACGCGGTGGCCGCCCAGACCTCCAGACCGGCATTGTCCGCCGCTTCCTGACCGGTGGTCGCCCCACTCTTGTCCTTGGCACCGGCGAGGCAGACCAGCAGCACGATCTGCGGCAGCGGCTTCGCCGAGACCTTCTCTTCGGCCTTGGTTTCCGGCTTTTCTTCGGGCTTCTCCTGGGGCTTGGCTTCCGGCTTCGCCTCCGGCTTCGCCTCCTGCGCCTTCTTCGCGTTCAGCATGTCCCGGAGGCTCTTCCGGTGCTTCAGCGTCGTGCCCAGGGCCTCGCCGGTGACTGTGTACGAATCGTCGGAACCGCCCTTGTCGATCACCACCTCGACCAATCCGGGCGCACCGTGTGTCATCGCGAAGTACAGGTCACGTGACTGTTGCCACGGAATGGTGCCCCGCTTGAACGTCTTGACAGTCTCCAGATCGCACTCGTTCAGATCCTCGTCCGTGAGGCCCTTGGGGAAGAGGAGGAAGTGCGATTGCGACAGATCGAAAAGGGTGTTGTTCTCGATGTCTCCGTTGATCTCGGCGTTCCCGTGGAAGACCCGCCCGATGCGGTAGCCGGACGCCTCGCCGGACTTCTTGAGGTGGGCCATCGGACGGCTGATCAGGTCACCGAGCCTGACCAGGACAGACTCCCCGGTCCTGTCCGACCGGGCCTTCACCCGGAGGTCGTTGTCGAGGTAGGAATCGTCCGCACCGGGGCGGCGGAGCGTGATCTTGATGAGGGGCTCTGCCGTGGCCTTGCCCTCGGCCTCGGCTTCGGACGGCTTCACCGCGTCGACCTGTAGCGCGTCCAGGTCCAGCGGCGTGCCGTCCTTCGGGACGGCCTTCTTCGCCGCGTCGCGCAGCAGCTTGCGGAACTGCTTGACGAGGTCGGTGGCGAGCGTCCCGGTCGTGAGCTTCTCGTCCTTGGTGGCCTTCAGCTGGGAGACATCGCCGAAGAGCTGCAGTTCGGCGACGGGCGGTGCCGTCCCGCGCGTCCGGGTGAGCAGGTACAGGTGCACCATGCGTTCCGCGGATTCCTGGAAGTTGATCCCCGGCTTGCGCTGCTTGTCCTCCGACAGCTCGTAGGTCGCCGAGTACCCCTCCTGGGCACCTTCGGGAACCGGCCGCTTCTCCTTCTTCGGCTCCTCCTTCTTCTCCGGTTCCTTCTGCTCGTCCTTGCCCTGCTCCTGCTCCTTCGGCTCTTCCTTCGGCTGTTCCTGCTGCGGGACCGAGGGCGTCAGGCTCTGTTCCTCGGAGGCGGTCAGGGTCTCCGTCAGCTCGGTGGCGTTCGGCGGGGTGGCGGACTTCATCCCGAGGAGCGGGCGCTTCTGCCGAGGCTTCGGCACGGGCTGCTGTGCCGGCGTCGGGGGCTCCGTCGTCGAAGCGGCCGCCTTCGGCTCCTCCGTGACCGTCGGCTCGCTGCTGGTGTTCTTCTGCTTCTCCGTCGGCTTCGGCTTCGCCGCTTCCTGGACGGGGATGCCCAGCGTCACCGGCATCGTGCCGTGCGTCGAGCCGAGGAGCCGGTCGCCGCGGTAGTAGTGGAAGGTGACCAGGACCGAGCCGGAGTGGACCTCCTGCGGGCTGGGGGTCTTGGTGCCTTCGAAGGCGCGGCTGGTGTTCCGCTGGGTGCCGCCCTCGCGGTACTGGATGCCGCCGCTGGCGTTGACCGTGCCCCGGGCGGCGTCCACCCCGGGCGCCCCGCCGGAGGCGCCGAACTGTGCCCGGGCCTGCCACTGCTTGGTGTTGTGCTGGGCCGTACCGAACTGGTTACCGGCCTCGGCCGCCTGCGCGGACTCGGCCTTCTTGTCCACCCGGAGCAGCGTCGGCTTGTCTGTCTGCAGCTCCACGGTCGCCGCGATCCGGAGCTGCTCGCCCTTCTCCTTCCAGAGCCTCACATCGAGGGTGGAGCCCGGCAGCAGGGGCCCTTCCTCGGGCACCTCCACCCGCGCCATGTCGATCAGCCAGGAGCCCAGCGCCTCGACGCCGAACGCGTGCTGCGCCACCTCCTCCCAGGTCTGCTCGCCGGCGCCCTGCTTCGTCCGCCACTTCGTGGCGCCGAAGAAGGCCGCGCCGCCCCGGGACAGGACCTGGTGCACACCGTGCACGGAGTCCAGACCGCGGACGACCCAGTCGTCGGCGGGCTGCTTCGGCCAGGTGAGGGACGGGGTGCTCTCCGTCGGCACGTCCTCCACGATGTAGTCGATGTCGAGCTCGATGGCGCCGACGGCACGGCCCCCGCCGTGCAGCAGCAGGTCGCCGCGGTGCCGGAACAGCTTCTTGTACGCCTCGGTGCCGAGGGTGTTCCGGCGCCGGCCGAGCACGCCGAGCCGCTGGAGCACCTGGGCGAGCCCGGTGACCTGCGGTCGCGGTCCGGCGGAGCTGACCGCGGCCGCGTTCTCCTGGCTGCCGAGCTTCTTCTCGATGCCGCGGGCCCGCATCCGGTCCACGGCCCGCCAGGCTTTCTGGAACAGCCCGTTCTGCGTCGAGACCATCTCGACGAACAGCACGATCTCGCCCTGGTGCTGGGCCGAGGGCGCCTTGGTCTTCGTGGTCGACGAGGACTTTCCGGCAGTGCCCGCCGTGGAGATGCTGTCGTGGCCACGGCCCCGGAAGACACGGACCCCGCCCACCGCGTTGACACCCGGTGCGAACGGGAGGGGGACGCTGAAGTTGGCGGCCAGGCTCCGGCCCTTGGACGACCCGCCCGCGAGCGCGGAGGTGCCGTCCGAGTAGCCGATGTTGAGGTTGCGGTCGCTGCCGCCGACGGTGAACTCGGTCTCGCCGGTCCGTACGCCCGCCGTGGTGACGGTCTGCGTCTTCCCGTCCGACGTGACCTGTGTTTCGTCCTCCACCGTGCTGCGCACTCCGGCGGTGAGACGGAAGTAGCCGCCCGGCACATCGATGATCAGCGGCTGGTCCGCCATCATGGCGCGCAGCTGCTGCCGGACCAGGTTCGTGGTGAGTGCCCTGGCCAGTGCCGTCTTGGCCTGGTTCCAGCCGCGCTTGAAGACCAGCCTCCCCTCGTGGTCGAGGCCATCGAGCAGCTCCACCATGGACCCCGTGGCCGGGGGCAGGACGGCCGCGACGATGTCGCTGTCGCCCAGCCGGCCCGCGTCCTTGATGCGCTGCGGCACACCGGTCAGCGACGGCTGGTGCGGGGCGAGCAGCTTGCCGTCGGCGTCGGTGAGGTCGCGGGTGGGGAAGGCGAGGAGCGCGGTGACCTCGGCCGTGACGACCAGCGGCGTCGGCTCTTCGTCGGTGCTCTCCCCGGACGTCTCCGCAGAGGAGGTGGACGTGTTCGACGCCTGCGGGTCCTCCTTTTCCGAGGTCTCCGCCGGCGGGAGAAGCCGGGCGGGCCCGGACAGCTTGGCGTGCCAGGACTCCGACACGTTGATCGTGAAGGTGAAGGTGACCGAGCCGTCGAAGAGGTCGTACTCCGTGACGGTCTTGCCCGTGTTGGGCGCGGCGCTGCCCGTGTCCATGGCGCGGCCGGTGCTGACGTCCTCGATCTGGGTGGCGGCGTACTGCACCGTGACGACCGGTGCCTTGACGTCCGCCTGATACGTGATCTGGGAACGGTCGCGCCGGTCCACCATGTGGCCGGTGCTGCGCGCCCCGGCGGTGCCGGTCTCCACCTCGAACTTCTTGACGTGCCTGCGGTGTTGCAGATCGTGGAAGGTGATATCGGTCAGGGACACCTCGGCGACGACGCCACCGGCCGCCACGAGGACGGGGGGCATCGCCTCCCGGTTCCGGCTGAGCTGCGGGATGCGGGGCCGCAGCGACTGCAGGTTGAAGTGCGGCGTCAACTGCTCCTCGACCGCCGGCCAATGGGCCTTCCCGAACCGGCCGTGCAACGCCTTCCGCAGCGCCGAGAGCGGCCAGCTGTCGTGCTCCCGGCTCAGGCCGAGGCTGAGCACATGGTCGGTGGAGGCCAGCCGGTGCCGGGCGACCCACTCCGGCGGGTGCGGGACCGGGGTCTCCGCCTTCTCCTTGCCCTTCCCCTTCTCCTTGCCGGTGTCCTTCTCGGTCTCCGTTCCGCCCGTGGCCTTCGTGGCGGACGACGAGGAGGCGACGGCGGACGACGAGGCGGCGGACGCACTCGTCCCCTCCTGCGGTGCCAGGGCCGCCATGCGGAGCTTCTTCTCCGCCGCCAGCTCGTCCTCGCGGATGAACACGTAGCCGCCGTCGACCTGGGTGCACAGCGACTGCGGGATGGCGACGAGGAAGGGCAGGGTGGCGGCGCCGGTCGCGCCCACCTTGGTCTTCTCCTGCGGGCCGGCGGTGCCCTCCGTCGGCTGCAGGGTGACGTCCTGCGGCTTCTTGAGCGTGGGCGGCTTAGGGACGCCCTTCTCGTCCGTGACGTCGAACCACACGGTGGCCTCGCCGGCGAACACCGCCATCGGCTCGGCGTACTTGATGCTGTCGATGTTCCGGGACTGGTCGCCGGACCGGTCGCCGGTGCGCCGGCGGACCGCCTTGCCCTTGCCGCCCATGCCTTCGATGAAGCTCTTCTCGGGCAGGGTGATGTGCCCGCCGAGAGCGCCCTCACCGCCCAGCTCCGTCCAGGTGATGACGCGCCGGGAGGTGCCGTTCGACATCTCGCTGAGGATGTTCAGCTCCGCGCCGTCCACCGACCGCAGATAGCGCAGGGCCTGGAGCCGGCCCTGGGCCGCGATGGTCAGATGCTTCTTGCCGACGGCGTTGCCCAGGGGGGAGCTGGTCAGCTTGCCGCCGCGGGTGAGCCAGGCCAGCCCGGCGCCGAACCGCTCCATACGGAAGCTGCTGTGGGCCTCGTCCTTGAGCTCCTGCCACTCGTCCTCGGTGAAGTGCTCCAAGCCGATCGCGTCGATCCGCTCGCGGATCATCACCGGTGTCTTCGTGGTCTGGCCGGTACGGCTGACCTGCGGAATCAGATGGATGTCGCCGCCGGCGAACACCCCGTGGACGACCGCCGAATCGGGCAGCCCGCCCTTCCCGGACGTGCCGTGCCACACCGAGAAGGGCGGCCGGTGGATGACCGTGCCCGGGCCGAAGACCGACTCCTTGAGGACCCGCGGCTGCTGCGTCGGCTCCGGCCGTTCCTCGTCGGGCCCGCGGTCGGCGAGGAGCTGCTCGGCCCACGTGGTCCGGAAGACCGTGGCGTGGTCGGTCTCCTCGGTCTCCGAGGTCTCGGAGAGGGTGCGGAAGCCGACGGTGGTGAAGGCGGTCGTGGGCTGCTGTGCGGCCTGGCGCCGGCCGGACGTCGCACCGTTGCCGCGGAGGAACTCGACGCGGAGGAAGGCCACACCGTCGAAGAGCGAACCGGGCACCTTGGCCTTGGTGGCGGCACCGGTGCGGCTGGCCGACGACTCGATGACGACGCCGTCGTCACCGGTCTGGCCCTGGACCTGGCCGACGGCCTTGAGCGGCGCGCCGCCCATCGGCGCGACCTGGCCGCGGACCGCACCGGACTTCCCGGTGCCGGTGGAGGAGACGGTGGTCACCGTGCGGTTCACATCGGTACCGACGTTGAACTCGGTCTCCACCGTGTCGTGGACATGGCGCATCGCGGCGAGTTCGGTGGAGAACAGCACCGAACCCAGCCCGTCCAGCAGGTCGATCTCCAGCGGTTCGCCGTTCATCGTCGCGGTGAGCTGGCCGTGCAGCACACCGAAGTCGACGCGGTCGAGCAGCTGGGCCCGCACCTGCGGCCAGTCGTCGCCGAACACCTCGGCGCCGATGTCGTCGACGGACGGGCCACCGGCGAGCTGCTGGGCGAGAACGTCCTCCATACCGTGCAGCCGCTCGCCGTGGAGGTCGGAGGCGTACACGTCGACGACGACGTCGGTGGAGCCGATGGCGCGCAGCTCGCGGATGCGCGCGGGGGGCAGCCGGTGCTGGTCGGTCGCCTTGCTCTTCGCGTCCGGGCCCCACTGCGTGATCGTGTGGTCGGTCCCGTTCCACGCCGTGGTGTGGTCGGCCGACTCCCAGGCGGGAACGCGCAGGACCGCGCCGAGCGAGGCGGTGAGTCGCTGGGCGGGCGCCTCCTCGCCGCCGGACTCCGGCTGCGGGAGGGGGAGCGGCTTGTCCTTGCGGAGCCGGGAGGGCAGGACGCCGGTGGACCGCACCTTCGAGAAGTCGAGCGTGAACTCCGCGTCGAGGCTGATCTCCAGCGCCTCCGTCGGGGTCTTGGCCCGGGCGAACATCCGGTCCAGCTGCTCGGTGGTGGTGCCGTTCGCCGACTGGTACCGGCCGTTGCCGGAGAAGTCGAACCGGGTGAAGGGGACGGTGACCCGCACACCGGCGCCCGCCCCGGCGTTCCAGCCCGACTCGTCGAGGTAACCGGCGCCGGCGCCGGACTCCGCGCCGTTCTCGAACTCGACCTTGGGCAGGGTCTTGACGGTGGTGGGGTTCTTGAACGTCACCCCGACCTCGACGTCACCGGCCCAGCCGGGCACCTCGATCGGCACCGACCGCTTGGCCCCCCGGCTCATCCCGGACAGCCAGGGCTTGAGCTGCGGCGTCCCCAGGTAGGCGACCAGCTGCTGCTGCACGAGCGTGGCCGTCTCGTCGCCGAACGCCGCGACCAGCTCCGGCCGCACCGCCTCGACCAGAGCGTCCGGGGAGTCCCCCAGCTTCTGGAGGTGGTCCCCGGCGCTCAGCTGCCCCATGCCGAGCCGCGACGGCGGGGCCGGGAGCTGCGGCGCGGGCACGGTGGGCTGCTGCCCGCTGCCGGAGGTGGACGCCTCGGCGTTCGCCACCGTCTGGCTCGAGAGCGGCTGCTCCGGGACGAGCGGGTGCGTGCTCTGCTCGTCCAGCTCCTCCTCCGAGCCCTCCTGACCGCCCGTGGTCCCGCTGCCGGACACCGCGTTCCGCGTGGACGGCGCCGGAGCCTGGGCGGTGATCAGGACGGTGCCGTCCGCGCCCGGCTCGCCCCACGTCAGGACGTGGCCGGCGGTTGCCGTGTCACGGTCGAGTTCGGGGCGGATGAACCGGTTCTCGAACTCCGCGCGGCTGAGCACATCGCCGTACGCGAGGACGGTCCCGTCGTCCTGGCCGGTGGCCTGCCAGAGGAGGACGCCCTCCCGCGGGTCCATCTCCTGGGCCCGGAGCAGGTCGAGCAGCGCCGTGTGGGACTGGTCCTCGACCTTCCAGCCCGGAACGTAGTAGCCGGACGGCGTACGGACCGCGGAGCCCGGCACACCGCCCGTGCCCAGCACGGTGGCCTCCGGCGTGAACCACAGGGACAGCAGGTCCGGGACCTTGAAGATGTGCTGGAGCCGGCCACCGCCGTACGACAGCTTGTCGCGCTTGTTGACGGTGTCGAGCCACAGCACGACATACGCGTCGCTGTAGCCGTGGTGCTGCACATACGTACTGCGCGAGGCGCCGTCGACGCGGTGCATCGCCCAGCCGGAGCTGGTGACGGACCGGGTGTGGGTCTTGTCGTAGGCGACCCCGAGGTTCGGGGTCGCGGAGCCGAACTTCCGGCTGAGGCCGACCGAGAGGCCGCTGCCCTGCCCGTGGCCCGACGACAGCCCGTTGTTCTGGGAGCCGTAGTCGCTGCGCTCCGTCGTCACCTTCAGCCAGCCCTGCGCGTCGCCGATCTGCGCGGGGACGATGGCGAGGTGGAGCGTCCCGACGGTGTCGGTGAGGGGGCCGCCCGCCGCCCGCAGATCCGGGCCGATGACCGTCGGGGTGCCGTTGAGACCGTGCAGCTCCATGTGCCGGAACAGGACGCCCGTGTGGAAGAAGTGCGACAGACCGCCCTCGGGGAACCCGCCGCTCTTGACGAGGTCCCTGGGCCTGCTGCCGGACTGCGCCAGCCAGAACTTGATGCCGGTGTCGAACAGCTTCCGTACCGCGACGGGGTTGAAGGTCACGCCGACCGACTTGCTGAGCACCGCGGCCGCCGGGATCTGGTGACGGACCAGCGCCTGCCCGAACGCCAGCAGATCGGCCTGCTCGACGGGCCGGGTGGCCAGGGGACGCGGGACCGACCCCGGCAGCTCCGGCTTCCACAGCTGGTGGAGCACGGGGAGCGGGATCGCGAACTGCTCCCGCACCGGGACCGTCACCCGGTGCGTCCGGTGGCTGAGGGCCTTGTAGACCCGGCCGGCCATCCGCGCCAGGTCGACGGTGACGGTGGTGGCGCCGCGCGACGGCACCACCGTCTTCTCCAGCGTGATCTCCAGCTCACCGTCGACCAGGAACCCGGCCAGCGGGCCCTCGACGGTGTGCCCGTCGTGACGGCGCGTCAGGGTCCGCGCGTTCTGCGTCTGCGAGGACGACGACGTGCTGCTGAAGGACGTCGAGAGGGCGGAGAAGGTTCCGGTGAGGGTGTGACCGGTGGACCGGCCCCGGGTGAGGGCGAGGTCCTCGGCGCTGTTCCACTGGACGTAGTTGCTGATGGTGCCGTTCACCAGCTGCTGGTTGAAGCGCGCGCCCTTGCCCTTCGGGTCGCGGTTGTACCGGAGCCGCAGCTGGTAGTGCTTGCTGTGCAGCGGTCCGGGCACCACGGTGTGCAGGACCATGCCCGCACCGAGCATCGCGGGCGCCATCGCGTGCAGGCTGCGCGGCGCGAGGACGGAGTCCAGCGAGCCGGACAGCGCCGGCGGCGGCGCCGTCGCCGAGCCCTGGAGGTGGCCCTGCACCCAGCGGTGCTCGAACGCCTCGTCGGCGTGCTCACCGAACAGCTCCCGGATCGCCTTCTTGAGCTGCTCGAAGAGGGCTGCCGGGCTCTGCGGGGTGTGGCCGAGCGCGCGCGAGGCGGGCGACAGGACGAGGGGGGACAGGAAGCGCTCACTGGCCACGGTGGGCGGGAGCGTGGTGACGTCCAGGACCTCGGGCACCTGCGGCAGCAGGTCCGGGGCGGGCGCCGGCCACTGCGGGCTGAGGAACGTGATGCCGTTCTCGACGGGGACCTCGACCTGCTGGGCCACCGGCGACCAGTTGCCCAGCTGGTTGGTGCCGTGCGCCTGGACGGTCAGCTTCCACACCACCCGGGCGGTGTGCTTGCGGTGCGGGACCTTGTCGTGCGCGATGTAGCGGCCCGGGTTGACGTTGGTGATCTCCGAGACGCTCGTGCCCTTGCTGGGGGAGTGCGCCAGCCCGTAGCCGGCGCCGCCGGTCAGCTCGCCGGAACCGCCGGAGAAGGTGGCGGAGTGGTTCTGGTTGCCGTGGTTGGTGGTGACGCTCTTGGCGCCGGAGAAGCCCGCCGAGTACTCGGCCAGGTCCATCGTGCTCAGCTCGAAGGTCTCCGCCGAGGCCACCACATGGGAGATCTGCGCCTCGTAGTCCAGCCGGATCCTGCGGTCGGTGACGACACCGTCCAGCGCGAGATGCAGGGCACCCGCGCCGGAACCTATGTGCAGCGCGGCGACCAACTGGTCGTGGGTGAGGGCCGTTTCGAGGTGCAGCTGTGCCTGGTACAGCGGAACGCCCTGCGCCACGAGGAGTTCCAGTGCCTTCGCCCGGACCTCGGCCGCGTCGGCGACGCCGAGCACCCGGTCGTACTGGGTCAGCGTGAAGGCGTCGCTGGAGGTGGCCGGGGTACCGGTGACCGGCGTGGGCAGCGCGGAGTCCTTCGCGGGCACCGGGATCAGCCACCGCGCCTCGCCGGTGATCTGCCGGACCGGCGTGGTGTGCTCGGCCGGCGACGCCTGGTCGTGGCGGGCCGCCGCATGCAGCTTCCGGAGCTTCTTGTTCAGCTCCCCGAGCGGCTGCGGCGCGGCGACCCGCTCGACGGTGACGGAGGTGAACAGCGCGATCCGGTACGTCAACTGGTGGGCGGCGCCCGAGTAGTTGAGGCCGGAAAGGACGTACGCGTACGAGGTCAGACCGTTCTTGTCGGTCCTGCTGCGGGAGAACAGCTTGATGTCGCTCGCATGGGAGACGTGGTCGCCCCAGCCGGTCGACAGCCCCAGGGTCAGCGCGGCCTTGGAACCGTGCGACTCGGTGTTGGTGAAGTCCCGCATCGCGCTGGGCCACAGGTCGAAACCGCCCTGCTCCAGGTAGACCGCCGACAGCGGGGTGACGTTCCCCTCCTCGTCGGTCAGCCGCTCGGCGCGTACATGGAAGGTGATCACCTCCGTGTCCCCGTCGGCCAGCGGCCGCAGCAGGATGCGGTGGAGACCGTCCTCGCTGAACAGCGCGGTGAAGCGGGCGTTCAGCGACTGGGTGTGGAAGTGCGTGTCGAGGAAGGTGTCGAAGGACCGCAGCTCCTCCGGGGACCACTCCGGCATACCGGTGGCCCGCTCGGCCTCCAGGAACTGGCGGATCAGCTGGGCCCGGACGTCGGTGGGGGCCGGCCGGCTCGCGCCGGACGTCCGGGAGAGCCCCGACAGGCCGACCGGGCCGTGCAGCCCCGCGCTGCCCTTCGGCGTGCTCAGCTCGGTGGGGATGACCGGCAGCGGCGCACCCGGCACCGGCGTGAAGACGAGCGGCTCGGTGGCGGTGGCGGTGGCGACGGCGCCGTTCGCGTCGGTGTCCTGGGTCTCCTCGGCGACGACGCGGCCGAGCGCGTCCTGGAAGGTCCCGGCCAGCTCCTCGGGCACCCGGATGACGACCGACACACGGATGGTGTGCTCCCGGCCGATGGGGTCGCCGAGGGGCCGCGAACCGGCCTCGATCTCCAGGTCCAGCAGGTACGGCACGGTGTTGCCGTTGTAGCGGACCGAGTGCCACCGGCCGCCGCCGACGTCCCCGGAGGTGCTGAACGACGTCGACGTGCCGAGGTCCAGCTTCACCGGCGCGGACAGCGAGAGCCACGACGGCATCTGAGCGGCCTCCGGGCCGAACGACGCACCGCCGCTGAGCGAGAAACCGCTGCCGGAGCTGGTGGAGGCGCCCTGCAGTTCGAGCCAGCGGCTGTTGAGGACGGCGGGGACGGCGGAGGGCCCGCCGATGCGCCGGAGGCCGAGCAGCTGGCCCCGCAGCCGGGTGGTCAGGCTCTTGCCGTCGCTGAGCGCCGTCTGCGGCAGCGGCATCCCGCCGTCCAGGATGCGGGTCAGGTCGCTGAGGAAGTTCAGCTCGTTGATCCGGTTGTGCAGGAACTCGTGCAGCGCGCTGCCCGGGCGGGCCTCGGTGTGGTAGTCGCGGAGCAGCCGGTCGCGGATCGCACCGACCCCGCCGACCTGCTGGGGGATGAAGAAGAACCGCAGCAGCTCGGCGGTGAGCCGGGTGGCCGCGTGCGGACCGGGGGCGGCGCCCAGACGGGCCTGCCACTGCGTGCCGGAGTCGTCACCGGCGAGCGCCACCAGCTCCGTCGGGAACGCGACGTGGAGATCGCCGGGCAGCTGGTGCGTCTGCTCCTGCGGCTGCACCCCCGGACCGGTCGTGGTGACGACCAGCTGGGCGTCGGCGAAGGCGAAGTGCGACAGCTCACCGCTGAGCCCCAGCGAGGGGTTGCTGTACGCGTTGATGCTGCGGCTCTGCCCGTAGGACTGCGACGACGACAGGCTGACGCCGGCCTTGGGCGTGATGGCGGCACCGCTCAGCGACTGCGGGAAGCTGGCGCCCACGGAGGCGGAGCGGCTGTTGCCGATGGTCTCGCCGGTCCCCGTCGAACGGTCCGACGCGGCCTCCTGCAGCCCGATGTTCTTCTCACCGTACGGCCGGTAGGGCGACTCGGTGAGCGAGGCACGGTCCCGCGCGATGTCGGTGATCTGGACGTGGACGGTGTGCTCGGAGCGGCGGGCGCCCGGGACGAGGACGTCCAGTCCGCCGTCGACGAGCCGCCGGGCGAAGTCCCGGGCCCCCAACTGCGCGATCAGCGCCCGGATCTGGCTCCGTACCGAGGTCTCCAGGTGCGCCCGGAGCGTGGCGTCGCTCTGCGGCAGCAGCCCGACGACCAGGTCCTCGAAGTGGGTCTCCGGCGTGGTACCGGACGGCTCGCCGGAGCCGCTGCGCTGCCGGGGACGCGGCAGCGAGGCGCCGTCGAAACGGGTGCCGTGGAAGGAGATCACGGTGCCGAACATGCCGAGGGGGTAATGCGCCTCCTCGGTGTCGGTGCCGTGCGTCGCGCCGAAGCCGATCGGCGGGACGGCCTTGTCGAAGAGGTCCGCCAGGCCCGCCAGCGCCTCCTCGTCCGGCTCGCCGATGAGCGCCGGCGCGGTGAGCGTGGTGAAACTCGCCCGGATCTCCGCCAGCGCGTCGGGGAACGTCCCGGCGCCGCCCCGGCGGAGCGTGGCGTCGGCGTTCAGGTCGAGGGTGGATGCCTGGCCCGCACCGGTGAACGTCAGCTCCTCGGTCCGGTACACCGCCCGGCCCTCGGGACGGACCCAGAGCACCGTCCCGGCGAAGTTGGCCGCGTACAGCCGGAAGGAGGCGCCGTGGTCCGGGAGCGCCACCACCAGCGAGACCGACCCCGGGCCCGCCGCATCGAGTTCCCGCGCGACCTGCGCGAGGACCGACTCCAGCTGCCCGTGGCGCCGCACGAGGGCCTCCGCGACCCGCAGGTACTGCTCCTGCTGCGCGGACAGCCCGCCCTGCGAAGCGCCCGAACCCGCCTCGTCCGTCACCGCGTCGTCGCGCTGCGTATCCGTCTGCGGGGGGAGCGGGGGTGCGGACTGGGTGGGCAGGGTGCTGAGGTCGAGCGTGGTCCCGATGGCGCCGGCCGCGGCGACGAGGGCGTCCGGGGTGAGCGGGTGACCGCGCCGCTTGGCCTGCTGTGCGGCGTCGATCAGCCGGCGGCGGTGGTCGTCGGTGACGGTGACGGGGCCGAAGGCCGCGTGGACCAGCGTGTCCAGCGTCTTGACGGTGAAACGGCCCAGCGTGCTGCCCTGGTGACGCTCGATCACCTCGGCGAGCCGGCGCAGCGTGACCAGCACGGACAGGTCACGGTCGGTGCGGCGCGCGGCGGCGTAGAGGTGGTCGTGGACGGTGACCACGTCGACGGTGCGCAGCAGCTGCGTCTGGTCCAGCGGGGGCGGGCCGCCGGCCCGTCGGCCCGGTGCGAACAGGCCGCGCCGCGAACGGATCCGGAACGTGAGCGTGGCCAGCTGCGCCACGGACAGCTGGGGGTAGGACGTGGTGACCGGGTTGGTCTCGGCGGCGCTGCCGTCGCTCTCCGCGGTGAGCCATCCCAGCGGGAGCCACTGTTCCCGCAGCTCCGTGTTGAGCGGGGGGACCTCCGTGGCCGTCGGGCCGTCGAAGTTCTTCGCGTACTCGCGGGCGGCGTTGACGAGGAATTCCGGTCCGGTCAGCGTGGAGCTGGCGTCGATGAAGTTCTGGAACTGGAGCAGCTTGGTGGTGTGCTGCTGGACCCAGGAGACGTAGTCCTCGCCGGGGGCCATGGCAGGCACCTCGGGGTCGGTCAGCTGGGCGAGCACATGGCGCAGGTACGCGGACCGGGCAGGGGTGACGATCAGGTTGTTGCCGTAGTCGCCGCGGGCGTACCGGTAGCGGGCGACGCTCTCCAACTGCTCGGCGGGGGTGGCGCCCAGTGGCAGCCCCGCGTCGCGCAGGCGGTTACGGACCCGCTCGAAGACGGAGTGGTCCCGCAGCATCGGCGCCATCAGCGGAAGGTTGGGCCCGTCCGCCGCCATCTGCACCGGCGACGAGGGCAGGGTGAAGGACCCGGGGGCGATGTCGACGTCCAGATACACACCGCCGTACAGCCACAGCAGGGAGTAGCGGATGATGTCGCTGGCCGCGGGATAGGCGCCACGGGTGGCGGCGAACCCGGCGAGCGCGCGCACCTTGTCGCGCACCGCTTCCGGCAGCTGGTCGTAGAGCGTCGCGTCATCGATGCTCCGGACGGTGACGGCGGACAGCTCGCCGGTGAGCAGCGGGCCGTTGGCCGTCCGCGCGGAGGCGTCGAGCCAGAGGTTCACCGTCCAGCCGGTGCCCGCCGCCCGCGCCACCCAGGCGCGCAGGTTCTCCCGCGCGCCGTCGCCCATCCGGCCGCCGATCCACACGAAGTGCAGGTCCTGCGGGACGGGGACGAGCGTGCCGTCGGTGCCGCCCACCGTCAGCTCACGCGGCATCTCCATGAAGGTCAGGTCCTGGAGGGTGCCCCAGTTGCCGGTCGCGGCCTTGGCGTCGAGCTGCTGTTGCAGGGCGTTCGGGGCGTGCGGGGCGCTGCTCTGGGGCACCGGCCGCGGCACCTCGACGAGCCGGGGCGGCCGGGCGGCCCGGGCGACGGTCCCCGCCGCGGGCCGGCGGTTCGGGTGGAACGCGAGGAACTTGCCGCGGTTGCCGTGGGCGTCGGGGTAGACGAGGAAGCTGAATTCCTTGACGCCCGGGGTGAGCGCCAGCTTGGTGGTGGCGGCCGCGACCTTCATGCCGGTCACATCGGCGATGGTCTGCGCGATCGACATGCCGTTCTCGTCCTGGGCCGCCGCCTCACAGGCGGCCAGCACGATCCAGGCGTCATCCTTGGCGCGGGCCCGGAGTTCCCTGACACTGGCACGCTTGCGGAGCACGCCCTTGGCGAACTCCTCCGCGGACATCCGGACCGGCTTGTCGTTGACGGAGACGCTCAGCCAGCCCTTCTCCGCGTGCAGCACTGCCAGGTACACCTGGTCGCCGGGCTGGTACGGCACGGTGTCGATCGCGTCCGGCGACACCGTGGCGAAGCCGCCCTTCGACTGTTGGGGGTCGAAGTGCGCGAAGTGCGGATTGGTCAGATCGAGGTCGACGAGCGTGCGTGCCCGGTCGAGGGTGTCCTTCTCGGTGTGGAAGGACCGGCCCACGGGCCGGTTGGTGCCGGGCGCGACGATCACCAGGTTGTCGAGGTCGCCGGCCGCGACGGTGTCGCCGTCCGCCGTCTTGAGGTACAGCGTCGTGGGGTCCGCTTCCCGGACCACCACCGGGCGGCGGGGGGCGAGCTTCGCGGACCACGCCTGTACCACCGGGTCGTCCGCCGTGTGCTGCGCGTGCGCGACGGCTCCGGCGTCCCGCAGCCAGGCCCCGGCCTTCCGCGGGCCCGGCACCGTTCGCCGCGGCGCCCCGGCGGCCTGCGTGTGGTGCTCCGGCACGACGATTTCACCGTCGGCCCAGTACGCCATCTCGGCGTCCAGGGGCGCCTCCCGGATGATCCGGTCGATGTCCAGCTCGTCCGTGCCGGTGTGCGCCGGGTGGCCGGGCGGCAGCAGAGAGGTCAGCTGAGCCATCAGGTGCATGTCGTGCGTCAGCAGCCCGTACAGCTGGAGCCGGTTGTACATGTCCACGGCCCAGGTCTGCACGCCCGCCGCGTCCAGGTGGCCGGCGGGCCCCTCGTACGCCTCCCGGAGCAGGCTGCGGGTCTCCTGCTCCGCCGTGTAGGCGGTGAGCTGGTCGAGCAGGTGCCGGTGCAGCTCGTCCGCCTGCCGCATCGAGGTGAACGGAGCGCTCCCCGGGCCGGGGAAGTGGTAGGCGAACGGGTCGGTGATGACGGTGACCGCCGCGTTCGGGAAGAGGGAGCCGTTGATGTCGGTCCACTCATGGGGCCGCGCCGCGTGCGCGGCGTTGAGCTGTTCGACGACCTGCTCCGTCGGGCCTTCGAGCAGTGCCTCCCCCTCGGACGGCGACACGCCGATCGTGGCCAGCCACTCCTGGTAGGGCAGCGGCCCCCTCGCCAGCGCCGTGTCCAGCACCGTGAACACGGTGGAGCCGTCGTCCAGGCGCACGTCCACGCCGACGGCGATGTGGTAGTGCCACTCCACCGTTCCGGGTGTGCCCGGTCGGGCGTCCAGCGCGAACTCCGAACGCACCGTCAGGAGCGGGTTCGCCCGGGCGACGGTGATCTTCCGGACGGGCGCACCGTACTGGTGGAGCTTCATCGCCGCCAGGTGCGCCCGCAGATAACACCCGTCCTCCGGGTGCTTGTCGGGCATCGGCATCTCGCCCAGCTCGGGGTGCTGGTACCGCATCTCTTCGAGGTACGCGTACCAGGCCCGGGCCTGGTCGGGCGTGGCGGTCTCCTGGAGTGGTCCGTCACCGAGCAGCACGCCGATGGCCGGCCCGGATTGCGGCGCCGCGGTGAGCAGCGTCTCCCGCAGCTCCGTGCCGGTGAACGTCGTGTACGCGTCCTCGACGCCCCACACCTTCCGCAGATCACGCCCGAGGTGCTGGAGCTGCTGGAACGCCTGCTCCAGCAGGCCGTGCTGCACGCGGAAGTGGAGCACCTGCGCGAACGCCTGCACCTGCGGCAGCTGCGACGTCTGCACGCCCTCGGCGGTGTGCCGCAGGTCGATGTCCCAGTCGTCGAGCGGATTCCGCGGGCCGTAGAAGTGGACCAGGGCCTGCACCGCGTATGCCGCGTCCAGCCGGCCGTTCGCCTGGGCCAGGTACAGCGCCTCGGGCAGGGTGAGCTGGGAGAGCTGGAAGAAGGTGTGGTCGAAGGCGTCGGCGGCGAAGATGTCGGCGGGCCGGGGCCGGGTGTGCAGCAGCGCCACCAGCTGCCCGGGTGCGACGGGCTCCTGCCCGCCGAGCAGGTGCGACAGCTCCAGCGCGGCCCACTCCGCGTCCGTCAGCGCGGGCATCGGCACGCCGAAGGGGTCCTCGTCGAGCGGCAGGACCGGCACGGTCGACTGCGTCGGCGGCACGGTGACCGGGTCCGTCGGCCCGTGCACCGTGGTGGGCCCGGCGAACGCGTGCGGCGTGGCCCGCTGGAGAGCCTCCCGCCGCGCCGTGGCGTCGGCCAGCGCCTTCCGCGCCGCGTCGAGCTTGCCGGAGGCGTCGTCGAGGGCCTGCTGGAATCGGGTCGGCGCACCGGTCCCCGACGTGTTCCTGGCGCTCCGGTCGGCCGCGAGCAGCGCGTCGTACCTCCGCAGCGCCGCCACGACATCGCGCTGAGCCCGCCGGACATCCTGCTGGACCCGCAGGGCGTCGGCGCGGGCCTCGGCGGTCGCCGGCACATCGACCGGGTCCTGCGTCACCGTGACGGACGAGGGCGCCTGCGGCAGCGGTTCGGAGACGAGCTGCACCGGTGCGGTGACGTCATCGGACACCGGAGGAGCGGTGGTGGCCTCCGGCGTCCCGGACGTGACGGACTCTTCCGGGAGCGACCCCTCGTGCTCCGCGGTGTCCGTCGGGGTCTTCGCGGTGGACGGCTTCCGGGTTTGGTCGTGGGTGTGCAGCCAGGACGTGGCGAGGTCGCGCGGCGCCCACAGCGCGCGGTAGACGCCGAAGAAGTCCTCCTGGTGCTCGCGGGCGAGACGGATGAGATCGGCCTCGTCGACGGGGCGGCCGTCGGCCAGCTTCCGGTACGCCTCGGCGGCGGCCTGCAGCGCGCCCGGCGCGTCCGCCTCGAAGTGCAGGTGCGCGGGCAGCTCGTGCTCCAGCCGCTGGAGGCGGCGTCCCCAGTCCACCAGGCCGCTGAAGAGTTGGTCGGGCTCGGACAACGAGCCGCGGAGCGAGGTGCGGAAGGTGTCCGCGACACGCGTGCGGAACGCCTCGAAGGCCCGGTCGGCCGCCTCGTCGTCCAGCGTCTTTCCGGGGTTCGCGGACCGCCAGTCGGTGAGCTGCTCGGTGAAGATCTTGTCCGCCTGCGCCAGCGCGGACAGCTCGGCCGCGGCGACCGTCAGCTGAGACTGCAGTTCCTCGCCGCTGAGCTTCGCGTAGCCGGCCTCCCAGTCCTCGAAGCTCTCGGGCCCCCAGCCGTGGCCGAAGGTCCGGGCGAACGCGTCGCTCACGCTCGCCGCGAAGGAAGCCTTCACGGACCGCGCCGCGAGCGGCAGCGCCTGTTCCGGTGTGAGTCCGGGGAAATGCGAGAGGAACTGCGTCGCGAGGCGGGACGGCTCGCTCAGCGCGGCGACGGTGGTGTCGAAGTCCTGCCAGGACCGCAGGACGACGGTTTCGCGCGCCAGCTGCACGGTCAGCCGGTGGGGCAGGGACTCCAGCACGGCGTGGTACTGCCGCTTCCACTGCTCCAGCCCGGCCGCGTCGTCGCCGTGCACCGCGGCGGCGAGGCCGTCCGACTTGTGCCGGAGGAAAAGCTCCTCCAGCGCGGTGTGCATCTCCGCACGGATCAGGTCCGCACCGCTCCGGGAGAGGCCGGCGTCCAGTGCGCCGAACTTTTCCAGCAGCGTCTTCTGGTCGTCCGTCAGTTCGCTGGTGAGGTTCTGCCGCACCGCGTCGAACCGCTGGTCTGCGTGGGCGAGTTCCGACGCGAGGTACGCCCGCAGGTCCAAGGCGGCGGGCAGCCCGTCGAGCAGCCGGCCCAACTGCTTGACGCCCCGGCGCAGGTTCCTCCGCAGGCGGTTGCCCCGCGCGTCCTTCTCCGTCGCGAACGTCGCCCGGATGTGGACGTCCAGCTCCTGCGCGAAGCGCGCCCACTCCTCCTGCACGACCTGCTCGGCGAGCCGGTCGTCGAGGGTGTGGGCGGGCCCGGTTTGCCCGGCGGCGGGCAGGGCGTGGCGCCAGGCGTGCGCGGCACGGTCGAATGCGGCTCGTGCCCTTTGCAGGGCCTGCGCCCGCGCGGCCTCCAGGGTCTTGTGGGCCTCCAGCGCCTCACGGATCTCCTGCGGACCGGAGCCCACCTCACGGACGCGCAGCGCGTCGTCGCTCAGCTGCTGCGCCTGCTGCGGCGACAGCTCGTCCGCGTTCTCCGTCAGCCAGGCCCGTACGGTCTCGTGGTCCTGCCGCCGGGCCGCGGCGTCCCGGGCCGCCTGGTCGAGCAGGCCCTCGTACACCGTCTGCAGCTTCTGCTCGGCCGTCCGCAGGGCAGGGATCCGCCAGTCGTCGGAGGGGACGTGCGAGGGCGCCGGGGTGTACGCGACGGTCGCGTCGCCGGGCTGCGGGTTCTCCCTCAACTCAGCGATCCGGTCCAGCTCCCGCACCCGCGCGGCGAACGTCTCGGTGATCTCCTCCAGGGCGTGGGGGGCGCGCTCCAGCTCCTGACGGGCCTGCGTCCGCAGGGCGTGCTGTTCGGTCTCGAACCAGGTGACGGTCGGCTCGCTCCAGCGGTGCCGGAGCGGGCCGAAACCGGCCATCCGCCTGTTCAGCTCCGTGTCGAGGTGCGACATCGGCTCGGCGAGGTCGGTCAGGCGCAGCGCGGCGGCCCGGAACGCCTTGACCGCCGCGGGCGCCGGTTCCTGGGCCCGCTCCTCGGGGGTCTGGGCGGCCCGCAGTTCGAGGTACTCCTGCTTCAGCTCGGCCAGGTGGGCGTCGTACCAGTTCCGGGCGTTGTGGTCCCAGTGCGGCTGGTACTTGTTGAGATTGTTCTCCCAGAGCTTGTGCTGGATGACGCCGGGCCGCGCGGTGAGCGGGCCCGCCGCCAGCGCCTGGCCGAACTCCTCCTTCAGGACCTGCCGGTCGTGCCACGTGCCGTACGCGCGCTGCCATGTGGACAAGGTCGCCTCGGTGGCGATGCCGGCCGCCTCGGTGTCGGTCCTGCCCTCCTCGACGGCACGCTCGAAGTGGTCGGAGAACTCCTGCTGGATCCGGTTGGCCGCGGAGGTCCGCAGGAAGCCGGAGGCCGTGTGGCGGGACCGGAGGCGGGAGTAGTGGTCCCAGGAGCGCTGCCGGGCGGAGCGCTGCTCCTCGGCGCCGGCCTCCTTCCCGGCGGCGTGCTGCTGAAGATCCCGGGAGCGGCCCGGGGACTTCTGGCCGACGGCGGTCTGCTGCGCGGCCCCGGTCTGCTCCTGCGAGGTGACGTGCACCTGCTCCTGCTTCTGGACCTGCTCCTGCGAGGTGACGTGGTCCTGCTTCTGGACCTGGTCCTGCGAGGTGACGTGGTCCTGCGGCTTCCGGTCCGCGGTGAGCTGTTCCGGCTTCCGGGTGTGCTCCGCGACCTTCTGCTCCGAGGAGAGCTGCTGCGTCGGGGCGGTCTCCTTCCCGGGGGCGTGCTGGAGCGGCGTCGTCTCCTGCGGCGTGTGCTGCTGCGTCCCCGCGGGGTCGTGAACCTTCTGCTGATCGAGGGAGTGCTGGGCGGAGCCGGGGGAGCCCGTGCCGTCCGGTTCGCTCCTGGGCGTCGCCGTGCCGTGCTTCTGCAGGTTCTCCGACAGCTGGAGCTGCTTCGCCGTACGGGTCTGCTCGACGCCCTGCCGGAACGCGTCGCCGGTGTTCTTCTCCGTCGTCAGCCACGAGGTGAGATCGGTGGCACCGGGGTTGCGGAAGTGGTCGTTCAGGGCCACCCAGTCGTCCCGGAAGGCGGACTTCACGTCGGCGGTGCCGAACCAGTCCTTGGGGTGGCCCCCGTCGCCGTTGGCCCAGTGTTCGCCGAACCTGGACTCGAAGACCTGACCCGCCTCGAACGTCGCGTGGTGACGGGCGGCGTCCCGGTCCAGGTAGGTGTAGCGGTCGTTGTGGAGACCTGCGGCCTCTTCGCGCCATGCGCGCAGCGCCGGGTCCAGCTCACCGCCGATCAGCATCTGCTTGCCGGTGCGCAGATCACCGAGGTGCTTCTCGGCGGCCTGCTCGATCTTCGCGGCCAGCTCGTCGCCGACGCGGTCCAGCGTGACCTGGTCGTAGTCGCCAAGGAGGTCGTTGTCGACGGCCTGACGGGTCTTCGTGATCTGCGCGTCGACCTCCAGGTGGTACTTCACGCGGTTGGCGAGCGCCCGCTCGTTCAGCATCAGGTCGACGGCGTCCCGGCTCTTCTGCACCGCGTTGCCGAGGGCGTGCCCGTCCCCCGTCACCTTCGGGAGGTCTGCGAACGCGTCGTTCACGGCGGCCGAGAGGTCCTTCTCCAGGCTCTCCAGCGCCTTGGTGAACGGGGCCTCACCGACGCCGATGTCGTGCCGGAAGGCGGCGTCCGCCAGCTTGTCCTCGATGCCCGGAAGCACCTCCTGCTTCACCCGGAGGTGTTCGCGCAGACGGGTGGCGCCGCTGTGCAGCACCTCATCGATCGCGTGCTGCCGGTCGAGCCCGTCCGCATGGAGCTGCCGCATGTCCTTGTAGGTGTCCAGCAGCTGGTCACGGACGGTGCGTCGCCAGCTCTCCCGTTCGCCGCCGAAGCGGAAACCGTCGCTGCCGGTGTCCACCCCGCCCTTGGCGGCGGCGGTGTCGTAGTGCTCCATGAACTCGTCGGTGCGCGTCTCCACCTCCTTCGCGAAGGCGAAGCGGTCGGCGGGGTCGCCCAGCTCGTGGAGGTCGGCCGGAGTCAGCTCCTTGCCGTCCGCGGCCTCCAGCTTGGCCTCGGCGTCCGCGGTGTACTTGGACTTGACGAGGTCGACGACATCCTGGGGGAGCGACTCGCCCTTGACGCCCGGGCCCGACAGGTACGCGTCGAACGCCTGGGTGTTCTTCGGGTCCAGGGCCGTGCCGCGGGCCCGTGCGTCGAAACGCTCCGGCAGCCCGTCGATGAGCTTCCGGCGGATCTCCGTCCAGGAGTCCGTCAGGGACTTCTGCTCACCGGTGACGGCCTTGCCCGGCACGGGCGACTCGGTGAGCTTCTTGAACTCGGCGTGCAGGTCGGCCGTGACCTCGTCCACGACGGCCTTGATGTCCGCGGCGGCCGGCTTGAACTCGGGAAGCCCGGCCAGTTCGCGGAAGGCGGCGGTCTCCTTCGCCTGCGCGAGGGCGGCGATGTCGGCGGAGCTGAGCGGCGTCTTGAGCCGCTGGGTCGGCGGCTTCCACAGCTCAGCCGCCTCCTCCACCTCGGACTCGAGCTTCCACAGCTGCACGTTCCGCTCGTTCGCCACGTCCAGGACCTGCTGGTAGTGGCTGATGAGCTGGTTCTTGGCCGCGGCGTGCTGCGCCGCCAGGGCGGGGTGCTGGTAGGGCGCGCCCGGGCCCGGGTGCGTCCAGTCGCCGCCGCGGAGGTGGCCGCCCGCGTGGACCTCGTCGAAACCGGACAGCCACGAGTGCTGGAAGTCCGCCTTCAACTGCGACGCCAGGGCGGGGTCGATGTCGGTCCTGCCGCCGACGAGGTCGTCCCATGCCCGGTCGGCCTCGGCGGCCACCTTCGGCAGCTGATCGGCGGTCTGCGCCAGCTCGGGCGCCGCGTTCTTGAGGTCGGTCAGGGTCTTGTCCAGCCGGGCCACCGCCTCGTCCACCTGTGCGGCGGAGTAGCCGGTGGTGCCGAGCCCCTTGCGGACGTCGGCCACCGCGTCCTTCGCGAGGTCGTGCAGCCGGGAGCGCACCCAGTCGCCCTGCCCGCCGAGTTCGTTCGCGTGCGGGAAGGACGTGGGGCCGTGCGCCTGGACCTTGGCCTCGAAGTAGAAGCGGTCGAGGATGCTGCTTTCCAGCTTGGACAGGCCGGACGCGGTCTCGGCAGGGATGTCCGACGCCTCGGCGCCCACCGGCTTGCTCTTGATGTCGGTGAGCAGCTGCTCCGCGTCGTTCTTGAGGGAGGCGTGGACGCTGTCGGCGTGCTGGAGCCGGTCGGCGATCTTCTGCCCGAAGTCCTTGTGCAGGAGCGCGTTGTCGATCTCGTCCGGCAGCTCCGAGACGAAGCGCCGGACGTCCTCCGCCGCCTGCAGTTCGGCTTCGAGCTGCTTGACGATGTTGTCGTGCTCGGCGCCCCACTTCTTGAGCGCCTTGTCCTCGGCGATCTTGAGGTCCTTGCCGCCGAGCTTGGGCGTGAGCTTCTTCGGCAGCGGCTTGTGGAGCGCCTTGGCGCCCTCCTCGCCGGCCATCTTCGCGAAGTGGTTCCGGGCACCGTCGTGGAAACGGTCGCCGAGGGCCTTCAGATCGCTGTGGGTCCAGCCGGGATCGGTGTCCGCCGCCGCGGCCAGCCTGCTGTCGATGTCCTTGTGCGTCTGGCCCAGGATCTCGTCGAACGTGTTCTTCCGGATGGTCTGGTCGATGATCCCCTTCTTGATGTCATCGGCCATCGAGGTGAACTGGTCCCGCGCGTCCGGGACCTTCCAGTGCGGCTTCTCCTTCAGCGGCCCGTAGGCGGCTTCGGCGGCCTTTTCGAGGCTGGAGCGGTACTCCTTGAGGGCGGAGTCGGCGAACTCCTTGTCCAGCCCCTTCCATTCCGTCTTCGCCTTGCTCACGAGGTCGTCGATCTGGTGCCCGACCCGCTCCTCCAGGCGGTACAGCTGGGCCCGCCCGCGGTAGGTGCCGTTCATCCTGTTCAGTTCGCGCTGCCATGCCTTCTCGGCCTTGGCGACCTGAGCGGTGGTGACGTCCGGGTTGTCGCGGAGCTCCTTGAAGATCTTCTCGTGCCTGGTGCGCAGCTCGTCCACGGCCTTGTCGAAGACCGTCTGGCGCTCGGCGGTGTTCAGGTCCTTGAGCGCCTTGGACGTGTGGGCGCTCTTGGTGAACTCCTTCTGCGCCTTCTCCAGCCCCGCCTGGAGGTGTTCCTTCGAGGCCAGTTCCTTGACCTGATCCGTCGCCTTCAGCCTGTCGGTGAACTCCTTCTTCACCGAGCCGCTGACCTCGTCCCACTTGGCCTGCTTCCGGCCCGGCGTGAACTTGTCCGTGAGCTTCTTGACGGTGGACGAGGCGCCCGCCTGCTCCTTGGCGGCGTGGGCGTGGGCCCCCTCGCCCACGTCGTGCTTCGCGGCGGGCGTGGCGTGTCCCTCGCCCTTGGCGGCGCCGGACTCCGGCGTGTGCGAGGCGGACCGGTGCTCTGCGGTGACCTTTTCCTTGCCTTCGGCCCCCGCCGTGTGCTCCTCGGCGGCCTTCTTCTCGGAGGACGCGGAGGTGTGCTCGGTGTCCTCGGCGGAGGCGTTCGTCTCGGACTTGGCCCCGGACTTGGTCCCGGTCTTCGTTTCCGCCTTGGTCTCGGCCTTGGTCTCCGCCTTGGTCTCCGCCTTCGTGCCGGTCTTCGACGGCGTGTGCTCACCGCTCTTGTCCGCGGCGGTGGCCTTCGACGAGGTGGACGTCGAAGAGGTCCCGGACTGCGTTTCCTTGGCGGTGGCGGACGCCTTCCCCGTGTCCTTCGCGACGGCCGATTCCTTCGCTGCCGACTCCTGAGCGTGCTGCTCCTTCCGGGCGGACGAGCTCTGGTTCTGCTTCTCGGCCGGGCCGGTGTGGTTCTGCTCCGTCTTGGTGGTGCCCGCGGGTTCGTTCTTGGCGGTGGTGCCGGTGTGCTCGGTCTTCGCGGCGCCGGTGTTGCCGGTCTCGGCCTTGGCGGCGCCGGCGTTGTCCGTCTTCGCGTTGCCGGTACCGGTGGCCTCGGTCTTCCCGGTGCCCCCGCCGACGTTCTCGGACTTGGCGGTGCCCCCGCCGGCGTGCTCCGTCTTCGCCTGCTGCCCGACGGGCGTCTCGTGGGCGGCCTTCTGGGACTGGCCGCCCGCCGTGACGTTCCCGTCCTGCGCCTTGACCGGGGTCCCTTGGGAGCCGGTCTGCTGGTGGGTGCCCTCCTCGCCGACGCCCGCCTCGTTCTTGCCGCTTTGACCTGCGGACTGCTGGGGCGTGTGGTCGGCCTGATCCGACGTCTTCGTGTGCGTCGGGGACGCGGTGGAGTGCTGCTCCTCGGTCGGATTGCCCTTCGCCGAGGTCTGGTTGTTCGGGGCGTGCTCGTTCGCCGAGGTGGGCGTACCGGTCTGCTTGGCGCTGCCTTCCGGCGCGCCGGCGGCGGTGCCCTTCCCGCCCGTTGAGGACGGGTGGGCCGTCTCGGTCGGGGTGGACGTCTTCGACGTGGCCGGGGCGTGCTGCTGGCCGACGGCCGACGAGGTCTCCGTGTGCGTGGTGTTCGGGGTGCTCTTGGCCCCGGGGGAGCCGGTGGCCGAGGTTTCCGGACGTGTGACGTTCGCGTTGGCCTGCCCCGGCTCGACCGTGGTCTTTCCGCCGGTGAAGCCGCCGTCGTTCTTGACGGGCCCCCCCTTCGGGCCGCCGGTGAAGGTCTCGCCGGGTCCGCCCTTGCCGGGCGTCGGCCCGTTCGGCGTGAACGGCGTGTTCTCCGCGGCGCCGCCGAAGCCCTTCGCACCGCCGACCGGTGTCATCCCGCCGGGCGACTTGAGCGTCGGGGCGGCGCTCCCGGCGAAGCCGTTGCCGGGGGCGCCGGTGACCCCGCCGCCGTGGGGCGCGGTCATCTCGGTCGGCTTGATGTCGGGGGACTTGACCGACGAGCCGCCGCCGAAGCTGAGGTCACCCAGCCCCTTCTTCGCCATCCCGGCGCCCTTGATGGCGGGGCCGATGAGGCTGCCGGCGCCCGCGAGGCCCGCGTTGAGGGCCTCGTTCTTCCACCAGTCGGCGCTCCCGAAGTCAGGCATGGCGGTGCCGGTCACGGCCGAGGCGAGCGCCTGTGCGGCCATGTCGAAACCGATCTGGGCACCGGCCTGGATGGCCACGTCGGTGGCGACACCGGCGGCGAAGACCGCCGCTGCGGCGGCGCCCTCGATGACCGCGCCCATGGCCTCCAGCACCGCGGTCATCGCCGTGAGGATCGAGCTGAGCGGCAGCAGCACCGCCAGGCCGATGGCGGCGATGGCGGGCAGGAAGAACTCGATCAGTGCCTTGATCGACTCCATCTGCGCGTCGTGCAGCTCCTCCGCCTGCAACTGCTTGATGTAGTCGCCGAACGCGTTGATCTTGTTGCCGACGTCCCGCGCCTCGTCCACGGCCATCTGCATGCGCGTGTTGTGCAGGGTGTTCCAGGCGTCCTGGACGACGTTGTTCGCGTCGCCGCTCCACTGCATCCCGTGGACGGACGCGTCCATGGACGACATTTCCTCCCACAGCCGGTCGCTGAAGTCGATCCACGCGTTGCCGAGCGCGTAGATGCTGTCGGTGACAGTCGGATCGGGTTCGTACATGGCGACATCACCTGTGGGACGGAGAGTGCGGAGTGGGGAAGGAGCGGCGGTGCCCCAAAGCAACGGGAGCACCGCCGGTGGTACGGAGGGTGGCGCGGACGCCACCGGGAGGTGGCCGGGTGGCGGACCGTCAGCCGTAGGTCTCGGCGATCGCGGTCATGTTCGGGTCATTGATGCTCTTCGGCGCGGCGTTGGGGTCCGAACCGCTGCCGTCGGCGCTGATCTGCGTCTTGAATTCGGTGAATTCCTTGACGATGTTGTCCTCGGCGTGGAGGTAGTTGTTGCCCGCGGCGCCGAGCGAGAAGGCGATGCGCGGCAGGACGGCGTTGGCCCCGCTGGCCTCGTCGCCCTGCTTGCCGAAGAGGTCGGTCATACAGGCGTCCCAGCGGTCGTAGAAGGACTCGACCTCTTCCTTCGTCTGGCCCGCCCAGGCGAGCTTCAGCTCACTCATCACGGTGTTGATCGTGGAGATCTGGGTGGCGATGTCCGCGACCAGCCCGCCGGAGCCGTCGGTGCCGCCGAGCTGGGCGCTGTAGACCCGCAGCATCTGGGCGTCGACGCTGATCTGGGCGTTGTTGGCCCCGTGGAGCCCGTAGACGGGCGCCTGCGTCGGGTCGAGGTCGATGGGGTCGGGCTTCTGGGGGCTCACCGGGTGCTCCTGACGGGAGTGGGGGAGCACACTGCGGGCCGGGGCGGGCGACGCGGGTGACTCCCTCGCTGGCGGGGTTCTCGACGCCGGGCGACACCGCCCCGGAAAGCCGGGCGGCCCGTCGCACCACGGCGTCCACGGTCCGCGGAACTAGTGCTTCTTGTGGAAGTTGTTCGTATTGGTCTCCTCGACCTGCCGGTACTCCTCGTACGCGGCGTTGAGCCGGGTCGACATCTCGCGCAGCAGATCGACGAGGACGGTCATGTTGTCGCTGAAGTCGCGCTGGAGATTGCCGAAGGTCGCCCCCGAGGGGCTCTGCCATACGCCTTCGGCGAGATTGAGGACCTGCTTCACGAGATCCACGTCGGTCTCGATGCTGGCGGTGCAGCCCTTCACCGTGGACATGGCGTCGTGAAGGTGGTCCAGCTCGATGCGGAACTCGGAAAGGGTCATGGTAGAAGAGGCCACCCCTCGACCCTATGTGCGAGTGCCAGGCCCGGGGTACGCCCCAATTCCCCGACAGCCGTGGTGTCTCAGAACGGGGACCTCCCCCGGGGCCGTCCGCGTCGGCGTCTCTGAACAGGGACCTGGCAGGTCACCGCGGTATCCGGTGGGATGAGCTGGGATTGACCGGACCCTACCCGAGCGCACCCGGTGGAGGCAGCCATGGCAGTGGACCCGAGGAACTCGCGGCACGGCCCGCCGAGGGAGTACGACAAGGACAAGCCGCAGGGCTCGGATCCGACGACGGACAACAGCCTCACGGACGAGCAGAAGCAGCAGAAGAAGACGGAAGACCAGACCGTCCCCGGCTACCAGCAGCCGCCCTCCCTGACGATGATCTGGGGCGACGCCCCGCCCATCACCACCTACCTGCCGAAGGGCGGCGGGGACGGCGGTGGCGGCGGCGACAACCAGTCCGCCGGCATCCACCCGGCGATCAACGTCGGCGTCGGTTCCATCGCCAACGCCATGCAGGCGATGCTGGAGTCGTCCCGGCGCTCGGTCGACGCCTACACGACGTTGAAGGCGATCGTGTACACGGCCTCGACCGACAACGCCACGTTCGGCCAGCAGGCGACGCACAAGGACGACTGGGGCAAGAACGACGGCAGCGCCGTGCACGGTCTGCAGTCCTCCAAAGGGGTGAGCCCCAACTACGCCAAGCACAACGGTGGCAACGAGCCGGACGAGAAGCTCCAGGACGCCGCCAAGTACTTCGCCGCCGGCATGGTCCCGAGGATGAACCAGGTGCTGGCGCTGTGCGCCAACTCCATCGAGATGGCCGGACAGTTCATCGTCCGGCTGGACCGCGCGGGCACCTATTACGCCAACGCCGACCACGCGTCCGTCTTCCCCGAGCCGCGGAGCAGGCCGATCGCGGAGTGACCGGCGCCCGCACCGGGCCGCACGGCGGACGAAAGGGCCGGGGCACGTTTCCCGTGAAACGTGCCCCGGCCCTTTCGCCGTGTCCCCTACAGCGTCTGCAGCGGCGGGATGTCCTCCGGCAACAGCGTCACCAGGCTCTTCGTCTCCGCCTCGACGTCCGCCTCGTCCGCCGTCGCGGACAACGGCAGCGCCGAGTCCGCCAGCCGCGCGGCATGACGCTCCGTCATCCGCTGGAAGAGCTGACGGGCGGTGCGGCCGTTGCCGAACCGGTCGTCGCGCTCGACGCCCTCGAAGTATGTGCCCAGCGCGTCCGTCGTCGCCTCGCCCAGCTCGTAGCGGTGGTGCTCGGCCTGCTGCGCGACGATGCCGACGAGTTCGTCCGCGTCGTAGTCGTCGAAGAGCAGGGTCCGGGTGAACCGGGAGGCGAGACCGGGGTTGGCGTCGATGAACCGGCCCATGTCGTCGGGGTAGCCGGCCACGATCACCACCACGTCCTCGCGGTGGTCCTCCATCAGCTTCACCAGCGTGGAGATGGCCTCCAGACCGAAGTCGTTGCCCTGGCCGTGCGGCACCAGCGCATACGCCTCGTCGATGAAGAGGACACCGCCGACCGCCTTCCGGAACACCGCGGTGGTCTTCGGCGCGGTGTGACCGACGTACTCGCCGACCAGCGCGCCCCGGTCCGCCTCGACCAGATGGCCGCGGGTGAGCAGCCCCAGCGCGGCGAGCAGCCGCCCGTAGAGCCGGGCCACCGTCGTCTTACCCGTACCGGCGTTCCCCGCGAAGACCAGATGGCGGCTGAGCGGGGGCGGCGGCAGGCCCGCCTCGGTGCGGCGCCGGACCAGCTGCATCAGCTTGACCAGCGTCTCCACGTCCTGCTTGACGCGCTCCAGACCGATCAGGGACCGGAGCTCGGCCAGCAGGTCCTCCAGCGACTCGGGGGCCGCCTCGGTGACCTCGGCGCCGAGCGCGGGGGCGGTGCCGGGCGCGCCGCCCGCCGCCACGGCGCGGACGCCGGTGGGCGCCGGGCCCGTCGCGGAGACCGGCAGGGTGCTGTCCTTCACCCCGTCGACCCGGCACTCCTCGAAGACCGGATCCGCGCCGTCCGCGAGCTTGAGGTCCTCGTCGGTGTCGCGGACCACGCAGCGGCGCACCACCGGCTTCGCGTCCTTGCCGACATAGAGCGCCGGGAAGCCGGTGGCCGAGATGTCGCAGTCGGTCAGCAGCCCCGCCGCGCCGTCGGCGACGTACACGCCGTTCTTCGCGGAGCGGGCGATCCGCACCCCGCTGACCCGCGGCCGGGCGCCGTTCCACAGCACCAGGGCGCTGCCCTTGCTGTCGGTGATCTCGCAGCTGTCGAGCCAGGCGGTGGAGCGCTCGCCGAGGAACACCCCGGCCGAACGGCTGCCGCGCACCCGGGTGTCCGCCACCAGCGCGCCGGTGCCCGCGGTCACCTCCAGACCCGTACCGCAGTCGGCGATCTCACAGCTGTCGAGGAGCGGACGGTGCGCGGAGGTCAGGCTGATGCCCGTCCCGGCGTCCGTCACCCGGCAGCGACGGGCCGTCAGATCGCCGCCGTCCACCGCGATACCGGACAGCTCCGTCGACTCGACGCGGGTGCCGGTCAGCGTCAGCAGGGCGCGTTCGGTCACCCGCGCGCCGTGCTGCGGGGTGCCGCGCAGCTCCCCGTCGCGGACCGTGGCCCGGGCGGAGCCCGCCAGGTGCAGGGCGGTGAAGGCGCTGTCGGTGACCGCGCAGTCGACCAGCGTCAGCTGCGCCTCGTCGGTGACGAACGCGCCGTTGGCCCGGGAGCGGGCGAGACCGCCGCCGCGCATCTCGACCTGCGCGGTGCCGCCCGCCGCCAGCCCGCTGTCCGCGGAGTCACCGACGGTCGTCGCGTCCAGACGCACCACGGCGTTCTGCGCGGCGAGCACGCCGACCCCGCCGGACTCGTCGACCCGGCAGGAGCGCAGCGTCAGCAGCACCGGCCCCGCCGCCTGGACGCCCGCGGCGCCGCTCCGGGCGATCTCGCAGTCGTGCAGCAGCACCCCCGCGGTGTTCCCGGACGCCCCGGCACCCCCCTCCGGACCGCTGCCCGCGTCGGTGTCGTCCGGAGCGGGCGCCGGGGTGGCGCCGGTGGCGGACGAGGTGACCAGCACGCCCTGGGCGGAACCGTCGGTCAGACGGCAGGCGCGGAGCACCGGCCGGGCGTCGTCCTCGACGGCGAGCGCCGCCGCGGTGGTCTTGGTGATCTCGCAGTCGGTGAAGCTGCCGGTGGCCGGTCCGCGGACCTGAACGCCGTGCCCGGCCGCGGTGTTGACGGTCAGCCCGGTGACGGTGGCGTCCGCGCCGTGTTCCACCAGCAGCGCGGTGCCGGCGGCGTCGGTGACGGTCACCCGCTCCAGCGTCGCCCGGCTGTCCCCGCCCAGGCGTACGGCGGGACCGCCCGCGGCGTGCACCCGGCAGTCGCGCAGCGTGGGCGCGGCAGTGCCGGTGACCTCGATACGGCCACCGGTGATCTCGCAGCCGTCGAGGACGGCGGTGCCGCCCGTCACGGCGACCGCGGGCTGATCCGGGTCCACGCCCTGGACGCTGATCCCGCGGACCTCCCCGGCGCCGCCGAGCACGGTCAGCGCGGTGCCGCGGGGGGCGACCAGCCGGACCGTTCCGGCGCCCTGTTCGGCGACGATGGTGATGTCCCGTTCCAGGGTGATGTTCTCGGTGTAGGTGCCGGGTTGGACCGACACCGTGGTGCCCGGTCCAGCGGCGCGCAACGCCGCGCCGATGGTGCGGTGCCCGCCCCAGCCCCGGGCCCCGACGCGCAGTGCGGCCGCGCCGCTGGACCGCCCGATCATGCCGGGGTGCAGCTGAGCTGGACCGGCCCGGCGGCGTCGTGCGCGTCCTTGGTGGAGGACGTGTGGTCGATGCCGGTGTTGAACATCTTGACGGTCACGAAACCGCCGGAGACCTTGAACGGGCCGCGGGCCAGCCACTTGCCGTGGTTGTTGACCTGGTCGACGTCGAAGCTGCCGGCGGGGGTGCCGCCGCTGTGGTCCGAGGCGTAGACCGCGTACTTGGCGGGGTGGCCGCCGACGTAGCGGATGTCGGAGTTGCCCGGCACGAAGACCGCGAGGCGGCAGGAGGCGTCGCCCTTGATCTTCGCGCGGTAGTCGAACTTCCACAGCACGTACTGCGTCGCGTCGTACTTCGTGCTGGAGCCGGACATGGGGACGGACAGGTACTGGCCGTTGCAGCCGGAGCCGGTGTAGCCGCCGCCGCTGGTCTTCAGCCAGCCCCCCTCCTGGCTGAAGTTCGGGTCCTTCGTCCAGATCTTCGCCTCGGGGGACGACGGGCAGCCGTACCCGGCGAGGGCGGTGAAGGACGAGACGGCCTTCTGCGCGACGGTCCTGCCGCTCTCGTCCTTGGTGGTGGCGCCGGGCGAGGGCGGGGTGTGGGTGGAGCCCGTGGTGGGGGAGTCCTCGGAGGGGATGATCCGCCGGCCGTCCGGCACGGTCTGCTGCTGGCCGCCGGAGCCGCCCGCGGCACCGCCGGAGCCGTCGGGGGACGCCTTGCCGTCCTGGTGGTGGTCGGCCTTGGCGGTGGCGCCCGCGGGGGCGACCTTGTCGGCCTCGTTCTTCTTGTCGCCCGGGCTGCTGAGCACGCCGATGGCGAGGGCGCCGAGGCTCAGCGCGGCGACGACCGCGATGCCGATCGCGACCAGCCGCTTGCCGGGCCTGCCCTGCTCACCCTCGGGCCGGACACCGCCCACGAACGCGGAGACGAAGCCGTGCCGGTCCTCCTCCGGCAGACGGCCCGGCGCCTCGGCCGCGGGCTGCGGGGGCTTTTCCTGGTCAGCCACGTACTTACTCTCCAATTGTCTTGCCGTAAGGGACAGGCGGCACAGAATACCGCCGAGGAGTAAACGGAAAATGTCGGCAAGAGAAATTAAATTCAGCTTGCGTCATTTGTCTTGCGGCCCTGCACAGAATTGTCACGTGGTCGTGGCAAAGCATGACGCAATCGTGACCTGGCGGGTGGAACCGCGGCGGCAAGAGATTCGTCCCCGGTGTACCTGTGGGAGGTTGGCGGTGTGTTACGGCTCTGACCTGCGGTGCTGCGGTTCTGTCACAGATGTCCGTCGATCCGTGCACGGTTGATTTTGTCCGGTACATTGAAACGGCATCGACCCGCTGCCCGGATGGCGGGCCGAGCGGGGGATCTGAGCGTGACGCACTGACCTGACGACGGGAATACGCATGTCCAATTGTGCGCGAATTGCCATTATCGAGCATCAGAATCTGGTCCGGCACGGGCTGGAGCGGGTGCTCTCCCAGAGCCCACGGCTCGACGTGGTGTCCGCGGTGGGGCGCGTGCAGGACTTCCCCTTCGACGTTCCGCCCCCCGACGCGATCCTGTACGGCCCGCCCGTGCACGACTGCGCCGCCGAGTCCGAACTGCCCGCACAGACCCTGGCCCGGCTCGTCGCCTGCGCCCCGGTGCTCCTGGTCTCGGACTTCCACCGCCCCTACCGCGTCCTGGAGGCCGTCCGCGCCGGGGCGCTGGGGTGTGTCACCGGACGGGTGGACGACGAGGAGCTGCTGCGCGCGGTCGACACCGTCGTCAGTGGTGGCTTCCACCTCTCCTCGACGCTCGTCCCGCGGCTCCAGTCCGAACTCCAGCAGCCCGGCGGCGCCGAACCCCGGTCGCTCGCCCGCCGCGAACTGGAGGCGCTGCGCCTGCTCGCCGAGGGCCTGACCCACAGTCAGATAGGTCGCCGGATGGGCCTGACCGAAGCCACGGTCAGCACGTACGTCAAGCGCATCCGCACCAAGCTCAACGTCGGCAACAAGGCCGACCTCACCCGCACCGCCATCGAACTGGGACTGCTGCACGACCCCGCGGCGGCCGGTGGCGACGGTGCGGCGCCGCTGCCCGCCCAGGGCCGGGCGCTCGGTCCGATGGCCAGCCGCTCCCGTTCCCTGCTCCTCGGCAAGAACTGACGACGGCCCAGTGATGTCCGCCGTCCCGGACGCCGCGGATCCGGCACCGGGCGGCATCTCCGGCGCACCTGCGTGACGCCGGGCGGCGACGGTCACCACCGGCGTCCGGCCGGCGGACCGCGCGGACACCACCGCGCAGTCCGCCGCCGGCCACGGCCGCGACCTCTCCACCGCCCGCACGTCGTCCCTCACAGATTCCGGCCGACGCCCATGAGCTGGTCGAAGACGCCGAAGGCGGCGACGGTGAGCGGGATGGCGAAGGCGCCCAGGACCGCACCGAGACCGCCGAACCACAGCGGCCGCCGCATCGACGGGAGTTCGGGCCGCATCAGCCGCCGGAACCCGTACAGCACCAGCACGGCGCCGACCGCCAGCGCGGTCACCGGACCGGACCAGCCCGGCAGATCCAGCTGCGCGGGCCCGGCCAGCACCAGCGTGAACAGGCCGATCGCCCCGGCGATCCCGACCGGCGCCACCTCGACGACGACCTTCGCGGCACCGGCCCGCAGCAGCAGCCCCAGCCCGATGCAGGCGGTGATCGCCGCGCTGAACGGCGAGGTGGTGTCGGTGCCGAGCAGCACCAGCGCGACGGCGCACACCAGCGACAGCGCCCCGCCCCACAGCGCCAGCAGCAGCATCGCGGTCCGCACCGCGGTCTCCAGCTCCGCGCCCTCCGGCGTCGATCCGCCCTGGCGCCGGTAGCCGAATGCGGCCACCCGCCCGACGGTCGCCGGCGCGATCAGCAGCAGCCCGAACGCGACGACCGCGATCACCGCGGCGCACTGCGCGGTGTCGGCCTTCAGCAGCGCCAGCAGCGCGGTCACCGCCGTACCGATCAGTGCCCCGAGGAGCACCGCGGTGGTGGTGACGCCCATCGACGCGACGGCGGCCAGTACGGCGCCCACGAGCACCCCGCCCGCCAGGCACAGCGCGGTCGTCCCGTTCGCCGTCAACGCGGCGGACGGCGCGCTCTCCTCTGCCACCAGCGCCCACGACGCGACCGTCAGGCACGGGATCGCGCTCAGCGCCATCGCCAGCCGCACCGAACCCGGCACCGACCAGCGCCGCTCCGTCGCCAGCCACGAAAGAGCGGGCAGCAGCAGCCCCAGCGCGGCGGCCGCGGTGCCGGTGACCGCGGGCTCGACCGGCTGCGCCACGGCGACCAGCACCAGCGCGGCCAGCCACCACACCAGCCCGCAGGCCATCACCGTCACGGTCCGCGACCGCGGGTCCCAGCGCCGGTCCAGGGCCTGTTCGGAGACCTCGGAGACCTGCTCGGCGACGTCCAGCACGACGGGTTCGTCGAACTCGTCGGCGACCACGTCGCGCAGGTAGAGAAGCTGACCGTCCGCCATGCCGAGGTCGGCGAGGCTGTGTTCGGGCGCGAGGGCCCCGCCCGTGCCCGTCGCCAGCGACCAGGCGGCGGGCATCAGCTCGTTCTCCTCCAGCTCGCACAGGCGGGCCAGGTCATCGATGTACTCGGCGATGGGAGCACGGGCCGGGACCGCGAGGTCCACCTGCCTGTGCTCGCCCACGACCGTGATCCGGCAGCGCTCATCGGCCATCGGGTGCTGTCAGGTCCTCTCGTGCAAGGTGCGTTGTGCGGTGCCGTGCGGGAGACGGCGGGGAGGGGGTGGTTACCTTCCGGTGTTCTTCCAGGTGAGGGCGTTGGCGCCCTCGGCCTCGGCGTAGTTCGTCCAGTTGACGTTCATCGCCATGGAGATCTGGCCGAGCACGCCGGTCGGCCCGAACAGGCCCATGGCGGCGATGTTCCACTCCTCCTGCAGGCCCTCGTAGTACACCTTCGCCTCACCGGTCCAGGTGTCGGCGATCGGCTGGAGCAGGACGATCAGCTGGTGCAGCTCCTCCGCGATCTGCTCCGACAGGTCGTTGATGTGCCTGCCTGCGTTCTCCAGCTCCTGGCGGACCAGGATGGACGAGCCTTCGATTCCTGCCACGACGCTCCTCGGGTGTTTCGGGTGGTCAGCCGGTCGGTTCGGTGGTCAGCCGAGTCGAGCTGTGGGCAGCTCGGACTGGAGGGACTTGATCCGGTTCAGGTTGTCCTGCTCGGATTCCCGGTAGTTGACCTCGTTGCCGCGCAGGCCCGACGCGATGTCGGTGAGGGCGTTGTGCAGCATCTGGGCGTACGTGTCGTACTCGGCCATGTAGATCTGGAAGGTGTTGTGGGCGATGCCCTGCCAGGACTCTTCCAGCGAGATGACGTACGACTTGAGGTTCTGGAGCTTGACCTCGACGTCCGCCGCCGTGTTGTCACACGAGACGGCGGCCTGGGCGACCAACTCCGGAGTGACCTGGAAGCCCGATGTGCTGTACCCGCCCTGAACCATCTGCCCGCCCTCTCGCGTGCCGGTTTCTGCCCGGCAGTTGGCTGTTCCGCGGCAACTCTCGCAGTGGCCGCAAGCGTCGGAACAGTCCCCTGTTCAGATGTCCCGCCCCTATCCCGGAGCCGTCCCGACCTCTTGACGGTGTGCGGACAACGAGTAAAGTCCAGACCAATTGGTGAGCGGGTCGGGGCCGTGCATCCGGTGTCCGCACCGGCGCCGGCAGCCGCCCGTCTCGCCGTGCACCACCTTCGCGTTCAAACACCCCCACTCCGAGGCTGCCCGGGGGCGTGCGTGCCAGGCGGCGCCGCGTCCCGATGTCTTCCGCGGTGGCCTCCTCCGCGAAAGGTATGCCATGAACAGGAAACGCAGGCTGGCCGTGACCATCGGTGCGGCCATCGCCCCGCTGCTCGCCGTCACCGTCCCGGCCGGCTCCGCCAGCGCCCACGGCTACATCTCCAACCCGCCCAGCCGCCAGGCCCAGTGCGCGGCCGGCACCGTCAAGTGCGGACCCATCAAGTGGGAGCCGCAGAGCGTCGAGGGCCCCAAGGGGCTGACCAGCTGCAGCGGCGGCGACGAGCGGTGGGCCGACCTCGACGACGACTCCAAGGGCTGGAAGGTCACCCCCATCTCCAGCACCGCCAGCTTCAGCTGGCAGCTGGAGGCCCGTCACGCCACCAGCACCTGGCAGTACTTCGTCGGCGGCAACAAGGTCGCGGAGTTCAACGACCACGGCGCCATCCCCGGCGCCACCGTCACCCACCAGGTGAACTTCGGTGGCCTCTCCGGCAAGCAGAAGATCCTCGCGGTCTGGAACATCGCCGACACCGAGAACGCCTTCTACGCCTGCATCGACGTCAACATCGGCGGCTGAACGCACCCGCCCCGCCCGGACGGCCGGTTCCGTATCCGGTCCGCCCGTCCGGGCACAGCGCGTCCGCACCACGCGGCGAACGCGGTGAACGGCGTCCCGGCCCACCCGTTACGATCGGCCTTTCGTGGCCGTTGTACGTGGCCGTCGCCGGGAGGACGAGATGGGCCTGTTCCGCCGAGGACCGAAGCGGGATCCCCGTGACCTGCCACGCGACGGGGAGTTCTCCTTCTTCTCGGACAGAGAGGGCGGCGTCTTCCGCTCCCAGGTCCGCCAGGCCTTCGCCGAACAGGGCCTGGAGGTCACGGTCTACGCGGGCGTCGTCACCGACTCCGGCGGCCGCCGGTTCGGCCTCGGCAACCTCGCCGCCGTCTGTCACCGCGACCGCCGCGGCGAACGCAGCTGGCCCGGCCTCATCCGCGACCACGTCGGCAAGGTCCTGCGCACCATGGACGGCCCGCAGCCGCTGGAGATCCTCTCCACCGACGAGATCCGCGCCTGCCTCTACCCCCGAGTCGTCGCGGAGGAGACCCTGCCCGCCTCCGACGCCTTCCGCTACGGCCGTGAGCCCGCCGAGGGGCTGCGGGAGGTGCTGGCCCTCGATCTGCCCGACGCGGTGCAGATGCTGAGCGAGGAC
Source organism: Streptomyces sp. NPDC014733 (assembly GCF_043083385.1). Taxonomy (NCBI): domain Bacteria; kingdom Bacillati; phylum Actinomycetota; class Actinomycetes; order Kitasatosporales; family Streptomycetaceae; genus Streptomyces; species Streptomyces sp. NPDC014733. The sequence goes on along the minus strand of NZ_JBIBYO010000004.1, from coordinate 185,301 downwards.
TCGCTGCGGGACGTCGGGGACATCGCCGAGCTGCGGATCCGCGCCTTGAACAATCTGCGCGCACTGCCGGTCGAGGGCCACGAGACGGTACGCCGCCCGGACGGCGCCTCCTTCGACGTCCTCTTCGGCGACTCGTTCTTCACCGCCAGCCGGGTCCTGGTCCTCGGCGAGCTGGTCGAACGGCTCATGGGCACCCCGCTGACCGCCGACGGCGCGCTCGTCGCGCTGCCCTTCCGCCACCAGCTCGGCTTCCACCGCATCCACGACGCCCAGGTCATCCCGGCGCTCCAGGGGATGGCGGAGTTCGCCGCCGCCGGGCACCAGGACGCCGCGGGCGCGATCAGCCCCCATGTGTTCTGGTGGCGCCGCGGGGTGATGACACCGCTCAGCGAGCCGGACGGGGCGGGGCTGCGGGTGGTCGTGGACGGCGATTTCCAGCACATGCTGGAGCGGTTGGTCGACGACGAGGCGTGACCGCCGAAAAAATCGTGCCTCATTTTTTCCGCGGAAGGGGAACCCGGACGGCCCCTGCACCGTTATCCCGAGTGAGGCCCCGCGTCATCCCCCGTGCGCGGGGTCTCGCCATGTCCGCCCCCGGACGACGGCCCCCCGGACGCGTCCGTGCCGCCCGCTCGGTCTTCGTCCGCCTCCAGCAGCCGCGAGCGGATCAGGAACCGCACCCCCTCCGGCGCCTCCAGCGAGAATCCGCTGCCCCGGCCCGGGACGACGTCCACGATCAGCCGGGTGTGACGCCAGCGGGCGAACTGGTCGGCCGCCATCCAGAACTCCACCGGCTCCGCCACCCCGGCCACCGCCAGCCGCTCCAGCAGCACGTCCGACGCGCCGGTGCGGAACTCCCCGGCCGGGAAGCACATCGGCGCGCTGCCGTCGCAGCACCCGCCGGACTGGTGGAACATCAACGGGCCGTGCGCCGCCCGCAGCCGCCGCAGCAGACCGGCGGCCGCCTCCGTCACCGCCACCCGCGCCACCCCGCCCGGCCCGCTCGCCGCCTCGTCCATCCGTGGTCCTCCCGTCCGTCACCCCGGGGCCGCTTCCGCGCGGACCCGCGTCCTCAGCCAACCCGCGGCCGCGTTGCGCCGACGTTGCACCACCCGGCGCCGCCTTGCCCGGCGCCTCTAGACTGTCCCTTCGGTACGAGGCATACGCCCAGGGGGACGGAGACGGCAGTGGCAAGGGGCATCGAGGGTGGCGGGGCGGATCCGTCCGCCGAGGTGCTGGCCGAGGCGGCCGGGATGTTCGGCCTGCTGGCCTCGCCGCCGCGGCTGCACCTCGTCTGGGCGCTGACCCAGGGCGAGAGCGATGTCAGCGGGCTCGCCGAGCGCGTCGGAGGAGCGCTGCCCGCCGTCAGCCAGCATCTGTCCAAGCTGAAACTGGCCGGTCTGGTCCGCTCGCGCCGCGAGGGCCGCCGTGTCGTCTACCTCGTCGACGACCCCGATGTGGTGGCCGTCGTCCGGCTGCTCGTCGGACGGCTCGCCGACCGCGGCGGGCAGCACGCGTCCGGCGCCCGCCGCTTCGGTGGCTGAGACCGACGCGGCGCCGGGCACCGGCCGGCTGCCCGGTCCCCGGCCGGCGCCCGCCGAGGTGACCACGGGCGCCGGGGACGGCGCCGCCCTCACCCCGCTCCAGCTGATGCGCCGCCTGGCGAGCGGACCGCGCGGCCTCACCGAGGGCGAGGCCGACACCCGGCTCGCCCGCGACGGCGAGAACACCGTCCCCGCCTGGCACACCCCGTCCTGGCCGCGCCGCTTCCTGCGCAGCCTGCGCGACCCGTTCACCGCCGTGCTGCTCTGCCTCGGCCTGGTCTCGGCGGCCGTGGCGTCCTGGGGCACCGCCTGCGTGATCACCGTGCTGGTCGGGGTGAGCTGTGTGCTGCGCGCCTCCGGCGAGGCGCACGCCGGACGCGCGATGGCGGCGCTGCGCGAGATGGTCGCCACCACGGCGACGGTGCAGCGGCGCCCGGACGACGACGCCCCGCCCCGGGTGCGGGAGATCCCCGTCGAGGAGCTGGTCGTCGGCGACGTGGTGCGGCTGGGGCCGGGCGATCTGGTCCCCGCGGATCTGCGGCTGCTGCGGGCGAGCGGTCTGACCGTCCACCAGGCGTCGCTGACCGGCGAGTCCACCCCGGTGCTCAAGCACGCCGTCGACGATCCGCCGGACGGCGACGACGCGGACCCGCCGCACCTGTGCTTCCAGGGCAGCAGCGTGGCCTCCGGCAGCGGCACCGGACTGGTCGTCGCCACCGGCCCGGACACCCGCTTCGCCGCCGCCTACCGCGCCCTCGGACGACGGCGCGCCGAGACCGCCTTCGACCGCTCCGTCCACGGCATCGCCTGGACCCTCATCCGCTTCATGCTGCTGACCCCGCCGCTGGTGCTGATGGCCAACGCGGCGGTGCGCGGGCGGGGGCTGGAGACGTTGCCGTTCGCGGTGGCCGTCGCGGTGGGCCTGACCCCGGAGATGCTGCCGGTCGTCGTCACCGCGACGCTGGCCCGCGGCGCCGCACGGCTCGCCCGCACCGGCGGTGTGATCGTCAAACGGCTGCCCGCCCTCCACGACCTCGGCGCGATGCAGGTCCTCTGCCTCGACAAGACCGGCACCCTCACCCAGGACCGGCCGCTGGTCGAACGGGCCGTGGACGCCCGCGGCCGGCCCGACCCCGGTGTGCTGCGCTGGGCCGCCGTCGGCAGCTTCTGGACGCTGGAACTCGCCGAACTGCCGGCCCCGGACACCCTCGACGAGGCCGTCCTCGCCGCCGCGGAGGAGGCCGGCGCCGACCCGCTCGCCCACGACGGCGTCGCGGCGCTCCCCTTCGACCCGGTGCGGCGGATCGCCGCCGCCGTCGTCCGCCGCCCCGGCGCGCTCGGCACCCACACCCTCGTCGTCAAGGGCGCGGCCGAGGACGTGCTGGCCCGCTGCGCCCGGGCGCGCAGCGACGGAGCCGACACCGCACTGGACGACGCCGAACGGGCGCGGCTGCTCGCCACGGTGGCGCGTGAGACGGACGACGGGCTGCGGCTGCTGGCCGTCGCCGTCGCGGACCGCCCCGCCCGCACCGGCGAGTACCGCGAGGCCGACCTGCGGGGGCTGACCCTGCTCGGCTTCGTCGCGCTGCGCGATGCGCTCGCCCCGTCGGCGGCCGACGCGCTCGGTGTGCTGGCCCGGCGCGGCATCCGCGTCAAGATCCTCACCGGCGACCACCCGGGCACCGCCGCCCGCGTCTGCCGGGAGCTGGGCCTCGACCCCGGCGAGGTGCTGACCGCCGCGGCGCTGGCGGAGCTGGACGGCCCGGCGCTCGCCGCGGCCGTCGACCGTGCCACCGTCGTGGCCCGCTGCGCCCCCGCCGACAAGGCCCGGATCGTCGCCGCGCTGCGCGGGGCCGGGCAGGTCACCGGCTTCCTCGGGGACGGCGTCAACGATGTGCCCGCGCTGCACGCCGCCGATGTCGGCATCACGCCGCGCGGGGCGGTGGCGGTGGCCCGGGAGGGCGCCGACGTGGTGCTGGCGGAGAAGGACCTCACCGCCATCGGCCGGGCCGTGGCCGCCGGGCGGTACAGCAGCGGCTCGCTCGCCGCGTATCTGCGCATCACCCTCTCGTCCAACCTCGGCAACGTCCTCGCGATGCTCGGCGCCGGGCTGCTGCTGTCGTTCCTGCCGATGCTGCCCGCACAGGTCCTGGTGCAGAACCTCTGCTTCGACGCCGCCCAGCTGGCCTTCGCGCTGGACCGGCCGGGCGACGGCGTGCTCCGCGGTCCCGCGGCGCTGCGGCCGCGCGCCTTCCTGCGGTTCATCACGGTGTTCGGGCTCATCAACGCCGCCGCGGACGTCGCGACGTTCGCCGCCCTCGGGGTCGCCCTGCACACCGCGGGCGCGGGGGGCGAGGAGGTGTTCCACGCCGCGTGGTTCACCGAGAACCTCTTCACCCAGGCGCTGGTGATGCTGTTGCTGCGCGCCGGACATCTCACGATGCGGGGCCGCCCGGGCCCGGTACCGTGCGCCGCGGCGGCCCTCGCCGTCATCGGTCTGCTGCTGCCGCTCTCCCCGCTGGGACCGGAACTGGGCCTGGCGGCCCCGCCGCTGCTGTACTACGCGCTGCTCGCCGCCGTCCTCGCCCTCTACGGGACGGCGCTGGCCTGGGCCCGGCGGCGGTACGTGCCGGACACCCGCTGACGGGCACGTACCACGTTCCCGGTTAGCCGTACGACAGCTTCGCGCAGGCGTCGTCGTCGGCCGTACGGGCGTCGTCCGAGACCTCCGTGGGCACCTTGTCGTCGGCGGGCGGCGCCGAGGCGGTGCCGTCCGCCGACGGTTCGGAGTACGAGCTGCCCACCGTGACGGTGATGCCGGCCGCGGTTCCCTCGTGGAGTTCCGCGCCGGGGAAGAGCCGGGCGGTGGTGCGGGCCTGGTCCTTCTGCCCGGGGCCGTAGGAGATCTGTGTGGTGGTGTGCTCCTGGGACGGTGCGGTGGTGGTGGCGACGACGGCGAAGCCGGAGGAGCGCAGGGTGTCGGCGACGCGGGCCCCGAGGCCGGTGGAATGGGTGCCGTTGAGGACGGTGACGTCGATCCCGGCGCCGGAGACGGGTTCCTCGGACGCGGGCTTGCCGGACTTCTTCTTGCCGCCCTCCCCGGCGGCGTCCTTGCCGTCGAGGGTGCGGTCGGCGCGCAGGGCCGCCCACAGGTTGTCGGCGGCGGGGTGCACGATCGCGACCCGGGCGCCCTGGTAGCGCCAGGGCACGGTGACGAACGCGGTGTTGTGCAGATCGATGTCCTTGAGCCCCATCGCGAACGACAGCAGCTTCTGGGCGCTGCCCAGCTCCGGGTCGACGGTGAGGGAGTCGGTGGCCGCGGTGGCGAGCGGCAGCAGCGTGGTGGGGTTGACGCCCTGTTCCTTGATCTTGCGTATCAGCCCGGAGACGAACGCCTGTTGCCGCTTGATGCGGCCGATGTCGGAACCGTCGCCGATGCCGTGCCGCAGCCGCACGTAGTCCAGCGCCTTGCGCCCCTCGACGGTCTGCTGGCCCTTGGTGAAGATCCGCTTGCCGCGGTGGCCGAGGTTCGGGTTGAGATCGCCTTGGTAGAGGTCCTGCGGTACGCAGACGGGGACACCGCCGACCGCCTCGGTCATCTTCGCGAAGCCGTTGAAGTCGACGACCACGGTGTGGTCGACCCGCAGTCCGGTCAGCTTCTCGACGGTGTTCTGGGTGCAGGCGGGATTGCCCTGGGCCGTCTCACCCACGGTGAACGCGGAGTTGAACATCACGTTGGTGCGCGGCTGGGTCCAGGAACCGTCGGGGAGCCGGCAGGGCGGGATGTCGACGAGGGCGTCGCGGGGGACGGACACGGCGAGCGCGTGCTTGCGGTCGCCGTAGATGTGCAGCAGGAACGCGGTGTCGGAGCGGCCCACGTCGCCCTCGCCGCCGCCCAGTTCGCTGTTCTTGCCGGAGCGGGAGTCGGAGCCGATGACCAGGACGTTGCTGCCGCCGGTGTTCGGGGCGGGGCGGTCGCGGCTGACGCCGTCGGCGCCGAACGTGGTGATGTTGCCGTCCAGCCGGTGGTAGAGCCAGCCGGCCCCGGCGGCGACCAGGACCAGGAAGGACGCGGCCGTCACACCGGCTATCCGGGCCTTGCTGCGCTTGCGCCTGCGCCGTCCCCGGGCGGCGTTGTCCCCGTTGCGGCGTCCGTCGCGTGCGGAATGGCTGCCTGTCACGTGTGCACCCTCAATTGCCCGGATTTTTCCTGTCGGGTAGGCGGTTCATCCTCCGCCCAGAGTTGTATAGTTGCGCAATGTAGCAAGTAAATGCCGGTGCTGTTCCACCGGCGACCCGGCAATCCGAGAGGCGGCGGCGATGCTGCGCAACGGACTGGAGCCCTGGCACCTGCTGATCGTGGGGATCGTGGTGATCCTGCTCTTCGGGTCCCGCAAACTCCCCGACACCGCACGCGCGTTGGGCAAGTCCCTGCGGATCCTCAAGAGCGAGACCAAGGCGATGAAGAACGACGACGCCGGAGCCGGTCCGCCACCCGGGCCCGCGGAGCCCGCCGCCCCCTACGCGGCCTTCCATGCCCCGGGCGCCCCCGCCGGCCCGGCCCCGGCATCCCCCGCCACCGGCCCCGCGCCCGAGCCCGGCGGCCCGGCGCACACGTCCACCGCCCCGGCGGCGGCCACCGGGCACCCGCTGTCCGCGGCGGGCACCGGCCGCCCCGCCGCGTCCGGCGACTCCGCCCCGGCGGCCGTACCCGTCACCGACCGGGGGACCGGCGGTGGCTGACGAGAGACCCCGCACCACCCTTCCGACCGCACCGACCACGGGGGTTGATGTGACGACGACCGATATGTTCCGGCTGCCGGACGAGGCGGACTTCCCGCATCTCCTGGACCGCGCGCTGGCCACCCGGGAGATGGCCGACGCGCTGCGCCGGGCGAACGGCGACCCCGACGCCGGTCAGCTGCGCGCCGACGCGCTCCGCTCGGTCGCCGTCATCGCCGCCGCGGCCGAGCAGGAGTACCGCGCCTACCGCCGTCTCGCCGAGGCCCACCCCGCGCCCCGCCCGGCCCGTCCGGCGGTCCGCCCGTCGAGCGGGGCCACCGGCGGGGTGCTGCCCGCGCTCGGCGTGCTCGTCCCCGGGCTGGCGGCGGTGGCCGCGGCGATCTTCCTGCTGCTCGGTTTCCTGCTGCGGGGCGTCGGGCTGCGCGGGCAGTTCGCCGACGAGCTGATCGTCGCGGGGGAGATCGCGGCCGGGGTCGCGACGGTGGCGACGCTCTGCGGCCTGCTGTGGATGGTGGTGGTCGCGGCCCGCAACCGCCCCTCGGCGGGCAGCCGTTCGGCGGCGGACGCCGAGGTGGCCAGCGCCCTGGCGGCCTATCAGGACGCCTTGCTCGAACGCGGTCTGCTGCCGTTCCTGCGGGCCCGGCTGGGCGAGGCCATGGGAGAGCCCGGGCCCGGACCGGACGCGCCGACCGCGCCGGGCGAGGGGCGGCCCCGTACGGGCCCCGGCTTCAGCGCCCCCGACTTCGCCAGCCCGGACTTCGCCAGTCCCGACTTCGCGAGCCCGGACTTCGGCAGCCCGGACTTCACCGGGCCGGGCGGCGCCGCGGAGCGCTGAGCCCCGCCGGGGCGGCGCCGCCAACCGGCCCCGCCCCAGCGGCCTTGCCGTGCCTCAGCCCTTCAGCGGGCCGCCGTTGATCGCGATCCGGCGCCCGTAGCGGGCGAGCGGGTAGTAGTCGTACGACACATGGTGCTGCACACAGCGGTTGTCCCAGAACACCAGGGTGTTGGGCTCCCAGCGCACCCGGCACTGGAGCAGCGGCCGCCCCGACACCGTCTGGTAGAGCATGTCCAGCAGGGCCCGGCTCTCCGGCGCCGACAGCTGCGGGATCCGCTGGGTGTAGATCGGGTTGACGTAGAGCAGCTTGCGGCCGGTCTCCGGGTGGCGCACCACCACCGGATGCTCGTTCCGCGCCGTGATGTGCCCCTTCGGGATGGGCCGGTCCCCGAACGCCAGCCGCCCGTCGTGGACCGAGGTCAGCCCGTCGAGGAGGTCCCGCATCGTCGGGGAGAGCAGGTCGTACGCGAGGTGCATGTTGGCGAAGAGGGTGTCGCCGCCGGTGCCCTCCGGGGTCTCCAGGATGTGCAGCATCGAGCCGAGCGACGGTTCGAGGTCGGCGGTGCCGTCCGCGTGCCAGGCGTTGCCCGCGACGTCCTCCGCGCCCGGGGTGGTGACGATCTCCAGGATGTGCGGATCGCCCTCGGGCGGCGGCGGGTTCACCGGCCGCAGCTCACCGAAGTGCGAGGCGAACCGCAGATGGTCCTCGCGGCTGATGTCCTGGTCCCGCAGGACCAGGACGTGGTGGTCGAGGAAGGCCGCCTTGATCTCGGCGAGCTGGTCGTCCGGGAGCTCCTTGGTCAGATCGACCCCGGACACCTCTGCGCCGATCACCTGCGTGAGCGGGGCGACCTCGATGGTCCGGTACCCACGGGCGGGCCGGGTGACGAGACGCTCGATGGCGTCGAGTTCGTACTGCTCCATGTCTGCTTCCTTCGGTGGAGGGACGGTACGGCGGACGGAGAGGGTTCAGGAGCGGGCGTCCAGCGCCGCGTGGAGTGCGGCGGCGACGGCCCGGGTGTGCGGGGGGCGGACGATCCCGTAGTGATCGGTGGGCAGCTGCCGCCAGTCGCCGGGCAGCGCCAGATGGCCGCGCCACAGCTCCCGGTGCGCGGCGGCGGACAGCGGCGCGGGCAGGCCCTCCGCCGGGTGCTCGGCCAGCCACATCCGGGCGGGCGTCCGGGCCAGCCGGGGCAGCCGGTGGTCGGCCATGGAGGCGAGGTTGGCCCGGCAGCACCGCGCCAGCCGCTGGGCGTAGACCTGCCCCTCGCCGGTGAACGCGCCGTCCACCGAGCCCAGTTCGTGCGCGAAGACCGCTTCGAGCTGCTGCTCGTCGTAGCCCTGGAAGCCCGGTCCGGAGCCCGGGGGCGGCGGGTCGAGCAGATGGACGCCGGACACCGGGTGCCCGGCCGCCTCGGCGAGCGCGGCGATGCCCACCGCGGTCCAGGCGCCGAACGACCAGCCGACCAGGTGCAGGCGTTCGGTGGCGTCGCCGAACCGGGCGCGGAGCGCCTCGTGGTAGCGGCGGGCCCGCTCGTCCAGCGTCGGGGTGGCCACGTCCGGGTCGCGCAGCGCCGGGTCCGCGATCAGGCAGACCGTCGCCCGGTCGTCGAGCGCGGAGACCAGCGACCGGTACGCCTGGATGTCGCCGCCCACCGGATGCAGCAGGCACACCACCTCGGGTCCGGTGCCCTCCTGCCACACGTCGAGGGGCACCGCGTCCGCCGCGGCGGCGTCGGACGCCGTGTCCTGACCGAGGTGGGCCAGCAGGTCGTTGAGGCTGACCCGGGGCCCGAACCACGACAGGTCCAGCTCCACGCCGAAATGCTGTTTGACCACGCCGATCAGGTCGAGCAGGGTCAGTGAGTCGGCGCCCAGGTCGTACAGCGGGGCGTCCGGGTCGAGCGGATCGGCGTCGAGCCAGTCGCGGAGCCAGTCGGCGAGCAGATCCGCCGGGAGGGGCGCGGCCGGTTCCGCGGCGGCCGGTGCCGGGCCGCCGGCCGGTACGGAAGCGCCGGCGGCCTCCGGGGCGGGCCCGGCGTAGAAGGTGCGGGACGCCTCGATCTCCGTGGTGGAGACCAGCAGGTGCGGCAGTTGCAGCGCGACGGCGCGGCCGAAGACCCGGAGGCCCTCCTCGACGGTCAGGCCGACGGAGAGATGGGCGCGGTGGCGGGCGTCGCCCGCCGGGACCCGCAGTGCCATCCCGGTCTCCCGCCACACGTCCCAGCCGACGGCGATCCGCGCGGTGGTGCCGGGCCGGTGGTGGGCGAAGGCGTCCAGCAGGCCGGCCGCCGCGGCGTAGTCGTACTGTCCGACGCCGCCGAGCCGCGCCGACATCGACGAGCAGTGCACGACGAGCGCGGGGGAGCAGCGGTCGACCAGCCGCTCGACGAGGAGCGCACCGTGCAGCTTGGCCCGCTGGCCGTCCGCGCCGGCCGGGCGCCGCACGACAAGGCCGCCGGTCGCGGCACCGGCGGCGTGCACCACCGTGGCCGGGCCCGAGGCGCGGGCGGCGATCTCGGCCACGAGCGCGTCGTGGCCACCGGGGTCGGCGAGGTCCGCCCCGATCAGCTCGACCCGCTCCGCCCAGGGCGCCAGCGCCTCCGGCAGCCGGGGCCGCCGGGAGACCAGCAGCACCCGGCCCGCGGTGTGCCGGAGCAGCCAGGCGGCGATGCCCGTCCCGATACCGCCGGTGCCGCCGAGAACGACATGGTCGCCCTCGGGCAGCTCGGGAAGCTCGGGCGCCGGGTCCGGCGCGGTGACCGGCACGGTCACCTCGTGCCACCAGTGGCCGTCGCGCAGCGCCAGCCGCTCCGGCAGGGCGGTGCGCGGGGTGGCCGAGGTGAGCAGCGCGGCCAGCGGTCCGGCCCACTCGGCCGGGTCGGCGGCGGGCAGATCCAGCCACCGGCCGTCGGCCGCGCCCTCCTGCCCGGCGACCGTGGCGATCCCGGTGAGCAGCCCCGACTCCGGCCGTTCGACGGCACCGTGGACCGGCTGCGTCCGGTACGACAGCCACCACAGGCGCGGCCGGAGCGCGGGCGGGGTGTCCGCCAGCGCCTGGACGAGGGCGGCCGGGGCGTCCAGACACGCGCGCTCGGCCCGGGCCAGCGACTCCGCACCGGCCGGCCCGGTGAGAGCCAGCGGCAGCGCGTGCAGCCAGTCGGTGCCGCCGTCGGCCTCCGGGCCCAGTGCGTCGAGCAGCCGGCGCCAGGCGGTGGGGTCGGCCGGATCGACCTCGAAGGCGTCGTCGCCGCGGCGGGCGAAGGCGTCCCCGGTGCCGACCCGGACCACCCGGGAGTACGCCGCCGCCAACCGCGGCGGCACGACGTCCGGTACCGGTCCGTCCGTGACCAGCACCAGCTGCCGCAGGGTGCGCTCCCGGCAGCCGGGCGCGGCCCGGCGCCACCGCACCCAGTGCGGCTGGCTCAGCCACGCGGCCTCGGGGAGGCGCGGGGGGACGGCGGGGGCCGCCGCGCCGGTGCCCGACGCGAGCTGCCCCTGGCCTCCGGTGGCGTGCCCGGCCGGGGCCCGTCCGCCGTCCTCCGCACGTGCCCGCGGGAAGTCGTACTCCGCCAGGTCGAAGGCGGGCGGCGGGAAGTCCCACGGGGCCGGGGCCGGGCCGGGGCGGGCGGCGAGCGGGGCGCCGGCGAGCCAGGCGGCCACCGTGTCCTGCACGGTGGCGCCGTCCGCGACGGGGGCCCCGCCGGAGGGCTCCGGGGGCGCGACCGGTTCCGCACCGCGCAGCCACCGCACCGCGGCCGCCACGTCCGGGCAGACCGCGGCCGCCCGCCAGCGCCGCTGCGGCCGCCCGGAGCGCAGATGCCGCAGCACCGCGCCGTACGTTTCCGGACGGTCCGTCAGGTGGTCGGCGATGCGGGCGGCGTCGGCGCGGAGCGCGGCGGGGCTCGACGCGGAGAGGAACAGCGCGCCGTCCACCGCCTCGGACCCGGTGGCCTGCGCCGCCGTGGGCGGCGCCTCCAGCACCACATGGGCGTTGGTGCCGCCGATGCCGAAGCTGCTGACCGCCGCCACCCGGGGCCGGTCGGCCGGCCAGGGCTCCGCGGTGACCGGGAAGCGGAACGGCGTCGGGTCCGCGTCGATGTGCGGGCTCAGGGCGCGGAAGTCGGCGTGCGGCGGGATCACCCCGTGGTGCACACCGAGCACCGCGCGGATCAGGCCCACCACACCGGCCGCCGCGCCCAGATGCCCGAGCTGGCTCTTGACCGAGGTCAGCGCGGTCCGGCCGGACTCCGGTACGTCGAACGCCTGCCGCAGCGCGCCGATCTCGACCGGGTCGCCGAGCCGGGTGCCGGTGCCGTGCGCCTCGACGTACGCGAGGTCGGCGCCGGTGCGGCCGCTGCGCCCCAGGGCCGCCCGGATCACCTCCCGCTGCCCGGCCAGCGACGGTGCGCTGTAACCCATCTTGTCGCCACCGTCGTTGTTCACCGCCGAGCCGGTCAGCACCGCGTAGACCGTGTCGCCGTCCCGCCGGGCGTGCGCGAGCGGCTTGAGGACGACCACGCCGACGCCGCTGGCGCCCACGGTGCCGCTCGCGTCGTCGCTGAACGGACGGCAGTGGCCGTCGGCGGAGAAGATGTGCTGCGGCTGGTAGCGGTAGCCCTCGCGCAGGGTGGTGTCGACGAGCACCCCGCCGGCCAGCATCACCTCGGCGTCGCCCTGCCGCAGCAGCCCGGCCGCCAGATGCACCGCGACCAGCGAACTGGCGCACGCGGCCTGGGCGGTGAACGCCGGGCCGGTCAGCCCCAGATGGTAGGCGGGCTTGGTGGCCAGGTAGTCCTTCTCGTGGTGGAACGACAGCCGGAACGCGTCCGGCAGCGCCGCCGGATCGCCCTCCTGGAGCATCGTGCGGTAGTACGTGCTCTCGCCCGCGCCCGCGATCAGCCCGGTGCGCGGACCGGTCGCCGGATCGGCGATCCCGGCGTGCGCCAGCGCCTGCGCCGCGCACATCAGCAGATGGCGCTGTTGCGGGTCCATCAGCCGGGCCTCGGCGCGGCTGAGCCCGAAGTGTTCCGGGTCGAAGGCGAGCGGCCCGTCCAGCAGGCTGCGCGCGCCGACCATGCCCTCGGCGGCCTCGAAGTCCTCGATACCCCGGCCGCCGGTGCGTATCAGCTCCCAGAACGCGGCGAGATCCACCGCGCCGGGCAGCCGGACCGCCATCCCGACGACGGCGATCGGCTCCGCCCGGGGGAGGGCGTCCGGCGGCTCGGGCGCGGAGGCCGGGGCGGGAGCCGGCACGGGCGGGGCGGCCGGTTCCGGCGTCCCCGCCCCGTCCAGGAACCGGGCCAGCGCCCGGACCGTGACGTGTTCGAAGAGGTCGGCGACGGTGAAGCGGAGCCCCAGCTCCGTGGTGCAGCGCAGGTGGTAGCGCATCAGGGTCAGGCTGGAGGCCCCGGCGTCGAAGAACGTCCGGTCGGGCTCGATCGGACGGCCGGTCACCTCCGCGAAGAGCGCGGCCAGTTCGGCCTCCCGCGGGGAGCGCGGTGCCGCGTCCGCCGCCCGGCCGCCGACCTCCTCACCGGGCGCGCGCAGCGCCGCCGCCCGGTCCAGCTTCCCGCTGGGCGTCCGCGGCAGCGCCGTCAGCCGCCGGAAGCGGGCGATACGGACGTACGCGGGGAGCAGCGTCGCCAGATGCGTGGTGAGGGCGGCGGCGTCCGGCGTCGTGCCGCGGCACTCGAAGCACGCGGTCAGCGTGGTGCCGTCGGCCACCACCACGGCGTTGGTGATCTCCGGGTGCCGCAGCAGCGCCGCCTCGACCTGGCCCAGCTCCAGCCGGTGCCCGCTCAGCTTGATCTGCTGGTCGTCGCGGCCCAGGTAGTGCAGCAGCCCGTCCCGGTCGAAGCGGGCCCGGTCGCCGCTGCGGTAGAACAGCCCCTCGCCGGGCAGTTCGGTGAACCGCTCGGTGTTGAGGTCCGCCTCCGGGGTGTCCAGGTAGCAGCGGGACACCATGGTGCCGCCGATGAGCAGCTCGCCGGGGCAGCCGGGCGGCACCGGCCGCCCGTCGCCGTCCACGACCCGCAGCACCGCGCCGGCCACCGGCCGTCCGACGGCCGGCCGCTCCGGCCAGTACGCCGGGTCCCCGTCCAGACACAGGGCGCTGACCACATGCGTCTCGGTCGGCCCGTAGTGGTTGAACAGCCGGGCGCCGGGCAGCCCCGCCAGCCAGCGGCGGATCGCCTCCGTACACACCAACTGCTCGCCCGCCGTGACCACGTCGCGCAGCCGCGACGGGTACCGGCCCAGGTGGACGGCGTGCTCCGCCAGGAGCTGGAGTGCCACGTACGGCAGGAAGATCCGTTCGGCGCCGGACTCCTCCAGCTGCGCGAGGAGCGCGGGTGCGTCCTGCCGCAGACCGGGGCCGATCAGCCGGAGCGTGCCGCCGCCGCAGAGCGTTCCGAAGATCTCCTGGAACGACACGTCGAAGGAGAGCATCGAGAACTGCTGGGTGACGGCGGGCGCGCCCAGACCGCCCGCGTCCGCCTGCCAGGCGAGGAGGTTGCAGAGCGTCCGGTCGAAGACCTGGACGCCCTTCGGCGTGCCGCTGGAGCCCGAGGTGAACAGCGTGTACAGCGGCCGGGCCCCGTCGTGCGCCGCGACCGGCGCCCCCGGGCCGCCCGCCCGCAGCGCCACCGGATGCCGCACCACCCGGCCTTCGGGATCGACGGCGTCCAGACCGGGCGCGCCGTCCGGCGGCACCAGCACGCACAGCGGCGCGGCCCGGTCGAGGACCTGCCGCAGCACCGCGGGCGGATACGCCGGGTCGAGCGGTACGACCGTCAGATTCAGCCGGGCCAGCGCCAGCAGCGCCACCACATGCGTCAGCGACGGCTCCAGATACAGCGCGACCCGCGCCGGAGCCCCGTCCGTAACCGGGAACGCCTCCCGCACCTCGGCCGCCAGCGCCGCCGCGTACCCGTCCAGCGTGGCGTAGTCGACGCTCCGCTCCCCGTCGTCCACGGCCGGGGCGTGCGGGGTGCGCGCCACCTGCCGGGCGAATCCCTCGGCCACCGTCGTGAACGCGGGGCGGGCCGCCGCGCCGCGGCCGTGGTCGGGCAGGCGGGCGCGGTGCGGGGCGGCCAGGTCGGCGGGGGTGTGCGCGCCCGCGTCGGCGAGCAGGTCCAGGGCCCGCCGCAGCAGGGTGTCCAGCGCCGTGATCTCGTCGGCGTCGAAGTGGTCGGTGGCGTACTCCCAGACGCACTCCAGGCCGTCCGCGTACGCGACGACGGAGAACGTCAGCGGGCACTTCGCCTCGGCCGGCGGCCACCACAGCGGGCGGGCCGCGCAGCCCGGCAGCCGCAACGCCTCGAAGTCGGTGTTCTCCTGGACGAAGAGCACATCGAACGGCGCTCCGTCGTCCGCACCGGACGCACCGGCCGACGCCTCCAGCGCATCCGAGAACGCCACGTCCTGCCGGTCCAGGACCGCGGCCACCTCCGCGCCCCACCGCAGCAGCTGGGTCCGCAGCTCCTCGGCGGGGGCGACGGTCAGCGGCAGCAGCACGGTGTTGGCGAACATCCCGACGCCGCCCTCGAATTCGGGCACCGGGCGGCCCGCCACCGGCGCCGCGATCCGCGGCCGGGTGCGGCCGGTCACCGCGTACAGGCTCCAGGCGAAGACGCCCAGCAGCACCTGGAAACGGGTCAGGCCCAGCTGGGCGCAGAGCCGGTCGACATGGGTGCGGCGCACCGTGTCCAGCCGGGTGTGGAGCAGCCGCGCCTCGGGGAACGGCGTGCGCCGCGCGGGCAGCAGCCGCTCACCCGGCCCCCGCGCCGCCGCCTGCGCGTGGTGCGCGGCGAGCGCGTCGCGGCGCTCGGCGTAGGCGGGGCGGGCGAACCACTCCGCCTGCCAGTGGGCGTGGTCGAGCGGCGTGTACCCGGCCTCCGGCGCCGCCGGCGCCACGCCCGGGTACGCCGCGTACGCCTGCGAGAGGTCGGCGAAGAGGACGTTGAGCGACCAGCCGTCGACCGCGATGTGGTGCAGCTGCAGCAGCAGGACCGCGCCGTCGTCGTCCGGCAGCAGGCAGGCGCGCAGCATCCGCGGCGCGGCCAGGTCGAACGGTTCGGCGAAGTACCGCGCGGCGAAGGCCCGGCGCCCCGCCTCGTCCGACGGCGGGACGCCGGGGTCGGTCCACGGGTCGTACGGGTCGCCGACGCGCTGCCGCAGCCCCTCGGGCGTCGCCTCGAATCCGGTGCGCAGCGCCGGATGACGCACCACCAGCTGCCGCACCGCGTGCCGCAGCGCCGCCGCGTCGACCGGGCCGTCCAGCCGGAACGCCTGGCCCACGTGGTAGGCGCGGGAGGCGGGGTGGCGCCGCTGGTGCAGCCAGAGGCGCTGCTGTTCGGCGGTGGCCGGTGCGGAGCGCGCCCCCGAGGGCGGCGCCACCGGCGGATACGGCGACTCCCCGGCGTCGCGGGCGGCGGCCACCGCCTCGGCGACGGCGGCGAGATCCCCGCCGAGCACCAGCGAACGGTCCAGCTCACAGCCCCAGCGGCGGCGCGCCGCGAAGCAGAACCGCAGCGCCTTCAGGGAGTCGCCGCCCGCGGCGATCCACCGGTCGTCCGGCCGCGGATCCGCCAGCCCCAGCACCTCACCGGCCAGCTCCAGGACCTCCCGCTGCCACGGCGTCACCTCGGCGGCGGTGTCCGTGGCACGCCGCCACGGCCGGTCGGCGCGGGCCAGCAGCGCCGCCTCGTCGACCTTGCCGTTGGCGGTCAGCGGCACCGCGTCCACCAGGAAGAGATGGTGCGGACGCATGTAGGTGGGCAGCCCGTCGGCGAGGTGACGCTCGCACTCCTCGTACGACAGCTCGCCGTCCAGCACCAGGAACGCCAGCAGCTCGTGCGGGCCGTCCGCGCCGGAGCGGCGGGTGCACACATGGGCGTGGCGCACGGCCGGATGCGCGGTGATCTGCCGTTCCAGCTCGCCCGGTTCGATCCGGAAGCCCCGCACCTTCACCTGCCGGTCGGCGCGGCCCACATACGTCAGCAGCCCGTCGGCGCCGGCGCGCACCAGGTCGCCGCTGCGGTAGTGGACCGTGCGCCCGCCGTCGTACCAGGGCAGCCGGACGAAGCGGAGCGCCGTCTCCTCGGGGAGGTTGCGGTACCCGGCGGCCAGTCCGGAGCCCGACAGGTACAGCTCGCCGATCTCGCCGTCGGCCGCCACCCGCGTCCCGTCGGCGGCCACCACGACCGCGCCGGTCTCCGGCAGCGGCCGCCCGATGGGCACCACGTCGCCGTCGAAGTCGCGCGGGATGGGGTAGGACACCGCGAAGGTGGTGGCCTCGGTCGGACCGTAGCCGTTGAACAGCCGGGTGGCGGCGTCCGGATTGTGCCGGTACCAGCGGCGCACGGTGCGGGCGTTGAGCTGTTCGCCGCCGACGAAGACCTGCCGGGCGCCGGCGAAGCAGCCGGGCGCGGTGTCCACCACGGCGTTGAACAGCGCCGCGGTGACGAACAGCGTGTCGATCCGCTCCCGCAGCAGCGTCGCCGCCAGCCGCTCCGGATCACGGACGTCCGCGTCGTCGACGATCACGCAGCAGCCGCCGGTCAGCAGCGGCGTCCACACCTCGAAGGTCAGCGCGTCGAACGCCGGGTTGGACAGCGCGCCGAACCGCATGCCCGGCGCCGTCGCCACGAACTCGGGCCGGGCCAGCCGCAGCACCCCGGCGCCGGGGACCTCGACGCCCTTGGGCAGACCGGTCGTTCCGGAGGTGTAGAGGAGGAAGGCCGTCGGCCCGGCGGCGGCCGGCGGTTCCTGCGGCGCCGGGAAGCGGTCGCGCGCGGCGAGCAGCCCGTCCGCGTCCAGCGGCCGGACGTCCGGCGGTACCTCGGGTGCCGTCGCGCCGTGGACGAGTGCGACGGCACCCGCGTCGGTGAGGATGTGGCGGCGCCGCTCCGGCGGGCTCTGCGCGTCCAGCGGGACGACATGGGCGCCCAGCCGCAGGATGCCGAGCATCACGCAGAGCAGCTGCCAGGAGCGCGGCAGCTGCACCGCCACCGCCTGCCCGGGGCGCACACCGTGGTGGCGCAGCCCGTCCGCGACGGCGGCGCCTGCCGCGTCCAGCGCCGCGTAGTCCAGCCGCACCGCGCCGTGCTGCACGGCGGGCGCCTCGGGGGCGCGCACCGCCCGGGCGTGTACCTCCTGTGCCAGTCCTGACATCAACTGACCTTCTTCGTAGGGGGGTTCGGGTGTTTCCGGCGCGCGGTCCGCCGCGGGCCCGGGCAGGGATCCGGTCACCCCGCACCTCCGGTGGGGGAGCCGGGGCCCTGGGCGTCCGGGGCGGTCGGCGGCGCCGGTTGCGGCGGTCGCGCCAGCTCCGCGGTGATCAGCTCCGCGACCCGCGGCAGCTGCGCGCCCTCCAGGATGTCCCAGTGGCCGCAGTCCACCGGCTCGGTCACCAGCCCGCCGCCGGCCCGCCGCTCCCAGAACGCCCGTACCTCCCGCACGGCCGCCGGATCCTCGTCCTCCGCGGTCGCCTGGACGAACACCAGCCGGGCGCCGGTCGACGGCACCTCGTGGTCGCGGGCGGTCATCCGGTTGTGGTTGTAGATCCGGAAGTACCGGTCGATCTGCGCGTCCTCGATGCCCGGGTACATCCCGTTGAACCGCACCAGCTTCGCGCGGAACTCGTCGGCGTCCACGGGGGTGACGGCCGCCCGCACCTCGGGGTCGTCGGTGCCGCGGGTGTCGAGCAGTACCACGCTCACCCCGCGGTGCCCGGACTCCGCCAGCAGCCGCCCCATCGCATGGGCGACCAGCCCGCCGTACGACAGTCCGCACAGCACCAGCGTCTCGTCCTCACGCACCTCGATCAGCCGCAGATACTCCGCGGCCATCGCCTCCACCGACGGCAGCGGCTCTTCCCCGGCGTTCAGACCGGGCGACTGGATGCCGACCACGCCGGTCTCCGGCGGCAGCGCGGTGGCCAGCGGCAGGTAGCAGAAGGCGGTGCCGCCCGCCGGGTGCACACAGACCACCCGCTGCCGTCCGTCACCCGGCCGGAACTCGATCAGGTTGCTCCCGGGCTGCCCGGACGCGTCGGAGCGCAGCCGCCCGGCCAGCGCCTCGATCGTCGGATGGCTCAGCAGATCGCGGATGGGCAGCGTCCGCCCGAACTCCTCGCGGACGGCGGAGGCCACCTTGATGGCGGAGACGGAGGTGCCGCCGATGTCGAAGAAGTTGTCGGTGACCGAGATCGACGGGCGCAGCAGCACGCCCTGCCAGATCCGGTGCAGCGCCAGCTCGACGTGGTCGCGCGGCGCCGCGGTGTTCACCTGCGACGGCGCCGCGTGCGCCGCCGCCAGCAGCGCCTCGCGGTCCACCTTGCCGCTGCGGTTGAGCGGCAGCACCGGGAACTCCACGAAGAGCGCCGGGATCATGTGGTCGGGCAGCCGGCGGGCGAGCGCGGTGCGCCACTCGTCGGCCCGGCGCGGCGCGGCGTCACCCCGGCCGAGGGCGGCCACCAGCCGCAGGTCACCGGCGTCGCCGCGGTCGGCGAGGACCGTCGCCTCCCGCACCCCGTCCAGCGCCAGCAGCGCCGTCTCCACCTCACGCGGTTCGATACGGAAGCCGCGCAGCTTGATCTGGTCGTCGCCGCGGCCCAGGAACTCCGCGGTGCCGTCGGGCAGCCGCCGCGCCAGGTCACCGGTGCGGTAGATCCGCCCGCCCGGTACGAACGGATCCGGCCGGAACCGTTCCTCGGTCAGATCCGGGCGGCCGTGGTACCCGGCGGCGAGCGAGGCGCCGCCGAGCCAGACCTCACCCGGCACACCCGGCGGCACCGGCCGCATCCGCGCGTCGAGGAGGTAGAGCCGGGTGTTGCCCAGCGGCCGGCCGATCGGGCACGACCGGTCCAGCGGCTGCGGGTCGGTGTAGGCGGTGCTGTAGGCCGTGGCCTCGGTCGGCCCGTAGCCGTAGCAGATCCGCAGCCCCGGCAGCGCCTCGGTCATCCGGTACAGCGCCCTCTCGGGCAGCGCCTCCACCCCCGTCAGCAGCTGCCGCAGCGCCAGCCCGGCCAGCCGCTCGCCGGGTGCCTCGTCGATCCAGCGGACGTAGGCGGGCGGCAGGAACGCCTGGACGATGCGGTGGTCACGCATCCAGTGCAGCAACGCGTCCGGGTCGCCGCGCAGTTCGTCGGGGACGAGGTGCAGCTCGGCGCCGGTGGTCGGCGGCAGCAGCAGCTCGTGGACCATCGCGTCGAAGCCGATGCCCGACCAGGCGGACGTCGCCTCACCGGGCGTGGCGCCGAACCGGTCCAGCCAGGTGTCGAAGAGGTTCAGCACACTGCGGTGGGTGACCGCCACGCCCTTGGGACGCCCGGTCGAACCGGAGGTGTAGAGGACGTAGGCGAGATCCTCGGGCGCCGCCGTCACCACCGGCGCCTTCTCCGGGTCGCCCTCCGCCTCGACGGTCCGCAGGTCCAGATGGCCCTCGGGCGCGTCGGCGCGGTCGGTGAGCACCAGCGCGGGGGCGGCGTCCGCGACCATCGCGGCGCGCCGGGCGTCCGGCTGCCCGGGGTCGAGCGGCAGGAACGCGGCGCCCGCCTTCAGGATGGCGAGCAGCCCCACCACCAGCTCCGGTGTCCGCCCGGTGTGCAGCCCGACGACCTGACCGGGCCGCACCCCGCGGGCGGCGAGCGCGGCGGCGAGCCGCTCCGCCCGCCGCGCCAGCGTGCCGTAGGTGAGGCGCTGCCCGGCGCACTCCACCGCCGTGGCGTCGGGGCGCGCCGCCACCTGCGCGTCGAATCGGGCGATCAGCGAGGCGGGGGCGGCGACCGGCACCGCGCCGTCGCCGCGGGTGGCGTCCCAGTCGTCCAGCAGCCACCGGCGCTCCGCCTCGTCCAGCAGCTCCAGCTCGCCGATGGTCCGCTCGGGCGCGGCGGCCATCTGGGTCAGCACCCGCTCCAGGTAGCGGGCGTACCGCTCCGCCGTCGCGTGGTCGAACAGCGCGGTGGCGTAGTCGAGATGGCCGGTGAGGCAGCCGTCCTCCTCGGTCACCATCAGCATCAGGTCGAACTTGGCGGCGATGAAGGGGAGCTTCAGCTTCTCCGCGGTCAGGCCCGGCAGCTCCAGCAGCCCGCGGAGCGCCGGGGTCCAGGAGAGCGTCGTCTGGAACAGCGGGGTGTGGGCGCTGCTGCGCAGCGGATTGACCAGCTCCACCACGCGTTCCAGCGGCAGCTCCTGGTGGATCAGCGCGCCACGGATCCCGGCCCGGGTCCGGCGCAGCACCTCGCCGACGGTGGGGTCGCCGGACAGATCGCTGCGCAGCGCGAGGGTGTTGGCGAAGAACCCGATGACGTCGTCGGCGTCCCGGCCGCGGCGGTTGGCGCTGGGGATGCCGACAACGATGTCCGTCTGACCGGACAGCCGCGACAGCAGCACGGCCCAGCCGCTCTGCACGGCGGCGAAGAGCGAGGCGCCGTGCTCCTGCGCCGCCCGGCGCAGCGCGTAGGTCGTCTTCTTGTCCAGCCCCAGTGTGACCTGGTCACCGGCGAAGTCCTGCCGGGGCGGGCGCGGCCGGTCCGTGGGCACCTCCAGCACCGGCGGCGCGCCGGCCAGCCGCTCCTGCCAGTACGCCTCCTGCGCGGCGACCTCCGCATCGGCCGCCCGGTCGAGCTGATCGGCCGCATGGTCGGCGAACTGCCGGGACACCGGCGGCAGCGGATCGTCCGCACCGGCCAGGAACGCCGCGTAGAGCGCGTTCAGTTCGTTGATCAGAATGATCTGTGACGCCCCGTCGATCACGAGGTGATGCACCGTCACCATCAGGACGTGGTCCTCCGGCGCCAGCCGGACGAGGAGGCTGCGGGCGAGCGGGCCGGTGCCCAGATCGAACGGAACGGCGGACTCCTGCCGGAGCACCTCGGCGAGCCGTTCCTCCGAGGGGTTCTCGTCCGACAGGTCGAGGGTCTTCATCGGGAAACCGACCTCGGCGGGCGCCGCTATCTGGTACGTCTCGCCGTCGATGGCCACCATGCGGGAGCGCCATATCTCGTGCCGCGCCACGATCGTGTCCAGCGCCCGGCGCAGCGCCGCCGTGTCCAGCGGGCCCCGCAGCCGGTAGGGGAGCGGTTCGTTGTACGCGTCCTCGGCCCCCTCCAGCTGGCTCAGTACCCACAGTCGGCGCTGCGAGGGGGACAGCGGCCTCGGCACCCCCTCTCCCGGCACGGCTGCCTCTCCGCGGGAGGGCCGCACCGCGTCGGAGGGGCCGCTGTGGCGATGAGCGAAGGTCTCTGTCACCGGGAAACCATCTCTTTCCTCTGTGGGGGAGGCGGTCGGAGGCCGGCGGGGCGTGCCGACGGGTGTCGCGTCGAGGGGGACGGTCGGTGGCGCTCCGAGGGGGCGGTGGCTCCGACCCGTGGAGCCCGGCGCGCCGGTCGGCGCCGGATCCTGTCCGCCGGGCGGGACCGGCGGGAACGAGCGGCCGGTGTCCGCCCGCCACGTACCTGCTCCGTCGCCGTGGCACCGCTGCTGCGGGGTCGGTATCGGGCGGAATGAGTCGAAAGCTCGTTCCTACGACCTGAGTGATGATTGATCAACACGTGAGCGGGTGTCAATGGCAGGAGGTTCAAGTCGCATTCGGTGACGCGAAGCCGACTGTTGGTGAACCGGTTCCGGGCCCACGACGCCCCGGAACAGGCATTTTCGGCCGCGCCGCCGCCAAGGGCCGACCCGTCGCCCCTGGCGCGCCGATCGCCAGGGGCGACGGGGCAGCCCTCACCCCGCCGTGCCGCGCGCCCGCTCCCGGAACGCCGCCGGGGTCTCCCCGGCCCGCAGCCGGAAGAAGCGGGTGAAGAGGGCGGCACCGGGAAAACCGAGCCGTTCGCCGACCGCCGCGGCCGGCAGATCGGAGTGCACCAGGAGCCGTTCCGCCTCCAGCAGGATCCGGTCGTCGAGGAACCGCTTCGCGCCACAGCCCGCCGCGGCGCCCGTCGCCCGGGTCAGCGTCCGCACGCTGTAACCCAGCGCCCGCGCGTAGTCCTCGACGCGGTGGCTGCGGGTGAAGTCCCGTTCCACCGCCTGCCGGAAGCGGTCGAACACCTCGCCGCCGGCCCGCTCCCGCCGCACCCCGCCCGGCAGTTGGGACAGCCGCAGCACCAGCACCGACAGCAGATGCCGGACGACCTCGACATGGATCTCCAGCGGCAGGTCGGTCAGCCGACGGTACTCGCCCTCCAGCATCTCCAACGTGGCCCGCACCTGGCCCGCGGCCGGTTCCGCCGGGGTGAGCGGCAGCCGCCAGGCGCGCCGCTCCAGCTGCGCGGCACCGGCGGTCGCGGCGCCCAGGAACCCCGGCTGGAAGAGGACGGCCGTCCCCTCCGCCGCCGTGCGGCCGGAGGCGAGCGTGAGGACCTGCCCCGGCCGCACCCACAGCCATGCGCCCGCGGTGACCGTGCACGGGGTGAGGTCCACGGAGCAGTGCAGCGCCCCGGCCCCGACCGTGACCAGCAGATGGAAACCGGGCCGCAGCGGCGCGCCCGCGGCCACCCCCCACCGGTCGGTGAGCGCGGCGAAGCCCGCGAGATCGGTGACCTCCACGCCCGGCGGCCCGCCCGGCGTCACCGGGAACGCGACCTCGGCGATCCCGGCCGCCGCCCGTCCCGCAACCTGTCCGTTTCTGCGCATGATGCGTCCGGAGGGTACACCGGCGGACGTCTCGGCCGTGCCTAGCGTGAGTGCACCGCACCGATCGCCGCCGGACGCGGCGGCCATGCGTCCGGCCCCTGACCGAAAATGTTCCGTCCGGCAGCCGCGACGCCCGCACCCCGTACGGCCCCGACGCGCCGCTCGCCCCCTTCCGCCGGGAGAAGACCCGCATGACCCAGCACGGCCCCGCCCTCAACTTCCGTGACTTTCTCGACACCCTGCTCGCCACCGGCGACGCCGTCTCCGTCGGCCGGCCCGTCGACCCGCACCTCGAAGCCGGTGCCGTCACCCGCCGCGCCTACGAGACCCGCGCCCCCGCCCCGCTCTTCACCGAACTCACCACCGGCACCCCGGGCTTCCGCCTCCTCGGCGCGCCCGCCGGGATGAGCACCCCGGACAAGGGCGCCTACGGCCGTCTCGCCGCCCACGCCGGACTCGGCCGGGACGCCACCCCGCGCACCGTCGTCGAGAAACTGATCACCGCGATGCACGCCGACCCGCTGCCGCCGGTCACCGTCACCGACGGCCCCTGCAAGGAGAACGTGGTGCGCGGTGCCGACCTCGACCTGACGGCGCTGCCCGTCCCGCTGCTGCACCAGGAGGACGGCGGCCGCTACCTCGGCACCTACGGTTTCCACATCGTCCGCACCCCGGACGCCTCCTGGACCAGCTGGTCCGTCGCCCGCACCATGCTGCACGGCCCCACCACCCTCGTCGGCCCGGCCATGCCCGAGCAGCACCTCGGCGTGATCCACGCGCTGTGGCGGGAGAAGGGGCTGCGCACCCCGTGGGCGATGGTGCTGGGCGCCCCGCCCGCCGCGCTCGCCGCCGCCGGGATGCCGCTGCCCGCACACGTCGGCGAGGACGGCTACGTGGGCGCGCTCACCGGCAGCCCCGTCGAGGTCGTCCGGGCGGAGAGCAACGACCTGTGCGTCCCCGCCAACGCCGAGATCGTGCTGGAGGGTTACCTCAGCGCCGACGAGACGGCGCCCGAGGGGCCGATGGGGGAGTACCACGGCTACTCCTTCGGGGAGAGCCGCCCGCAGCCCGTCTTCCACGTCGAGACGCTCACCCACCGCGACCGCCCGGTGCTGCCGGTCTGCGTCGCGGGCCTGCCGCCGGAGGAGAACCACACCATCTGGGGCACGATGATCTCCGCCACCGCCCTCGACACCCTCCGCACCGCCGGGCTGCCGGTCGACTTCGCCTGGTGCTCCTACGAGGCCGCCACCTGCTGGCTGGTGGTCTCCCTCGACCGCGAGGGGCTGCGCCGGATGCGGACCACCGAACGCGAACTGGCCGACACCGTCGCCCGCGTGCTGTTCGGTTCGCACGCGGGCTGGCTCGTCCCCAAGGTGCTGCTGGTCACCGACGACATCGACATCACCGACATCCGCCAGGTCGTCTGGGCGCTCGCCACCCGCAGCCACCCGGGCACCGGCACATACCCCTACCCGGACGCCCCCGGCATCCCGCTGGTGCCGTACCTGACGTCCGAGGAGGTCGCCGCGGGCCGCGGCGGCAAGTCGGTGACCTCCTGTCTGCTCCCCGGCCAGCTCGACGGCGTCTCCCGCGCGCGTACCGCGTCGTTCGCCACCTCCTACCCGCCGGAGCTGCGCCGCCGCGTCGTCGCGGAGTGGGCCACGTACGGCTACCGCTGACGGTGCCGCCGCCGGGCCCGTCAGCGGCTCACTCCGTGCCGGCGGGCCGGCCCATACCGGCGAACGCGCCGCCGGGGCCGAACGCCAGCGCCGCGAACCGCTCGCCCATGCGGCGGTGCGTGGCGGCGTCCGGGTGGAGCTGATCGGGCAGCGGCAGCTCGGCGGAGTCCGGTTCGCCGTACAGCTCCCGCCCGTCGAGGAGGAAGAGCCGCGGGTCCCCGGCGGCGCGCTGCCGCACGATGCGGGCCAGTTCCTCCCGGATGACGTTCAGCGTCAGCTTCCCGGCGGCCCGCTCGGCCGGATCGCCCATCGCCTTGAACCGCAGCTGCCCGTCGGAGAGGTTCTCGAAGTCCGGGGCGCTGGGGCCCGGGGTGTCCTCGTGGATCGGGCAGAACGTCGGCGAGATCACCAGCAGCGGGGCGGTGGGATGGCCCTCGCGGATGGTGTCGAGGAAGCCGTGGACCGCCGGGGTGAAGGCGCGCAGCCGCATCAGATCGGCGTTGACGAGATTGATGCCGATCTTGACGCTGATCAGGTCCGCCGGGGTGTCCCGCATCGCGCGGGCGGTGAACGGATCGAGCAGCGCACTGCCGCCCATACCGAGGTTGACCAGCTCCGCGCCGCCCAGCGAGGCGGCCAGCGCCGGCCAGGTGCTGGTGGGGCTCGCGGCGTTCGAGCCATGGCTGATCGAACTGCCGTGGTGCAGCCAGACCGGGGCCCCGCCCGCGGGCCGCGGCTCCACGGGCGCGTCCGCGCGCAACGCCACCAGCTGGGTGATCTCGTTGTACGGCAGCCAGATCTCGACGTCCTTGACGCCCTCCGCCAGCCCCGCGAAACGCACTGTGCCGGGCTCTCCCGGCTGCGTCTCGGCCGACCCCGTGGTCATGTTCACCAGCAGGACGTTGCCGCCGGCGGTCGCCCCCTGCGCGGTCAGCTGCCCGTCGACCAGCAGGTCGTAGACGCCGTCCGGCCGCTCCGGCGCGCCCACGTACGCCATCTTCGTGCGCAGCGTGTCCAGTTCGACGGTGGTGGCCCGGGTGCGGAACGCCAGCCGGACGCCGGAGGGCTGCGACTCCGCGAGGGCGAGCTGCGGATCGGCGAACTGCGCGCGGGCACGTGCGGGCAGCCGGTGCGGCAGCAGGCCGTGCGCGGTGCGCTCCACGTCGAGGGCGCCGCGCAGCAGCGACTCGGTGAGCGGAACGGTGAGCAGCTCCGGCATACCGTCCGGACCTGCGGTGTCGTCGTGCTGAGGGGTCATGGCACCACCTTGTCAATTGCTTTCCGGATGCGCACACGAATTCCCGCGCGGAGCTCGCACCGGGCGCCACCGGCCGGGCCCGGCCCGGACGTCCGCCGGGCGGCGCGGCCGTGTCGGCGACCAGGAGGCCGCCTGGCGCGAGCGGCTGGAGTCGGTGATCCGCGACGGCGTCACCCGGGGGAGTTCCGCACCGGCGACCCGTACGTGACGGTGATCCAGATCCTGGTCGTCATCGACGGGCTCGGCGCGCACGCCGACACCGACACCGCCGGGCGCCCCGCAGTGGTGACCCGGATGGCCCAGGCCACCGCCGAACGTGAACTCGACCTGCCGGCGGGTACGTTGGGCCCCGTCGCGGGGGGCGACCGGGCCGCCGGCGACTGACCGCCGCCCTTCAGGGAGACACCGATGGAACTCGCCCAGGTCCGCCTGCTCGTCACGGACTTCCCCGGCTGCTACCGCTTCTACCGCGACGTGCTGGGCCTGACGCCGCAGTTCGAGGCGGCCGACGGTCCGTACGCGAAGTTCACGGCCACCGGCGGCTCCGTCGGCATCGCGCTGCAGGACCGGGCGCAGATGGCCGACGTCCTCGGCGCGCTCGCCGAGGATCCGCGGGGGCACCGCTCCCTCGTCGTCCTGCGCGTCGACGACCTCGACCACTGCTGCGCCGAGGTCCGCGCCCGCGGCGCCGTCCCGGTCCACGGCCCCGCGCCCCTGACCGACCGGATGCGCGTCGCCCACCTCCAGGACCCCGAGGGGAACCTCGTCGAGCTGCAGGAGTGGCTGATCCCACGGACATGACGGCCGGGCCCGACCGGGCGGGGAGGCTCCCGGTCGGACACGGCCGTCCTCGGACGCGGTGCGGCGGTGGCCGCAGACCGTCAGAAGTCGTAGGGCTTCTTGGTGTTCCAGTTCAGGACGTCGGCCTCGTTCCAGGCGAACTCGTTGTTCGCGCCGGTGACGTCGAGGGAGTACTCGGGCTGCAGGCGGCCGTTGTTGTCGCGCAGCGCCATGGAGATGCCGCTGGCGCGGCGGTCGTCCTTGCCGTAGTCGAAGAGGTTGGCGGCGCTGTAGATCGTTCCCTCGGGCCGGAGCGTGATCTTCCGGTCGCCGCCGTCCGACTTCTTCGAGAGCGGCAGGGCGGCGCCTTCGCCGTTGAGCTTGACGGACGGGTACGAGGTGACCCAGCAGGGCTTGTCGCCCGTGTTCACCGCGGTGATCAGCAGGTGGTCGCCCTGCTGGTTCGCGAAGCGGTGCTCCACGGTGACGTGCAGCTCGTCGCCGACGCACTGCCGGGTGCCCGCCGTGGTGCCGCCCTGGGCGGCGGCGTCCGCACCGCCCGCCGCCGACGCCGACTTCGCCTCCCCCTTGCCGTCCTTGGCCGAGGAGCCCTTGGCGTCCGCACCGGACGCGGACCGGCTCTGACCGGCGGCGTCGTCATTCTTCGCGCCGTCGTTGCCGCCGCAGGCGGTCAGGCTCAGGGCGAGGGCGGCGGTGGCGGTCGCCAGGACGGTGGCGCGGATGCGGGAAGTGCGCATGATCGGGTCCCCTGTGGTCGAGTGCGGGACTCTCAGGCCGTTCCCGCGTCGTGTGCACCACTCTTCCCGGGGCGACTGACGTTCCACCAACGCCTCACCAACGTGCCGCTGACGGCCCGCCAGCGAACGGGTGACAGCCCTGCCGTAGCGGCGTTTACGCAGGTCAGGAACGGGATTGCAGACGTGCCAGGGCCCGGTCGTACCGCTGGCGGAGGGCAGCCGGCTCCGCGCCCCCCGCCCTCTTCAGCAGGACGCCCAGCGCCCGCACCGCGCCGTCGTCGAACCCGCACGCCTCCGCCGCGTCCGCCGCCTCCCGGAGCCGGGCGGTCCCCGCCGCCTCGTCGCCCAGCCCCAGCAGCGCCTCACCCGCAGCGGCGACCAGCAGCACCCGCCCCGCCGCCGAGGCGTCCACCACCTCGTCCAGCGCCTGCGCCGCGGCCACCGTCCGCAGCGCCGGCTCCCATGCGCCGCAGTCCAGCTGGTGCCGTGTCAGGTGATAGAGCGCGAGGCGTTCGGTGTACGGGTCCCCGGCGTCGCGCGCCAGCCGTGCCGCATCGGCGCACTCCTCCGCCGCCTCCTGCGGACTGCCCAGCGCCGCCTGCGCCAGCGACAGATTGACCAGCGCCGTCGCCTGCGCGCTACGGTCCCCGGCCCGCGCCGCCAGCACCGGCGCCGCCTCCAGATGGGCCAGCGCCTCCGGGACGCGGCCCTCCTCCGTCAGCACCCAGCCCAGCAGCGCCAGGATCCGCGACTGCGCCCGCAGGTCCCCGTCGGCGCGCGCCGCCTCCAGCGCCGTGCCCAGCAGCGGGCTCCAGCCGTCCCGCACCCGCCACACGATCAGCGGCCACAGACCCAGCACGAGCCGCCAGGTCCGGCTGTGCAGCCCCGCCGCATCCGCCGCTGCCGCCGCCAGCGTCACCTCCTCGTGCTCGGACTCGTACCACGCCATCGCCTCCTCCCGGGCGGCGAACCGGCGGATCTCCCGGGGCGTGCGGACGTCCGCGGGCAGCGGGAAACACGACTCGTCGCCCGGCTCGGCGGCGTCGGCGGCGGCCAGCGCGGTCACCACGGTGTGGTCCAGCGCCCGCAGCAGCGCGTCCGGATCCGCGTCCAGGCCCCGCGCGTAGAGCCGGACGAGGTCGTGCAGCGTCCAGCGGTCCGGTGCGGCCCGGGTCATCAGATGCGCCGCGGCGAGCCGCTCCAGGGCGGCCTCGGCGGCGGCCGGGTCGGTGCCCGCCAGGGCCGCCGCCGCGTACCGGTCGACATGGGTGCCGGGGTGGCGGCCCAGATGCGCGAAGTGGTGCGCGGCGTCCGCCGGCAGGCGCCGCACCGTCAGCCGCAGCGCCGCCCGCACACCGGTGTCCTCGACATCCAGCAGCGCCAACCTCCGTGACTCGTCGGAGAGTTCACCGCTCAGCTCGGACAGCGACCACTCCGGCTGATCGGTCAGCCGGGCCGCGGTCACCCGCAGCGCGAGCGGCAGCCCGCCGCACAGCTCCGCGAGGCGCCGCGCCGCCCCCGCCTCCGCGCGTACCCGCTCCTCGCCGAGCACCGCGGCGAGCAGCGCGGCGCTGTCCTCCGGCCCCAGCACGTCCACGGGCACCGGCCGGGCCGCGTCGGAGGCGATCAGCCCGGGCAGCCGGTGGCGGCTGGTGACCACCGTGACGCACCGCGCACCGCCCGGCAGCAGCTCCTGCACCGGCGCGGAGCCGGGCGCGTTGTCCAGGACGACCAGCAGCCGGCGGTCGGCCGCCAGCGACCGGAACAGCGCCGACGCCCCGCGTGCCGACTCCGGGATCCGCCGCGGCGCCACCCCCAGCGCCAGCAGGAACTCCCGTACCACCTCGGCCGGCTCCACCTCGGGGGTGTCGCTGAAGCCCCGCAGATCGGCGTAGAGCAGACCGCCGGGGAACCGCTCGCGGTTGCGGTGCGCCCAGTGCACCACCAGCGCGGTCTTGCCCACCCCGGCGGGCCCGGTGACCAGGCAGACGGGCGTCTCCCCGGCGGTGGCGCGGTCCAGCGCCGCCAACTCGTCGGCGCGGCCGTGGAAACCGCGCGGCATCCGGGGGAGCAGATCGACGGTCTCCGGATGCGCGGGCACGTCCGGCGGCGCGGGCCGCGGCTCCGGCACCGCGGGCACCACCGGCGTCTTCGGCTCCGCCGCCGGATCGCCGTCGCCGCGCAGCGCCACCGCGTACGCCTCCGCCAGCTCCCGCCCCGGATCGACACCCAACTCCTCGGCCAGCAGCCGCCGGGTGCGGTGGTACCAGTCCAGCGCGTCCGAACGCCGCCCCGCCCGCTGCAGCGCCAGGACCAACGCCGCCGACAGCGACTCCCGCAACGGCTGCGCCGCCGCCTCCGCCCGCAGCAGCGCCGCCGCCCGCGCATACTCGCCGAGCTGCGTGTACCCCCCGGCCAGCAGCTCCACGGCGGTCAGCCGCAGCTCCTCCAGGGCGTGCGCGGCGGCCTGCAACGGGGCGCTGCGGTACGCGCCGGTGAGCGCGGGACCCTGCCACAGCGCCAGCGCGTCCTGGTACATCGCCACCGCGTCGCCCGCCGCCCGCTGACCGCGCGCCAGCGCCACCAGCTCCTCGAAACGGTGCGCGTCCAGCAGGCTCTCCGGCATCCGCAGGACGTACGCGGCGCCCTGCGTGACCAGCTCCACGCCGTACATCCCGGCACCGGCTCCGGACAGCAGCGACCGCAGCCGCGAGACATGGCCCTGGATGACGCTCCGGGCCCGCGGCGGCGGCTCCTGGTCCCACAGGGCGTCCGTCAGCGCCTCCACCGGAACCGGGTGGTTGGGCCGCAGCAGCAGAGCGGCGAGCAGACTGCGCCGCTTCGCGGGGCCGAGCGGCAGATCGCCGACCTCGGTGACGACGGAAACCGCTCCGAGCAGCCGGAACTCCACTGACGTATCTCCTCCTGGGGGAAGCTGTCAGATTACCGGAGCACGCCGGAGAACTCCCCGGCCGCGGTCGGTGCGCAGCGGTCCGCGCCCCCGGGAAAGTGAGTGGCGGGCGGCCGCCCCGGCCCCCACGATGGGGAACCGCACACACGGACGGAACGGGGACGGCCGATGCCGGGAGCGAACGGATTCACCTACGAGGAGCGGGGCGACGGAGCGGTGCTGGTGCACCACCACGGCCGTCGCGCGGCGGCGCTGCGCGGCGCCCGCGCGGCGCGGTTCCTGCGGGAGGTGACAGCCGGCGACGCACAGCTGGTGATGGCCCGCTGGACGGGCAACTACCGCCGCGGCACCGAACGCACGGCCCGCCGTCACCCGCGCAACGCCCGCTGACGCCCCGGCCGGACGGCACCCACGCCGCCCGGCCGGATCCGCCCGTCAGAACACCCGGAGCGCCAGCAGCGCACCCGAGTTGAGGACGAACAGCCGGTTCGCGGCGCCCGCGGCCGTACGGCCCGAGCCCTCCTTGAGCGGGTAGGTCTGCCCCTGGCCGGCGCTGACGTCGGCGCCGCGCGGCCAGCCGCTGATCCCCGTGTCGCGGCTCTCCACCACCCAGACGCTGCCCGCCTGCACCACCGGCGGCTGCCACGGCGGCGTCACCCCGGCCACCATCGTCGTCATGCCCGCCTGCTCCCCGTCGGTACGCAGCGACCGCAGCGCATCGCCGTCGAGGGCGTACACCACCCCGGAGGCCACGGTGGGCGGGCCGAAGCCGTACACCCCGCGCCGGATCGGCTGCATGGTCGCCACGGACCAGCGCACCTTGCCGTCGCCCGCGCCGACCGCCGCCAGCGTGTGGCCGCCCAGATACACCGTGCCGTTGTCGATCGCGGGCCGCAGGGCGCCCGCGGCCTGCCCCTTGCGCACCCACGCCTTCGCGCCGTCCGCGGTGCGCACCGCCGCCACATCGCCGCCGGCGGTGCAGACCACCAGCACCCCGGCGCCCAGCGCCGCCGCCGGCCGCCCGCCGGTCAGCGGCAGCGGCGGCCGGCGCGTCCACCGCACCTTCGCGTCCTTCGTGGACACACACCGCAACTCGCCCCGGGACGTCAGCACGTACACATGGGCGGCGTCCGCGGCCAGCAGGGTGTTCACCCCGGCGTCGGCGGTCCACCGGGGCTCACCGGTCGAGGCGACGTAGGTGCGCAGCACGCCGTCGCTGTCGGCGGTGGCCACCAGCCGGTCGGCGATCGACAGATAGCCCGCGTCGCCCCGGACGTCACCGGCGCGCCAGCGCTCCTTGCCGTCGACGACCCGGCGCGCGGCGACACCGCCGCCCGCCGCCGCGAACACCACCACGTCCCGCACCGGCAGCGGCGCCGGAGACCCGCCGTCGGCCACCCCCTCCACCGGCCCCCACAGCGGCTCCGGCGTGCCGGTGCCGGTGCCCAGCTCCGCCGGGCGCACCGTGGCGGCCGACGGGATGTCGAACGGGTCGGTGAAGACCTGCGGACCGCCGTCCGACAGCCACCACACCGCGCCGCCCGCCCCCGCCGCGACCAGCGCACCGCCACCCGCCAGCGTCAGCAGCAACCGCCGCCGCGACGGCTTCGCGGCGGACACCGCGGTCGCCTCCGTCCCCGGCGCGTCCCCGCCCGGCAGCACCGTCGGCGGGTTCTCCCCGGTCATCCGCTTCGCCGCGGCCTCCCGGTCGCGGATGTCGGCGGCGTACGGCCCCGACCTCCACAGCCGGGCGCCCCGCTGCGGCGCCCGGGCGGCCTCGGCGACCTGGGCGGGCAGCGGCCGCGCCGCCGGATCCTTCGCGAAACACGGCTCGACCAGATACCGCAGCGCCGGCGGCACCAGCGTCAGATCCGGGGCGCCGTGCACCACCTCGTAGAGGATCGCGGTGATCTCGGCGCCGGTGTACGCCGGGCGGCCGCTCGCGGCGAAGACCAGCACCGCGCCGAGCGAGAAGATGTCCGCGGCGGGGCCGACGCGCCGCCCCAGCACCTGCTCCGGCGCGCCGTACCCCGGCGTGACCGGGATCTGCCCGGTCCGGGTCAGCGTCAGCCCGTGCTCGGGGCGGGCGATGCCGAAGTCGATGATGCGCGGGCCGCGGGAGGTCAGGACGACGTTCGACGGTTTGAGGTCACGGTGGACCAGCCCGGTGGCGTGGATGTCCCCGAGCGTGGCCGCCAGCGCCCGCGCGGTCTCCCGCAACAGCCCCTCGTCGAGCGGGCCGTGCTGCTCCACCGCGTCGTCCAGCGTCGGGCCGGCCAGGAACTCCGAGGCGATCCACGGCCGCCCCGACTCCAGCTCCGCGCCCAGCACCCGGGCGATGCCGTCGCTGGTCACCGCCCGCGCGGTCTGCGCCTCCCGGACGAACCGGTCGACCAGATGCCGGTCGTGCGCCAGCTCGGGCAGCAGCACCTTGACGGCCGCCGGCCGCCCCTCCGCGTCCCGCCCGAGGTACACCTTGCCCATCCCGCCCTCGCCGAGCACCCCGACGATGCGGTACGGGCCGAGCCGGAGCGGATCTCCGGCGCCGAGTGTTCTCAACTTCAGTCCTTCCTGGACGAGAGGGAGCTCAGGCGAGTGGCAGGGCGAAGGTGGCCCGTTCCTCGCGGAGGTAGAGCTTTCCGCGCTCGCGGTCGGCGGTCAGCACCGTCGCGTCGGTGGGGAACGTCCACACCGCGGTGCGGCTGCGGATGTCCACCGCGCGCAGCCCCTTGTCGTCGAGGCCGTAGACGTACTTCCGGCCCACGACCGGCGCGACGTCGCGGTTGAGGCGGCGGCCCTTGAGGCCCTTCTCCGCCCAGTTGAGACTGCCGGTCAGCGCGTCCAGCGCCACCAGACCGCGGTCGCCCTCGGTGCAGTACAGGACGCCCTCGTGCAGGGCCGGGGGCCCGTAGACGCGGGTTTGGCCCGCGCTGTCGCCGACGTTGCGGTCGTGGCCGAAGAGCCAGCCGTTCTCGCCGTCGGCCAGCTTCCGGGCGCCGACCGCCTCGTCGGAGAGGTAGACGTACCGGTCGTCGACGAGCAGCTCGGCCGGCGGCTCGCCGGAGAACGGCGAGGAGAGCGTCCATCCCACCTTGCCGTCGGCGACGGAGTACGTCGTCACGTTGACGAAGTGGATGCCGGAGTCGGACCGGGACACCACCAGCCGGTCGCCGACGACCACCCCGCGCAGCATCGGCGGCAGATAGCCGTCGGCCGCCGGGTCCACACGGCTGCGCCACCGCACCCGGCCGGTGCGCAGATCGAGGGCGAGGACGTACCAGCGGTCGGGCGAGACCGCCCGGGCCGCCAGATAGGCGGTCTTCTTCACCACGCACAGCAGCTGGTTGCGGTTCTCGCCGCCGCGGAACTCCGCCAACTCCGCCAGCGGCTTGCCGGGTTGGCCGTCGGCCGGGTCGAGGAGGCAGACCGCCAGCTTCTTGCCGTCCTCGTCGTCGCGGAGCGCGTAGAGGCCGTTGCCGTCGGACGCCCACCGCCAGACGTCGGCGACGTTCGCCTGCCAGGTGCCCTTGCCGCTCTCCGGGTTGACGCCGCACAGCACCACGCCCGCGGGCATCGCCAGCCCGTGCGGGGTCGACACCACGTCGCCGAAGCGGTCCGGGGTGCGCGAGGGGAACGTCCACAGCCGCGTCGGCGGCTTCACCGGCTTCGGCGGCGGAGCCTCACCGCCGGGACCGCCGCCCCGGCCCAGCCACGCCCACAGTCCGCCCGCCACCCCGGCGCCCGCGACGACCCCGCCGGCGGTCATCGCCAGCATCCGGCGGCGCGACGGCCCCGCCGCCGCCCCGCCCGGCAGCGTCACCGGCCCCGGCGGCAGGTCCGGGGGCGGCGGCGTCAGCCGCGGCGGCTGACGCCACACGTCGTCGCCGCGCTGCGCGATCATCCGCAGCACCCCGTCCGGCAGTACGTCCGCGAAGACCTGCGGGAGGCCGTCCGGCGCCAGCGACGCGGCCAGCTCCTCGGTCGTCGGCCGCTGCGCCGGGTCCTTCGCCAGACACCGGCCCAGCACCGGCACCAGCTCCGGCGGCACCCCGCCGAGGTCCGCCTCGGTGTAGCGGACGCGGTAGAGCAGATCGGTGGGCTGCCCGGAGCCGAACGGGCCGTGGCCGGACGCGGCGAACACCAGCAGCCCGCCGAGCGCGAACACATCGCCCGCCGTGGCGTGTTCGAGACCGGCCGCCTGCTCCGGCGACATGAACGCGGGCGTCCCCACGGTCGCCCCGGCCTGCGTCAGCGGCGCCTCGCCGACCGCATGGGCCACCCCGAAGTCGATGATCTTCGGGCCGTCCGCCGTGACCAGGATGTTCGACGGCTTGAGATCGCGGTGCACCACTTCCGAGCGGTGCAGCTGCGCCAGCCCCCGGGCCAGCGCCGCGCCCAGCGCCCGCACGGCCCGCTCCGGCAGCGGACCGGCGGCCGCCACCGCGTCGTCCAGCGGCGGACCGAGCACGTACTCCGTCGCCAGCCACGGCCGGGGCGCGTCCGGATCGGCGTCGTGGACCTGCGCACCGTGGCGGCCACCGATCACCCGCGCCGCGTCCGCCTCCAGCCGGAAGCGGTGGCGCAGCGCCGTATCGGCGGACAGCCGCTGGTGCAGCACCTTGAGCGCGACGGTGCGGCCGCCCGCCGTCCGCGCCAGATGGACGGTGCCCATCCCGCCGCTGCCCAGCCGGGACAGCAGCAGGTACGGGCCGACGGTGTGCGGATCGTCGTGGAGAAGAGCGGTCTGCATGGTGTCAGCGCACCTCGGGGAGTTCGGCGGCGAGCACCGCGGCCGCCTGCAGGGACAGGGCCGCGACCACCCGGCCGGGCAGTGACACCGGCTCGGTGCCCGCGTTCTGCGTGCCCCAGGCCGCGCCCGGCGCCAACTCCGCCAGCACCTGGGCCGGTTCGGGCCGCGCGGCGGGATCCCGCGACAGACAGGCGGTGATCGGCGCCCGCAGCCCGGCCGGGATCTCCGCCCGCTCCGGCACGGTGTGGCCGGTCGCCGCGTACGCGAGGACGGCGCCCAGCGCATACACGTCGGCGGACGCCTGGACCGGTCCGCCCGCGGCCAGTTCGGGCGCGAGACAGCCCGCGTCGACACCGGGCAGCCCGGTCCGCGGCGCGCCCTCCGGCGCCGCCGCGCGCACCGCGCCGAAGCACGACGCCAGCGGACCGTACGCGGTGAGCAGCACCGCCGCCGGGCACAGCCCGCCGTGCACCACGCCCAGGACGTGCGCCGACGCCAGCGATTCGGCGAGCGCCGCGCCGAGCGCCCGCACCGCCTCCTCGGGCAGCGGACCACCGCAGGCGTCCAGCGCCTCCGGCAGCGGCAGCACCGGCCGGTAGGGCGAGGCCAGCCAGGGGAACGCGGCGCTGCCGCCGACCTGCGCCACCGGCCACAGACCGGGCTGGTTCAGCTTCGCCGCCCACTGCGCCTCGGCCGCCCAGCGGCCCGGATCGGCGCCCTGGAGCGGCAGCGCGATCAGCACCGTCCGCGACCCGTCGGCACTGCGCGCCAGATAACGCCGTTCGGGAACGCCCCGCCGCGCGGCCGGATCCAGCCGCGCCAGCGTCACGTACTCCCCGATCCGCGGCGGATCGTCCTGCCGCAGCCCTTCCATACCGTCTCCCCGTTCGTCACGCACCGGCACGCGAGCCTACCCGGCGGTCGGATCCCCCGGCGGCCGGGGTGATTCCGCCGGACCCGGCCGGACCCGGGGCGCGCCACCGGTTGCCGCCGGCGCTTCCCCCGCCGGGCCCGGCGCCCGGCCGCGGGGGGTCCGCACCGGACGCCGCGTCGCCCGGTGCGGACGCCAACCCTCCGGCGCGGCGGGGAACGGGGAGCCGGGCGGGCGGCGTCCCCGGAAGTGATCGCACACGGTGGGCCGCCGCCCGGCGACCCGACGACGAGGAGGCCGTATGCCACCCCACCCGGACCACACCTGCGACGCGGCACCGAAGTCCCGGCGGCGCGTGACGGTGCGCCGCGCGGCCGCCGTGCTCGCCGCCGCGGGGGTGCTCGCCGCCGTCGCGGCGCCCGCGCCCGCCGCCACGCCGGACACGGCCGGGGCGGACCGCTCCGCCCCGGTCACCGCCGACCGCCGCCTGGCAGCCGCCACCGCGCTGATGCGGGACTACGACCGCACGACCGGACTCTTCGGCGGCAACGGCTGGTGGACCAGCGCCAACGCGCTGACCGCCGTCATCGACACCATGCGGCGCACCGGCGACCGGAGCTTCGCCCACGCCGTCCACGAGACGTACGACAAGAACAAGGACCGCACCGACGGCGGCAACCAGGGGCAGTTCCGCAACGAGTATCTCGACGACACCGGCTGGTGGGGGCTGGCCTGGATCAAGGCGTACGACCTGACCGGCGACGCCCGCTACCTGGACACCGCCCGCGCCGACGCCGACCACATGGCCGGCTACTGGACCGGCACATGCGGCGGCGGTGTCCAGTGGAAGACCGACACCGCGTACAAGAACGCCGTCACCAACGAGCTGTACATCGCGCTCAACGCCGCACTGCACAACCGGACGCCCGGCGACACCCGCTTCGCCGACCGGGCGAACCGCGGCTGGAACTGGCTGCACAACAGCGGCATGATCAACGCAAATCACCTGGTCAACGACGGTCTGGACGGCTCCTGCCGGAACAACGGCCAGCCCACCTGGACCTACAACCAGGGCGTGATCCTCGGCGGTCTCGCGGAGCTGCACAAGGCCACCGGCGACCCGCAGCTGCTGCGCGCCGCCCGCGAACTGGCCGACGCCTCCACCGGATCGCGCGCCCTCAATCCGGGAGGCATCCTCCGCGAGCCGGGCGAGTCCGACTCCTGCACCGGTGACGGTCCCAGCTTCAAGGGCGCCTACGTCCGCGGTCTCGGCGCCCTCAACCGGGAGCTGGACGGCCACCCCTACGACGGGTACCTGAAGACGCAGGCGGACACCGCCTACGCCAAGGACCGCAACGCGCGGGACCAGTACGGACCGCACTGGAACGGCGACCGCGGCGACGGCCCCGGCCACGGCTGCCAGCACTCCGCGCTGGACCTGCTCAACGCGGCACCGTAGCCGCCGCGTCCCGGCCCGGCGGACACCGGCGCGGCGCCTTCCCCCGGCGGCGGTCGGGGGGAGTGCCGCGGTGCCGTCCGGTTCGCCCCCGCGGTGCGAAACGGGCAGGTCGCGCGGGGTGCGCACGGGTTTTCCGGTGCGCCCGTCCGTCTGACAGGATCATGACGGAGGCCCGTTCCCGTGACCCGCCGTGCGGCGCCGGGACGCCCCGCGTACCGGGGCGGGCTCCCGCGATCCTTGACGTGAAGATGACAGGACACAGATGAACTTCGGGACCTTCCCGCCCATGGGAGTCGTCCGGCCGAAGACGCGGTGTGCGGTGGCGAACCGCCACGCCGCGGGGCCGCCGCCGGCCGACGGGTACCCGGCGCGACCGCACCGGGCGCGCACCGCCGTCGTGGGGGAGGGCACCCGGTGACCGGTGCCTACCTCCTGCCGCTGAACACCGCGGCGATGCTCTTCCCCGCGCTGGCCCTGCTGCTGTCGGTGCCGGTGGCGATCGTGCTCTACCGGCGCCACGGCATCATGACCCGCTGGCGCACCCTCTCCGTCCTCGCGTTCGTCTACTTCGCCATCTCGGCGTTCTGCCTGGTGGTGGTGCCGCTGCCGAGCGGCGCGGTGGACGTCTGCCGGGCGTTCCCGACCTTCCGGCATCCGCAGTGGACGCCGGGGATGTTCGTCGCCGACATGTGGAAGGAGGCGCACCACCAGCTCTCCTTCGCCGCGCTGATCTGGCACAACTCGGCGTTCTGGCAGACGGTCTTCAACCTCCTGCTGCTGTTGCCGCTGGGTGTCTTCGTACGGCTGCACCTCCGGCGCGGGCTGCTCGCCGCCACCCTCGCCGGGTTCGGCGCCTCGCTCTTCTTCGAGCTGACCCAGTTCACCGGGTTGTGGGGGATCTACCCCTGCCCCTACCGGCTCTTCGCGGTGGACGATCTGCTGGCCAACGCGGCCGGGGCGTCGCTGGGCTGGCTGATCGTCGCGCCGCTGGCCCGCCGGCTGCCGGAGCTGAACACCCTGGACGACCGGGCGTTGGCCGCCGGCGACACGGTCCCGTTCGGCCGCCGGCTGGTCGCCCTGCTGCTGGACGCGACGGGGCTGCTGCTGGTGGCGCCGCCCGTGAGCTTCGTGGTGACGCTGCTCGGCGACGCCGAGACGGCGGTCGTGACCGCGGCGGCCCTGACCGTGCTGTGGTTCGTGGTGGTGCCGTGGCTGACCGGCGGGTTCACGCCGGGCAAGCGGGTGCTGCTGCTCCGGCTGACCGCCCGCGACGGCTCCCGCCCCCGGCTGGGCGCGCTGGCCCTGCGGGCGGCGGTCCTCGCCGCACCGCCGCTGGTGCTGCTGCTCGCCGTGGCCCTGCTCTTCGTGCGGGTGCTGGAGGGCGGCGCGACCGGCAGCGCGATGATGCTGCCGGCCCTCGCGGCGGTGGTGGGCTGCGGCGCGCTGGTCTGCCTCGGCGTGTACCTCTGGGCCCTCCGCGCCGCCCGCCGCCACCCGGAGGGCCTGGGCCACCACGAGATCTGGTCCGGCGTCGTCAACCGGCCGCTGCCGCACGGACGGGCGCGGAAGCGGGAGCGGGCGGCGGCCCGGGCCGGTGCCGGCGCGGAGCCGGAGACCCCCGGCGCGGAGCCCGTGGCTCCCGAGGCCCCCGCTGCCGAGGCCACGGACGCCGCCGGGAAGGCCCCCGCCCGACCGTGACCGGCAGGTGCGCGGCGGCCGCTCGCCCGGCCGCCGCGCACCCTGAACGCTCCGCCGGGCGTCACGGCCGGGCGACTCCTCAGCCCTCGCGCCGTCCCTGCCGCGCCGCCGTCACCCGGCGGCTGGTCGCCAGGTGACGGGCCGTCAGCTCCGTGACGCGGTCCGCGTCACGGTCCGCGACGGCGTCGTAGAGCGCCTCGTGTTCCTCGGCGATGGCCACCAGATCGTCGTGCTGTCCCAGCAGCCACCGCATACGGCTGCGCAGGGTGCGTTCCAGTTCGTTGAGGAGTTCGTTGTCGGCGAGCGAGATCACCGTCTCGTGGAAGTCGGCCGCCGCCCGCCGGGCCCGTACCGCATCGCCCGCGCGCGCCGCCGTCAGCTCGGCGTCGAGGTCGGCGCGGAGCCGGGCCAGACCGGCGCGGGTACGGCGCTGGGCGGCGAGGCGGAACGCCATCGTCTCCAGCGCCGAGCGCACCTCCTCCAGGTCGGCGAGGTCCGACGGGGTGAACTCCCGCACCACGGCCCAGCTCCGCGGCCGCGGCGTCACCAGCCCCTCGGTGACCAGCGCCTTCAGGGCGTCCCGGATCGGCAGCCGGCTCACACCCAACTCCGCGGCCAGCTCCCGCTCGACCAGTTTGCTGCCGGGCGCGCGGACGCCGTCGATGATGTCGTCGCGCAACTGCCGGGTGACCCGCTCCGATTCGGGCTCGAACTTCTCAGACCCTGTCATGGGCCCGATTCTCTCATCGGCACCCGCCCCGCCCGGTGCCGCGCGCCCGGCGCCGCGCTCAGGGCGCGGGATAGCCGCGGTCGCGGACGACCTGTGCGACCACCCGGGTGAAGGCGCGGGCGGCGGCGCTGCGGTACGCGCTCTCCCGCCGCAGCAGCGCCGCCACCCGGGTGGGCAGCGGCGGATCGAGCGGAACCGGCGCCAGATGCGGATGGTCGTCGGTGATCGCGTCGGGCAACACGGTGGCCAGCAGCGGGGTGCGCCGGACGATCTCGGTGAGCGCCTGGATGGTGTCGGCCTCCACCGCGATCGGCGGGTCGATGCGGTGGTGGGCGAAGTAGGCGTCGATATGGCGCCGCGTCGCGAAGTCCGCGCTGAGCAGCGCCAGCGGCTGCCCGCCGAGCCGGTCCACCGGCATCGGCCGCGGATCCTCGGCCCCGGGCCGGTGCGCGGTGGCGACCAGCCCGAGGGTCTCGGCGAACAGCGCGGTGGCGGAGACGCCCGGCAGGTGCGGGCCCTCGAAGGCGATGCCGAGATCGATCTCGTCGGCGAGCAGCCCCGCCTCGATACGGTCCTGCGGCTCCTCGTGCACCTCCAGCGTCAGCCCGGGGTGCTCGTCGCGCACCGCCGCCACCAGCGGTCCGAGGAGATACGCGGTGAACGTCGGCGTCATGGCCAGCCGCAGATGCCCCCGGGTCAGATCCGCGACGTCCAGGACCGCACGGTCGGCGGCGGCCAGCTCCCGCAGCGCCCGCCGCGCGTAGTGGACGTAGGCGGTACCGGCATCGGTGAGCCGCACGGTGCGCCCGCTGCGGTCCAGGAGCTGGGCGCCGACCGACCGCTCCAACTGCTTGATCTGCTGTGACAGCGTCGGCTGGGAGATGGTCAGCGCCTCGGCGGCGCGGGTGAAGTTCCCGTGCTCGGCGACCGCGATCAGATAGCGCAGATGACGGAGTTCCGGACCCATACGCGGACTATAGGCAGCGGCCCGCCGGGCGCCCGCACCGGCCCGCGGACCGCCGCCTCATGCGGACGGCGGGGTGAACCGCGGGTACGCGGTGGACGGCGCGGGCCCGACGACCCGCCCGCCGTGCAGCACGAGCAGCCGCTCGGGGTGGGCGGCGACCGCCTCGGGGACCCCGCCGGCGGCGACCGCCACGAGGTCGGCGCGGTCGCCTGGGGCGAGCCCGTAGCCGCTCAGACCGAGCGCCGCGGCGGCTTCGCCGGTGACCAGTGAGGCGGCGGCGTGCAACTCCTCGTCGGTCATCAGACCGCCCTGGAGGCCGATGACGGTGGCTCGTTCGAGCATGTCGGCGGTGCCGTAGGGCCACCACGAGTCGCGGATGTTGTCGGACCCGGCGAAGACCCGGACCCCGTGAGCGCGCAGGCGCAGCACCGGCGGCATGGTGTCGCGGGGGCCGTTCGTCATGATCGACACACCGGCGGCCGCCAACGCGGTGGCGGTGCGGTCCAGTTCGGGCCCGTCCACCTGGCCGAGGGCGTAGGCGTGGCTGACGGTGACGGTGCCGCCGAGCCCGAGGGCGGCGGTGCGTTCGGCGACGGCGCGCAGCTGCGCGGTGCCGCTCTCGCCGCCGTCGTGCAGATGGATGTCGACGCCCGCGCCGTGCCGCTCGGCGAGCCGGAAGACGATGTCGAGCTGACCGTCGACATCGCCGTCGAACCCGGCGGGGTCGAGCCCGCCGATCAGATCGGCGCCCTCCGCGAGCGCGGCGTCCAGCAGATCGGCGACGCCCGGCGAGCTGACCACCCCGCTCTGCGGGAACGCGACCAGCTGGATGGTGAGCCGGTCGCGGAACGCCTCGCGGACGCCGAGAAGCGCGTGCAGGCCGTCCAGCCGGACGTCCGGGTCGACGTCGACGTGGGAGCGGACGTGGCCGGTGCCGAGGGAGATCATCCGCTCGGCGAGCGCGGTGGCACGGTCGGCGACCGGCACGCCGACGGTGGCGCGCAGCTCCCGCTCGTTCGCGATCTGCTCCTGGAGCGTGGCGGTGGCCCGGTGCGGCTGCCAGGCGGCGCCGAGCAGCGTCTTGTCCAGGTGGGCGTGGCCGTCGACGAGGGCGGGCAGCAGCAGCGCCCCGCCGAGGTCGACCGCCGCGCCGTCGCGCGCGGCGTCCGCGCGGTGCCCGGTGACGGCGGCGATCCGGCCGTCGCGCAGGGCGACGTCTGCGCGGCGGCCGTCGGGCAGGGTCACGTTCCGCAGCGCGGCGGGCACGGACGGGATCGGCAGGGCGCCGACGGGGTGCGACACGGGGTCCTCCAGCTGTTCGCGGCG
The DNA here is from genome assembly GCF_043083385.1 of Streptomyces sp. NPDC014733. NCBI lineage: Bacteria > Bacillati > Actinomycetota > Actinomycetes > Kitasatosporales > Streptomycetaceae > Streptomyces > Streptomyces sp. NPDC014733. Next base: position 143,348 of record NZ_JBIBYO010000004.1, on the reverse strand, counting down.
TTCCGTCGTACGCCACCGGCGGCCGGGAACGGCACCCGGCAGAGCGTCGGCGGGCGACGGGCAGAGCCACGCTAACTGGTATACCAAATACCGGGCAACGGGCCCGGTGCACGGATCTCCGCCGCTTCTCCCACCCGTCCCGGTCTGCGATGATCGATGCGCCAGGGGCCACCCGCCGCCCCTGTCCGCCCGTACCTGGAGCTGCCGCCATGACCACCCGCCGCCCGGACCGCCGCACCCCGATAGGCGACACCCACCGGTCCCTGCGCGACCGGGTCCACGAGGAGCTGCGCGAGCGGATCATCGAGGGGGAGTACCCGGCGGGACGGCGCCTGGTGGAGCGCGAGCTGGCCGAGGAGTTCGGCGTCTCCCGGATCCCGCTGCGCGAGGCGATGCAGCGCCTGGAATCCGAAGGGTTCCTGCGGGTGCAGGCGCGGCGCGGCGCCGTCGTCGCGGACTTCGGCACCGAGGACGCCGAGAACCTCTTCGACGTCCGCGAGAAACTGGAGGGTCTGGCCGCCGGACTCGCCGCCCGCCGCGCCACCACCGCCCAACTCCGCACCATGGAACGCCTTCTGACGCGCAGCCGGAAGGCGTCCGAGGCGGGCCGGCTGCGCGAGGCCGTCACCCGCAACGCCGACTTCCACCAGCTCGTCGTCGACGCCTCCGGCAACCCCCTGCTCCGCGACCTGATGGCGCCCCTCGACTCCCGCCTCCGCCGCCTCTTCCGGCTCACCTCCGAGCTGAACGACGGCGACCCGATGTGCGGTGAGCACGAGCGGCTGTACGAGGCGATCCGCGCGGGCGACGAGCGGCAGGCCGAGGAACGGGCCCGCGCCCATGTCGTCGGCACCCGCGACGCCACACTGCGCAGCCTCGCGGCCCGCGCGGCGCAGGACTCCGACCCGGCCTGAGGGGACGCCGTCCCGGGGTATGCGGCTGGTGCGGTGCGTCAGGCGAGCCGGATTCGCGGGTTTCGCGCGATGCCCAGGCAGAACAGGCCGGTGAGGGCGAGGAGGGTTGCCGGGCCGGCGAAGAGACCGATCGCGTGCGGCAGGAAGCCGGGGGCGTCCGCCCGCCCGGCGATCGTGGCGAAGAGCGCGATACCGAGCGCACCGCCGGTCTGCCGGCTGGTGTTGCTCGCACCGGAGGCCAGGCCGGGGGAGCCGGGTGTGGTGGCGAGGGCGGCGGAGACGATCGCGGGGGTGAGGAGACCGAGACCGGTTCCCCGGAGCGCGAGGAAGAGCGCCAGGGCGAGGTGGCCGGTGACGGGGCCGGTGACGGTGGCGGCGACCCCGGCCAGCCCGGCGGCGGCGACGGTGAGGCCGAGGGCGCTGGTGCGCCAGGCGCCGATGCGGGTGCTGAGCCTGCCTGCGGGTGCGCCGAGGAGGGGTAGCGGCAGCATGGCCGGCAGGGTGAGGAGCCCGGCGGAGAGCGGGTCGAGACGGTGTACGTCCTGGAGGATCTGGGTCAGCAGGAACAGTCCGCCGAGGGAGTAGAGGTTCATCAGCCCCGCCACCAGGCAGGCCAGCCCCAGCGGCAGTCGCGCACCGCGCGGGACGGCGAGGAGCGGGTGTGCCACCCGCCGCTCGACGACGAGCAAGGCGAGCAGGGCGCAGCCGGCTGCCACCGCGAGCAGCCCCGCCGGCGGGGGCGAGGCCGGGGCCTGGATGATCGCGGTGACCCCGCAGGTGAGTGCTGCCACGAGCAGGCCCGCACCGGCCCGGTCCACGCTCCCTTCCGGGCGCCGCCGGGCCGACGGGCGGGGGAGCCGGATGACGGGCAGGAGCGCGAGAGCGATCACCGGGACGCCCAGCCAGAACACGCCCCGCCAGCCCGCGGCCTGGACCAGCAGCCCGCCGATGACGGGCCCGGCGGGAAGCGCGGCACCCCCGATCGCCGCCCACGCGCCGACGAGCCGTGAGCGACCGGCCGCACCGGGGGCGCGCCTTGAGCCATAGATGACACCAATAGCAATCATCTCCACTGCGTCTTGGACGCTATAGGGCCAGCTCGTGCATGGTGGAGTCCGTCGGCCCGGCAGGGGCCGGCCGCCACTGAAGGGAGTGACCGTGCCCGACCTCATGGACGGTGTCGCCAACTTCCGCCGGGATGTCTTCCCGGCGAAGGCCGGGCTCTTCGCCCGGCTGGCCACCGAGCACCGACCCACCACCCTGTTCATCGGATGCTCCGACGCCCGGGTGGTACCCGAGCTGATCACCCAGAGCGAGCCCGGTGAACTGTTCGTCATCCGCACCGCGGGCAACCTCGTCCCCGCCCACAGCCCGACCGCCGACGGCACCGCCGCCAGCATCGAGTTCGCCGTACGCGTGCTCGGTGTCACCGACGTCATCGTCTGCGGCCACTCCGGCTGCGGCGCCATGACGGCGCTGGCCGAGGGGCACGACCTCAGCGACGCGCCCCAGGTCGCCAGCTGGCTGCGCCACGCCGACGCCTCCGTCGCCCGCGCCGCCACCGCGGAAGGGCCGGCCGACGTGGAGGCACTGGTGTGGGCCAACGTCTCCGCCCAGCTGCGGAACCTCGCCACCCACCCCTCGGTGGCACGGGCCCTCGCCGAGCGGCGCCTCACGCTGCACGGCTGGGTCTTCGATATCGCCTCCGGCTCGGTCGACCGGCTCGAAACCCTCGACCGCGCCGGCGTCTGACCGGGCCCCGCCGCCCGCCGACCCCCGTACCGGGCCGGACGCACCACGCGTCCGGCACCTCCCGAAAGGAACACCCCATGGCACACGCCCAGTTCGACCCCGCCGCCCGGCAGGCCCTGTCGATCGTCGCCGTCGAGTCCAAGACCCGTAAGGACCTGACCTGGCAGGAGATCGCGGACGCCGCCGGACTGTCCGTCGCCTTCACCACCGCCGCCGTCCTCGGCCAGCACGCCCTGCCGGAGAAGTCCGCCAAGGCCGTCGCCGAACTGCTGGAGCTGGACCAGGACGCCACGCTGCTGCTGCAGACCATCCCCACCCGCGGCTCGATCCCCGGCGGCATCCCCACCGACCCGACGATCTACCGCTTCTACGAGATGCTCCAGGTCTACGGCACCACCCTCAAGGCCCTGGTCCACGAGCAGTTCGGCGACGGCATCATCTCCGCGATCAACTTCAAGCTCGATGTGAAGAAGGTCGCCGACCCCGAGGGCGGCGAGCGCGCCGTCATCACCCTCGACGGCAAGTACCTCCCGACCAAGCCCTTCTGATCACCCTTCCGTCAAGCCCCGGAGGAACCGTGGACTTCGCACAACGCACCATCGACATCGCCCGCCGCAACGTCGAGGAGGGCGGCCGCCCCTTCGCCACCGTCATCGTCAAGGACGGCGAAATCCTGGCGGAGAGCCCCAACCTGGTCGCCCAGACCTCGGACCCCACCGCGCACGCCGAGATCCTCGCCATCCGCGATGCCTGCACCAAGCTCGGCACCGAGCACTTGACCGGCACCACCATCTACGTCCTCGCCCACCCGTGCCCGATGTGCCTGGGCTCCCTCTACTACTGCTCCCCGGACGAGGTCGTCTTCCTCACCACCCGCGACGCCTACGAGCCGCACTATGTGGACGACCGCAAGTACTTCGAGCTGAACACCTTCTACGACGAGATCGCCGCGCCCTGGCAGGAGCGCCGGCTGCCCATGACGTACCAGCCGCGGGAGGACGCCGTCGACGTCTACCGCAGCTGGCAGCAGCGCAACGGCGGTGAGCGCCGCGTCGCCGGCACCCCCACCGCCTGACCGCACACACCGAGGGCCGCACCCCGTCGATCCGGGGTGCGGCCCTCGTGCGGTGCGGGGACGGGCCGCGCTACTGGCCCACCCGCCCGTCGATGCGCTCGCGCAGCAGATCCGCGTGGCCGCAGTGGCGGGCGTACTCCTCGATCCGGTGGACCAGCAGCTCCCGTATCGCGATCTTGTTCTTGCCGACCCGCTCACCCAGATCCGGATGGGCGGCCAGCGCGGCGTCGGTCTCCTCCTGCTCCCGCTCCAGGTCACGGTAGGCGGCCTCCACCTGGGACTGCTCGCCGACGGCGTCGTCGAAGTCCGCGTCCCGGGCGCCGTACAGCTTCGCCGGTGCCGGCTCGTCGCCGATCCAGCCGCGCCAGCCCCGCTCCGTCTCGGCCAGATGCCGCACCAGACCGAGCAGCGACATCGTCGACGGTGGCGCCGAACGCCGCGCCAGCTGCTCCGCGTCCAGCCCCTCGCACTTCATCCGCAGCGTCAGCCGATACCCCGTCAGGAAGTCCTGGAGCGTGGCGAGTTCGCCGTCCGGGCTGGGGCCGGTGTTCTCCCGGGGGTCGTCATCCGGATCCGTCCACATGTCGGGGTGGACGGTTGCCTGGGTCCATCGCGCGGGTTCGTCACTCATACGGGGCATGGTGGCGCCGGGCTGACCGGGCCGCCACCTATTTTCCCGGGCCTTGGGCGGGCCATCCGCCGTACGGCACGGTCAGCAGCTCCATGAAGTGCCCCGCCGGGTCGGGGAAGTAGACGCCGCGCCCGCCGTCGTGGTGGTTGATCTCCCCGGGGCGTTCACCGTGCGGATCGGCGTGGTGGGGGATGCCGCGCCGCACGATCTTCTCGTACGCCGCGTCGAAGACCTCCTCGGAGACGAGGAAGGCGTAGTGCTGCGGGGCGATGTCGCCGGTGGGGACGGTGGCGAAGTCCAGGGTGACGCCGTTGCCCAGCGCGACCGCGACGAACGGCCCCCACTCCGTGGTGATGTCCAGCCCCAGCAGTTCCGCGAAGAACTCCGCGGAGGCCCGGTTGTCCCGGGCATGGACGATGGTGTGATTCAACTCGACCGACATGGAATGCCTCCGAAGGCATGTCCCGGCACCTCCATGCCTCACCCGGACGGTGACCGACACGCGATGCCGCCCGGGACGGTAACCACCCCCGGCCCGCGCCGTCAATCAGCGGTGAAGGGACGGGGCGGGCTCACGCCGTTCCTTCGGCCGCGGCGGCCCGGTCCGGTGCCCGGCCCAGCGTGGCGGTCGCCACCGCCGCGAGCAGCAGTACGGCCAGGGGGTACCGGACGGCGGTGGTGAAGCCGTGCAGGGTCGCCGCCCGCGCGGTGCCGGGGAAGGCGGCGGCCGCGCCGGCCGCGACGGTGTTGAAGACGGCGGAACCGATCGAACCTCCCACCTGCTGCACGGAGTTGACGGTCGCCGAGGCGATGCCGGAGTCCTGGGGCGGGACGCCGGTGGTGGCGCCGTTCATGATGGCGAGGAAGCTGCCGCCCAGGCCGACGCTGAACGTCGAGAGCGCCGGGAGGACCTGCGCCGGGTACGAGGAAACCGGGCCCAGCAGGGTGAGCTGGAACAGCCCGCAGGCGGCCAGGGAGAGTCCGGCGGTCATCATCACGCGGGCGCCCAGGCGGGGCAGCAGCCGGGTGCCGAGCTGGGTCGCGGTCGCCGTCGTGACCAGGCTGATCGGCAGGAACCCCAGCCCGGCGGCGAGGGCGGACCAGCCCAGCACCGTCTGGAGGTAGTAGGTGAGGAACAGCGACACCGACAGCTGGGCCGCCATCAGCGCACCGCCCGCCAGCAGGGCCGAGGAGCGGCCGCGGTCGCGGACCAGCGCCGGCGGCAGCAGCGGCGGCGCCGCGCTGCTGGCGGCGTTCGCCCGGTGGCAGACGCGCGCGGCGCCGCCCAGCGCGCCCAGCACCGACGGCGACGTCCAACCGGCCGCCTCGGCCCGGCTGCAGCCGAACACCAGCGCCGTCAGCCCGCCGCAGCCCAGCACCGCGCCGGCCACATCGATCCGGCCCGCCGCCCGCGGTGAACGGTCGCGCGGCATCCACACCGTGCCGAGCAGCGCCGCCAGCGCGATCGGCACATTGACCAGCAGACACCAGCGCCAGCCGTACCACTGGGTGAGCACCCCGCCGAGGACGACGCCCAGGGAGGCGCCCGCCCCGCCGAGCGCGCCGAAGACGGCGAGGGCCCGGCGGCGCTCCGCCGGGTCGGGGAAGGTCGTGGACACCAGGGCGAGCGCGGACGCGGCGAGCAGCGCGGCGAAGACGCCCTGCACCGCGCGGGCGGCGAACAGCACCTGCGCGGTCGGGGCGGCGCCCGCCGCGGCGGAGGCGACGGCGAAGCCGATCAGCCCGGAGACGAACACCCGCCCGCGGCCCGCGTGGTCGGCGATCCGGCCGGCGAGCAGCAGGAGCCCGCCGAAAGCGACGGTGTAGGAGGTGACCACCCAGGGGCGGTCGCCGTCGGCCATGTGCAGTTCGCTCTGGAGCGAGGGCATCGCCACGCTCACGATGGTGCTGTCCAGCAGGATCATCAGCTGGGCGAAGCCGAGCACACACAGCGCCCACCAGCGCCGCGGATGCGGGGCGGACGGTTCGGCGGCGGGCAGGGGGGACGTCGGGCGGGTGGTCATGGCCTTTTCTCGGGGTCGGGGAGGCGTCGCGGGCGGGCGGCGCGTGGATCAGACGAGTGCGCCGTCCCGGGCGACGACCCGGCCGCCGCGGACGACGAGGTCGCGCGCGGGCAGGTCCACCACGATCTGCGGGACGCACTCGCCGTGCACCAGCAGGAAGTCGGCGGGCGAGCCGGGGGAGAGGTCGGCGCGGGGCAGGCCCAGCACATCGGCGCCGCCGTGCGCGCCGGTCAGGTAACAGGCCGTCAGTTCCGCGTCGAGGCGGTCGTCGCGGACCCGGCCCAGCTGATGCGCGCGGTGCAGCATGTCGGCGTCGCCGAAGGGGCTCCAGGAGTCGCGGACGCCGTCCGAGCCGAGGCCGACGCGGACGCCGTGCCCGGTGAGCGCGGCGATCGGCAGGACGAGGGAGCCGCTGGGGGCCACGGTGGTCAGCGCGACGTCCAGCTCGCGCAGGTCCGCGGCGACCGCCGCCAGCTCCGCGTCGGACAGGCCCGCCAGGCAGAAGACATGGCTGACCGTCACCCGGCCGTGCAGCGCCAGCGCCCGGGTGCGGTCGAGGATGCGGCGCAGCGAGGTCAGGCCCTGCGCGCCGCGCTCGTGCAGATGGAGGTCGAGCCCGACGCCGTACCGGTCCGCGAGGTCGAAGACCAGGTCGAGCTGGGCCTCCGGCGCCCCGTCGAAACCGGCCGGGTCGATCCCGCCGATGAGGTCCACCGCTCCGCTGCGCGCCGCGTCCGTCAGCAGCCTCGCGGTACCGGGGGCGCGGACCACGCCGTGCTGCGGAAAGGCCACGATCTGCACGTCGAGGGCGTGCCGCAACCGCTCGCGGGCCTGCGCGAGGCCCTCCACGCCGGCCGGGCCGTACGCCGGGGCGACATCGGCGTGCGCCCGCATCGCCCGGGTGCCGCGGCTGACGGCGTGCGCCATCAGCCCGTACGCCCGCTCGGCGACGGACCGGTGCTGGCGGCGGAACAGTTCGGCGTCCTGCGCCGCGAACTCCTCCAGGGAGTGCGCCGCCCGGCGTGATTCCCAGGGGCCGCCCCAGGTGGTCTTGTCGGGGTGGATGTGCGCGTCGACCAGCGTGGGCAGGGCGATCCGGCCACCGCCGTCGACCACCTCGGCGCCGGGCGGCGCCGCCCGGTCGCTGATCAGGCCGTCGACGACGGTGAGGTCCACCGGGCGGGCCGCCCCGAAGGGCCGTACGTCGCGGAAGACCACCGTGCGGCCGGTGGTGTCCCCGGCGCCGCGCCGGGACGGATCGGGGGCGGGTGCCATGACAGCTCCTGGAGGGGGACGGTGCGGTGGCTCGGCGGTGTGCCCCGGCCGGGGGAGGGGGCCGGGGCACACCGGGCAGCGGGCGCGAGGGGCGCCGGGCGGTCGGGTGCGGGTCAGTGCGGGACGGGGAGACCGGCGCGCACCACGCGCCGGGGCGCGGCGAGGACGGACGGATCGGTGAGCGGGTCGCCGTCCACCACGATCACATCGCCCGCGAAGCCGCGCGCCGGCCGACCCGCCGTGTGCTCCAGGCCGAGCAGCCGGGCGGCGCCGGTGGTGGCGGTGCGGATCGCGTCCAGCGCCGGCAGACCGGCGTCCCGCATCAGCGCGATCTCCCGGCCGATCGGCTCGACCGTCCCGCCGGACGAGTCGGTGCCCGCCGCCAGCGGAACGCCCAGCTCGTGCGCGGTGCGGACGGCTTCCTTGAGGATCGGCAGATAGGTGCGGCCGCGTTCGTCCAGCACCGGGTCCGGGTCGCCGATCATCCCGGCGATGGCGGTCATCGTCGGCGTGAAGTACGTGCCCCGCCGCCGCATCTCGCGCAGCGTGCGCTCGCCGACGAACACGCCGTGCTCCAGGGAGCGGATGCCCGCCCGTACCGCGTCGTCACAGCCGCGCTCGCTGTAGCTGTGGCACAGCACGCCCTTGCCGCCGCGCCGCGCCGCCGCCGTGATCTCGGACAGCTGCTCGTACGAGTAGACCTGCGTCAGCGGGTCCTGTTCGGGCAGCCCGGCGCGCTCGTTGACCCGGGTCTTGATCACATCGGCGCCGCGGGCGAGGTTGACCTCCACCACGCGGCGCAGCGCCTGCGCGGACCGCACCCCGTCCCGCAGCCGCGCGAGCGGGGTGAGATCGGGGTCGGCGAGCACCGTGTCACCCAGCTCGGGGGTGACGAAGACGCCCGCCGCCCGCAGCCGGGGCGCCTGCTGCGGCGCCTGGCGGGCCAACTCCCGTACCGCGATGTCCTGGTAGAAGTTGGTCGAGCCGCTGCGCGCGCTGGTGGCGCCCTTGCGGACCGCGTCCTGCGCCTCGGTGGCGGTGTTGAGGTGGATGTGCGCGTCGACCAGGCCCGGCAGCACCCAGCCGCCGTGCGCGTCCAGCCGCGGGAGCCCCTTCGGCACGGCGGTACGCGAGCGGGCCCCGGCGGCCCGCACCACCCCGTCGCGGATGACGACGACCGCGTCCTCGGTGACCTCGCCGGTCGCCGGGTCGAGCAGGGTGCCTCCCTCGACGACGAGATCGCCGGTGGGTCCGGCGCCGGTGGCCGGGCCGCGCCCGGAGTCCCGTGCGGGGGCGGCGACGGCGCCCGGCGCGGCGGAGAGGGCGGCGGCCGTTCCGGCGAGGGCGGCGGCCCCGGCGAGTACTCCGCGGCGGGTGACCCGGCTGGACGGGGGCGGCACGTTCTCGACACACATGGCGGGCTCCTTCGGACGTTCTCGGCCTGCAAACCGGCCGGCCGGTCAACGGTTCGCCCAATTGGTATACCAAAGTGGCGGGGCGCGACAAGGCCCGCCACCTGGGAGGTCAAGGGAGCGGGGGCAGGATGGGTGACGCGGCGGGAGGGCGCGCCGTCGGTCACGGAATTTGGTATGCCGAGGCCGCGGACCGGGGGCGCCCCGCCCGCGTCCACCGGGGCAGGCCGGGTGCGGCGCCGCCGCCCGCCCGCCGACGGGCGCCCCGCTCACGGCAGCAGCCGCTGCTCCTTCGCCACCGCCACCGCACCGGCACGGGTGTCCACACCGAGCTTGTCGTAGATGCGGCCCAGGTGGGTCTTGACCGTGGCCTCGCTGATGAACAGCGCCTTGGCGATGGAGCGGTTGCCCAGCCCCTGCGCGAGCTGGGCCAGGATGTCCCGCTCCCGGTCGGTCAGGGCCGGACGGGGCCGCCGCATGTGGGCCATCACCCGGCCGGCGACCGGCGCCGACAGCGCGGTACGGCCCTGTGCCGCCGCATGGATCGCCGCGAACAGCTCCTCGGGCCGCTCCGCCTTCAGCAGATAGCCGGTCGCGCCCGCCTCGATGGCCCGGGTGATGTCCGCGTCCGTGTCGTACGTCGTCAGCACCAGCACATGCGGCAGCGGACCCGCCGCGGTCAGCCGGCGGGTGGTCTCCACACCGTCGATGCCCGCGCCGAGCTGGAGGTCCATCAGGACCACGTCGGGGCGGACCTTCGCGGCCAGCGCGAGGGTCTCCTCACCGGTGCCCGCCTCGCCGACGACCTCGATGTCCGGCGCGCTGTCCAGCAACGCCAGCAACCCGGCCCGCACGACCGTGTGGTCGTCGCAGAGCAGGATCCGGACCGGTGGCGGGGTGGTGTTCACTGCGGCTGCTCCAAGGGGATCGCGGCGGTCAGCACGGCGCCCTCGCCGGGCGCCGACTCGATGGTGAGGGTCCCGCCGAGCTGGCGGACCCGGGCCCGGATCGCCGGGACGCCGTGACCGCGCACCCCGGACGGCACCTCGGGCAGTGCCGCCGGATCGAACCCGCGGCCGTCGTCGGCGACGTCCAGGACCACCTGGTCGTCCAGGACGGTCAGGGTGAGCGCGGCGGTGGTCGCGCCCGCGTGCTCGCGGACGTTGGCCAGCGCGCCCTGCGCGATCCGCAGCAGCGCCGACCGCACCGGATCCGGCAACACCACCCCGCCCGGGTCGTCGATGTGCACCCGGACCGTCAACCGGTCGTCGCCGCCGCGCTCCGCGAGCGCCCGCAGCGCCTGCGGCAGCCCGCCGCCGCGCGCCAGGTCGGCCGGGGCCAGATCGTGGACGAAGCGCCGCGCCTCGGTGAGATTGTGCTCGGCGATCGAGGCGGCCGTACGGACGTGCCCGCGGGCCTTCGCCGGATCGGCGTCCCAGGTGCGGTCCGCCGCCTGGAGCAGCATCCGCTGGCTGGACAGGCCCTGGGCCAGCGAGTCGTGGATCTCCATCGACAGCCGCTGCCGCTCGGCGAGGGTGCCCGCCCGCCGCTCGGCCGCCGCCAGCTCCCGCCGGGTGCGGATCAGATCGTCGATCAGCGCCCGCTGGCGCGCCGCCTGCCGCTGCATCTGCGTGAAGACCGACGTGGCGAACGCGGCGACCGCCGCCGGGCCGATCACCAGATCCAGGTCGAACCGCTGCGCCAGCGTCAGCTGCGCGATGATCACGAACACGGTCAGGACCGTGACCAGCGCATACGCGGCGGGCGGCGGCAGGGTGCGCAGCGCCGCGTAGAACAGCGGCACCGCCACCCACCCGAAGCTCGGCGCCCGCTCCACCAGCACCGCCCATGTCACGACGACGGCGCCCAGCCACACCAGCCGCCGCACCGGCGGCCACGGCACCCGCGCGCCCGGCGGCAGCAGCGGCACCGCGGGCCCGCCCCGCCAGGACCCGGCGACGTACAGCAGCGCCAGCACCACGGCCAGCGCCAGCACCCACGGCGCACGTGCCTCGCCGCCGTGGCGCTGCACGAACCGCGCCATCGACGAGCCGAGCAGCAGGAAGAACGTCACATGGAGGACGGCCACCAGCCGCCGGGCGTCCGGTTCGCCGTCCGGCACCTGCTCACTCGCGCACACCGCGCACCGCCTTCCTGCCACCCGGGGCACCCGCCCGACCTGCGCGGACGCGCGACGGACCCTCCCATTGTTCCCCCGCCCCGGCCCCCGGCGGGTCATCCGATCGGCTGACCCGCGGCTCCACCGACCCGCACGCGGGGCCGAGCCGGTACGACGACGGGCCGGGCCCGGGGCGGACCCAGGATGGATGACGGAAGCGGAGGACCGGCCCGGCGGTGACCGGCGTCCCGGCCCGCGACCGACAGGCCCCACGCCGACTCGGCGTCGACACCACGGAGTTGATCCCATGAAGCACGTCAAGAAGGTCTCCCGGCGCACCCGCGTCGTCACCGGCGGCGTGGCCGTCGCCCTCCTTGCCGGCGGCGCCGGTGCCTGGTCCGCCGGCGCCGCCACCCCGGCCGCCGAGCCGGTCAGGGCCGCCGCGGCGGGCGCGAACCTCACGCACTCCACCCACCTGACCGTCGACGCGGCCACCAAGGCGGCCCAGGCCGCCCTGGACGCCGCGAAGAAGGCGAACCAGAAGGTCTCCGTCGCCGTCGTGGACCGCAACGGCAACACGCTCGTCACCCTGCGCGGCGACGGCGCCGGCCCGCAGTCCTACGAGTCCGCGGTCAAGAAGGCGTACACCGCCGTCTCCTGGAACGCCCCCACCTCCGAGCTGGTCAAGCGGCTGGAGAACGCCCCGACGCTGAAGGACATCCCCGGCACCCTCTTCCTCGCCGGCGGTGCCCCCGTCGCCGCCAAGGGCGCGCCGGTCGCCGGGATCGGCGTCGCCGGTGCCCCCTCCGGCGACCAGGACGAGACCTTCGCGCAGGCGGGCGCCGCCGCGCTGGCCGAGTAAGGCCGATGCCGCACGGCCGCACGGTCGCCCGGACCCCGGCGGCGCACCCCGTCCCCCGCACGGTGCGCCGCCGGTTCCCCTTCTCCGCCCTGCGCGCGGGGCTCGGGATCGCGGTCCGTACGAAGGCGGTCACCACCCTGTCGGTGCTGCGCACCCGCACCCTCCGCAGATCGAGGAGCACCCCGATGCACGCCTTGGACCATGCCCTCCTGGACGCCGCGGCCCACGGCGACGCCGACGTCGTCCGCACCGCCCTCGCCGCCGGCGCCGCGGTGGACGCCCGCGACGCACACCGCCGCACCCCGCTGCTGCTGGCCGCGCTCGGCGACCATGTCGCGGCCGCCGAGGCGCTGGTCGCCGCCGGCGCGGACCCCGATGCCCTGGACGACCGGCACGACAGCCCCTGGCTGGTCACCGGCGTCACCGGCAGCGTCGCCATGCTCCGCGCCCTGCTGCCGGCCGGACCCGATGTGACGGTGACCAACCGCTTCGGCGGCACCGCCCTCATCCCGGCGGGCGAACGCGGCCACGTCGACTACGTCCGCACCGTGTTGCGCGAGACGGACATCGACGTCGACCACGTCAACCGGCTCGGCTGGACCGCCCTGCTGGAGGCGGTCATTCTCGGCGACGGCGGCCGCGACCACCAGGAGATCGTCGAGCTGCTGATCACCGCGGGGGCCACCCCGGACCTCGCCGACGGGGAGGGCGTCACCCCGCTCGCGCACGCCGAGCGGCGCGGCGCCACCGGGATCGCCGCGCTGCTGCGGGCCGTCCGGTGAGACGCACCGCCCCGTACGGTCTCGCCGTCGGCGACGAGGGCCGGGCCCGGGCATCGCCCCCGCCCCCGACGGCCGCCATGCCTACGCCGGCGTCGACCGGCCCGGCACCACCGGCACCGTCGAGGTGATCGACACCCGCACCCTGAAGACCGCCGGCGCCGCCGAGGCGGGCCGTCGCCCCTTCGACGTGGACGTGTGGGCGAACCTCGCCACCGTCCTCCTCGAAACCGCCATCCGCACCGCCCGCGTCCTGTGACGGGACCCCGGCGGAGGCGGGGGAGCGGCCGTGGCGGGCGATGTGTGCGGGGGAGCGGGGAGCTCGTCGGGGACTTCCGTAAAAAATCTTTCTATCTTCGGTCATGAGGAAGGTACGGGGCGACATTTTTGGGTCGCAGGTGACTGAAAGATGTCGCCAAACCCCCCAGTTGGGCGTGGTGGGTGAGCGGGACCGGGATAAGTTCGATCATGTGGCTGCCATGATCGTCCGTCCGGACCCGGGCTGACCGCTGTGCGGAAGCCGGTATGGAGCCGTTCGTGCGGCCACGCACGGAACCCATAGCCAACGAACGGAGAACCACCATGTCTCTCGACCTGCTCGACGCTTTCGACCTGGACGTCCGCGAAGTCGTCGCCGAGGAGACGAGCTTCCAGGGTGAGGCCGACGCCCAGCGCACCGGTTGGACCAGCGTCGAGACCTGCTCCACGCTCCACACGCAGGTCAACTGCTTCCGGGGCTGCTGACAACCGAATCGGCGTCACAGCCCTGCCGGTGCCGCGCACCCGGCCACCCACCCCAGTTGGGTGTGGTGGGTGAGCGGGACCGGGACAAGTTCGATCGCGTGGCTGCCACGCCCGTCCGCCCGGACCCGGGCGGACCGCTGTACGGGAGCCGGTGCGGAGCCGTTTGTCCGGGGCTGCTGACGACGGAGCAGCGACACCACCTGGTGCCCGGACTCGCCGGAGTCCGGGCACCGGCTGTGGACGAGGGTGTGCGCTCACACCCTGCACCTGCCCGTGTGATGTGTGGGGCGGCGGCCCTCGCCGAGCGTGACGCCGCCGAACCACGACGGCGGTGCGTCCCCCGGAAGGCGACGCCCGCCCGGTGTGCGGCCGTTGCGCCGAGAAAGGTCAGTCATGCCCGTGGAGCCCCTGTTCCGAGGTACCGGAATCGGCATGGTCCGAGCGCCCGTCAGGCCGGTGTGTGAGGTCATGGAGGTCCGGCCGGACGCCGGCCCCGGAGAGGACGAGGCCGCCCGGCTGACCGCCTCGCTGCGCGCCTTGGCGGACCACCCGCTGGTCCGTGAGGCCATCGAGATCTCCAGCCCGTCCCTGGCCGAGGTGCTGGACCGCGTACTGGACCGGGCGGGAAGCGTCCCGCTGCCCCAACTGCGCCGCTCCGTACGGGCACTGGCGGCCTACCGGCTGCGGATGAGCAGCCGGGCCACGCCGTTCGGGCTGATGGCAGGGGTCGCCCCGGTGCACTTCACGGCCGCGGACCAGGCCGCCGCCGAGGCGCGGTGGGGCGAGGCACACACCCGAGGCGTCCGGCCGGACGGGGAGTGGCTCACCGGGCTGGTGGCGGCCTGGGAGCGCCGCCCCGGAGTCCTGCGCCATCTGCGCGTCGTGAGCAACGCGCTCTGCACGGTGCGGGGCGGCAGGCTCGTCCTCCCGTACGTCCCGGAGTCCGCCCGGGAGGAGCCCTCCGCAAACACCACCGGTCCCACCCTCCGTACGGTGCAGGAGGTCAGCGTCCGGCACACGGTCGTCGTCCGGGAGGTACTGGAGAGGGCCCACCGGCCCGTCCGCGGGGCGGAGTTGGCCCGGGCGCTGCTGGAAGCCTTCCCGGGCGCCACCGAGCAGGCGGTGGACCGCGTCCTGACCGAACTGGTCGCCAAGGAAATCCTGCTCACCGACGCCCGGCCGCCCCTGGAGGAGGTCGACCCCCTCGGGTACCTGCTGCGCACCCTCGCCGAGGTGCCCGCCGAGCACCTCCCCGAGCGCACCGAACTCGCCGCGGTGCAGAAGGAGATCGAGCGGTACGCGGCACGGCCCGTCGGCGACGGCCGCGCCGCGCTGCGGGACGTCACCGCCCGCATGCGGAAGCTGAACGACGTACCGCGCCCCCTCCAGATCGATCTGGCGCTGGACGCCGAGGCGCAGCTGCCCGCCGATGTGGCGGCGGAGGCCGCCCGCGCCGCCACCCTGCTCTGGCGGCTTTCCCCACCCCAGGGCGAACCCGCCCACCTGCGCGAATACCACGGAGCTTTCCTGGAGCGCTACGGCACCGGACGTCTCGTCCCGGTCACCGAACTGCTCGACCCGGACATCGGCCTGGCCGCCCCCGCGGGCTACCAGCGGCCGTCCAGCCCCCGCCGGGCCACGCCCGCCGAACCCGACCCGCGGCGCAACCGGATCCTCGCCGAGCTGGCCCAGCAGGCGTTGATGGACGGCGCCGACGAAGTGGTCCTCGACGACGACCACCCCGCCGTCCGCGCCCTCGCCCACGACGACGGACGGCCCCCCGCCTCCCTGGAGATCAACGCGCATCTGCTCGCCGGCTCCTGCGAGGCGCTGGCCGACGGCGACTTCCGGCTGGTGGTGGCGGGCGCGTCCGGACAGGCCGGAGCCATGCTCGGCCGCTTCGGGTACCTGCTGGACGAGGACGACCACGCCGAACTGGCCGAGGCGGCGCGGTCCGCCACCGGGTCCGCCGGTGCGCTCGGCGCACAGGTCGCCTTCCGGCCCGGCCACGCCCGCTCCGCCAATGTGGCGCAGGTACCGCAGTGGCTGGACCGCACCCTGCCGGTGGGCTGCTTCGCCGACCCCGCCGACCCTGCCGTCATCGATCTGCGCCGCCTCGCCGTGGGCGCCGACCCCGACCGGCTGTACCTCGTGGACACCGCCTCGGGCCGCCAGGTCGACCCCGCGGTGTTCCACGTCCTCAACCCGCAATGGGCGTTGCCCAACGCGGCCCGCTTCGTCTGCGACATCGTCGGCAGCGGAGTGCGCCGCTGGCAGCCGTGGGACTGGGGAGCCGCCGACGCGCTGCCCCATCTGCCCCGCGTGCGGTACGGGCGCACCGTGCTCGCCCGGGCGTGCTGGCGGCCCGGCGCCGAGCTGCGCGACGCCGACCTGCCGCTCCCGCAGTGGCTGGACGCGCTGGAGCGCTGGCGGGAGCGGTGGCGGGTCCCCGACCGGGTCTGGGCGGGCCAGGCGGACCGCGGCGTCCATCTCGACCTGACCCTGCCCGGCCAACCGGAACTCCTGCGCCACGAACTGCTCCGCCACGAGCACGCGGAACTGCGCGAGGTGCCCGCCGACGCCGCCGGGCTCCCCGACGGCTGGCTCGGCGGACCGGACGGCGCGCGCCGCACGGAGATCACCGTCCCGCTGTGCACCGCCCGTCCCGCCGCCCCGGCACCGCAGGCCCTCCCGGCACGCCGGTACGCCCCGCCCCGCACGGCGACAGGCGCCCACCTGCCGGGCGGCGACTGGCTGTACACCTCCCTGTACGCCCCGGCCGAACGCCACGAGGAACTCCTCGCCGTCCATCTGCCGCCGCTCCTGGACCAGTTGCCGCCCGAGGTCGACCGCTGGTTCTTCCTGCGGTACGGGGACGCCGCCGGGGCCCATCTGCGGCTGCGCTTCCACGCCCCGCGCGAGGCGCTCCACGGCGCACTGCTGCCGAGGATGCACGACCTCACCACCGCGCTGCGCGACGGCGGCGTCGTGGGCCGGGTCGTCATGGACACCTACGACCCGGAACTGGAGCGCTACGGCGGGCCGGAGGCCATCGACGCCGCCGAACGGGTCTTCCACGCCGACAGCGTGGCCGTACTGGCCCATCTGCGCCGCGCCTACGCCCGCACCGACACCACCGCACCGCTGCTGCGCGTGGCCGCGGGCTTCACCGACCTCGCCCGCGCCTTCCACGGAGCGGGCGAGGCGGAGGGCGGAGCGGCCGCCGCGGAATGGCTCACCCGCGTCGTGGTCAAGGACGAGACGCGCCAACGCGCTTTCCGGGAGCGGCGGCGCGAGGCCCTGACACTCGTCGACCCGTACCGCACCGAGCCGGGACCCGCCGCCACCGACGAGGCGCTGCGCGCCGCCTGGACCCGCCGGGCCGAGGCCGTCACCGCCTACGGACAGCTGCTGCGTGACCTCGGCGAGCGCTCCTGGTCCGGCCCCGACCAGGTGCTTCTCTCGCTGCTGCACATGCACCACAACCGGCTGGTGGGCGTGGACCGCGACCACGAGAACCTCGCCCTCGCCGTCGCCCGGGGCGCGGCACAGGCCCACACCGACCGCAGGAGGCACCGCCGATGACCCCCACCGGCCCGGCCGGGCACGGCGACCGTGATCCGGTCGCGCTGCGGACAGCGGCCACCGAGGCGGTCGGTGAGGTCGCCGAGCGGCTGGCCGACCCCCGGAAGGTGGCGGACACCGCCGATTTCTGGATCCCGCAGGCCCTGAGCGACGGCCACTCCGGGATGGCGCTGTTCTTCGCCGAACTCGCCCACCAGGACCCCGCACACCGCGCCACCGCCCACGCCCACCTCGCCGCCTGCGTCGCCGCCCTGCCCGGCCGGCCCGGCGACGGGCTCTACCACGGAGCGCCGGCACTGGCCTTCGCCGCGCACACCGCCCGGCGCGCCCCGGACGACTACGCGGGGCTGCTGGCGCGGCTCGACCCGGCGGTCGACGGCGCCGTCCGTGCCCTGCTGCAGCAGGACCGGGCACGCCTCGCCGAGCGCCGGGCCGGTCTCCCCTTCTCCGTCTACGACCTGATCGGCGGCCTGGCCGGCCTCACCAGACTGCTGCTGGCCCGGCGCCCGGCGGACGACCCCACGCTGACCGGCGCGGTGGCCCATCTGCTCCGCATCCTGGAGCCCCTGCCGCGGGACGGAACGCTGGTTCCGGGCTGGTGGTCGCCGGGCGGGACCGACGGCCGGGCCGACGAGAACTTCCCCGACGGCCACCTCAACTTCGGGGTGGCGCACGGCATCACCGGGGTGCTGTCGGTCCTGGTGACCGCCCACCGCGCGCAGGTGCCGGCGCCCGGACTCGGCGACGGGATCCACCACATCGCCGAACTGCTGCTGGCCCGTCGCACGGAGGACGGCCGCTGGCCCTCGCTCCTCCCGCTCGCCGACTTCACCGCCGGACGTGGCGGGCCCCCCGGCCGCTCCGCCTGGTGCTACGGCACCCCCGGTGTGGCCGCGGTGCTGCACCGGGCCGGGGAGGCGCTGGACCGGCCCGACTGGCGGCAGGCCGCGGTGGACGCCGCCCTCCTCGATCTGGCCGACCCGTCCGGCGTGGGCGACGCCGGTATCTGCCACGGCTGGGCCGGTCTGCTGTACCTGGCGACGGTCCTCGGCCACGCCTCCGGCGACGCCCGGTTCACCGCCCTCCAGGACCGGTTCGCCGCCCGCACACTGGACTTCGCCGACCCGGCCCGGCCTTTCGTCTTCGGCGGGGACCCCGCGAAGAAGACCGGAGGCGCGAACTGCGCCGGCCTCCTCACCGGCGCCGCCGGCACCACCCTCGCCCTCCACGCCTACGCGACCGGTGCGCCTTCGGCCGGCGGCTGGGACGCGGCGTTGCTGTTGAGCTGAGCGGCGGTACGGGCCCCGCCCAGCGCCCGCAGGAACCACGAGTGGACCGGCACCAGCTGCGGCAGCACCGTCCAGCCGTTGACGGTCCACACCAGGCGCCAGTACCGCTCGACGAGGGGGTCGTGGGCCCCGGTCAACTCCTGGGCCAGCGACGCGCGGAACTCCGTGTCCGGGGCGCGTCCGCACGCCTCGGCGAACCGCCGCACGAGAGCGTCGGCGAGCGCCGCCGCCTCCGGGGCGCGCGGGTCGAGGTCCGCGTCCCGCGCCTCGGCGAGGGAGCGGTGGGCGTCGCGTGTCACCGCGTCCCCGGCGAGCGCTTCGAAGGGGAGCGGAGCGCCGGACGCCTGGTGGGCGGCTGCGCGCTCCAGCCGGGCGGGGAAGTCCGGGTCGGTCAGGAGCGCGGCGATCTCCGTCCAGGCGCCGACCTGTTCGGGGGTCGGCTCCGCCGGCAGGTCGGGCAGGGCGGCGCGGACCATCGCCGCCGCGGCCGGGTCGGCGTCGACGCCGAAGGCGGCGGTCAGGAGGGCGTCGGTGATCCGGCGCCGTTCCGCGCCGGACAGCTGGGTCAGCCGGTGCATGTGCGTGGTCTCCTCGGGTCCGGTGGCGCGCGCCACCGCGGCGTGCAGGACGCTGCGCCGCAGCCGTAGCGCACGGATCCGTGCGTCAAGGGCCTCGGCCTGTGCCCGGGCCACCTGCGCCATCGGCACCTCGTGGTCGAGCACCCGGCGGATCGTCGCCAGGCCGATGCCCAACTCCCGCAGCGAGCGGATCAGTTCGAGGCGTTGCGGGGCGGCCGGGGCGTAGCGCCGATGGCCGGCGGGGGTGCGGTCGGCCGGTGGGACCAGCCCCTCGTCGGAGTAGAACCGGATGGTGCGTACGGGGATGCCGGTGCGCCGGGAGAGTTCCCCGATCGAGTAGCGGGTCGTTCCGTCCATGGCACCATCCTGGATTCTCCAGCCGCTGGAGAGGCAACACGGTTTCGGTACCGGGTCCCCTGACGGGCTCTCCCCCCGGCCCTTCACGGTCCCCGGACCCGCGTCTCGACCGGTGTCTCCCGGGCCGGCGACCGGCCGGGTCCTCACGAGGCCCGCCCTTGGCCGGTCACCCGCCACGCGGTACCTTCGGTGCGATATCGACGACGGCACGACGGAAGCCGGTGCAATTCCGGCACGGTCGCGCCACTGTGTGCACGCCGCCCCTCCGCACGGACGGGCGGCGTGTGAGTCAGACCCGGGGCCGTCGTCCTGTGCACCACCGAGATGGGACGCGAACTCCCAAAGGAGGCACCGCCATGGCGCAGCCCTTCGCCCAGCCGACCGCCGCTCCCGCGATACCCGCCAAGCTTCCGCTCAAGACGGTCGCCCCCTGGGCGGTCTTCGCCGGCATCCTGATGCTGGTTCTGCTCTACTTCGTCGGCGCCGAGCAGGGCGCCACCTCCGTGTTCCAGGGCGCGGGGGTTCATGAATGGGTGCACGACGCCCGTCACCTGCTCGGCTTCCCCTGCCACTGACGCGAGGGGCGCCGCGATCTCCATGAACTCCACCACCGTCCGTCATCTGCTCGTCCGGGGCATGCTCGCCGGCCTGGGGGCCGGCCTGCTCGCCCTGATCGTCGCCTACGTCCTCGGCGAGCCGAACGTCAACAGCGCCATCGGCTTCGAGGAGGCCCACGCCGGGCACTCCCACGGCGACGAGGCCGAACTCGTCTCCCGCAGCCTGCAGTCCACCGCGGGCCTGGCCACCGGCGTCCTCGTCCACGGCGTCGCCTTCGGCGGCATCGCCGCGCTCGCCTACTGCTTCGCCCTCGGCCGGGTGGGCCGCTTCGGTCCCCGCGCCACCGCGCTGCTGCTCGCCGGCTGCGCCCTGCTCACCGTCCACGTCGTCCCGTTCCTGAAGTACCCGGCCAACCCGCCCGCCGTCGGCGACGCCGACACCATCGGAAAGCGGACCGCCCTGTACTTCCTGATGATGCTGCTCAGCGTGGTCCTCGCGCTCGCCGCCACCCTCCTGGGCAGGCGGCTCGCGCCCCGCGTCGGCACCTGGTACGCCACGGTCGTGGCCGTCCTCGCCTTCGCCGTGGTCATCGCTCTCGCCTACGCCTTCCTGCCCGTGATCGACGAGGTGCCGGAGCACTTCCCGGCGACGCTGCTGTGGCGCTTCCGGCTCTCCGCCCTCGGCATGCAGCTCACCCTGTGGGCCGGGTTCGGGCTGCTCTTCGGCGAGTTGGCCCAGCGGCTGCTGCGCCCGGAACCGGCCGCCCCCGACCGGGCGGTACCGGCCGGCCGGTGAGACGAGCCGTCCGTGCGGAAGGGCCCCGGCAGCCGGCCGGGGGCCCTTCCGTATGCGCCGGCGGGCCTGGCCCACCCGGGTGCCGTCACCCGGCGGCGAGCGGCCCGCCGAGCCGGAGGTTCCAGCGCCCAGCCCGGCCGGTCAACTCCGTGCAGGTCAGCGGTGGTACGTCGAACCGCCAGAACGCGGAGGCGGGCGCGCCCGTCGCATGGACGGCCGCCGCCCGCACCACCTCCGGCTCCACCACCGCCACGATCCGGCCCGCCGCGGGCCGCAGCGCGTCCAGCCAGAGCGCCACCCGCGCGCAGGCGTCCGCCACCGACTCCCCGCCGGGGACCGCCGCCTCCGGATCGGCCAGCCAGCGCGCCACCGCCTCCGGTTCGGCCGCGGCGACCTCCTCCAGGGTGCGGCCGCGCCAGTGCCCGGCGTCCAGCCCGGCCAGCTCCGCCGGGGCGTCGTCCGGGGCCAGCCCGAGGGCCTCGGCGGTCTCCCGGCAGCGCACGCTCGGGGAGGTCACCACCGCCTCCGCGGCGGGCAGCGCCCCGGCCGCCGCCCGGGCCTGCGCCGCCCCCGAGGCGTCCAGCGGATCACCGTCGTCGAACGCCGCCCGGCGCAGCGACGCGGTCATGGCGGCGGAGACGAGCAGAACACGGCTGGTCACGAGGGCTCCTTCGGCGCTGCGGGCAGGATGGCGCGGTGGACGACTCGGTACGGGACGGAGCTTCCCGCAGCGGCTGGGCGTAGCCGGCGGCCGTCAGGGCGCGGGCCGGGCAGACCCGGTGCCCACCGCGCTCCCGGCGCGGCCGCCGCAACACGGCGTGGGCCGGGACCTCACGGCCGGGCGCTCCCCGGGCCGTCACGCACCTCCCGTCGCGGGCCCCGCGCTCCCGCGGCGCGGCCTCACCGCTTGCGAAGCTAACATCCGCGCCCCGCGCCTCTTCCGCGGATGCGCGGCGCTGCGGCGTACGGAATCCGTATCCGGGAACGGTGGCCGTCGCCCGCACCCAGGCCACCGCCCACCGCGACCCGTCGCCCGGCACCTCGGTCTTCGGCTCCCGCGCCCGCGTCTCACCCGAGTGGGCCGCCTGGGCCAACGGCACCGCCGTCCGCGCACCCGACCACCACGACACCTACCTGGCCGCCGACCACTCCCACCCCGGCGACAACATCCCGCCGCTGCTCGCCGTCGCCCAGCACACCTGCCCCCTGACCGCGCCCGGCCTCGACGGACTCTTCCCCGCCGTCGACACCGACACCGTCGCCGCCCGCGACGCGGACCTCCCGAAGGGCCTGTTCTGATGCTGCACACCCGCACCACCCCGGCCGGGCGCCGCCGCGCGCTGCGCGAACGGCTCGCCACCGGCCGCCTGCTGGCCGTGCCCGGCGCCCTCAACCCGCTCTCCGCGCGGATCGTCCAGGACACCGGCTTCGAGGCCACGTACCTCTCCGGCGCGGTCCTCGCCGCCGACCTCGGCCTGCCCGACATCGGCCTGACCACCGCCACCGAGATCGCCGCCCGCGCCCAGCAGACCACCCGCGCCACCGACCTGCCGGTCCTCATCGACGCCGACACCGGCTTCGGCGAGCCGATGAACGCGGCCCGCACCGTCCAGCTGATGGAGGACGCGGGCCTCGCCGGACTCCACCTGGAGGACCAGATCAACCCCAAGCGCTGCGGCCACCTCGACGGCAAGACCGTCACCTCGCGCGAGGAGATGACCCGCCGCATCCGTGCCGCCGTCGACGCCCGCCGCGACCCGGACTTCCTCCTGATGGCCCGCACCGACGCCCGCTCCGCCGAGGGACTGCCCGCCGCGATCGACCGCGCCAAGGCGTACATCGACGCCGGCGCCGACGCGATCTTCCCCGAAGCCCTCGCCGACGAGCGGGAGTTCGCGGCCTTCCGCGCCGCCGTCGACGTCCCGCTGCTCGCCAACATGACGGAGTTCGGCAAGACCCCGCTCCTCGACACCCGCACCCTGGAGAACCTCGGCTACGACATCGCGCTCTACCCCGTCACCCTGCTGCGCCTGGCGATGGGCGCCGTCGAGGACGGGCTGCGCACCCTCGCCGCCGAAGGCACCCAGAAGTCCCTGCTCCCACGCATGCAGACCCGCTCCCGGCTCTACGAACTCCTCGGCTACGAGGAGTACGCGGCCTTCGACTCCGCCGTCTTCGACTTCACCCTCCCGCCCGGCACCTGACACCGGAACGCGTCCGCCACGCACCCCACCCCGGCGCCCACCGCGCAGGCCGCCGTCACGGAAACCGCCCGCTCCCCGTCGGTACGAGAACGGGCGGACGGACAGGCCCTGAGGAACGGGCGGACGCAGCGGTCCCACTCAGGCGGGCGCCGGGCAGCCGCCGCCCTTCGCCGGTGCCGTCGCGTCCTCCCCGGGCCGCAGCACCTGCGCCGACTCCAGCAGCGCCTCGATCACCTCGTCCATCTCCAGCCGCCGCTCCACAGAGCGCAGCTGTGGCAGCCCGGCCCGGGTGCTGACCTGCGGCGGGGCCAGCAGTGAGCAGCAGTCCTCGTCCGGCAGGACCGACACCTCGGCCGTACCGATCGCCCGCGCCTCGTCGATGATCTCCTGCTTCTCCCAGCCGATCAGCGGCCGCAGCACCGGCAGCCGGGCCGCCTCGTCCACCGCGACCATGTTCGCCAGCGTCTGGCTCGCCACCTGTCCCAGGCTGTCGCCCGTCACCAGCGCCTCGGCCCCGGTCCGCGCCGCCAGCGCCGAGGCGGTACGCACCATCAGCCGCCGTTGCGCGACCACCTGGAGCCGTCCCGCCCCCGCCACCGCGAGCTGCTTCTGCGCCGAGCCGAGCGCCACCACATGCAGCGCTCCCGGCGGCTGGCTGCGGTTCAGCTCCCGGGCCAGCGCATACGCCTTGTAGACCGAGGAGGCGTTGGTGTACGGCGCCCCGCTGAAGTGCACGAAATCGCAGGCCAGGCCGCGCCGCATGGCCCGGTGCGCGGCCACCGGCGAGTCGTACCCGCCGGACAGCAGCACCAGCGCCCGCCCGCTGGAGCCGACCGGCAGCCCGCTCAGCCCGCGGTGGCGTTCCCACGACAGATAGGTCTCCCGGTGGTCGATCTCCACCGAGAGGGTGACGTCGGGCCTCGTCAGATCGACGGGCAGCCCCGCCACCGCCGCCTGGATCCGCGACCCCAGATGCACCGCCATCTTCGACGACGTCAGCGGGAAGTCCTTGTTCCGCCGCCGCACCCGCACCGCGAAACTGCGCACCCGCCGCTGCGCGCAGACCGCCCGCAGCGCCGCGACGGCCGCCGTGGTCACGTCCTCCATGGTGGACGGTGTCCGTACGGCGGGCTCGACGCAGTGGAACCCGACGACCCGCCGGGCCCGCTCCACCAACGCCTCCAGCGGCACCTCACCGCCCACCACGGTGATGTTCTGCGCCCCCTTGATCCAGGTGGAGCCGCCGATGCCGCGCAGCGCGATCCGCAGATTGTCGTGCAGCCGCTCGATGAACCGGTGGCGGTTGCGCCCCTTGAGGAAGACCTCGCCGTGCTTGAGCAGCACACAGGAACCGCCGGCCGGAGCGGCGGGAGTGTCCCGGGGAGCGGGGACACGGGAGTTGCCGGTCATGTGTGAACCTTTCAGAAATTCCAGTGGTCGTCGGCGGTGCGCTCCGGCTCGCCCATGCCGGAGGGCGAGCCGGATCCGGAGCAGAAGCCGTGATTCTCGCCCGCGCCCGGCGACAGCGCCGCCGGGATCTCCGGACCGGCCTCCGTCTCCGCGGCGCCGAACCGGGCCGGACACGCGGATTCCGCAGCGCCCTCTTCACGTGGTGGCGGACGAAGCCGGACACATCGTCCATCAGACCGCGCGGCGCGTACAGCTCGCCCGAGGACCGCAGCTCCGGCGCGTACGCCTCGCCGAGGTGAGGGAGCGGCGGACCCGGATGCCGGGTTCGCGGGCCGGGCCAGGCGCACCCGCACCTCGCGTCGGCGGGGCGGCGTCACCCCGGGGGGAGGCGCGCCCCTCCGTACGGGTGGGTTCCCGGTGGCGTCTGGTCAGATGAGTGGCGACTTCCCTAGGCTGCGGCGGCATGAGGGGCGGCGGTTCGGCGACCGCTCCGCGGCGACGGGTGCAGCAGGTGAACCGCTACAGCACGGCCGGCAAGTTGGTACGCGACCGGATCCCGCAGATCATCCGGGACGAGGGCGCCGAGCCGCTCGTCCGGACCGCCGGTCCGGAGGAGTACCGCAGCCGCCTGCGGGAGAAGCTCGGCGAGGAGGTCGCCGAGTTCCTCGCGGCGGACGAGGCCGACGCGGTGGAAGAGCTGGCAGATGTCCTGGAGGTCGTCCGCGCACTCGCCGCCGATCTCGGTGTCGCCCCCGGCCAACTGGAGAAGATCCGCGAGGCCAAGGCCCGGGAAAGGGGCGGCTTCACCGAGCGTGTGGTGTGGACGGGGAATCGGTGAGGGGCCTGGGGTAGGGGGCGGTGGCACGGTTCGGCCGTTTCCCGCTCACCCGCCGGGCCTGGTCAGCGTGGCGTGACAGGCCCCTGTCAGCTCGAAGGCCGGGGCGCCGACGGCGGGGACGAGGCCGGCCCGGCGGCCGAGCGCGACGATCTCGTCCGGTCCGATACCGCGCTGGACGGTCCCCCTGCTCCGGTGCGACCAGTAGCTGTCGTGATGGGTGGTCCACCCGCCGTCCGCGGCGGCCCTGGCGATCTCCTCGGGTGAGCGGGTGACGACCACGAGGTGCCCGCCGGGCCGGACGTAGGACGCCGCATCCTTGAGGGCCCGGATCCGCTGCCAGGGGTCGGCCAGCACATTCAGCACGAACACCGAGGTGACCAGGTCGAATCCGGTCCGTCGCGGGCGAGGCCGGCCGAAACCTTCGTACGGGTCGAAGCCCTCGGCATCCAGCCCGGCCGAGCGGTAGTGGACGACATCGGCGCCACGGCCGCAGCCGTGATCCAGGACCGTTCTGACGCTGAGCGGTCCGGTCAGATGCACGGTCACCGCCCTGGCGGCCGCGGACGGCGCCTGGCGGGCCATCGCGGTCTTGTGCGGCTGATACGTCCGCCGGGCGTGCGGGGCGGTGACCGGAGCGTCGCCGGTGAGATCGCTCAGTGCGAAGAGCACATCGTCCGGCTCGGCCGCGGGGAGGGTGACGGGCAGGTCGATCAGCAGCGCGGAGTGGTCCGTGAACGCCGTGTGACCGCTGCGGACCGCCGCGTCGGCGCGGACCGTGGTCGTCGCCGTCAGATGGTCACTGAGCAGGGCGAGGTCGCAGCGGAAGCGGCTGGGTCCGCCTGGCAGGACGCGTTCGAAGGTGAAGACGGGATCCGTACCGGCGGTGGTGTCGACCAGTCCGGCTCCGTCCGTCAGCTGCCGCAGCCGTACCCGTTCCGCCTCGGTGGTGAAGCCGCTGAACTCCTCGCCGTACCGGCCGTCCTCGAGGCGCGGCGCGAGGTTGAAGTCACCGCAGATCAGCAGCGGGCGGCCATCCTCGGCTGCGGCCATCGCCCCCAACTCGGCGAGCTGAGCGGTCCGGGCGGAGCCGGAACGGGCGTCGAGATGCACCTGCAGGACGACGAGCCACTCCAGTTCGATCCGCTGTACCCAGGCGCCGGGAGACGAGACGGCCGGTGTGGCCAGATCCTCACGGACCCAGGTGGCGAGGTGACCGTCGCCGCCGGCGAAGGTGAAGCCGTCCAGCGCGGGCGGGGTTCGGTCGGCCGGTTTGTACGGTTCCTGCGCGAGCAGGGCCCGGACACCGCGTGTGCGCAGCCAGGCGGCGAAACGGGAGCGGGCGCCCACGGCGCCCAGGCGTTTGTCGAGATTGACGGAGGCCAGCAGCACGAGAGGGTCCTCGGGGTCACAGGGGCAGGGGCTTGCCGGACGCGGCCTCCTCACGGAAGGCGTTCCACAGGATGTTCAGCGGGTGGCAGGCGTCGTAGGTCTCACGCTCGCCCTTGCGGGCGAAGACGCCGGAGACCAGCCGGAGCGCGGGGGCGAAGTCGTCGGCGAACTCGATGAGCCGGAAGTCCTCGCTGGTCGGCAGGCGCCCGTCGACGGCCGCCTGGCCTATGGAGCGGGCGCAGAGCATGCAGCCGTAGGTCATCCGGCTCCGCAGCAGGGCCAGGCCGTAGTAGATGTCGTCGATCTCGGCAGCGATCTGCAGCTGCGAGCGGAAATCCGGGCCGTACCAGCGCTCGACGAAGTCGGTGATCACCCCTCGGGACGGGATGACCAGCGGCAGGCTCCGCAGCCGATCAACGCCGACGGTTTTGACGGCGAGTTCACGCACCGGCAGGTTGGTGAGGAGGGCCAGACCCTCGCGGTGCCATTCGAGGAAGTCGTACGCGGGGGCGACCCGCCCGGTGGCGGCGTCGGCCGCGAGACCACCGCACAACAGGTCGACCTGGCTGGAATCCAGGTGCTTCCAGAAGTCTCGGGTCCGGACGTGTACGACTTTCAGCTCGACCTCCCGCTCCAGCAGCGCCGGAGCCACCCGCTCCCAGACGCGGCCGAGGAAACCGAGGGTGAATTCGGTGGTCCCCACCGTCAGCGTCGAACCGAGGCGACGACGGGAGGCGGCGATGCCCCGCAGCCAGTCGGCGAAGGTGGCGCGCGCCCTTTCCACGACCTCCAGCCCGGTCGGAGTGAACAGGAAATCTTTGCCGCGCCCTTGTTTGACCACCAGCATCTCGCCGGTCAGGGATTGGAAGTTGCGATTGAGAATATCGAGTTGCTTCTGCACGCTGGATTGCTCACGTCCGAGTACCTTCGCCGCGGCCAGCGCGGTTCCGGCCTCGTGAACGACGATCAGCGTCCGCATCTGGTCCCAGGTCAGGTCCAGCAGGTCGGGGGAGCACGACAGCAGATCGGCTCGGAACCCCTGCGGGCCCGGCACCTTCAGCGGCCCGGACGGTAATGACGGCACTCTCACGCCCCTCCCTGCCGCGGCTCCACCAGCTTGCACTGTCCACGCGGCCAACGGAACTGAACTTCTCCGCATTTCACCCCGAGAAAACCTTCAAATGTCCAACCGAATATATGGAAATCGCGGATTTTCCGGGAGAACATTTTCCGCAGCGGTGACCCCTATTCCGTAAATGCGGCTGCTCGCCGTACCGATCACGTCACGGACGACCGCCCCGACCACCGCGTAGGGCCGGACGACACGACGGCCCGCGCGGCTCCGCACACAGGACGCCGGCTGGCCGGCCCGGCCGTACGACCGCTTCGAAGAGCCGACACCCGACGCCGGTGAACCTCTCGCCGGTCCGACCCGGAGGCGACCATGGACTGCCAGTTCTGCACCGAGTTCGCGCTGCGTGAGCGCACGACCAGGATCATCACCGAGACCGCCGCGGGGTGGGTGCTGTTACCGACCGTCGGCGCCTTCACCCCCGGCTACTGTCTGTTCATGCCGGTGGCGCACCTGGATGCCGCCGCCGACCTCGGACCCGGCGAGCTGGCGCGGGCGGCCGCGGAGACGGAGGAGATGCGGGCGCTGATCCAGGCCCGCTACGGACCGGTCGTCCTGGCCGAGCACGGCCCGCGCGACGGCGAACTCGGCGCCTCCTGCTGCAGCCACTGCCATCTGCACCTGATCCCCGTCCCCGATCCGGATGCGGTCACCGCCGCCTACGAACGGGTCGGCGGCCCCGCGCGGCGCCTCGCCGACATGACGGAACTCCCGGCCGCCGGGGACGGCTCCTACCTCTATCTCTCGCCGCGGCCCGGGGAACACCACTACTGGCCCTCGGCAGGCTTCGCCCGCCAGTTCGTCCGCCGCGTCTGCGCGGACCACCTCGGCGTCGGCGCCGTCTTCGACTGGCGCGACCACCCGTTCACCGCGCACCGTGAGCGCACCTTCGTCGCCCTCTCCGCCGACCTGGGACTCACCGACGCCGCCTGACGGACGAAAGGGGGAACGGCACGATGCAGACCTCACCGCCCTGCCCGTTACACACCCTGGCCTCCACCGAACTGGCCGCGGCGGCCACGGACCGGCGCTGGCCGAAATGGCAGACCATGGCCCTGCTGCGGACGCTGCGGCTACCCGTCCTCAACGCCTGCCTCCTGGAGCCCGGCCGCAGCGCACCCGAGGTCGGTGCCGCCGCCCGGGTGCTGGCCGCGGCGATCGGTACGGAACGCCTGATGATCCGCTCGGACGGGGGCGTCGAGAAGAAGCGGTACCACCGAGGCGGCAACACATTCCCCGTAGAGGAGATCCCGTCCCGCGCCGCCGGGCTGCTGGCGGACGGCCGGGCAGTGATACTCGCCGAGCCGACCAACCGCTTCACCAACCGCCTGACCGTCCTCGTCCGGATGGACCGGCCCGGCCCGCGGCGTACCGGCACCCTGACCCTGGAGGCCCTCGGTCCCGGCTACGACGTCGCGGACCTGACCCGCGGCCAGCTCCCGCCGCAGGTCACCGCCCACCTCGACGGTGTCGACTGGGCCCGCCACACACCGCCCCGCTGGCACGAGTGGCGGTTCACCGGCGACCGCTGCCCCGGTGGTGAGACGGCCCGCCGCCGACGCCGCCTCCAACGGCTGGCCACCCAGACCCTCGCCGACAGCGGGCAGCTGGACGGCCCGGCCGGACCCGCGCACGCCGAGGTATGGCTGCGGGAGCGCGGCTTCGGGCAGCTCTTCGGGCCCCAGCCGACCCGCGAGGCGCTGGCCCGCTACGCGCGGCGGCTGTTCGAGGACGCCTTCCTCCTCGCCCTGGCCCAGCCGAACCGGAACTGGCACTGCCTGGCCACCGCGTTCTCCGTCTTCGACAGCGCCCGCACCGTCTACTGGGACCTGGTCGACGGCGCACGCAAATACGCCGCGACGGCCCCGGCCGACCGGGACGAGGAGCGGATCGCGTGACCACCGAACCGATCTACCTCGACCACCAGGCGACCACGCCCCTGGATCCGCGCGTGCTGGAGGCGATGCTGCCGTTCCTCACCGGCGGGTACGGCAACCCCTCCAGCCCGCACGCCCTCGGACGCGACGCCGCGCGGGCCGTCCGCACCGCCCGCCGCCGCGTCGCCGAGTTGATCGGGGCCGGCAGCGAGCGCGAGATCGTCTTCACCTCCGGCGCCACCGAGGCCGACCACCTCGCGATCATCGGAACCGCCTTGGCCTCCCGTCCGTACGGCGGTCATGTCGTCACCACCGCGGTGGAGCACCGCGCGGTCCTCGGCGCCTGCCACCGGCTGGTCGACCACCACGGATACACGCTCACCCGCGTCGGCGTCGACCGCCACGGCCGCGTCGACCCCGCGGACATCGCGGCGGCTCTCACACGGGACACCGTCCTGGTGTCGGTGATGCATGCCAACAACGAGATCGGCACACTTCAGGACCTCACGGACATCGCCGGAATCACGGCACCGCGGCGCATCGCCCTGCACACCGACGCGGCCCAGAGCGCCGGTTGGCAGCTGCTGGACGTCACCGGCCTCGGCGTCGATCTCGCCTCGCTTTCCGCGCACAAACTCCACGGCCCCAAGGGGGGCGGAGCGCTCTACGTACGCGACGGTCTCCGCGTCACCGGCCTGCTGACCGGTGGCGGGCAGGAACGCGGGCTGCGGGCGGGCACCCCGGATGTCCCCGCACTCGTCGGTTTCGGCGCCGCGGCCCAGCTCGTCACCGCCGGTGTGCTGCCGCCTCCGTCCCATGTCCGGGCGTTGCGCGACCGCCTGCAGCGCAGCCTCCTGGAAGCGATCCCCGGCGCCGTCGTCAACGGACATCCGCACCGCAGACTCCCCGGAAACCTCAGTCTCACCCTGCCGGGCACCGAGGCCGCCGAGCTCCTCGACCGTGTACCGGGTGTCGCCGCGGCCACCGGCTCCGCCTGCAACACCGGCAGCGGCGAACCCTCCCACGTCCTCACCGCGATCGGGCTGACCCGCGAGCAGGCCCGCGCCACCCTGCGGCTCGGCGTCGGCCGCACCACGACCGGGAGCGACATCGAGCGCGCCGCCGGCCTGCTGGCCCGGGCCGCCCGCACCCCGCCCCCTCCCCTCCCGTAACCCACCAGGGCCGGGACACCCGCAAGCGTCCCGGCCCCTCGGGTTCGCTCGGGCCTGCCCGGTCAGAGGGCGTCCAGTTCACCGCGGACGGTGCGGGCCGCGGTGACCAGGTTCTCCAGGGAGGCGCGGGTCTCGGCCCAGCCGCGGGTCTTCAGGCCGCAGTCGGGGTTGACCCACAGGCGCTCGGCGGGGATCGCCTTGAGGCCGGTCCGCAGTAGTGCGGCGGCCTCCTCGGCGCTCGGTACGCGCGGGGAGTGGATGTCGTAGACACCCGGCCCCGCCTCGCGGGGGTAGCCGTGGGCGGCGAGTTCGCGGGCGACCTGCATGTGGGAGCGGGCCGCCTCCAGGCTGATGACGTCGGCGTCCAGATCGTCGATGGCCTGCACGATGTCGCCGAACTCGGCGTAGCACATGTGCGTGTGGATCTGGGTGTCCGGACGGACCCCGCCGGTGGTGAGGCGGAACGCCTCCGTGGCCCAGGACAGGTACCCGGCGCGGCCGGCGGCGCGCAGCGGCAGCGTCTCGCGCAGCGCCGGTTCGTCCACCTGGATGACCGGCGTACCGGCTGCCTCCAGGTCCCCGACCTCGTCGCGCAGCGCCAGCGCGACCTGGCGTGCGGTGTCGCCCAGCGGCTGGTCGTCGCGGACGAACGACCAGGCCAGCATGGTCACCGGACCGGTCAGCATCCCCTTGACGGGCCGCTCGGTGCAGGACTGCGCATACGTCGTCCAGCGCACCGTCATCGGCCCGGGGCGGGAGACGTCGCCGGCCAGGATCGGCGGCCGGACGTAGCGGGTGCCGTACGACTGGACCCATCCGTGCCGCGTGGCGAGGTAGCCGGTCAGCTGCTCGGCGAAGTACTGGACCATGTCGTTGCGCTCGGGCTCGCCGTGCACCAGGACGTCCAGCCCGGCCTTCTCCTGGAAGGCCAGCACCTCGCGGATCTCGGTGCGGATCCGCTCCTCGTACCCTTCGGTGCCGATCCGCCCGGCCCGCAGGTCGGCCCGCGCGGTGCGCACCTCGGTGGTCTGCGGGAACGAGCCGATGGTCGTCGTCGGCAGCAGCGGCAGTCCCAGGTGGGCGCGTTGGGCGGCGGCCCGCTCGGCGTACGGCTCCGAGCGGCGGGCGTCCGCGTCGGTGACGGCGGCGGCGCGGGCGCGGACCACCGGGTCACGGGTGAGGGGGGAGCGCGCCCGGGACGCCAGGTCGGCCTTGTTGGCGACCAGTTCGGCGGCGATCGCGCCGGTGCCGCGCGCCAGGCCCTCGGCGAGGGTGACGACCTCGGCGGCCTTCTGGCGGGCGAAGGCGAGCCAGCGCAGGACCTGCGGGTCGATGTCCCGCTCGGCGGTGGTGTCGAGGGGGACGTGCAGCAGCGAGCAGGAGGCCGCGACGTCGACCCGGTCGGCGAGCCCCAGCAGCGTGCCGAGGGTGGTCAGCGACGCGGTCAGATCGTTGACCCAGATGTTGCGGCCGTCGACGACCCCGGCCACCAGCCGCTTGCCGGGCAGCCCGCCGACGGCGGCGAGCGCGTCGAGGTTGGCGGCGGCGGGCCCGGTGAAGTCCAGTGCCAGCCCGTCCACCGGCGCCTTCGCCAGCACCGGCAGCGCGTCGCCGAGCCGGTCGAAGTAGGAGGCGACGAGGAGCTTCGGCCGGTCGGTGAGGGCGCCCAGCGCACGGTAGGCGCGGGCGGCGGCGTTCAGTTCGGCGGGCGTACGGTCCGCCACCAGCGCAGGCTCGTCCAGCTGTACCCAACCGGCACCGGCGGCCCGCAGATCGGCCAGGACCTCGGCGTAGACCGGCAGCAGCCGGTCCAGCAGCGTCAGCGGGTCGAAGTCCGCGGCCACCCCGGGGGCGGGCTTCGCCAGCAGGAGGTAGGTGACCGGGCCCACCAGCACCGGACGGGCCGTCAGCCCCAGCGCCAGGGCCTCCGTCAGCTCGCCCACCTGCTTGCCGGAGTCGGCCGTGAACACCGTGTTCGGACCCAGCTCGGGCACCAGGTAGTGGTAGTTGGTGTCGAACCACTTGGTCATCTCCAGCGGCGCGACGTCCTGCGTACCGCGCGCCATGGCGAAGTAGACGTCAAGGGGGCATCCCGGGTCCGGGCGGAGCGGGGAATGCGGGGAAGCGCCGGCGGCGACGGCCTCGCGGTGCCGCTCGGGGATCGCACCCACCATGACGGTGGTGTCGAGGACATGGTCGTAGTACGAGAAGTCGCCGGTCGGGACCGTGCCGATACCGGCGTCGGCCAGCTGCTGCCAGTGGGTGCGACGCAGCTCGGCGGCGGTGGCGCGCAGCGCGTCGGCGGTGACGCGGCCCTTCCAGTACCCCTCGACGGCCTTCTTCAGTTCCCGGTTCTGCCCCTGACGGGGGTAGCCGTACACGGTGGCCCGTGCTCCCGCGGCTGCGGACTCGGTGGTCACGGAGATCTCCTTCGCGAGATGAATCCCTGAGATCCCGGCGACGGGACGGAGCGCGAAGGGGTGACGGACCGGACGGAAACGACCGCGCGGTCCTCCGCCTGGTGTGTGTACGCCGACCCGCCCACGAGGTCACCGGGATGTCCGGGCACGCGGGGTGCGCACCCGGGCAGGTGGCAGGTCTTCGGACTCGCGGGCACGTCCTTCGGAGGAGGACACCTACTGGCCGTCGCTTCCCGGGCCCTGCGGACCCAGTGCGTATGACGGCGGTCGTTCCCGCTCACCGCTGCGGGGCAGTCCCGGATTCCCACCGGGTTCCCTCTTACGACGACCCGCCTGGCGGACGGGGCGAACCAGCTGCACCGGCCACCCTACGGGCCGACCGGCGCCGCGGTGGCGGTGCGTCCGCCCTCCGGACGGTGAGGTGGGACACGCCCCTCGCCCGCATGAAAAGCGCGAGGGCGGGGAAACCGCCCGCGCGTCTCCCGCCCCTCCGCCCCCGCCCCCCCCGTGCGGGCGCCTCCGTGCCGTGCCCGGTGGCGGGGGAGGGGCGGGGTGCGCCGGGGCTTCCCGGCGGGGCGGGCCGGTGCGGGTACCGGCCCGCCGGTCCTGCTCAGTGCCGCCCGGTGTCGATGACGCAGAAGCGGTTGCCCTCCGGGTCGGCGAGGACGACGAAGTCGGCGTCGTCCGGCGCGAGGTCCCACGCCACCCGCCGGGCGCCCAGCCCCACCAGCCGTTCGACCTCGGCGGCCTGGTCGGCGGCGTCCCCGGCGTAGAGGTCCAGATGGACCCGCGGCCGCTCCTGGACCGGCGTCACGCTCCGGCCCAGCGCCACCTGCACACCGTGCCCGGCGGCCGGTACGAGGACCGCCCAGTCGTCCTCGATCTCCTCGCGGGGGACGTATCCCAGCGCCTCGCCCCAGAACGCCGCGGCCCGGCGCACGTCCGAGACCCCCAACACCACGGAACCCACTGTCAGCATGGGCCGAGTCTCCCGCACCGCACGGCGCGCCGTGCGGGGGAGCGGACGGGAAAGCGCGCCCGGGCGCCGCGACCGGTCCGCGCTCGCCGCCCGCTCCGGCCCGGAATGCCGCCGTACGGGTGGCATGACACCCTGGCTGTGGCGTGGGCCCGGTGGCACGGAGGCCGGGACCGGCCGGGCCGAGGGCCGGTGTCCGGACGGTCCCGGAGACCGGGCGGCCGGTCGTCCCGCAGTACCGGGGCGGGCGGCCGCACCCTGAGTACGCAACCGAGCGAGGCGGTCACCATGGAGTTCGGCATCTTCACCGTCGGCGATGTGACGACCGACCCGACCACCGGCCGTACGCCGAGCGAGCACGAGCGCATCAAGGCCACGCTCGCCATCGCGGCCAAGGCCGAGGAGGTCGGTCTGGACGTGTTCGCCACCGGCGAGCACCACAATCCGCCGTTCGTACCGTCGTCGCCCACCACCCTCCTCGGGTATCTGGCGGCCCGCACCGAACGGATCGTCCT
The DNA here is from genome assembly GCF_043083385.1 of Streptomyces sp. NPDC014733. Classification (NCBI taxonomy): domain Bacteria; kingdom Bacillati; phylum Actinomycetota; class Actinomycetes; order Kitasatosporales; family Streptomycetaceae; genus Streptomyces; species Streptomyces sp. NPDC014733. The sequence continues at coordinate 108,666 of NZ_JBIBYO010000004.1, read as the reverse complement.
GTCCACCTCCACCACGCTGATCACCACCAACGACCCCGTGAAGATCGCCGAGGACTTCGCCTACCTCCAGCACCTAGCCGACGGCCGCGTCGACCTGATGCTGGGCCGCGGCAACACCGGGCCCGTCTACCCCTGGTTCGGCCAGGACATCCGCCAGGGCATCCCGCTCGCCATCGAGAACTACGCGCTGCTGCACCGGCTCTGGCGGGAGGACGTGGTCGACTGGGAGGGCAAGTTCCGCGGTCCGCTGCAGGGCTTCACCGCCACGCCCCGGCCGCTGGACGGCGTTCCCCCGTTCGTCTGGCACGGTTCGATCCGCTCCCCGGAGATCGCGGAACAGGCCGCGTACTACGGCGACGGCTTCTTCCACAACAACATCTTCTGGCCCATGTCCCACACCCAGCGGATGATCCGCCTCTACCGGCAGCGCTTCACCCACCACGGCCACGGCGCCCCCGACCAGGCCATCGTCGGCCTCGGCGGCCAGGCGTTCCTGCGCGCCAACTCCCAGGACGCGGTCCGTGAGTTCCGCCCGTACTTCGACAACGCGCCGGTCTACGGGCACGGTCCTTCCCTGGAGGAGTTCACGGAGCAGACGCCGCTGACCGTCGGCTCACCGCAGCAGGTCATCGAGCGGACCCTCGGCTTCCGCGACGCCGTCGGCGACTACCAGCGTCAGCTGTTCCTGATGGACCACGCCGGATTGCCGCTGAAGACCGTCCTGGAACAGCTCGATCTGCTCGGCGGTGAGGTCGTCCCCGTCCTCCGCAAGGAATTCGCGGCCCTCCGCCCGGCCGGGGTACCCGACTCGGCACCCCGCCACCCGGCCGTCGCGGCCCGGGAGGCGGACCCCGGCGCCGGCCCGGAGGCCACGTAGCGAGACCACCCGGCACGTACGGACCGGCCCCCCCCGCGCCGCGGGCGGCCGGTCCGTCAGGAAGCCGCCCCGCCGCCCAGCAACTGCTCCATCGGGACGACGTCCTCGAACTCGTCGCGCCGCACCCGCGCCCCGCAGCCCTGGACCAGCCGGGCGTAGTCCGCCGCCGCGGCCTCGACCCGGTTGCGCAGCGCCGTGCCCTGCTGGGCGGTGTCCGCGCCGAAATCGCTGGTCGCGGCGTAGACACCGCGGGGTGAGACGACGGCGTGCAGATAGGAGAACATCGGCCGCATCGCGTGCTCCAGCACCAGCGAATGCCGTTCCGTACCGCCGGTGGCGGCCATGAGCACCGGCATGTCGTCGAGCGTCCCCTCCGGCAGCACGTCGAAGAAGGACTTGAAGAGTCCGCTGAACGAGGCGTTGAAGGCGGGCGTCACCGCGATCACCCCGTCGGCCCGCGCCACCGTCTCGAACGCCTCCTCCAGCGGGCCGGTGGGGAAACCGGACAGCATCGCGTCCGTGATCGCCCGGCCCAGCGGCCGCAGCTCCACGAACGACGAGTCGACGTCCTGCCCCCGGTCCTCCAGCGCGGCGCGGACCGCGGCCTCCAGCCGGTCGGCGAGCAGCCGGGTCGAGGACGGCTCCCGCAGGCCCCCGCTGATGATCGCCAGATTCGTCATCGCGTCACGATCCTCCGTCCAGGGCGGCGTCGCACCGTGCCCGCGACGCGCACGCGGAACGCGCACGGACGGCCGCGCACTCCGCGCCGCCCGGCGCCGTTTCCCCCAGGCTACGGTTCGCCGCCGCACCCGGCAGGTCCACGGCCACCGGCCCGGCGGCGCGTTGGCACCCCGCCGGGCCGGGCGTGCCGCGGTTTCAGCGGCCGTCCGGGGTCCGCCGCAGGACCAGCGTGAGGAAACCCCAGGTGTCCCGGTAGGCGCGCAGCCACTCGGAGCGGCGGAGGTGCGCGGTGGCGAGCGCCTCCGCGCTGCCGGGGTCGTCGGGGTGGTCCAGCGCCCAGGCGGCGAGCGTGCCCCAGCAGGCCCACTCGTAGGCGTCCAGCTCCTGGCGGGTGCTGATGTGGCCGTCCACGGGCGTCCAGCCGTCGGCGACGACACGGTCCAACGTGGTCGCGAGGTCGGCGAAGTCCCCGAGCATCCCGACGGCCTCCGGGGACGGGGTGCGCTCCCAGAAGCCGTCGCCGATCACCACGCGGCCGCCGGGGGCGAGATGCTCGCGCGCCGCGGCCAGTGTGGGCAGCAGTCCGCCGAAGGCGTGTGCCGCGCCGACGCTCAGCACCAGGTCGAACGGTTCGGCGGAGACGAACTCCGCGGCCGGCTGCCGGTGCAGCGCGAGCCGTTCCGCGACGCCCCGCGCCCGCGCCCCCTCCCGGGCCTGCGCCAGCGCGTCCTCGGAGAGGTCCACGCCCGTGGCCGACGCCTCGGGCCGCGCCTCCAGGGCCCGCAGCAGCCACTCCCCGCCCCCGCACCCGAGGTCGAGCACCCGCTCGTCCCCCCGCGGCAGGCCCCTCGCCAGCAGCCGGTGGACGGAGGCGTCGTCGAGCGGCGACTTGACCGGGTGCTCGGCATGGGCGATCCGGGATATCTGTTCACGGTCCATCGGGGCAGCTTGGCAAAGGGAGGGGCGCGGCGCACCCCAATTTCCGGGCGGGAGACCCGGCCGGGCGACGGCGCCGGGGGCCCGGAGCACGCGGGCGCCCCCGGTCCGGGCCTGGGAGAGGTCCGGACCGGGGGCGCCGTTCAGCGCGGACCGGCCGTTACGGCTTGACGAGCAGGATCGAGTTGATCGGTGTCAGGTCCTTGTCGATGTAGTAGCCGGCGCCGAGGTAGCCCTGGCAGTCGCCGGTGCCGTTGTACCCGGTGCAGGTGCGGGCCGTGGCGCCGCCCGTCTGGTTGTTGAAGACGTAGTGCTGGCCGACCTGGTTACTGAGGTTGTGGGCGCCGTAGCTGTAGAACACCAGCGACGGACGGTCGTTGTTCCACCCGGCGTTCTGCGGGTAGACGCAGACGGCCCCGGACGGGCAGCCGCGCACCGTCCCCGCGATCTGGGCGGCGCTGGCGGTGGTCGCTCCCGCCGTGGCGAGGGCGCCGGCGGCAAGTGTCAGGGCGACGGCCTTGGTGATCTTTCGCATGTTCTCCCCCTTGAGGTCCGGTGGCGCGCCGCTTCACGGGCCCCGTCGGCCTGCGGCACGGCGGGCGTCTCGGCGACGCACCGGAAATGTCGCATGAACAGCCAAGTCCCCACCATCTCTTCGGTCATGAAACGAAACCACGTGTATGTCGTGATGAAGTGTGCTAAAAGGCCGTCCGTTCTCCGGCGTCTCCCGGAACGCGAGGAAGCCGCAGGACACCGGCCCGGGGCGGCGGCGGAAGGCGCCCGCGGAGGCCGGGCTTCCCGCCTGCGCGCGGAGCGGCGCCGGGGCGGGGGTACGGCGACGAAATCCGTACGCTGCGGGCCCCCGGAAGACGCTCCGGCGTAGGGGGCCCGCCCTCCGGCCCGCGGGGAGCGACCCGGACGTCCGCCTTCCGGGCCGGGCGTCCTCATCCCTCTTCGGTACGGCGGTGTCCGCCGGGGGTACGAGAGGCGTACGAGGCGTGCCACCCGCCCCGTACGCCCGGTGCCGCGCTCACCCCTTCCCCTGCCACCGCCACCGGTTCTGCCATGCGGTGATCCGGGTGAGGATGACGACGATCAGCACGGCGGCGGCCAGGTCGAGCGCCGCGCAGACGGTGGAGAGGGCCGCGGCGTCGCGCAGCCCCGACTCGGTGATCTTCTTGGCCAGGTAGTAGTGGCCCATGGAACGGCTGAGCAGCGTGTCGGCGACGAACAGCGCCCACCAGACGGCGATCGGGCCGCGCGGGGCCGGGCGGCGCGGGGCGCAGGCCCGCCACATGTCCGTCACGACCTGGTAGGGGAGCCACAGGTTGGCGACCGGCGCGAACCAGCCGCCGATCACCCAGCCACGGGCGCGGCGCTGTGCCGTACGGGCGCCGTACCGTTCGGCGTTGCACCGTGCCCGCCACAGCCAGACCAGGAACACCGCGCCGGCCGCGCAGTACAGCACCACCTGGGATATCGACACCCACAGGCCGAAGGTGTCGGCGGCCCGGAGGTCCGCGACCGTCGCCGTACCGGCTCGGTAGGCGTGGACGACGAGGTAGTCGCGCCAGTCGGAGACCGTGATCAGGGCGTTGGCCACGGTCGCCGCCGGGATGAGGAGGGCGGCGGCCCGGGCCGGGCCGGACACCGCCCGGAACCGCTGCGGTGGTCCGGCCGGGGCGGCGCCCGCCGTACCCGCTGTCCTGTCCTGCTGTGCACCGTCCACGTGCTCCCCCGAAGACTCGTGCGGCCGCCGGGCGCGGCCCGGGCCGGGAAAGCGTAGTGCGGGCACGCCCGTGGTGTCCCCGGTCCGGAACTCCCCGATGCCGTACGGACATCGGCCCCATTCAGCCGCCGAGGAAGCGCAGCGTGCGGTAGCCGAGCCAGGCCAGCAGGCCCAGGGCCGTGACCAGCGCGGCGCCCCGTCCCAGCGAGGCCTGGGTGGCGAGCGTGGCGCGCCAGGCCATCCGGCGGGTCCGGATACCGGTGCACGCCAGGGCTGCCTGCAGGGTGCGGGCCAGGTGGTGGGTGGGGGTGAGCGCGGCCGAGGTGCCCCGGAGGGCCCGCAGGACACCGGCCGCGTGGCGGGCGAGGGCGCCCCGCCGGGGCCGGGTGCCGGAGGCCGGGCCCACCGGGTGGACCCGGGGTACCCATCCGGGACCGAAGACGACGACCGCGGTGGTCCAGGGATCCTCCGGGACCACCGCGTCCAGCCCGGACGGGACGGGCAGATGCGCGTCCAGCCGTTCGCCGGTGCCCGGGTGACCCCCTGCCAGCAGCACCAGTTTTCCCGCGGGTTGGGTGGTCCGGGCCTGTTCCACCTCCCACCACAGCCCGTCGCCCGGCCCCAGCCGCAACACGATGAGCCGGGACACCTCCATCAGCCGCAGGATCGTGGGCTGCCAGTCGTCGAGCGGCAGATAGAACCGCGCGGCGCCCAGGCGCGGCAGCGGCTCCCCGGGCCTGCCGACCGTGATGACCGGGCCGACGGCGCCCAGCGCCCCCGCGAGCTGTTCCTCCCGCGAGTGCAGATTGACGAACGTCCCGTCGTCGACCTCGGCCGCATCGGCGTCATCGGCGAAGCTGCGGAGGTAGAGCACGGGACGGCGGCCGTCGGCACGTAACGCCTGCGCCGCGCCGCGCACCGCGCGCGGCCGGGCGTGACGCAGAATCAGCACCCCGGCGCCCAGCGCGGCCAGCCCCGCGCAGAGCAGCGTCAGCTGTGCCGCCAGCGGCATCTTGTAGCCCTGCTGCTGCGCCGTCTGCGCGCTCAGCGCACCCACCGCGAAGAGCACGTACCCCAGACCGCAGGCCACCACGTACACCGGCCGCCGCCACCACGGCTGCCGCGGTGCGAACCGGCCGACCACCTCGACGACCTCCGCCGCGCCCGCCCGCCGCCGTCGCCGCAGCCACAGCGCCGGTACGAGCAGCACCACGGCGGGCACCGCCCACCACAGTGTGGCGGCGCACGAGGCGGCGGCCGCCCGGGCGCGTTCCGCCCGCTCCCGCCGGACCTCCGCCGTCAGCCCGGCCGCCCGGGCCCGCGCCTCGGGGATCCGGCCCGCCCCGGCGGCGTCCGCGGCGGCCAGCACCGTGGACCGGCTCCGCCCGGCCGGGGCGTGGTCCCGGAACCAGGCGGCGCCGGTACGGATCCCGGCGGGCGGCGCGGTACCACCGGCCCGGTCCAGCGCGGCGGTGAAGGCGGCGGCCCGTGCCGGGACGTCCCGGAAGCGGTCCTGGTCCCGCAGCTCCGCGCCCGCGCCGAGCGCGAGGTGCAGCGCGACGTAACCGGCGACGACCGCGCCCGCCAGCAACAGCCGGGCCCCCATCCGCACCCGTGAAGACACCTCGGTACGCCCCCTTCGGCCCGCCTGCCGCCGGTCCGGCCCGGTGGCCGACGCGTTCGGCGTACGTACTCTCCACCACCGCGGCGGCGAGCGGAACAGGCGCGGGACGAAGGGGCGTCAGGGCAGGGTGAATCTCTGGGTGGTGGCGCCGTCACAGTCGTGGAGGCGGAGCGGGACGCCGTCGCGGAGCGGTCCGGCGGGCTCCAGGCAGCGGGCCGAGTCCGGGTGGAACAGGGAACCGTCGTCCTGCTGCTCCCACCGCTGCCCGTCGGTGCCGGTGCAGTCCTGCAGTTCGACGGCGGCGTCCCGGGTGGCGCCGTCGCCCACCGGGCCCAGACAGCGCCGCAGCGCCTCCAGCGATCCGCCGGGGCGGTGCACCCAGCGCTGACCGGCGGCCGAGGAGCGGCACTGCCACAGTGCCACGGTGGTGGGCCCGCCGGCCTCGCCCCGGACGTCGAGGCAGGTGCCGCCCGGCCCGGCGACCGGCCCCGGACCCCCGGCCGGGGCGAGCGTGGACGCGGAGACGGCGGGCGGCGGTTCGGGTGCGGCGTCGTCCTCGCCCCTTCCGGGGTGGGTGAGCAGGAACGCGCCGACGGTCAGGACGACGGTGAGCGAGGAGACCCCGGCGAGGACGACGGGCAGCCGGTTCGCGCGCCGCCCGGACGCGCCGTCGGGGGAGTGCGGCGCCTCCGGCGGGAGGGGACCGGCGGCGGGCCCAGGCGCCGTGGCGGTGACGGCTACCGTGCCGCCGGGCCGGGGGCGTTCGTCGTACACCGTCCGCGCCGTACCGGGCACCGCGCCGGTCCCGGACGTCTGGGCCGCGCCCGCACCGCGCCTCGCCGGGCGCCTGCCGGCGAGTACCGCCATGGCCACCTCGACACCGGGGCGTGCGGCCGGGTCCTTCGCCGTCAGCGCCGTGATCAGCTCCCGCAGCCCGCCGGTGGCGCGGGTCATCTCGGGGAGCGGGGCGCGCAGCACGGCGGAGAGGGTGTCGCTCCGGGAGTCGCGGCGGAACGGCGCCACGCCCTCCACCGCGTGGAACAGGGTCACCCCGAGGGAGAACAGGTCCGACGCCACCCCGCCCGCCCCGCCGTCGGCCCGCTCCGGCGAGGTGTACTCGAAGGACCCGACGAAGACACCGGGCGCCGTGATCGTCTCGTCCCCGAGCACCCGCGCGATCCCGAAGTCCGCCAGCAGCACCCGCCCGTCGTCGGCGAGCAGCACGTTGCCGGGTTTGATGTCGCGGTGCACGACGGCCGCGTCGTCCGCCGCGCGCAGCGCCGACAGCAGCGCCGCGGCGATCTGCGTCACATGGCCCGGGTCCAGCGGCCCGTGCGCCAACTCGGCCCGCAGGGAACGGCCCTGGACCAGCTGCATCACCGTCCACGGCACGCCGTCCTCGATCACCACGTCGTAGACGGTGACGACGTGGGGGTGGTCGGCGAGGGCGGCGGCGTTGCGGCCCTCACGCTGCGCGCGGGCCAGCACCTGCGCGCGCTCCTCGGCGGAGGAGTCCGGCAGCCGGACCTCCTTGACGGCCACCGGGCGGCCCAGCAGTTCGTCCCGGCCCTCCCAGACCCGCCCCATGCCGCCGGACCCGACCTCGGCCACCAGGCGGTACCGCCCCCCGACCAGCCGCCCCGGCGTGCCCTCCTGCGTCACAGCCCTCGCCCCTCGTAGCCGACGCAGCGCGCCTGCCGCCGCCGGAACTTGTCGTAAGAACCGCGACGATACCGACCGCGCGGGACGCCGGGGGCGGCGGCGACGCGTTCCCGCGCCCCCGGCGCTCCGGCAGGGGCCGCCGCACACCACCGGACGGTGCCGGGACCGCGCCCCGTCGTGCCGCTCCATGGGCGTGGCGCAGGAGGGGCGGGCAACGGACCACGGTGACCGGTGCGGTGCTGGGCGTGGGCGCGCCGGTCACCGCGGTGAACCTGGTACGAGCCCGGTGATGCGGCCCCGGTTCCGCGCCGTCCCCTCGCCTCCGTGTCTCACCCCGTTCCCCCGGCGCCGGGCGGCAGATGAACGGTCATGATCAGACGGCAGGTCCCGGTTCCGGCGCCGCGGTAGGCGTGCGGGGTGTCGGCGTCGAAGGTGGCGGTCTGGCCTGCGGCAACGGGATGTTCGGTGCCGTCGACGACCAGGACCATCCGGCCCGTGAGGACGGTGACCGTCTCGACGACCCGGGCCGGGTGCGGATGGCTCGGGTACTCCTCGCCCGGCTCCAGCCGCCAGCGCCAGACCTCGACCGGCGCGGGGCCGGAGGTCGTCAGCAGCAGCCGCGACTCGCCGCCGTGCGGGCCGGTCCACAGCGGCGCGACGGCGTCGGCGGACACCACCCGGACTCGGCCCTCGGGCTCCCCCTCCAGCAGGGCGGAGACCGGGACGCCGAGGGTGTCGGCCAGCCGGATCAGGGTGGCGAAGTTCGGATTGCCCTGCGCCTTCTCCAGCCCCACCAGGGCGCCCTTGCTCACCTGTGCCCGGCGCCCCAGCTCGTCCAGGGACAGCCCGGCCCGGGTGCGCGCCGCCCGGACGTTGTGCGCCAGCGTCCGCAGGGCAGCCGCCGTCCCGTCCATCCGATCACCCTTCTCCTGGCGGCCACCGGCCACGGCGCCCACCGCCTGTCACGAACGGAACGCCGCCGCGCACCCCGTGGTCGGTCGGTTGACACCCGTCGGTCGTTTGGCTGTACGGTTCGGTCGTTCCGCTGTAATAGTAAGGGAAGTGCCGTGATCGCTCTGCTGCTGGCCCTGGGCAGCTCCCTCGCCTACGGATGCGCCGACTTCCTCGGCGGTCTCGGCGCCCGGAAGGCCCATGTGCTGCGCACCGTGATGATCGCGGCGCCGGCCAGCCTCACCGTCGAACTGCTGCTGTGGCCGCTCCTCGGCGCCTCGTTCAGCCCCGGCGCCCTCGCCTGGGGCGCCGCCTCCGGGCTCGCCTCGGCCGTGGTGTTCGCGCTGCTCTACCGGACCCTGGCGATCGGCCCGATGAACGTGCTGTCGCCGGTGACCGCCCTGGTCTCCGCCGCGCTGCCGGTCGCGGTCGGCCTGCTCCAGGGGGAGCACCTGGGCTCCGCCGCGCCGGTGGGGCTGGTGCTCGCGCTGGTCGCGGTCGTGCTGGTCAGCGCAGGGCACGGCACCGGATCGGCCCGCCCCTCCCGGACCGCGCTGCTGCTCGCCTGCGGCGCGGGCGGCGCCATCGCCCTCCAACTGGTCTTCCTGCACCAGGCGCCGTCCGACAGCGGCGTCGCCCCGCTGATCATCGGCCGCGCGGTCTCCTCCGCCGTCACCCTGACCGCCGCGGGGCTGCTGCGCCACCGCCTCGGCACGGAGCGTCCCGCCTACGCGATGTCGGCGGGCGCGGGCGCACTCGACTCGCTGGCGAACCTGCTCTTCCTCCTCGCCGCCCGCAGCGGCGACCTCGCCGTCGTCGCCGTGCTCACCGCCCTCTACCCGGCCGGCACGGTCCTGCTGGCCCGCGGGGTGCTCGCCGAACGCATCCACCGCGGCCAACTCGTCGGCCTGGGCACCGCCGCCGTCGCCGTCGGACTCCTCGCCCTGGCCTGACGCGTCGCCGCAACCGGCCGCCCCTCGATTCCGCCCCCGGCACGTACCCCCGCCCCTGGAAGGACCCGCCCATGACCGTCATCCGCCTCGCCCCCGCCGTCGGCGACGCCTTCCCCGACACGTTCCTCGCCCTGGTCACCGCCACCGGGCTGCGCGGCCGGACGCCCTGGCCCGGCACCACCGCCGCGCTGGCGGAGCTGGAGCGGCGCTGCGCCGAGGGCAGCTGGCTGCCCGCCGACGAGAGGGACCCCCGGATCGCGGCGTGGCACACCGCCTACCGCTCCTTCGGCACCAACCCGCGCCGCATCCGCCCCAGCGTCGACGCCCTCGGCCGCCGCCTCGCCAAGAAGGGCGCGCTGCCGCGCATCAACCCGGCGGTCGACACGTACAACGCCGTCTCCGTCCGGCACGGCCTGCCCGCGGGCGCCTTCGACCTGGCGCGGGTCGCGGGCGACATCGCCATCCGGTACGCGGACGGCACCGAGAGCTTCACCCCGCTCGGCGCCCCCGACACGGTCGAGAACCCGGGCGCCGGCGAGATCGTCTACACGGACGCCACCGGTGTCCTGACCCGCCACTGGAACCACCGCGACGCCCACCGCACCCGCGTCACCGAGGACTCCACGGACGTCGTCTTCGTCCTCGAAACCGTCCTCGGTGCACGGGACGGCCACCTCGTGGAGACCGCCGCCGGGGAGCTGGCGGAGCTGCTCGCCCCGCACGCCGACCGGACCGCCGTGGACCACCTCGACACGTCCCGGCCGCAGGTCGCCGTCGGGCGCTGACCGGTCACCGGCGGGCGGCGGGCTCCGCGGCCCCGGCGCCGGTGGCGGAGCGCCGGAACGCACTCGGGCTGGTGCCCCGGACGCGTTTGAACGCCGCACTGAACCCGAACGGGTCGGCGTACCCCACGCTGCGGGCGATGTCCGCGAGGGTCGCCGACTCCCGTTCGACCAGCAGGTCCGCCGCGAGCGCCATCCGCCACCGGGTGAGATAGGTCAGCGGCGGTTCCCCGACCAGCTCGGTGAACCGCTTGGCCAGCGTGGTGCGCGAGACCCCCGCCCGCCGCGCCAGCGTCCCGACCGTCCACGGCGCCGCCGGTTCCGTGTGCAGCAGACGCAGCGCCGCACCCACCACCGGGTCCCGCTGCGCCGACCACCAGGCCGGGGGCGCGCCGCCGGGCCGGTCGAACCAGGCGCGCAGCGTGCAGACCAGCATCCAGTCCAGCAGCCGGTCCAGCACCACCTGCTGGCCCGGCGCATCGACGCGGAGCGCTGCGGCGATGTGGTCCAGCAGCCCGGCATCCCCCTCCTCGGCGGGCACCCGCAGCACGGGGGGCAGCGCCTCCAGCAGCCGGCGGCCGGTCCCACCGCGCAGCGGATGGGCGCCGACCAGCAGCGTCGTCCCGCCGTCCCCGACGGCCGCCCCGGCGTCGTACCAGCCGCGCCGGTGACGGGTGCCGCCCCGCTCGGGCGCCGCGCACCGCTCACCGACCACCACCGGCCGGGCCCGGGTGCCGACCTCGTCGACGAAGGTGAACGCCCCCGGCCCGCGCACCACCACCGTCTCCCGGGCGCGCAGCGGTACGGGCGGTGCCTCCTCCGGCACGATCCAGCCCGCCCCGTCCCGCAGGGTGCACACGGTCAGCGGCGCACCGTCCGCGAAGTGCAGCGCCCAGGGCGGGCAGAGCGTCGCGCTGCCGAACAGCGAGCCGTGGGCCCGTACTCCGCGGATCAGATCATCCAACACGTCCACACCGCCGAGGCTAAGGGCTGTCCCGTGGACGCATGGACAGGCGGTCCGGCTTCCGGCCTATGGGCTCGTCCCCGGCGGTGCGGTTCCCTCGATGTATGAGCAACGCCAGTTCACCGACCGCTTCCCTGACCGACGAAGACCTCGAACTTCTCCGCCGCCCGCTGCACGGAATCCTCTCCGTGGCCGCGGGCCCGCTCCCGCCGCAGCCCCGGCCGGTGTGGTTCGAGGCGACCGCCGAGGGCACGCTCCAGCTGTTCACCGGGGCGGAGACCCTCAAGGTCCGCCGGCTGCGCCGCGATCCCCGCGCCTCGCTCCTCGTCGCCGCCCCGGCGGGGGAGCGCGAGCGCTGGGTCGCGGTCACCGGACGCACCACGATCGAGACCGACGGCGCCCACGACCTCGCCGCCCGTCTGGCCGCCCGCTACTGGGGCCCCGACGCCCCGGCCCGGGCCGCCGAGACCGCCGCCGGGCAGACCGCGGAGCCGGACCTGGTACGCGTCGTGCTCCACCCGGAGCGCGTCCGCCGCTACCGGATGTGACCCCGCGTCCGGCCTGCCCGCCGCGGGGGAGCGGGCGGGCCGGACGCGGCCGGGCGTCAGGACTTCCCGGAACCCTTGTGGAAGTCGGCGGTGAACGCCTTCTCGATGCCGCCGACGATCGCGGGATCGCCGACGATGATGCCGAGTTCACGGTTGTGGTGGAGGGAATTGGCGGAGAAGTTCTCCGATCCGGCGAATACCTTCGCGCCGGCGGTGCCGTCGTCGACGACGATCGCCTTGGCGTGAATGTAATAGCCGGTGGAGCTGGTGTACGTGACGACCTTTCCGCCCGCCGCGGTGACCTTCTTCAACTGCTTGCTGTACTTCGACGACTGGTTCTCCGCGACGACCCGGACGGTGACACCGCGCTTCGCGTCCGCGACCAGCGCGTTGACGAGAGTGGTGTCGCCGAATTCCTCCTCCTGGACGTCCAGGCTGTGCTTGGCGCTCTTGATCAGCGCCAGCAGACGGCTCTGCGAGTCGGTCGGCGACCAGACCAGATCGGTGCCGTCGGAGGGGGTGACGGACTTCTTCGCGTAGTCGGCGGCGAAGACCTTCTCGATGGCCTTCACATCGGCCGTGTCACGGTCGAAGACGCCGTAGTCGCGGGAGGTCGGATAGTACCGGGTGTCGAAGTTGCCGGTGCTGATGTACGAGGTGGCGCCGTCGACGGTGATCGTCTTCTGGTGGGTGTAGACGTACTTCGAGGACGAGTACGTCACCCCGGCGCCGGCGGCGGACAGCTTCTTGTAGGCGGCGCCGTCGATGGCCGAGTGCTGCGAGTCGAAGACCACCCGCACCTTCACGCCCGCCTTCTCCTTCCGCGCCAGGTCGTCGACGAGCGTGGTGTCGCGCAGCTCGTAGATCGTCACGTCGACCGATTTCCGGGCCGAGTTGACGAAGGCGTAGATCGCGGATTCCTTCTGATCCGGCAGGACCACCAGGGAATGGGCGCCGGCGGCGTGGGCGGCGGGAACGAGGGAACTCACCGCGGTCAAGGCGCCTGCGGCGAGAGTGGTCGGGAGACTGCGGAGGGGAATCACCGGAACTCCTCACGTGGCCGAACGGCACGCAATGCGCGTAGCGGATCCAGTAAGGCACGGCGCCCGGGCGCGCTGAAGCCCGGTTCGGTGAACAACGAGGCAGGATTGGGCAAAAGCAGCACAAGAACTTATGCGGAGTCAATTGTCCCTAAAATTTGGCGCATTGGGCATCCGGCGTCGCGTTGCGGGTGCGTATTCCCGTTCGAACGGTTCGGGGAGTACGGGATTTCCGGGATTTCGGTTTCCGCTCTGGCGGAATTCCGTACGTGTGCCGAGTGTGACGCGAGAGGCGAGGGTGCCGGCCGCCCGTGTCCCGTACGGGCGGCCGGCCTCACCGTCAGCTCCGCCGCCGACGGGCCCGCCGGATCTCGCGGTCGACGCTCCAGGCGTCGGCGACCGGCCCGAGGTGGCCGAGCTTGTCGGGGTTGAGCACTCCGCGGACCGTCTGGATCCGCCCGTCGAGGATGTCGAGGACCAGGGTGTGGAGTACCTCGCCGTCCGCGGTGCGGAAGACCGCGCCCGGGTGGCCGTTGATCTCCTGCGGGGTGAGGACCACGCCGACCCGCGTCATCCAGGGGAAGACCGAACCGAGCAGCCGGGCCACCTTCTCGGCGCCGACCACCGCGCGCGCGAACTGCGGCGCCTTGCCGCCGCCGTCACCGACCATCGTGACATCGGCGGCCAGCAGCTCCTGGAGCCCGTCGACGTCGCCCTCGTGGAGCGCCGCGAAGAACCGGGACGCCAACTCCTCCCGCTCCGCCCGGACCGCGGCGAACCGCGGACGCCCGGCCGCCATGTGCCGCCGCGCCCGCACCAGCAGCTGACGGCAGGCGGCCGGCGACCGCTCCACCGCCTCGGCGACCTCGTCGAACTCGAAGCCGAACACCTCCCGCATCACGAACACCGCCCGCTCCAACGGGCTGAGCCGCTCCAGCAGGAGGAGCGCCGCCATCGACAGCGAGTCGGCCAGCTCCGCCGCGCGCTCCGGATCCTGGTACGGATCGCTGAGCAGCGGCTCGGGGAACCACGGGCCCACATACTCCTCCCGCCGCACCCGCGCCGACCGCAGCACGTCGATGGCGATACGTGTCACCGCCGCCGACAGATACGCCTTGACCGAAACGGGCCGGGTCGCCGAACCGTCGAAGCGCAGCCAGGTCTCCTGCACCGCGTCCTCCGCCTCCCCGACGCTGCCCAGGATCCGGTACGCCAGCGAGAACAGCAGCGGCCGCAGCTCCTCGAACTCCTCGACCTTGCTCACACCGATCCCTTCCCCTCGATTCCCCTGTGTCCCGGCGCGGTTCAGCGGAACTGGCCGGGGACGTAGTCTCCCGCCGGCTGCCGGGTGAGGATGTTCAGCCGGTTCACCATGTTCATGAAGGAGACGAGGAGGACGAGGGCCGTGAGGTGCTCCTCGTCGTAGTGGGCGGCGGCCCGGGCCCAGACCGCGTCGCTGACGCCGGTGGCCGCGTCCGCGACCCGGGTGCCCTCCTCGGCCAGTTCCAGCGCGGCGCGCTCCGCCTCGGTGAAGACCGTGGCCTCCCGCCACGCCGCCACCAGATGCAGCCGCACCGCGCTCTCCCCGGCGTCCGCGGCCTCCTTGGTGTGCATGTCGATACAGACCGCGCAGCCGTTGATCTGGCTCACCCGCAGCGCGATCAGCTCCTGCAGCCCGGCCGGCAGCGGCCCCTCCGTGAGCACCCGGCCCGCGGCCATCAGATGCTTGAAGCTCTTCGGGGCGTCCGTACCGGTGGTGAAGGTCAGCCGTGCGTCCATGGTGTGCTCCTCCGTGTTCGTCAGGGGGTTACACACCTGGGACGAGACGGCCGGGCCGCCTGTGACACGGACCGATGTGACCTGCGTCTCCCGGAAGGGGCCGGACCGGGCGGCCCGGCAGCTGCGCCACCGCCCGGTCCGGGGACGCGGACGGCGGCCGCGGACCTACGCGCTCCGCTCCCGCACCCCCGTCAGCAACCGCTCCCGCAGCGCCGGGCGGGCCGCGCACTCCACCCCCGTCCAGGCCATGGCGACCGCGCCGTCCAGGACCGCGCGGTCGGCGCCGGGGGAGGTCCCGGCGGCGGTGAACTCCGCCGTGTGCTGGCGGGCGCCGCCGGTGTCGTAGCCGAGCATCGGGTGGATGGCCGGGACGAGATGGGAGACGTTGCCCATGTCGGTGGAGGCGGTCCGGCAGGGCGTGCGGTCGACGGTGCGGCCCAGCTCCTCCGCCGCCGCGGCGTACAGCGCGCTCAACTCCCCGTCCTGGCGGAGTTCGGCGAAGTCGTGGCCGTGCGGGGTGATCGTCAGCTCGGCACCGGTGGCCACCGCGCCCGCCTCGAAGCAGGCACGGACGCGGCGCCGGATGTCGTGCAGCCGCTCCAGGGAGTCGGCGCGGACCTCGTAGCGGGCGGCGGTGTGCGCCGGGATGACGTTGGCCGCCTGCCCGCCGTCGGTGACGATGCCGTGGACCACCGCGTCCCGCGGCAGCTGCTGGCGCAGCAGACCGAGCGAGGTCTGGGCGACGGTCAGCGCGTCCAGCGCGTTGACCCCCTCCCAGGGCGCGGCCGCGGCGTGCGCGGGACGGCCGGTGTAGGCGATGTCCCAGGCGCAGATGGCCAGCGAGTCGCCGTTGACCTGGTCCCTGTCGTTGGCGTGCGCCATCATCGCCGCGCCGACACCGTCGAAGACGCCCGCCTCGATCAGATACGCCTTCCCGCCGCGGTCCTCCTCGGCGGGGGTGCCTATCAGCCGGACGGTGAGACCGAGTTCGTCGGCGACCGCGCCCAGCGCCAGCGCCGCGCCGGTGGCGGACGCCCCGTTGACGTTGTGGCCGCAGGCGTGGCCCAGCCCCGGCAGCGCGTCGTACTCCGCGCAGTAGGCGATCACCAGGTCGCCGCTGCCGATGCGCGCGTCGAAGGCGGTCGGCAGCCCGCCCACCCCGCGCTCCACCGTGAACCCGGCCCGCTCCGCCAGTGCGGTGATCGCCGCCGCGGACCGGTGCTCCTCGAACGCAGGCTCCGGCTCGGCGTGCAGCCGGTGGCTCAACCCGACCAGCTCCCCGCGCAGTTCACGGGCGCGCTCCGCCACCCGGCGGCGCAGTCCGTTCGTCGTCATGCTCGTTCGCTCCTTCTCATGTCCGTTCGGTGCGCAGCCCGATCGCCGCCACCGCGGCCACCGCGCCCACCAGCGCACAGACCGCCCAGGCGACGGTGTAGCCGCCGCCCTCCACCCGCCCGCCGGTGCCCGCATGGGCGCTCAGCACCGCACTCACCAGCGCGGCGCCCACGGCCCCGCCCAGCGAGAGCACCAGCTCGTTGACGCCCGCCGCGGTGGCCGTCTCGGAGACCGGTACGGCCTCCACCGCCAGCGCCCGGGTGGCCGACTGGAAGATGCCCATCGCCACCCCGGTCAGCGCCGACAGCACCAGATACGCCGTCAACGTCCCGTGGACGAGGGCCAGTCCGCCGAATCCGGCCAGCGCCGAGAGGCCGCCGATCGCCACCGTCGTACGGTCGCCGAGCAGCCGCAGCGCCCGCGGGGTGAGCAGTGAGGCGGCCACCCCGGTCGCGGCCTGCGGCAGCATCGCGAAGCCGATCGCCATCGACCCCAGCCCGAAGCCGTACCCGGCTGTCCGCGGATCGGCGCCCAGGAAGGTGGAGTTGGCGCCCAGCGTGCCGATGGTGACGAAGGAGAGGCAGAAGGTCACCAGGGACGCCAGCGTCACCCGCCGGTTGCGGAACATCCGGACGTCCACCACCGGCCGCTCGGCCCGCAGCTCCGCGAACGGCCAGGCCGCCGCGGCCAGGACGCCGACCCCGCCGCTCACCAGCGTGGCCGGGGAGTCCCAGCCCCAGGCCGGGCCCTGGGAGAGCGCCAGGGTGATGCCGACCAGCCCCAGCGACAGCAGCCCGAACGGCCCCAGCGGGAAGCCCTCCCCGGCGGGCGCCGACCGCTCGGCCGGGATCAGCAGACAGGCCACCAGGCCCAGGGCCGCCACGGCGACACCGGTCCACAGCCCGAGCACCGGACTGACCGCGGCCATCGCCCCGGCCGCCACGCCGGCCAGCCCGATGGCCGCCAGCAACACGCCGACCAGGGTGCCGATGCCGCGCCGGGCGCCCTCGTCGCCGGTCCGGTCCCGCAGGATCCCGATCATCAGCGGCATGAAGCCGACCACGCTGCCCTGGAGCAGCGCGCCCACCGCGATGCCGATCAGCGACGGCCACACCGCCATCAGCAGCGAGCCGGTCGCCAGCATCGCCACGGACAGCCGCAGGATCCTGCGGTAGCCGTGGTTGTCGCCCAGCCGGGACAGCAGCGGGGTGAACACCGTCATGCCGACCTGCTGGACCACGTAGATCCAGGACAGCTGGACGGTGCCGATCCCGTGCTGTGCGCCGACGGCGGGCAGCACGGGGTAGAGGTACTGCTGGGTGAAGCCGCTGACGGTCTCGACGACGGCCATGGAGGCGAGCATCGACCCGACCCCCAGCCGTATCTGACGCTTCGTTAGATCTGTGGGTGGAGCGGTGGTGATTTCGGGCATGGCGGCTCTCCTCGGAGCTCTTGGGAGGGGTGGCGGCCCGGCTCAGCGGCGCAGCCGGGGCACACCGCCGCGCAGCGCCAGGTCCACCAGCTCATCGGCCTGGGCGGCCAGAAAGACGTCCGAGCGCATCTGGCTGCGGAACTGGACGACCCCCGACCAGCCGTCGATCAGCAGGTCCACATCGGTGTCGGGGGGCAGGTCGCCGCGGACCATCGCACGCTGGACGGTGGCCCGGGCGTCCTGGCGGCGCGGCGCCAGCACCTCGCGGCGGAAGCGTTCCATCACCGCCGGTTCGCCCATGTTCGCCCAGAGGGCGGGCAGGACGAGCGTGCCCTCGTCCTGGGTGTCGCGGAGGATCAGTTCGAAAAGATGGCGCAGTTCGGCCCGGCTGTCGCCGAGCTCGGGCACGGTGTCCATCCGCGCATCCCGGATGAGGAGTTCGCCCACCAGCGCGGCCTTGTTCGGCCACCGGTGGTAGATGGTCTTCCGCGTCACCCCGGCCCGCTTCGCGACCTTGTCGACGGTCAGCTCCAGGTAGCCCAGCTCCGACAGCAGCTCGGCCACGGCGTCCAGCACCTTGCGCTGCACGTCGCCCGACGCGTTCTCCTTGCCCATGGCGGATCAACTTAGAGACGGCCGCCGGGCGCGTCAATGGGTTGAGGTAAACAAAGTGTTCCCGAGAGATCTTGGGACAGAGGCCGCTCTGACCAGGCACTAGCCACAGCAGGGAAACAGTGTGTTTACTTCCGGGGTGACCCGTCCTCCGTCTGCGCACGACGAAGGCCCCCGGCAGTGCCGGGGGCCTTCGACGGGGCGTGGCGCCGGTACGGGGATCCGCTCCCCGGTCCGTCACTTGCGCTGGAAGATCTCGCTGTCGTCCTTGGTGCACGGCTGCAGCTGGACACCGCCGTTGCCGCCCGGCTTGACGCACTTGTCGGCCTGGCTCGCGTACAGGGTGCCGTCACGCAGGGAGAACTGCTGGGCCGGGTTCCCGCTGCAGTTGGCGATCTGGACGGTGGTACCGGCCTCGGTCGCGCCCCCCGCGGCGTCCATGCACAGGCCCTTGGTGCGGATGGTGCCGTCCTGGGTGATGTCCCACTGCTGGTTGGGGAGGCCGTCGCAGGGCGCGAGGGCCAGCGGCGTCCCGTCGCTGCCGGCGGCACCGCTCAGGCACTTCTTCGTACCGGCGTGCAGCAGCGGCGACCCCGGGGCGCTCGGGTCGCTCGGCGGGCCCTGGGACTCCGGCGGAGCGGGCTGCTCGGGGGGCGAGTTGCCCGGATCGGGCGAGGCGGGCCCGGTGGTGGCGGAGGGCGCGGGACGGTCCGCCGCCGGGGCGGCCGTCGTCCCGGGCCGGGTGAGGAAGAAGACCAGCCCGGCCGCCACGACACAGACCGCGGCCACCACCGAGGCGAGGATGACGTTACGGCGGCGGTTGGACGACGGCTGGTCCGCCGGCACCCCGGGGACGGGACGCGCCGACGGTGCGGCCGGCCGGGGCGCCGGGGTGACCGTGACGTCCTTGACGTCGTCCGCGAGCGGCGGGGTGTTCAGCGCCGGGTTCAACGGGTGCAGCACCGGCTCGGCCAGCAGCCGGGTGTCGATCAGCCCCCGGGAGTCGATGGTGAACCGCCAGCGCGGACGGTCACCACGGCCCAGGACCACCACCGACCAAGGGGTCCGCGGATGGTCGGCCAGGTAGTGGACGCGCTCCCGGTCCCGCCCGCCGGGCATGCTCGCGAGGATGAGCACACCGCCGGCCGGCCGGGACAGGGCCTCCCCGGCGTCGGCCAGGTTCTGCACCTCGGTCGTCCCGACCGGGTCCGCGGTGCCGGGCTTGAAGCCGACCCGGACCACCTGGACACCCCGCGACCACGGGTTGGTCGTCAGCTCGCGCGTCCAGTCCTGGACGAGCGCGCGGGCGCGCCGGCTGTCGCCCTCCAGCGCGATGATCCCGCCGGAATTGGCGAGATTGAGCAGCGCGAAACCGTCGCTGTTGCTGCCGACGGAGACCAGATGCGGATACGGCTCCCGCGCCGCCTCCGAGACCTCCGCGGTCTGCACCCAGCGCAGCTGGGCGTACCAGGCACGGGCGTCGGGGTCGGCGGTCCAGCCCGCCGGGGGGCGCCCGTCGGGGGTCTTGAGGAGGAACCGCACGCTGTCGGCGCCCACGACGACCGCGTGGACCAGCGGTACCTCGCGGTTCTCCCGGGCACAGGCGGTGGCCAGCACGCGCATCACGCGGTCGACCGTCCACAGGCCGTGATCGGCGCGCAGGCCCCCCGCCAGAGGTTCGGTTTTCCGCTTTCCGAACAACCGGGTCAGCCAGTTGCCCTGGCGTTCTCGATCGGCGGGTCGGTTGGGCTGTGTCACCTTCAACTCCTCGACTGGGGCCTGCCGGACGGCGAGGGGGTTTCGCGCGGGTGCGCGGGCGGGGAGGCTCCGCACGGGTTCGCAGGCGTGAAAGGAACGTTGGCGCGCCGCGCGTGGGGGTGTCAACGCGGAGTGGGGGGTCAGCTTGGGCCCTTGGGCCCATCTCCGCCCGGCAGTTGTGGACCCTACCGCCTTTCCGTTCCTAGCATCGAGCGCGTCCGTGCCGGGGAGTACCGGCGAGTGCCGATGTGCCGTAAGACGGCTCAGGCGACAGCAGAAGGGATGTCTCTCATGGCGAACATGAACGTGACGTACGGCGAGATGCAGGACAGCGCGACCCGTATGCGCAACAACAAGTCCGACATCGACGCCAAGCTCAGCGAGTGCAAGAGCATCGTCGACAACCTGACCGCCAGCGGCTTCGTCACCGACCAGGCGTCCGGCAAGTTCGAAGAGGTGCACACCGAGTTCGTCACCTCGGCGAACACGGCGATGGAGACCCTCGACCAGCTGTCGCAGTGGCTCGACAAGGCGGTCACCGCGATGCAGGACATGGACACCCAGCTGTCCGGCTCGCTGAACAAGAAGTAACGCGGAAAGCCGGTCGGCAGCGAGAGGGAGCGGCCATGCCCATGATGATCACCATCGCCCGGGAACCGGACGTGTCGGCCGATCTGGTCGTGGACGCGGATCCCGGCACCGTCCTGCGCGAGGTCGTCCGCACACTGCTGGCCAGCGTAGGGGTGGCGGGCGGCGCCCAACTGCCCGAGGTCTACCTCGACGGGCAGCTGCTCGACCTCGACCAGTCCCTCTCGCAGAGCGGTATCCACGACGGCAGCGTCCTGTGGCTGGACCGGCCCGGCAAGGGCACCAGGAAACGGGCAGGACTGGTCACCGTCCGGGCGGTGGCGGGCACGGGAGCGGGCCAGGTGTGGCACCTGGACGCCGGTGAGCACGTGATCGGCTCCCGTGGCCGCGTCCGGCTGGGACGCGACCAACCGGCCCAGGTCGCCGTCATCCGGGTCTTCCTGGACGCGACGGTGCACCTCTCCGCCTCCACCGGCGACTCCCAGCTGGACCGCGTCCCGCTGCCCGGGCACGAGGTCCGCTGGGAGCCCAATGCGCAACTGCGCTGCGGGGACACCCTGCTGGAGGTGCAGCCGGTCCGGAGCCCGGACGCCATCGTCGACCCCTCTCCGGACGGCGAGTACCTGGACTACAACCGTCCGCCGCGGCTGCTGCCGCCCACCAAGCGCACCGAATTCCGGCTCCCCGCCGAGCCCAAGGCTCCGACACCGAACGCGCTGCCGTGGCTCGCCGCGTCCCTGCCCGCCGTCTTCGGCGGGGTGATCGCGCTGGTGTCGGACAACCCGATGTTCCTGCTCATGGCCGGTATGTCCCCGGTCATGATGATCGGCAACTGGATCTCCGGGCGGCGTCAGGGCAAGGTCGGCCACCGCCGCAAGATCGCCGAGTTCCAGCAGCAGCGGGCCGAGATCGAGCAGGAGATCGCCGACGCGCTGGACCAGGAGCGGCTGGACCGCCGCACCGCCAGCCCCGACCCCGGCGAGCTGCAGGTCATCGCGACCGGCCCGCACGCCAGGCTCTGGGAACGCCGCCGCGTCGACCCCGACCACCTGCTGGTCCGCGTCGGCATCGCCGACCTCCCCACCCAGGTCATGGTGGAGGAGGAGGCCGCGGGCGGCCGGCACCGCCGCGATCTGCGGGCCGCTCCGGACGTCCCGGTCGCCTTCTCCCTCGCCCACGCGGGCGTCGTCGGCGTCGCCGGACACGAGGAGTGGCCCCGGCAGATGGCCCGCTGGCTGGCCGGCCAGCTGGCCGTGCTGCAGAGCCCGCGCGACATGCAGCTGTACGTCCTGACCGACCCGGCGGGCGAACGGCTGTGGGAGTGGGCGGCCTGGCTGCCGCACACCCGCCCCCTGCTGGGGCAGCAGGCGCTGGCGCTGGTCGGCGCCGACGCCCAGACCCTCAGCCACCGCGTCGCCGAGCTGATCGAGCTGATCAACGTCCGCAAGCAGGTACGGCTCCAGGCCGGTTCGCAGGTCGTGCTGAGCGACCCGGACATCGTCGTCGTGATGGACGGCGCCCGGCGGCTGCGCGCCCTGCCCGGCGTGGTGACCATCCTGCGCGAAGGCCCCGCCGTCGGCGTCTACTGCATCTGCGTGGACGGCGACGAGCGGACCCTCCCCGAGGAGTGCGCCACCGTCGTCGTCGGCGGCGCGGGCCTGCCCGCGACCCTGCGGCAGCAGCGCGCCGACCAGATCGACGGCATCCTCGCCGACGAGGTCGTGGACAGCTGGTACGAGTCCACCGGGCGTCACCTCGCCCCGCTGCGGGACGTCAGCAAGAACCAGGGCGAATCCGCGCTCCCGGGCTCCGCGCGTCTGCTGGAGACCCTCGGCATGGAGGAGCCCGACGCCGCCTCCGTCGCCGGCGTGTGGCGCGGCGGCGGCCGCAGCACCAAGGCCGTCGTCGGCTACACGCTCGACGGACCGTTCTCCCTCGACCTGGTCAGCCACGGCCCGCACGGCCTGGTCGCCGGCACCACCGGCTCCGGTAAGTCGGAGTTCCTCCAGACGCTGGTGGCGTCCCTGGCCGTCGCCAACCGCCCGGACGCCATGACGTTCGTGCTGATCGACTACAAGGGCGGCGCCGCCTTCAAGGAGTGCGTCCATCTGCCGCACACCGTCGGGCTGGTGACCGACCTCGACCCGCACCTCGTCGAACGCGCCCTGACCTCGCTCGGCGCCGAGCTGACCCACCGTGAGCGACTCCTCGCCGCCGCCGGCGCCAAGGACCTGGAGGACTACCTCGACTACGCGACCCGCCGGCCCGAACTGAAGCCGATCCCGCGGCTGCTCATCGTCATCGACGAGTTCGCCTCCATGGCACGGGAACTGCCGGACTTCGTGACCGGTCTGGTCAACGTCGCCCAGCGGGGCCGTTCCCTCGGCATCCACCTGATCCTGGCCACCCAGCGGCCCTCCGGCGTGGTCTCCTCGGAGATCCGCGCCAACACCAACCTGCGGATCGCGCTGCGGGTGACCGACGCGGGGGAGAGCACCGACGTCATCGACGACGCCGAGGCCGCCAACATCTCCGCCTCGACCCCCGGCCGGGCCTACGCCCGCCTCGGGCACAGCTCGCTGATCCCCTTCCAGACCGGCCGGGTCGGCGGCCGCCGCCCGTCCGCGAACCGGTCCGAGCAGGTCGTCGCGCCGTTCCTCCAGCCGGTCTCCTGGCTGGACCTGGGGCTGCCGGCACCGCAGCGGCCGCGCGCCGCCGGGGAGACCGAAGAGGCGACCGACCTGTCGGTCCTGGTCAAGTCGGTACGCCAGGCGGGGGAGTTGCTGAACATCCCGCCGCAGCGCCGCCCCTGGCTCCCGCCGCTGCCGCTGTCCCCGGTGGTCGAACTGGCCAAGGAACCGGTCTACGGCTCCGGCAAGGACCCCGTGTTCTCCTGGGCGATCCAGGACCTGCCGACCCAGCAGCTCCAGGAACCGGCGACGGTGGACATGGCCACCTTCGGCCATCTGCACATCGTCGGCGCCCCCCGCTCGGGCCGCTCCGCGGCGCTGCGCACCTTCGCCGCCGCCGCGGCCAGCGCCTCCAGCGTCACCGATCTCCATCTGTACGGGCTCGACTGCGGCAACGGCGCGCTGCTCTCCCTGAGCCGGCTGCCGCACTGCGGCGCGGTGGTGCAGCGCACGGAGACCGACCGCGCGGTGCGGCTGCTCAAGCGGCTCCACGACGAGGTGCAGCGCCGTCAGCGGCTGCTCGGTGAGTCCGGGTTCGCGGACGTCGCCGAGCAGCGGGCGGCCCGGCCCGCCGAGGAGCGGCTCCCGCACATCGTGCTGCTGCTGGACCGCTGGGAGGGCTTCATGGGCACCCTCGGCGAGTACGACGGCGGCACGCTCGCCGAGACGATCCAGACCCTGCACCGTGAAGGCGGCAGCGCGGGCGTCCACCTCGTCATCGCGGGCGACCGGATGCTGCTGAGCGGCCGGATGGCGTCGCTCTGCGAGGACAAGCTCATCCTGCGGCTCTCGGACCGTACGGACGCCAGCCTGGCCGGGCTCAACCCGCGCAAGATCCCCGAGAACCTGCCGCCGGGCCGCGGCTACCGCGCGATCAACGCGGTCGAGACGCAGGTCGCGCTGGTCGCGGCCGACCCGTCGGGCCCGGCGCAGGTCGCCGCGGTGCACGCGCTGGCCGACCGGCTGATCGAGCGGGAGGCCGCGGTCCCGAAGTCGGCCCGGCCCAACCGCATCGCGGTGATGCCGACCGAGCTCTCCTTCGAGCAGGCCTGGGACATGGTCGGCACACCCGAGCCGATGTGGGCGCTGGTGGGCGTGGCCGGCGACGACCTCGAACCGGTCGGCGCCGACCTCCGTGGCGACCAGCCGACCTTCCTGGTCGCGGGGCCCTCCCGCTCCGGCCGCAGCACCGCGCTGGGTGTCATGACGGAGTCGCTGCTGCGCGGCGGCGCCGAGGTGGTGATCGGCGCGCCGATGAACTCCCCGCTGCGCGCCTTCGCCGGCCGGGCCGGGGTCCGCGGCGTCCTCACCGACGAGCAGCCCACCGAGCAGCAGTTCGCCGAACTGCTCGACCCGGGTGAGGGCCCGGTGGTGCTGGTGGTCGACGACGCCGAGGTGTGGCGCGACCTGATCTGCCGCGACTGGCTGAAGACGTTCGTCCGCAAGGCGTCCGGCAGCAACCGTGGCGTGATCATCGGCGGTGACGTCGCCACCGTGGGCGTGGGCTTCTCCGGCTGGCAGTCGGAGATCAAGAAGAACCGCCGTGGTGTCCTGCTGTCGCCGCCCAACCTGGGCGACGGCGACCTGGTGGGCGTCCGGCTCACCCGTGCCCAGGTGGCACCGAAGGTCGTGCCGGGCGCCGGCCTGCTGCACCTGGGCAGCGGCACCCTGATGACCACACAGATTCCGACGGCGGTCCCTCCCACGGCGGCCGCGGACAACCGTAGGGGGCAGTGATGGCAGACCTCGTGGTGAAGGACCTGGGCACCCTGGCCAGCGACCTGAGCGAACTGATCAGCCAGTTCGAGGGGGCGCTCGACTTCCAGAACGACGACAAGGGTCTCTGGGGACAGCTCAACGCCAATCTCTCGATGGGTGACTTCGCCGACAACTGGACCGTCCACCGTGACGACATGGTCAAGAGCATGAAGAGCTTCCGCGACAAGGTGTCCGAGCTCGACAAGGCTTTCGCCGACGGTGATCAGCAGCTGCTGGACACGTTCAAGAAGGACAGCTGAGGAGAGCCGATGTCAGTCAGGAAACTGGACTGGTCGCCACTGGACCGTAGTTCGGACCCCGTCCACAACGCGGACCCCGACCGGATCGAGAGCTCGCAGAAGCGCTACGAGTTCATCGCCGACACCATCGACGACGCCGTCGCCAAGCTGGAGAAGGTCGTCTCGTCCGGCAGCGACGGCCTGGTGGGCAAGTACGTCGAGGGGCTCAAGGACGACGCCAAGTCGATCAAGGAGAGTCTGGAGAAGGCCGGGGTCCGCTACCGCGACGTCGCGAGCGAGATCAAGAAGTACGAGCCGGATCTGGATCACGCCCTGAAGGAGACCGCGGCGGCGCGCACCGACGCGGAGGAGGCCAAGGGCGAACAGGCCAAGGCCAAGGGCATGCCGGATGCCAAGAAGGACGACGACGGCGAGATCTCCGCCGACGAGAAGGCCAAGGGCGACGCCAAGAACAAGGCCACCAAGGGCGCCGACGACAAGATGGCCGCGGCGAAGAAGCGGCTCGACGACGCCGTCAACGCGCTGAATGTGGCGGGCAAGCGCTTCGGCGACGCGGTCAACTGCAAGAAGTACGACGACGGTCTGACCGACTCCACCAAGGACAAGATCGATGCCGTGCTGGCGAAGATCGGTGAGATCTTCGGCTGGATCGGCCTGGTCCTCGGCGTCCTCGCGATCCTCATTCCAGGGGTGAACCTCCTGGTCTTTGCGGGAATCGCGGCGGGTGTGGTCTCACTCGTCGCCAGCTCCGTGCTCTACGCCCACGGCAAGGGCAGCCTCCTCGACGTCATCATGGCCTCCGTCGGTGTCGGTCTCGCCGGTCTCGGCGGTATCGCCTCGGTGGTGACAAAGGGGATCTCCAACACCGCCAAGCTCACCACCCTCGGCAAATGGGGCTTCCGCCCGATCGCCGGGGGCGGGAAGAACATCGAGATGGTCCCGCTCGGGCCGGGCGGGCGTGCGGTCGGGGGCGGCAGGCCGGTGCCGAACTTCTCCAGGCCGTTCGGCCCGAACAACCCGTTCCCGAACAACGCCGCCGCCAACTGGCGGAACCTGTCGGAGTGGTTCAACAACCCGGCCTCCGACTGGCTGCTGAAGAAGGGCGGCTTCCCCACCCCCGACAAGGGGTTCTGGGGTTCCACCGGGGCCCAGTTCAAGGATGTCGGCAAGTTCTGGGGCAACCTGGGCAAGAACCCGCTCACGTTCGGCAAGGACTTCGGCAGCACCATCGCCGGCATCCAGGGCGCGCGCGACCTGGCGAACATCGTGAACGCAGCCGGCCTCGGGAACATCAACAAGCTCTGGTACGTCTGGGGCGGTGTGAACGGCGCCGTCGGCCTCGGCGGAATGATCTACACCGGCGGACGCAACATGCAATGGATCCCCGATGTCAACCCGGCGTAGCGGCGACCTGAGGCGAGGGGAGAAACGATGAACGAGAAAATTTCGGCACTGACCGATGTCCCCTGGCACTGGGAATGGGTGCCCGGCGAGGTGCCGGGCGAGGGGGAGGAAGACCCCTGGGCCCGGCACGTGACGGAACTCTTCACCGAGTGGACGGCCGAAGGGCTGGACGCCGCCGCCCGGCAGTCCTGGGCGGAGGAGGTCCCGGACGACTTCCCCCTGACCGGGGAAGCGGTGGGACTCGCCATCGCCGCCTGGCTCCGCGAGCGCGCGGCCCAGCTGCCCGCCTGGTCCCGGCTGGCCTGGGGCGCGGCGTTCCTGGAGGAGGGCGCGCCGCGTTGGGCACCCGTCCCGGTCGTCGTGGAGTTCCACCGGCCCGAGGCCGACGACCCGAACTACCTCCTGGAGCTGATGGGCGCCGGCGGCGCCGAGGGGGACACCCGGCCGCCCACGGTGGAGTACGTGACCACCCTGAGCGGTGACGGGTTCCGGGTGTTCGCCCTGGGACGGACGGACGACGGCGCGGCCTACGGACGCATCGGGGCGGCACTGCGCCTCGACATCCCCCAGGGCGCCGACGGCACGGACATCGGTGTGGACGTCCTGCTGTCGACGCTGGTGTTCGACATGGGACTGATGGCCGTCATCGGTTCGGGAGTGGAGCAGTTGATGCAGCAGATCGCGGAGGAAAGTGTGCCGCAGCCCGACGGCGGCCGGGCCCGGCTCGCCTTCCAGGCGCCGCAGAACGAGGTGCGGTCGTGATCGACTTCGAACTGGTCCTGCCCGACGGCTGGGTGCAGATCCCCACCACCACGGACACCACCAAGCTGCGCGGCCGGGTCGTCGACGAGCTGATCCGCCATCACCTGCCCGATACGCTGCCGCGCGACAAGGCGGGCCCGTTCCGGCGGATGCTCCGCAAGGAGCTGATCGAGGCGACCGACGAGGCCGCCCGGCAGGGCGCCCGTTCGGTGCTGCTGCCGCTGCGCGAGTTCAACGGCGTCAAGCTGCCCGGGTCCCTGGTGGTCACCGTCATCGAAAGCGGTGAGGAGGACGAGGACGCCGAGGCCCTGCTGGCGTCCATCCTCGCCGACGCGGGGGACTCCGGGAGCTACCTGGAGATCGGCCAGGCACCGGCGGTCCGGCTCACCGCCGTCGTGGACAGCGCCCGCGCGGGACGCAAGGCGCCGTCCTGGCGGGTCTCGTACTACGTGTCCAATCCGGACGCGCCCGGGGTGTGGGGACTCCTGACCTACACCGTGCTGACCGACGGCGACCTGGAGGCCGAGCCGGTCAAGGCCGTCATGCTGCTCTTCGACATGATCGTGTCGACGCTGCGCTGGTCGAACCGGATCGACGCCCCGACCGAGGACGAAGTCCTCGCGGAACTCGACACGTTGGCCCCCGCGGCGGAGGCGGGACCACCGGCCGGCGAAGCCGGTGCACCCGCATGAGGCGGGTATGAAGAGAACATGAAGCCGCTTCCGGCACGCTGAGGATATGAGCGCCAGTGCCACCTCCTCCCTCCAGCAGAACATCGCCGAGCGGATACGCATCGCCATCGTCAGCCCGGACATCCTGGCTCGGATCAAGCAGGTCTTCGCCGACAAGAACCTCGACGTGGACATCGTCCAGATGCCGTACGTCGAGGTCGATGTCCGGCCGACGGGTGGCACCGCCGCTCCCCGGCCCGTGCTGGAGGCCGTGCCCGAGCGGCGGGCGGGCGGCATCGTCCGCCGCGGCCCGCAGGCGGCGCGGCGGCTGTGCGCGGAGTACCGGCTGAACGTGGTCGACCAGGCCGGCGACACCGGCCCGGCGACCGACCCGGGGGACCGGCCCGAACCCGCCCCGGCGCCGGAGACACCGGACCACGCCTCCGGGTCCGCGGAGTCCGCCCTCTCCCGGCGTCAGCACGAGGTGATGACCCTGGTCTCCCGCGGCGCCCGCAATGCCGAGATAGCCGAACGGCTGAGCCTCAGCGAGAAGACCGTGAAGAACCATCTCAACCGCATTTTCCGGCAGTTGGGCGCGGGCAGCCGGGTCGAAGCGGTGGTGCTGTGGCAGCGCGATCAGCGCAGCGGGGTGACGCCGCCCAGCGCCGTACAGCGGATCGGTGCCGCCGGGCCCGCGCCGATGGCGTCCAACGAGGCCACGAGGCCGGTGACGACGGCGGCCTCCGCGGTGCCCAGCTCCGCCACCTTCTCCCGCGCCTGGTCCGCCAGATCCTCGGCCGTCCGCTGGAACCCCGTCGGCCGCGCCATCCGGGACAGGGCGGAGAGAGCCAACGCCTCGTGATAGCGGTCGCCGTTGGCGGAGCACAGGGCGAGCGCGTCCCGGAAGTACCGGGTGGCCGTCTCGGTGTCGTCGAGCCCGTGTTCCGCCAGGCCCAGGTTGATCAGCAGATTCGCTTCCAGCAGCGGGTCCCGGGAGCGCCGTGCCGCCTCCAGACCGGGAACGCCGTAGCGCACCGATTCCTCGAACTCGCCGTGCGCGGCGTGCAGTCCGCAGAGGACGTCGAGGCAGCCGGACCGGTGGTACGCGGAGCCGGTCCGGCAGGCCAGTGTCAACGCCTGTTCCGCGTACCGGAGTGCCACCGGGTGTTCGGTGTCCCGCAGCGTGGCGGCCAGGTTGCCGAGCAGGCTGGTACGCAGCAGATCGTCGTCGAGCTCGTCGGCGAGCCGCAGCCCGCGCTCCAGCTGTTCCACGGCGGAGTCGTTCCGCGCCATCCGGGAGTGGGCCACGCCCAGGTGGTTGAGGAGCGCGGCCTCGGCGGTGCGGTTCCCGGTCAGTTCGGCGCTGCGCAGGCCGATCCGCAGCGTCTCGGCCCAGTCCTGGGCCTGTCCGGCCGTGGCGAAGTAGTCGAAGAGCAGGTAGGTCAGCTGCCAGGCCGCGTCGTGGCAGCCGATCCGGTGTGCCGTGCGGACGAGCGGACCGAGGTTCTCCCACTCCTGGGCGCACCAGGCCGTCATCTCCTGCCGGTCCGCGAACCTCGGCGGTTCACCGCCCGCGGGGTCGGCCTCGACGGCGAACGGCAGGGGCGGTTCGTCGAGGGTACGGCCGTGTGACAGCGTCTGCAGATGCCAGCGGAGCGCGCGCTCCAGCGCTCCGCGCCGCGAGGCGGCGGACTCACCGCCCCGGCACACCTCCTCCGCGTAGATGCGGGTGAGATCGTGCATGACATAGCGGCTGCCGGAGATTTCCAGCAGATTCTGGGCGGCCAGGCTCCGCAGCGCGTCCGCCGCGGCCGGCGCCGGGGCGTCCAGCAGGGCGGCGGCCGTCTCCAGCCGGATGCTGCCGCCCGGGAACAGGCCGAGGAGGCGGAAGGCGTGCGCCTCCTCGGCGGGGAGCTTGGCGTAGGAGCAGGAGAGCACCCCGCGGACGGAGGCCAGCTCGTCGCCGGGTATCTCCAGTGCGTCGAGCCGGCGCCATACGTCCTCCAGGTCGGCGACCAGGTCGGCGATCTGCGGTCGCGGGCCCGCCGACACCTGGTCGGCGACGATCCGCAGCGCCAGCGGCAGATGCCCGCACAGCTCCGCGAGGCGGCGGGCCGCCGCGGCCTCCTCGCCGACCCGGGACCCGCCGATCGCGTCGGAGAGCAGTTCCAGGGACTCCCCGGCGTCGAGCGGGGACAGCGTCACCCGGCGGGCGGAGTACCGGACCGCGAGACCGCCGAGCCGATTGCGGCTGGTGACGAGGGTGAAGGACGGGCCGCCGCCGGGCAGCAGGCTGTCCAGCTGATCGGCGGACTCGGCGTTGTCGAGGACGATGAGCAGCCGCTTGTTCCGCACGAGGCTGCGCCACAGCGCGATGCGCGCCTCCTCGCCCGCGGGGATCGCCCCGGCGCCGAGGGAGGTGAGCAGATGATGGAGCACGTCCGCCGGTGTGCCGGCCGGGCGCTTGGGGTCGAAGCCCCGCAGGTTCACGTACAACTGGCCGTCCGGGTAGGCATCGGCGAGCTGATGGCCGCAGTGCACGGCGAGCGCGGTTTTGCCGACGCCGCCGACCCCGACGATCATCGCGATACGCGACGCCCCGGGCGCGGTCTCGCGCGCCGCGTCCAGCACCTGCCGCACGGAATCGGCGCGGCCCGTGAACCTTCCCACACCTTGGGGCAGTTGGGCCGGTCTGACCGGCTCGGCGACCGCCGGGGCCGGGCTGGCCGGAGGGTCGGTGAGCAGCGAGGTGTACAGCGTCCGCAGCTCCGTCGTCGGATCGATCCCCAGATCGTCGGCGAGGCGTCTGCGCAGGCCGTGGTAGTGGGCGAGGGCGTCGGCGGTGCGGCCGCTCCGGTTGAGGGCCGTCATCAGCAGGGCGCTCAACCGTTCGTGGTACGGGTGGTCCGGGAGCTGCCGCTGCAACTGGTCGGCCACCCGCTCGGGTTCGCCGAGGTCCAGCAGGGACTCGGCGCGCTCCAGCAGCAGACTCAGCCGCAGTTCCGAGACCCGGGTCCGGTGTGCGGCGGCGAGCGGGCCGGGGAGTCCGCTGAGCGGGGAGCCCGGTTGCCAATGTGCCAGCGCCCGGTCGTAGGCGCTGACGGCGGCGGCCGGTTCCTGCCGGGCCCGGCTGCCGCGGGCCTGCTCCGCCAGCTGTTCCACCACGACGACGTCGAGGTGCGAGGGGGCGAGGCGGAGCGCGTAGCCCTGTCCGGAGCTGGTCGTCGGAAGCGGTGGGTCGCCGGGGCCGGCGAGTATCCGGCGGAGGCCGGAGACGTAGGTGTGGAGGCTGCCGACCGCGGTGGCCGGGGGCGACTCGCCCCAGAGGCCGTCGATCAATTCGTCACGGGAGACCGCCTTTCCGGCCCGCAGGGCGAGGATGGCGAACGTCGCGCGCTGCTTCGGGGGGCCGAGGGTCAGCTCCCGGTCGCCGGCGTACGCGCGAAGCGGCCCGAGGGTCTCGACCCTCAGTGTGTCGCCACGCGACACCGGCATGGGGCCTCCAACGGATAGTGCTGTGGTCTGGGTCTGTAGCGCCGCCGTGCGGGCATGCCGGGATCACCGCGTGCGGGAGGGAGCCGGGCCCGTCCAGTCTCCGGGCTTCCCACCAGGATGTTCAAGTCGGGACGGGGGCGAGCGGGCGCATTCGGGCAGCGGAGAGCGTGTGACGGTCATCGGTGTGCGCCGGTGGGGCGGGGCGCGGCACGGCGTACTGATGCGCTGTCAGATACGGGGCACGGTCGGAGAGTTCGCTCGTCCGTGACGCGGTATGGACGCACCCCGCGCGGCGCCTCTAGCCTGATGTTGGTCTAGACCGCAGCCGGTTCGCGGTCCTTTTCGCGTGCCGTGGTGTTCCACCCGGCCTGCGCGGCGATGCCGCCCGGCAGGCCTGCTCGGTAAGGCAATTCCCCCACAGCGGCCGCTTCCCGCCCGGTGGCCCGGAGCCCATGAGGCCCGGTGCTCCCGCCCGGCGGGCGGTCGCACGAAGGAGTTCCCGATGAGATCACGTATCGCCGCCCTGATCGGCGCCGCCACTCTCGCCGCGGGAGTGGCCGTACTGGCGCCCGCCGCCCCTGCGGGGGCCGCGCCCGGATGTGCCCCGACCGCTCTGACCTGTACGAAGGCCGCGACCAAGGCGGAGGGTTTCGTCGTCAGCGAGGCGCAGTTCAACCAGATGTTCCCGAACCGGAACGCGTTCTACACGTACCAGGGGCTGACCGACGCGCTCAGTGCCTACCCGGAGTTCGCGAACACCGGGAGCGACACCGTCAAGCGCCAGGAGGCCGCCGCCTTCCTCGCCAACGTCGGTCATGAGACCGGCGGTCTCGTCTACGTCGTGGAGCAGAACACCGGCAACTACCCGCACTACTGCGACGCCACCCAGCCCTACGGCTGTCCGGCGGGTCAGGCCGCGTACTACGGCCGCGGCCCGATCCAGCTGAGCTGGAACTTCAACTACAAGGCGGCCGGGGACGCGCTCGGCATCGACCTGCTGAACAACCCGTCGCTGGTCGAGCAGGATCCGGCCGTCGCCTGGAAGACCGCGCTCTGGTACTGGAACACCCAGAAGGGCCCGGGCACCATGACGCCGCACGACGCGATGGTCAACGGCGCGGGCTTCGGCGAGACGATCCGCGCCATCAACGGGACCATCGAGTGCAACGGCGGCAACCCCGGCCAGGTGCAGAGTCGGATCGACAACTACCAGAACTTCGTGAAGATCCTCGGGACCGAGCCCGGCGCCAACCTGAGCTGCTGACGACGCTCCCGGGACGGCGGGTCCGTCCGGCCGGACGGGCCCCACGGGGCCCGGCCGGCCGGACGGACCGCTCTCACCCGGTGGCCTGGGCGAACTTCACCGAGTAGGCGGTGAAGTCGTACGCGCCCTGCGGCACGCTGCTGCACGTACCGGAGGTGCGGCCGTTGTTGTCCGGCGGGGTGCACTCGCGGTCGCGGTTGACGGACCAGTTCGTCAGGCGCGCCATGTGGTGGGCGGTCGCGAAGTCCAGCACCTTCCGGAAGTCCTCCTGGGTGAAGTACTCCCCGGTGTCGCTGCGGCCGTTCATCTGGGAAATGCCCTCGTGGGCGTAGGCGGTGGCCTCGTCCCAGCCGAAGGTGGACCGCAGGACGTCCTGGAATTTCACCAGCGCAGCGGTCTGGGAATCGGCGCCGTCGAAGCCGCCGTCGAACGGCATGACGGAGAAGTTGTCCGGGGTGAAGGACTGGGACTTCGCCTCGTTCAGCATCTGCTTGCCGAACCAGCCGGTGCCGTCCGCCGTCCCCGCCGTGGTGACCGAGAGATAGAGCCCGGGGTTCCGCTGCTGGAGGATCTTGGCGGCACCGATCTCGTTGTGGATGGCGGCGGTGTTCTCGTACTCCGGCTCCTCCAGGTCGAAGTCGAGCGCCTTGAGGGCGTAGGTGTCGATCACCTTCTGGTACGCGGCGGCCGTCGCCTCGGGGGTGGAGCAGGCCTGTCCGAGCTTGGTGCCGCCGTAGCCGCCGATGGAGGCGGAGACGTCGCCGCCCTTCGCCCGGATCGCGGAGATCACCCCGGCGACCGCGGTGTCCGACTCCACCGGGGCGGTGCCGTCCCACGTCGGCGTACAGCCGCCGCCGTTCGGCGCCAGGACGAAAGCGAGCTGGAAGGCCTTGAGGCCGGTGGCGTCCATCACCGCTGCGGCGTCCGGCGGGTCGTTGTCGAGCGGCATGAGATAGGGCGCGGCCGCGTACCAGTTGCCGCCCAGGGCCTGTGGCGGCGGGGCGGTGGGGCGGCCCGCGGCGAGCGCCGTACCGGCGGCGGTGAGCGCGAGGCAGACCGCGGCGGTGACGGCGCCGAGCGCGCGGGGGTGACGGGTGGGCACATGACCTCCCGGAGAGTGGAGATGGTCCAGACCAATCGCTCCACAGCGTGGACCCCGCGCCGGGGCGCGTCAATACTCCGGACCGCACGGAGCGGGAGAGCGCCGAGGGCCCCGGCCCGCGCCCCGGCGGGCCGGTCCGCACCCCGTCCCCGGACTGCCGTACGGGCATCACTGGACTGCCCCGCTCGACGGCGTCACGCGGCGTGTCGGCTGCTATCACGGGCAGCAGGCACGTTATCTGCCTTATGCGGCCTTTCCTGCCCCGGACCCCAGAGGAGGCATCCTCATGGATGCAGCACCATCGGCTCCGAACGGCTCCACCGCCCCGCCCTCCGCCGGTACGGAGGAGGCGGCGCCGATCCACATCCTCTGGATCAACGCCGGTCTGAGCTGCGACGGCGACTCCGTGTCGCTGACCGCCGCCACCCAGCCCAGCATCGAACAGATCGCCCTCCAGGGACTCCCCGGCCTGCCGAAGATCGCCGTGCACTGGCCGCTGATCGACTTCGAATGCGGCCCGGTCCAGGGCGCGGACGCCTTCATCGAATGGTTCTTCAAGGCGGAACGCGGCGAGATCGAACCGTTCGTCCTGGTCATCGAGGGCTCCATCCCCAACGAGGCGATCAAGGCCGAGGGGTACTGGTGCGGCTTCGGCGACGACCCCGCGACCGGCCAGCCGATCACCACCAGCGAATGGATCGACCGCCTCGCCCCGAAGGCCCTCGCCGTCGTCGCCATCGGCACCTGCGCCACCTACGGCGGTATCCACGCCATGGAGGGCAACCCCACCGGCGCGATGGGCGTCCCCGACTACCTCGGCTGGGACTGGAAATCCGGCGCCGGCATCCCGATCGTCTGCGTCCCGGGCTGCCCCATCCAGCCGGACAACTTCGCCGAGACCCTGACCTACCTCCTTCACCAGGCGGCCGGTTCGGCCCCGATGATCCCGCTGGACGACAAGCTGCGCCCCACCTGGCTCTTCGGCGCCACCGTCCACGAGGGCTGCGACCGCGGCGGGTACTACGAACAGGGCGAGTTCGCCACCACCTACGACTCGCCCACCTGCCTGGTCAAACTGGGCTGCTGGGGCCCGGTCGTCCACTGCAACGTCACCAAGCGCGGCTGGATGGACGGGATCGGCGGCTGCCCCAACGTCGGCGGCATCTGCATCGCCTGCACCATGCCCGGCTTCCCCGACAAGTTCATGCCGTTCATGGACCCGCCGCCCGGCGGCATCTTCTCCACCACCGCCAGCGGCCTCTACGGCGGCGTCATCCGCAAGCTGCGCGAGATCACCCTCAAGACGGTGGACAAGGAACCGCGCTGGCGCCACACCGGCACCGAACTCACCACCGGCTACCGCGCCCCGTGGTGACACCCCCGTCGCAACCCGACCCGACCGACCTCCCCGTTTGACGAAGGTGAAGGGCACCGCAGACACGATGGCACCGACGACGAAGACCTCCGCGGACGGCAGCGGACTGACCGAGATGTCCTGGGATCCGATCACGCGGATCGTGGGCAGCCTCGGCATCCACACAAAGATCGACTTCAAGCAGAAGCGGGTGGCGGAGTGCTACAGCACCTCGTCGGTCTTCCGCGGCTACAGCGTCTTCATGCGCGGCAAGGACCCCCGCGACGCCCACTTCATCACCAGCCGCATCTGCGGCATCTGCGGGGACAACCACGCCACCTGCTCGGTGTACGCACAGAACATGGCGTACGGCGTGAAGCCGCCGCACCTCGGCGAGTGGATCATCAACCTCGGCGAAGCCGCGGAGTTCATGTTCGACCACAACATCTTCCAGGAGAACCTGGTCGGGGTGGACTACTGCGAGAAGATGGTCCGCGAGACCAACCCCGGCGTCCTCGACCTCGCCGAACGCACCGAGGCCCCGCACGCCGCCGCGCACGGCTACCGCACCATCGCCGACATCATGCGCTCCCTCAACCCGCTGGAAGGCGAGTTCTACCGCGAAGCGCTCCAGGTCAGCCGCTACACCCGGGAGATGTTCTGCCTGATGGAGGGGCGGCACGTCCACCCCTCCACGCTCTACGCCGGCGGCGTCGGCACCGTCGCCTCCGTCCAGCTCTTCACCGACTACCTCAGCCGCCTGATGCGCTACGTCGAATTCATGAAGCGCGTCGTCCCGCTCCACGACGACCTCTTCGACTTCTTCTACGAGGCGCTGCCCGGCTACGAGGAGGTCGGCCGCCGCCGCGTTCTGCTGGGCTGCTGGGGCGCGCTCAACGACCCCGACCACTGCGACTTCACCTACCGCAACATGACCGACTGGGGCCGGCGGATGTTCGTCACCCCCGGCATCGTCGTGGACGGCAAGCTCGTCACCAACGACCTCACCGAGATCAACCTGGGCATCCGCATCCTGCTCGGCAGCTCCTACTACGACGACTGGGCGGGCCGGGAGCAGTTCGTCACCCACGACCCGCTCGGCAACCCCGTCGACCCGCGCCACCCCTGGAACCAGCACACCATCCCCGCCCCGCAGAAGCGGAACTTCGAGGACAAGTACAGCTGGGTGATGTCCCCGCGCTGGTTCGACGGCAAGGACCACCTCGCCCTCGACACCGGCGGCGGGCCCCTCGCCCGCCTGTGGTCCACCGCGCTCTCCGGACTCGTCGACTGCGGCTACGTCAAGTCCACCGGCCACAGCGTCGTCATCAACCTGCCGCGCTCCCTGACCAAGCCGGAGACCAGCTTCGAGTGGCGGATCCCGAAGTGGAGCAACGCACTGGAGCGCAACCGCGCCCGCACCTACTTCCAGGCGTACACCGCCGCCGTGGCCCTGCACTTCGCCGAGAAGGCGCTCGACGAGGTCCGCGCCGGACGCACACAGACCTGGGAGAAGTTCGAGGTGCCCGACGAGTCCATCGGCTGCGGCTTCACCGAGGCGGTCCGCGGCGTCCTCTCCCACCACATGGTGATCAGGGACGGCAAGATCGCCAACTACCACCCGTACCCGCCGACCCCCTGGAACGCCAGCGTCCGCGACAGCTACGGCACCCCGGGACCCTACGAGGACGCGGTCCAGAACACCCCGATCTTCGAGGAGAACGCCCCGGAGAACTTCAAGGGCATCGACATCATGCGCGCCGTCCGCAGCTTCGACCCCTGTCTGCCGTGCGGCGTCCACATGTACGTCGGCGGCGGCCGCACCGTCCAGGAGACGCATCTGCCCACCGGACTGAGCGGACTGGCCGGATGAGCGCCGAGGAGACCGCCCGCCGCGTCGAGGAGGTGCTCGACCGCCTCGCCGCCCACGACGACCCCGAGGTCCCCGCCGCGGCGGAGGAACTCGTCCGCGACCTGATGGAGTTCTACGGCACCGGACTCACCCGCCTCCTCACCCTCGTCTCCACGGCGGACGGCACGCCCCCGCCCGCGCTGCTGGACGACGCCTGCGTCGCCGGACTGCTGGTCCTGCACGGACTGCACCCCGAGGACGCCCCCGCCCGCATCGCCCGCGCGCTGCGCACCGCGGGTGCCCCCGACGCCGTCGTCGAGGAGTTCGACGAGGCCACCGGCGCGCTGCGGCTGAGCCAGGAGGGCGGCGGCTGCGGCGGTACCGCCGACGCCACCCACCGGCGCATCGAAGCCGCCCTGGCCTGCCACGCACCGGAGGTGACCGGCGTCGACCTCCACCAGGCCGCCGCCGCACCGCCGCTGCTCCAGATCGGCACCCGCCCGCCGGAGCCCGTTCCGGCGGGCGCCGCCCCCGACGGCCGGACCGCGGCGCCGTGACCGCGCCGCACACCGCCCGGCACCGCCCGGGACCCGCGCCCCGCGGACTGCACCGCTTCACCCGGCCCCGGCCCCCCGCGCCGGAACGCTGCGAACTGTGCGGCACCGCCCTGGACACCGGCCACCGCCACCTCGTCGACACCACCCGGCGCTCCCTGGCCTGCGCCTGCCCGCCCTGCGCCCTGCTCTTCGACCGGCCCGGCGCGGGCGGCGGACGGTTTTGCACCGTGCCCGACCGGGTCCTCGCCGACCCCGGCTCCGCACCGTCCGCCGCCGCCTGGGCCGCCCTGCACATCCCCGTCGCCCTCGCCTTCTTCTTCCACCACTCCGGCCTCGGCCGCCCGGTCGCCCTCTGCCCCAGCCCCGCGGGCGCCACCGAGACCGAGATCGACCCCGCCGCCTGGGACACCGCCTTCGCGGACTCCCGCCTCGCCGCACTGCTCGCACCGGACGTCGAGGCGCTGCTGGTCCGGCGCACCGGCGACGCGGCGGACTGCTACCTCGTACCGGTCGACACCGCCTACGAACTGGTCGGCCGGATGCGGCTGCACTGGACGGGCTTCGACGGCGGAGCCGAGGCCCGCGCCGCCCTCGACACGTTCTTCACGGCGCTGGCCGAACGGGCCACCGGCATCCCGGAGGAGGCGGCCCACCCGTGAGCGACCTCGCCTTCACCTGCACCGGCGTCCGCGCCGACCCGTACGCCGCGGGCCCCACCCTCGTCTTCCGGCTGCGCATCACCGCGTCCGGACCCGAGCGGGTGCACGCCCTCGCGCTCCGCTGCCAACTGCGCATCGAACCGGCCCGGCGCCGCTACACCGACGCCGAGGCGGCACACCTCGGCGACCTCTTCGGCGAACGGGAGCGCTGGGGCTCCACCCTCCACCCGCTCCAGTTCGCCCAGGTCTCCGTGGTCGTCAACGGCTTCACCGGCGAGACCGAGGTGGATCTGCCGGTGCCCTGCACCTACGACACCGACATCGCCTCCGCCAAGTACTTCGCCGCCCTCGACACCGGCGAGATCCCGCTGCTGCTGCTCTTCTCCGGTACGGCCTTCCGCGGCGCGGGCGGCTTCCGGGTGCAGCCGGTGCCCTGGGACCGGGAGGCGGTCTGCCGGATGCCGGTGACCGTCTGGCGGGAGATGATCGAGCAGCACTTCCCCGGCTGCGGCTGGCTGCGCCTGTCCCGCACCGCCATGGACGCCCTCGGCGCCTACCGCTCCCGCCGCGCCCTGCCGTCCTGGGAGGAGACCGTCCTCACGCTCCTCTCCGAGGCGGGGCAGGGCGCGCACCCCCTGCCCGCACGCCCCCGGGAGGCCCTGTCATGACGTCCGCCGCGCCCGCGACGGAGGACCTGTTCGCCCACGCCCGCCAGATCGCCGACGCCGTCCTGCTGGAGGGCTATGTGCTCTACCCGTACCGGGCGTCGGCGGCGAAGAACCGGATGCGCTGGCAGTTCGGCGTCCTCGTCCCGCCGAAGTGGCCCGGGGCCGCCGCCGAACACACCCTCCAGCGCACCGAATGCCTGCTGGAGCCCCGCGGCAACCCGGTCCTCCACGCCCAGGTCCGCTTCCTGCACGCCCGGCGCCGCACCGTCCAGCGCGCGGTGCCCGACGGCACGTACGAGACCGTGGACGCGCTGGAGCTGCCGGACCGGGTCGTCCGGCCCTGGGACGAGGGCGTGACCGAGCAGGTGGACCTCACCGCCGAGATCTCCGCGCTCACCGGCGACGGGACGCGGCTGCCCTTCACCCTGCCGGCCCACGAGGAGAGCGAGCCGCTCCACGCCGGCGGACGCCTGGTGGGCCGTCAGCTCCGGCGCCGGGAGCGCGTGTCCGGGGAGCTTCACCTGAGCGCCACCGAACTGGACGGCCCCTGCCGCCTGCTGCGGCTCACCGCGACCGTCCGCAACACCGGCGACTGGAGCGGCGACGGCACCGCCGACCGGGAGGCGGCGCTGCCGCACTCCCTGCTCTCCGCGCATCTGCTGCTCGGCGTCACCTCCGGCGCGTTCCTCTCCCTGACCGACCCGCCCGAATGGGCGTCGGGCGCCGCCGCCACCTGCCGCAACACACACACCTGGCCGGTCCTGGCGGGCGCCGACGGCACCGCCCGCACCGTCCTGTCCTCGCCGATCATCCTGGAGGACCATCCGCGGATCGCCCCCGAGAGCCCCGGCGTCCTCTACGACGCCACGGAGATCGACGAGATCCTCGCGCTGCGCACCGCCGCCCTCACCGACCAGGAGAAACGCGAGGCCCGCGGTACCGACGACCGGGCCGCCGCCGTCATCGACCTCGCCGACTCGATGCCGCCCGAGGTGCTGGAGCGGCTGCACGGCGCGGTCCGCGCGCTGCGCGAGGTCACCGGCGGCGGACCGCCCCCGCCGCCCGACCGGGCCGCCGCCGCGCCCCCCGACCCGTTCGACGGCGACACGGGCGGCGCCCCCTGGTGGGACCCGGCCGCCGACGCCGCCGTCGACCCGGTCCGCGACCGCGTCCTCGTCGACGGCACGCCCGTCGGCGCGGGCAGCCGCGTCGCGCTCCGCCCCGGACCGCGGCGCACCGACGCCCAGGACCTGTTCCTGCACGGCCGCACCGGGGTGGTGGAGGCGGTGCTGCACGACGTGGACGGCGGGGTGCACCTCGCCGTCACCGTGGACGGCGACCCCGGCGCCGACATCCGCCGGGAACAGGGCCGCTTCCTCTACTTCCAGCCCGACGAACTCGCCCCGCTCGCCACCGTGGAGGACGGATGACCGCCGCCCCGCCCCGCGTCCTCGTGGCCGGCATCGGCAACATCTTCCTCGGCGACGACGGCTTCGGCGTGGAGACCGTCCGCCGCCTCGCCGCGCAGCCGCTGCCGCCGGGCACCGAACTCGCCGACATCGGCGTCCGCGGCGTCCATCTCGCCTACCGGATGCTCGACGGCTACGACACCGTCGTCCTGGTGGACGCGGTCCCCGGCGGCGGCCCGCCCGGCACCGTCCGCACCGTCGAACCCGACGGCGCCGGCCCGCCCGCGGGGCAGGTCGCCGTGGACGGCCACCACATGACCCCGGACGCCGTCCTCGCGCTGCTGGACCACCTGAGCGAGACCACCGGCGCTGGCCGGCCGCGCCGGATCCTCGTCGTCGGCTGCGTCCCGGCGAACCTGGACGAGGGCATCGGCCTCAGCGCCCCGGTGGAAGCCGCCGTCGACGAGGCCGTCCGGCTGCTCACCACCCTGCTGCACGAGGCCACCGACACCCCTGCCGGAGCACCCGGCCCCGCGGGCAGCCCCGCGGCCCGCACCTGACACCGAAGGAGCACCCCATGCGGAAGGTTCTGCTGGCGGCCGCGGCACTCGCCGCCGTCGCCGCCGCGGGCGGCGCCGTCGCCCTGCTGCCCGACATCCGGCGCTATCTGCGCATGCGGTCCATGTGACGCCTCGTCCGCCGCCGGTCCGCGCCGCCTGAACGGCCCACGGCGCGGCACCGGCGGCGGCGTGGCGCCCCGCCCGCCGCCGCCGCGCCCCCTGTAATGGCACCGGCCGCGCGGCCGGACGGCGGGCGCGGCCGGTACGCGATCCGGAGTGAGGCCGATGCACGAGATGTCCCTCGCCGTGGCGGTGGTGGAGCAGGTGGACGGCGCGCTGCGGGACGAGCCGCCCGGCACCGTCGAGACCGTCCGCCTCCAGGTCGGCGAACTGGCCGGGGTCGTCCCCGACGCCCTGCGCTTCTCCTTCACCCTCGCCTGCGAGGGAACCGCCCTCGAAGGCGCCGCCCTGCACATCGACGCCGTGCCCGGACGCGCCCGCTGCGCCCCGTGCGGCGCGGAATGGGCCACCGGTATGCCGCCCCGGCTGCACTGCCCGGCCTGCCGCTCCACCGCCGCCGCCCTCGTCGCGGGACGGGAGCTGCAGATCGTCAGCGTGCACCGGACCGACCACGGTGTCGTCCCCGCCCCCGTCCCCGCATCCGAGGAGAACTGAAGCCATGTGCCGCGTCGTCGACCTCCAGCAAGCCGTGCTCGCCGAGAACGACCGGCGCGCCCGGACCCTCCGCGCCGCACTCGCCGCCCGCGGCACCACCGCCGTCAACCTGCTCTCCAGCCCCGGCAGCGGCAAGACCGCGCTGCTGGAGGCCGAACTCACCCTCGCCCGCTCCCGCGGCGTCCCGGTCGCCGCCCTCACCGCCGACCTGGCCACCGAGAACGACGCCCGCCGCCTGGGCCGCTCCGGCGCACCGGTCAAGCAGGTCCTCACCGACGGGCTCTGCCACCTGGAGGCGGAGATGCTCCGCGGCCACCTCGACGGCTGGCTGCCGGACGGCACCCGCGTCCTGTTCGTCGAGAACGTCGGCAACCTCGTCTGCCCGGCCACCTACGATCTCGGCGAAACCCTGCGGGTGGCGCTCTGCTCGGTCACCGAGGGCGAGGACAAACCGCTGAAGTACCCGACCGCCTTCGGCCTCGCCCATCTGGTCCTGGTGACCAAGAGCGACCTCGCCGACGCCGTCGGCTTCGACGAGACCGCCTTCCGCGCCCATGTCCAGCAGATCAACCCGGGCGTGGAGACCGTCCTCACCTCCACCCGCACCGGGGAGGGCGCCGGTGTCCTGCTGGAGCACGCGCTCGCCGCCCACGGCAACGCCCCCGCCCACCGCCCCGTGATGTCCCGTCAGGCCCCACCACGGGAACACCCGCACCCCCCTCACCACCACCACGACGGTGCCGTGCCCAGCCACTCATGACCGTGTCCGGGGAGACGGTCGCGGCGCCGCCCGCGGCCGAGCGCCGGCGGGTCACCGTCCGCGGT
Organism: Streptomyces sp. NPDC014733; assembly: GCF_043083385.1. NCBI lineage: Bacteria > Bacillati > Actinomycetota > Actinomycetes > Kitasatosporales > Streptomycetaceae > Streptomyces > Streptomyces sp. NPDC014733. Next base: position 66,450 of record NZ_JBIBYO010000004.1, on the reverse strand, counting down.
GTCGTCCAGGGCGTCGGCTTCCGCCCGTTCGTCTTCACCCTCGCCGCGGAGCTGGGGCTGACCGGCCAGGTCGGCAACACCGGTGACGGCGTGGTCGCCGAGGTCGAGGGCGCGCCCGTGGCGGTCGCCGCGTTCTGCCGCCGGATCGGTACCGACGCGCCGCCCCTCGCCGTCGTCGAATCCGTCACCCACACACCGCTCCCGGCGGCCGGCGCCACCGGCTTCCGCATCGCCGCCACCTCCACCGGCGACCGCGCCCGCACCCTCATCGCGCCCGACACGGCCACCTGCGCGGACTGCCTCGCCGAACTGACCGACCCCGCCGACCGCCGCTACCGGCACCCCTTCGTCACCTGCACCCACTGCGGCCCGCGCTTCACCATCGTCACCGCCCTGCCCTACGACCGGGCCACCACCACCATGGCCGGCTTCCCGATGTGCGCGCGCTGCGCCCACGAGTACGCCGACCCCGCCGACCGCCGCTTCCACGCCCAGCCCATCGCCTGCCACGACTGCGGGCCCCGGCTGACGCTGCGCCGCCACCCGGGGACCACCGACGCCTGCGCCGACCCGGTCGCCGCGGCCCGCCGGATGCTCGCCGACGGCGCGGTCCTCGCGGTCAAGGGCCTCGGCGGCTACCACCTGGCCTGCGACGCGTCCCGGGAGGACAGCGTGCGGCTGCTGCGGGAGCGCAAGGCCCGCGGCGGCAAACCGTTCGCCGTCATGGCCCGCGACCTCGCCGCTGTCGACGGGCTCGTCCACCTCTCCGCCGCCGAACGCGACCTGCTCACCGGCGCGCGCCGCCCCATCGTCCTGCTCCGCCGACGCGACGCGGCCGACCGCCCTCCGCACGCCCCGCACGTCGCCGACGCCGTCGCCCCCGGCAGCCCCGACCTCGGCGTCATGCTGCCCTACACCCCCCTGCACCACCTGCTGTTCGGCCTGCCGGGCGACCTGCCGGGGCCCGAGTTGCTCGTCATGACCAGTGGCAACCGCGGCGGGGAGCTCATCGTCACCGACGACGCGGACGCCTTCACCACCCTCGCCCCGCTCGTCGACGGCTGGCTCACCCACGACCGCCCCATCCACGTACCCTGCGACGACTCCGTGGTCCGCATGATCGACGGGGCGCCGGTGCTGCTGCGCCGCTCCCGCGGCTACGCGCCCGCCGCGCTGCCGCTGCCCGTGCCCGTCACCCCCGCGCTCGCCGTCGGCGGTGACCTCAAGAACGTCCTCTGCCTGGGGGAGGGGCGCCGCGCCTGGCTGTCCGCGCACCTCGGCGACATGGACGACCTGGCCACCCTCACCGCCGCCGACCGCGCCACCGCCCACCTCGCGGATCTCACCGGCGTCCGCCCCCGCCACGTCGTCGCCGACCGGCACCCCGGCTACCGCTCCCTGGGCCGCGCCCGCCGCGCCGCCGGGCCCGACGGCGTACGGCGGGTCCAGCACCACCACGCCCACATCGCCTCCGCCATGGCCGAACACGGCCTCGACGGCAGCCGGAAGGTGATCGGCGTCGCCTTCGACGGCACCGGCTACGGCGACGACGGCGCGATCTGGGGCGGCGAATTCCTCCTCGCCGACTACGACGGCTACCACCGCTTCGCCCACCTCGCCCACGTCCCGCAGCCCGGCGGCGACGCGGCCGTCCGCCACCCCTACCGGATGGCCCTCGCCCATCTGCACGCCGCCGGTCTGCCCCACGACCCCGACCTGCCCTGTGTACGCGCCTGCCCGCCCGGTCAACTCCCGTTGCTGCAACGGCAGCTGACGCTCGGCCTGAACTGCGTCCCCACCTCCAGCATGGGCCGCCTCTTCGACGCCGCCGCCTCCCTGACCGGCCTCTGCCACACCGCCGGGTACGAGGCCCAGGCCGCCGTCACGCTCGAAGCGGCGGCCTCCCGCGCCGCCGAACCCGCCCCGCGCGAACCGCCGCCGGGCCACACCTTCACCCTGCGCCCCACCGCGGCGGGCGCGCTGGCCGCCGACCCCGCGCCGCTCCTCGCCGCCCTCGCCGCCGGGGTGCGCGCGGGCGTCCCCGCCGGGCGGCTCGCGGCCCGCTTCCACCACGCCGTGACCGCACTGGTCGGCCGGGTCTGCGCCGCCGCCCGCGACCGGCACGGCCCGGAAACCGTCGCCCTGACCGGCGGCGTCTTCGCCAACCGGCTGCTCGCCACGGAGTGCGCCCGGACCCTGCGCGCGGACGGCTTCACCGTGCTGCGCCACCGGCTGGTCCCGCCCGGCGACGGCGGACTGGCGCTCGGCCAGCTGATGGTCGCCGCCCGCCGCGGCGCGCCCCCCGCCCCCTGACCCACCCGATCCCGCAGAGCGAGGAGAACCCCCATGTGTCTCGCGGTACCCGGCAAGGTGCTGGAGATCCGGCAGCGCGACGGTACGCGCATGGCCACCGTCGACTTCGGCGGTGTCCACAAGGACGTCTGCCTGGAATATCTGCCGGACCTCGCGGTCGGGGAGTACGCCATCGTGCACGTCGGCTTCGCCCTCCAGCGGCTGGACGAGGAATCGGCCCGGCAGACCCTCGCCCTCTTCAACGATCTCGGCCTGCTGGAGGAGGAGTTCGGCGACCCGTGGGAAGCGGCCGCCGCCGAGCAGGGAAGTACCGGGAGCGACACCGGCACGCCGCCCGGCGGCCGGGCCACGGCGGACACGGTGCGGGAGGCGCAGCGGTGAAGTACCTGGAGGAGTTCCGCGACCCGGACCTGGCGCGGCGGCTGCTGGACGACATCCGCGCCACCGTCACCCGGCCCTGGGCCCTGATGGAGGTCTGCGGCGGCCAGACGCACACCATCATCCGCCACGGCATCGACCAACTCCTGCCCGACCAGATCGAGTTGATCCACGGCCCGGGCTGCCCGGTCTGTGTCACCCCGCTGGAGGTCATCGACAAGGCCCTGGAGATCGCCTCCCGCCCGGACGTGATCTTCTGCTCCTTCGGCGACATGCTCCGGGTCCCCGGCACCGACCGCGACCTCTTCCGCGTCCGCAGCGAGGGCGGCGACGTCCGCGTCGTCTACAGCCCGCTGGACGCCCTCAAGGTCGCCCGGGAGAACCCCGGCAAGGAAGTCGTCTTCTTCGGCATCGGCTTCGAGACCACCGCACCACCCAACGCCATGACGGTGCATCAGGCCCGGCGCCTCGGCATCCGCAACTTCAGCCTGCTCGTCTCGCACGTCCGGGTGCCCCCGGCCATCGAGGCGATCATGCGCTCCGCCGACTGCCGCGTCCAGGGCTTCCTCGCCGCCGGGCACGTGTGCAGTGTGATGGGCGTGGACGAGTACCCGGAGCTGGCCGACCGCCACCGGGTCCCCATCGTCGTCACCGGCTTCGAACCGCTCGACATCCTCGAAGGCGTCCGCCGCGCCGTACGCCAGCTGGAGCGCGGCGAACACCGCGTGGAGAACGCGTACGCCCGCGCCGTGCGGCCCCGGGGCAACCCCGCCGCCCAGGCGATGATCGCCGACATCTTCGAGGTCGCCGACCGCTCCTGGCGCGGCATCGGCACCATCCCCGACAGCGGCTGGCGGCTCTCCCCGCGCTACCGCGAGTACGACGCCGAGCACCGCTTCGCCGTCACCGGCATCACCACCGAGGAGCCCGCCGCCTGCCGCAGCGGTGAGGTGCTCCAGGGCCTGATCAAGCCCCATGAGTGCCCGGCGTTCGGCACCGACTGCACCCCGCGCACCCCGCTCGGCGCCACCATGGTCTCCAGCGAGGGCGCCTGCGCGGCCTACTACCTCTACCGCCGCCTCGGCACCCCCACCGCACCACTGGAGGCGACCCCCGTTGTCTGACACCACCCTGCACACGGCCGCGCCCCCGGCCCCGGACTTCTCCGGCTGGACCTGCCCCGCCCCGCTCCGCGACCACCCGCGGATCGTCATGGGACACGGCGGGGGAGGGGTGCTCTCCGCCGAACTCGTCGAGCATGTCTTCGCGCCCGCCTTCGGCGGCCCGGCGCTCGCCCCGCTCGCCGACTCCGCCGCGGTCACGCTGGGCGGCGCCCGGCTGGCCTTCTCCACCGACTCCTACGTGGTGCGGCCGCTGTTCTTCCCCGGCGGCAGCATCGCCGACCTCGCGGTCAACGGCACCGTCAACGACCTCGCCATGAGCGGTGCCCGCGCCGCCTACCTCTCCTGCGGCTTCATCCTGGAGGAGGGCGTGGAGACCGCGCTGGTCGCACGGGTCGCCGAGGCGCTGGGCGCCGCCGCGCGGACCGCGGGCGTGGAGATCGCCACCGGCGACACCAAGGTCGTCGAAGCCGGTCACGGCGACGGCATCTACCTCAACACCGCCGGGATCGGCCTCATCCCGGACGGCGTCGACATCCGCCCGCAGCGCGCCGCCCCCGGCGACGTCGTCCTCGTCAGCGGGCCGATCGGCGAACACGGCATCGCGGTGATGAGCGTGCGGGAGGGCCTGGAGTTCGGCGTCGGCGTGGAGAGCGACTGCGCGGCGCTGGGCGGGCTCGTCGAGGCGATGCTCGCCGTCACCCCGGACCTGCACGTCCTGCGCGACCCCACCCGCGGCGGACTGGCCACCGCCCTCGGCGAGATCGCCGCCGCCGCCTCGGTCGGCGTGGTCGTCGACGAACGGAACCTGCCGGTCCCCGACCCGGTCGCCAACGCCTGCGCGGTGCTGGGCCTCGACCCGATGTACGTGGCGAACGAGGGCAAGCTGGTCGCCTTCGTCCCCCGCGCCGCCGCCGACGCCGTACTGGCGGCGATGCGGGCCCACCCGCTGGGCGCCGGCGCCACCGTCATCGGTGAATGCGTCACCGACCACCCCGGCATGGTCGTCGCCCGCACCGGCCTCGGCGGCACCCGCGTGGTCGACCTGCCGCTGGGGGAGCAACTGCCGCGGATCTGCTGAGCGCCGGGACGCAGGGCAGGAAGGACCGGGCGGTACGGGCCGGGACACGCCTCCTGGCCCGTCCCGCCCGGCCGGGTTCCGGTACCGGCTCCTCGTCCGGATCCGGGGGCCCGGGGGGCGGAGGCATCGGACCCCGGGGGCCCGGAGGTGGCGGGCGGGGTGCGTCCGGGTCCGGCTGGAGCGGCGGTTCGCGGGGCGGGGTGGGCCACGGGGACGGCGCCGGCTGCGCCGGGTCCGCGGTGAGCAGGACGGGCAAGGTGAGGCGCATCTCTCCTCCTGTCCGGGACGGTCTGCACATGTGCGGGGCACCAAACCGCGTACGCGTCACCGGAACGGCGGCCTCCGGCGCGCCCGGGCGGGCCCACTTCCCACTGTGCGGCACCGGGTCCGGGCCCGCGACAAGGGCGCCCCGCACCGGTACCGGGCGCGGTCGGAGGCTGCGGGGCCCGTCACCTGGCGAGGAAGTCCAGCAGCTCCGCGGTGAACTTCTCCTTGTCCCCGGGGACGAGCGCGATGCCGTGCGAGCCGCCCTCGTAGACCGTGAGCGTGGCGCCGGGGATGAGCCCGGCGGTTTTGCGGCCGGTCGCGTCGAGGGGCACGATCTGGTCGTCGTCGCCGTGCACCACGAGCGTGGGGATGTCGAACCTCTTCAGGTCCTCGTGGAAGTCGGTGCCCCCGAAGGCGTCCACGCAGGCCACTCCGGCCTCGATCGTCTGCTGCATCGCCATGTACCAGAAGGCGTCCTTGTTGCCCTCGGTGACCTTGTTTCCCGGGCGGTTCGCGGAGAAGAAGCCGACCGCGGTGTCCTTCCAGAACTGCGAGCGCTCGTGGCGGATGCCGTCCTTGAGGCCGTCGAGCACATGCTGCGGGACGCCCTCGGGGTTCTCGGGCCCCTGGCGCAGCAGGGGCGGGATCGCCGACAGCAGCACGGCGGAGCGGATCCGCCCGGTGCCGTGCCGGCCGATGTAGCGGGCCAGTTCGCCGCCGCCCATCGAGTGTCCGACCAGCGTGACGTCGCGCAGGTCGAGCCGGGTGAGCAGAGCGTCGAGATCGTCGGCGAAGGTGTCGAAGTCGTAGCCGTCCCACACCGGGCTGGAGCGGCCGTGGCCCCGCCGGTCGTGGGCGATGCCCCGGAAACCGGCGTCGGCCACCGCCTTGAGCTGGTCCTGCCAGGCGTCGCCGCTGAGCGGCCAGCCGTGGAGGAAGACCACCGGGCGGCCCTGCCCCCAGTCCTTGTAGAAGATGTCGACACCGTCGCGCGTCGTGCAGACAGGCATGGTTACGTCCCCTCGGACGGACGGACGGACGGACGGACGGACCGGGCGGACCGAATGGACCGGGCGGCGTCACACCGCCGCCGCGGCTCCGCGCCGGTGCGGGCGGGAGGGCGCTCCCCTCCCTCCCCGCCATACTGCGAGCGGACCACGGCGACGGCAAGAGGAGGAGCGGAGCCCGCGGCTACGCCCCGTCCCCGCTCCCGACCAGGGTCCACGGGCTCGGACTCGCCAGCGCCTGCCGGGGCCTGCTGCGGGCCCAGTGGCGTACGGAAGCGGCCATCACCTCACCCGGGTCGCGCACCGGGCGGGTGGGGGAGAAGGGCTCGGTCATGCTGGTGTAGCTCTGGAACATCGCGAGCAGATCGACCGCCTGCTGCTGCACCGGCGAGAGCCACTGCCGCGCCATCGGCAGGAAGAAGCGGTTCCAGCTGTCGGTGGAGACCGTCGGCGGGACGGCGATCGGGACGGCGCCGTGGGCGGTCCGGACCTCGTTGACGGTGGCGCAGCTGATCCCGACCAGGTCGCTCAGCCGCAGCGCGGCCGCGCCCGCGGCGAGGGTCTCGGTGCGCGGCGCGTCCGGCGCGGGGCCCAGGGCCGCCGCCACGATCGCGTCGGCGACCTCGTCGAGCGGGCTGATCTCCGCGTAACCGTCCGGGTCGCCGACGACGACGGCGGCGAGACCGGAGACCAGGGCGGGGAAGAGGGTGTACGGGCCGGAGAAGCGGGAGATACGGCCGTCGGCGCGGTTGCCCATGATCAGCGGCGGCCGGATCAGGGTCACCGGGCCGCGGTGTTCGGTGGTGACGATCTCCTCGCAGACGGCCTTGGACCACTCGTAGCCGTTGCGGTAGCCCTCGAACTCCGGTCCGCGCAGATCCTCGGGATTGCGTACGCCCCCGACGTAGGCGGTGGAGACATGGACGACATGGGTGCCGGGCCCGGCCAGCTCCAGGACCGCGCGCAGGGGGCGGATGTTGGCGTCGGCCGCCTCGGTGCGGGAGAGCGTCCAGCGGGTCGAGGCGGCGGTGTGCACGATGACGTCCCAGGGACCGGCCAGCTCCGGCGGCACCGCTGCGGCGCCCATGTCCCAGCGGACCAGGGGCCCGGGGGCGTGGCGGCGGGCGGTGCGGACGAGGTCGGTGCCGCGGGGCGCGGTGGTGCGCAGGCGGTCGGTGACCTCGGTGCCGACTATGCCGGTCGCCCCGGTGAGGAGGATGCGCATGCCAGGTCTCCTAGGCGAGGTGATGGGCGGTCAGATCCCGGGGGTCAGTACGAGGCAGGCGTTCTGCCCGCCGAAGCCGAAGGAGTTGGAGAGCACGGGGGCGAGCTCCACCCGCCGCGGCGCCCCGGCGACCACGTCGATGCGGTCGGCCTCGGTGCAGTGGGTGAGGTTGGCGACCGGCGGTACCGTACGGCGCCCGGCGCAGACGAGGGCGACCGCCGCCTCCAACGCCCCCGAACCGCCCATGAGATGGCCGGTGACGCCCTTGATCGACGTCACCGGCGGCGCCTGCCCGGCGAAGGCGCGGTCGACGGCGGCGGCCTCGGCGCCGTCGTTGAGCCGGGTGGCGGTGCCGTGCGCGTTGACGTGCCCGATGTCGCCGGGACGCAGTCCCGCGTCGGCCATCGCACCGGCCATACAGGCGGCCGCGGCGGTCCCCTCCGGATGCGGTGCGGCGATGTGGTACGCGTCGGAGTTGGTCGCGTACCCGGCGACCTCCCCGTAGATCCGCGCACCACGGGCGAGCGCCGCCTCGCGCCGCTCCAGGACGAGGAGGGCGGCGCCCTCGCCCATCACGAAGCCGTCGCGGGCCGCGTCGAAGGGGCGGCTGGCCCGGCCGGGCGCGTCGTTGCGGAGCGACAGGGCCCGCATCCGGGCGAAGCCGCTCAGCACGACGTGGGTGATCGCCGAGTCGAAACCGCCGGTGACCACCGCGTCCAGCTCCCCGTACTGGATCCGGCGCAGCGCCTCCCCGACGGCGTTGGTGCCGCTGGCGCACGCCGTGGTGTGGGTGAGGCACGAGCCCCGGAAGCCGTACCGCATGGCGATGCGCGCCGCGGCGGAATTGGCCATGGTCCGCGGGACGGTGTGGACCGGCATCCCCATCGGATCGGCGCCGTGGTCGAGAGCGGTGGCCTCCATGGTGGGCAGCCCGCCCAGACCGGCGCCGAGGTGGACACCGACGCGGTCCGGCGGCAGCGGCGGCAGCTCCGCGTCCCGTACGGCGTCGGCCGCGGCGCACAGGGCCAGTGCGGTGGGCCGGTCGATCTGCCGCAGTTCGCGGAGGCTGAGGGAGGACTCCGGGTCGAACTCCGGCACCCGGCAGGCGAAACGCACCACCGCCCGCTGCTCGACCAGGACGCCGACGGGGGCGGCGGCGGTGCCCGCGGCCGCCATGACGGTGGAGACCACCTCGTCGAGGGTGTTCCCGGCCGGGGTCCGGACGCCGATACCGGTGACGACGGCGCGGCGGCGGCCGGAGGGATCCGGGGGAGGCGTCACCGGTCGGCCGTCCGCTCGGTCAGGAGGGCGATGGCGTGGCCGACGTTGTCGGCGCGCATCAGGTCCTCGGGCGAGATCTGCACGCCCAGGGCCCGTTCGAGCTGGGCGCCGACGGCCATCAACTCCAGGCTGTCGACGCCGTGATCGGCTTCCAGATCGGTGCTGTCGGAGATCTCGTCGGGTGTGGTGCCCAGGACGTCGGCGATGGTCGTACGGACGATGTCGGCCAGTGAGCGGCCGGGGGCGTCCGGGGTACGAGGGGCCTGCGGGTCGGTCACGTCGTTCTCCTGATCGGGTCGGTCTGCGGCGAGGATGCGGCCCGCGTCGTCGAGGGCGGAGTCGAGAATGTCCAGGGCCCGGTCCAGCTCGGCGGCCGTGGTCGTCAGCGGGGGCAGCAGCCGGACGGTCGTGGGGCGGCTCAGACAGGGCGAGACGAGCAGGTCGGCGTTGGCCAGCCCGACGACGACCTCCCCGGCGGCCTGCGGCGCGGTGAAGTCGATGCCCCACAGCAGCCCGCGGCCCCGGAACCCGCTCATCACCCGCCCGTGGCGCGCCTGGAGGACACGCAGCCCGGCGGCCAGCCGGTCGGCCAGCATCCGGCCGTGACCGGCCAGTTCCTCCACCGCGGCCAGCGCGGCGGGCAGCGCGGCGCAGCTGAGCGGGTGCCCGCCGAACGTCGCCGAGTGCAGGAACGGGTCGGCCGCCAGCGGCGCGTACAGCTCCTCCGAGCAGACCATCGCGGAGAGCGGTACGACACCGCCGCCGAGCGGCTTGCCGACGAGCACCGCATCGACGGGAAGCCCCTCGGCGAGGGCCACCGAACGCTCACCGCAGCGCCGCAGACCGCACTGGATCTCGTCGGCGATCACGAAGGAACCCTGCGCCTGCGCGTCTTGCGTCCACCGCCGCAGCACCCCGGGGGCGAGCGGCACGGCACCGTTCTCCCCCTGGACGGGTTCGAAGACCAGCGCGGCGAACGGCCCCCGGGCACCCTCCCGGCGCACCGCGTCGGGGTCGTCGGGGTCGAGGTGGACGACGTCCGTGGCGCAGCCGCGCAGCCCGGTACGGAACAGCGGGTGGTGGGTGAGCGCCAGCGCGCCGAGCGTCTTGCCGTGGAAGCCGCCGCGCACCGCCAGCACCCGGTCCCGGCCGGCGGCAAGACGGGCGAGCTTGACCGCGATCTCCACGGCGTCGGCCCCGTTGAGCCCGAAGTAGACCTTGGGCAGCGCCCCGCCGAAGTACGCGACGAGCACGGCGGCGGCCTCGGCACTCACCGGGTTGGCCAGGCTCCGGGTGGAGGTCGGCATCACCGCCAGCTGCCGCTGGACCGCGGCGACGACCTCGGGGTGGCGGTGGCCCAGCAGCGTGACCGCGTACGAGCCGAAGTCCAGGGCCGAGCGGCCGTCGGAGAGGGTGACCCGCGAGCCCGACGCGGCGGTTTCCACGGCGCCCCGGCCGGCGAACTTGCCGGTGAGGGCGAGCTTGGGGGACTGATGCCGGCGCAACCGCTCGAACACCGCGGTGGCCTGGGACGGATCGGTCATGTGCGGCCTCCTGGGCGGGGACGGGCGAGCGGGTGGTGCCGGTCGGAGGGGGCGGCGGTGCGGGTCACGCGGCGTCGGTCAGGCGGCGCTCCAGCGCCCTGAGCATCTGCTCGGCGTTCTCCCGCAGCGCGGTGGCGGCGACAGGGTTGAGCATCTCGGCGAGCAGCGGGATCCCGATGTCGAACTCGACATGGAGGGACACCAGGCTGCCGCCGTCGTCGGCCGGACGGATGGCCCAGTGGCCGACGAAATGCGCCAGATCGCCGCTGACCTGGTGGAAGTCGAAGCGGCGGGCCTCCTCGTCGATCCGCTCGGCCTCGGTCCATTCGAGGACCGACCCCTTGAGCCGTACCGACCAGGCGGTGACCCGCTCCCGCGGCCCGCGCTGCTCGACGACGGTGATGGACCGGACGCTGTCCATGCACGCGGGATAGCGCTCGACATCGACGACCGCCTCCCAGCTCCGGTCCGGCGGGGCGGCGATGTGCAGCTCTACTGCGACGCGGGGCATGAGGACCCTTTCCGGGAGAGGGAGGCGAGCGGGCGGGGCCGACGGCGCGGCGGGGCGCTCACGACCGGGGCGCGAGCGTCCGGGCGAGCGCCGAGCCGAGCGCGGCCGGGAGCAGCCGGCGCAGTACCGCGCGGGGCAGCGGACGCACATGGGTGAGGGCGTAGCGCTGCTCGACCAGCGCACAGCCCAGCTCCCGTTTGGGCTCGTAGGCGGTCTGCGCGAACCGGATGTGGCGGCACCCGCGGGCGATGGCCAGCTCGATGGCCGCGTAGTGGACGTGGTGGTAGAGATGCGCCCCGTGGGCCAGCCGGTAGTCGAGACCGATACGCGCCCCGATCGCGCCGTCCCCGCGGAAGAGGCAGAGCAGAAAGGCGACGAGACGGTCCCCCTCGAAGCAGGCCACGAGCCGCTGCTCGGGACCGTCGGGCCGGTGCAGCGCGCGGAGGAAGGACGCGTCGAGGACATCGAGTGTCTGGTCCGCCCGCGCCATCACCTGCCCGTACAGCTCCAGCATGTCGGGGACGAGGGAGACGAAGTCGGCCAGCACCTCGATCCGCAGATCGTCCCGGGCGGCGAACTTCCGCACCTTGCTGCGGACGTTACGACGCGCCTTCGCGGGGAGCGCGGCGACGTACTCCTCGAACGAGCCGTACCCCAGGGCGAGTTCGGTGTCGGGCATGCTCACCACCTCGAAGAAGCCCGCCGCCTCCAGGGCCGGCCGCAGAGGCGCCAGCTCGTCCGGGGCGAAATCCTTGAAGACGACGGTGCCGAGCCGGTGGCGCCGCGCATGGGTGAGCACCGTCCGCACCAGCAGCTCGGCGACCGGCTCCGGCAGCGGCTCCCGGCCCAGGACGTGACCCTGCCCCAGGAAGTTGCCGCAGAACAGCATCGGCACGCGCAGCAGGCCGGGGCACCACCGGCCCACCGGGGCCAGCATCCGGCGCTCCCGCTCCCCGACGATCCGGTCCAGCCGCAGCCCGTGGACCGCGGCCAGCGGCAGGACCCCGAGCGTCCGGCCCGCCTCGCGGACCACCGCGTATGCATAGCCGTCCGGGCCGATGGCCCCGCGCTCCATCGCCACGAACACCTCGCGCCCCCACATCGGGTCGTGCGGCGGGGCGAGGGCGTCCCAGGTCTCGGCGGGGACGGCGTCGACACCGGGCAGGATCTCGACGGTGGGGCCGGTCGCTGCGCTCATCGCGTCACCCCACCCGCAGGGCCTGGCCGTCCAGGGCCGCGCACAACGCCTCGGCCGTCCTGCCCCGGGACGGCGGGTGGAAGGCGAGACCGGTCGCGGCGGAGGCGAGATAGGTGCCCTCGGTGGAGCCGATGAAGGACATCCCGCCCAGCGCGCCCAGCGCGACCGGCGTGGCGCGGGCGATGGCGTCCTGTGCGGCATAGCGCGCGGTCAACGCCCTGACCAGCAGCGGCTCACCCCATTCGGTGCTCTCGCCCATCTCCCGGGCCACCGCCTCCACCGCCAGCATCGCGGCGTCGAGTTCGGTGACGAGCAGGGCCCGGTCACCGGCCGACCCCCCGCCGCGCCGCAGCGCCCGCTCCGCCAGCGCACTGGCGGTGCCCAGATACCCGGCCGTCATCAGCAGCTCGAACCAGAGGAACCCCGCGATGTGCAGGGAGTCCAGCGCGGAGCCGGCGGTCACATCGGTGGCGACCACCATCTGCGGGTCCAACGTGACCTCGGTGAGGACCACCTCCTCGCTCTCCGCGCCGGCCAGCACGGAGTTGCCCCAGAACGGCCGGACGGAGACCCCTTCGGTCCGGGCGGGCACGATGGCCACCGCCAGCCGCTCGGTGCCGTCCTTGTCGGCCATCGTCACGGAGGCGGTGAGGACGTCCATGGAGCGGGCGAGACTGCACGGCTTCTTGCTGCCGTTGAGCACGACATGGTCGCCGCGCCGTTCGGCGGTGATGGCCGGACGCAGCACGGACTGCCCGGTGCGGCCCTCCGCGAAGCCGGACGCCAGCAGCAACCGGTCACCGACGACGGCCTCCAGCAGCATCCACTCGAATCCGGCACCGTGCCTGCCGGCCTCCACCAGCCCGGCCACGGAGAAGTGGTGCATGGTGGTGGCGACGGCCAGCGACGGACAGCGCGCGCCCACCGCCCGCTGGAGCCGGACGGCCTCCAACGGGCTCGCGCCGATACCGGCATGCTCCTCGGGCACCAGCAGTCCGGTGCCCCCGGCGTCCCGGAACGCCGCGAGGGCGGGGCTGCCGCGCCGCTCCAGCTCGGCCAGCGGATGCGCGGCGAGCGCCGCATCGAGACCGGGCAGCAGGCGTGCGAGCACCTCGCGCTCGGGGTCCAGAAAATTCATGCGGCGGCCTTTCCGGAGAGCTTGACGGACGGGGCGGCGGCGGGACCGTGACCGACGGGCAGGTCCTCGAAGACGCGCAGGCTGAACGACTCCCGGCGCACCGGATCCCCGGCGGACGCCAGACGCGGAAAACGGGCCAGCAACCGGCGCAGGGCCACCGCGCCCTCCAGCCGCGCCAGGGCGGCGCCCAGGCAGTAGTGCGGCCCGCTGCTGAAGCTGAGCACCCGGGTGCCGGTGCGGGTCACATCGAAGCGGTGCGGGTCCGGGTGGAGCGCGGGGTCGCGGTTGGCGGCGGTCAGCACGGTGGTGACAACGGCGCCCGCCGGAACCGGCACCCCGCCGATGATCCCGGCCCGCCCGGCGATGCGCTCGGTCATCTGGACGGGCGAGTCCCACCGCAGCGCCTCCTCGACGGCCTGCGGTGCCAGCCCGGGGTCGGCCGCCAGCCGGGCCAGCTGCTCGGGGTGGCGGAGCAGGGCGTGCACGGCCATCCCCAGCAGCCCGGTGGTGGTTTCGAAACCCGCGACGAACACCAGCAGCAACGTGTCCACCAGTTCGTGTTCCGTCAGCGTCCCCGCGTCCTCCGAGGCCAACGCGGTGGCGAGGTCATCGGCGGGCTCCTGCCGCCGCCGCTCGGTCAACTCCAGGAAATATTCCCGGAGTTGCTCCACGGCGCTGTCGGCCCGCGCCCAGTCCTCCGGGGTGCGCACCGGCTCCAGCAACCGGCTGGCGTCACTGCCGAGCGCCCGGAACCGGTCGCTGTCGGCCTCCGGTACACCGATCAGCTCGCCGACCACGGCCATGGGGAGCGGATAGCCGACCAGCTCCTGGAAATTGGCCGTGCCGCCGTCCGAGGTGGCGTCGGCGAGGTTGTCGAGCAGGCTGTCGGTGATCCTCTCGACGGCGCCCCGCAGCGCGGTCACCCGGCGCGGGGTGAGGCCCTTTCCGGCGAGCCGGCGCAGCCGGGTGTGGTCGGCGCCGTTGGCCCGCAGCATCGAGGAGTGGAAGAAGTCGGCCGCCGGGTGCTCACGCCAGTCCGGCAGGTTCTCCTCGCACCAGGTCAGATCCTGGGTGCGGTTGGCGGTGTCGGTGAGGACGGCTTGGCAGTCGGCGAAGCTGGTCAGGAAAAAGGTGTCCAGGTCCGGGTCGTGGTACACGGGCGCGATCCGCCGCAGGGCCTCCAGCGCGGGATACGGATTCTCCCGCCCTTCCGGTGTGAACAGCGAGAAGAGCAGCGCCTGTGCCTGCGGTGCCGGGGAGTTCACGATGGCGTACCTCGGTGGTCGGTGCATACCTCGGTGGGCGGCGGACGCGGCACGGTCGGACAGCCCCCATGGCGTGGATCCACCGCCTCGGACGGGCGTGGATCTTCCCGTGTCCTCAAGTGACGCTATGGCGCTCAGTGACGGAGGGACAAGGGCGTGAAGCGGAAAGGCGCACCCCCCGGGGCGCCCGCTCCGGCGCGCCCGGCGGCGGACGCGCTCCCGTCCCGGCCGCCGGGGGCGCCGCCGCACCCCGCTGCTCGCGGCGGGCGCGCTCGGCCTGGCGACGGGCCTGGCGCTGGTGGTCACCGCGCGCCCCGCACCGGTACGGGGGCGGCCGGGCCGAGCCCGAGGGGCCGACGCCACCTCACCGACACCGCACAGGAAGGATGAGCGCATGCCACACGACACATCGGGGAATCCCCCCAGCACCTCCTCCACGCCCGACCTCCGGACGACCGCTCTTGAGCAGTACACGCCCGACGACCTGAGCGGTATCTCAGGAGGCGACCCCGACCCGTTCGAGGTCGCCCACCTGGGCCTGACCTGGCGGGCCAAGGAGCACCACCTCGGCATCACACAGGGCGAGCGCCTGGTGGCGCACGCCGGGTGGGTCTCCGTACCCGTCCGTGTCGACGGCTCCCCGATGCGGGTGGCGGGTCTGGGCGGGGTGATCGTCTCGCCCGGGCTGCGGGGGCACGGCCTGGCCCGGCGGGTCGTGGCAGCCACCGCGGCCCACGCCGCGGAACAGGGCTTCGGCTTCGCCCTCCTGTTCTGCCTACCGGACCGCGTACCTGTCTACCGGAAAATGGGGTGGACCCGGCTGGCCGCCGACGTCGAGGCCGAACAACCGGGCGGCACCCTCACCATGCCGCTGCCCGCCATGTGGCTCTCCCTCGGCGGCGACGCGCCGTGGCCTCACGGGCCGGTCAGCCTGCTCTCGTTGCCCATGTGACCGCGGGGGACGCCGTCCGGACGCCGGTGTCCGGACGGCCCCGGAGGAGCCCCGTCACAGATCCGGATGCTTCGTCGCCACGTGGTAGTAGCCCGAGTGGAAGACCAGGGGGGTGCCGCCGTCGGACTCGTACTGTTCGACCTCGCCGAGGAAGATGATGTGGTCGCCGGCGTCGAGGCGTTGGACGGTGCGGCACTGGAAGCGGGCCACCGCGCCGTCCAGCAGCGGCGTTCCGGCGATGCCGGGGGTGGTCGGCGTGCCGCGGAACTTGTCGTCGGACGGGGTCGCGAACTGGCGGGAGAGATGGTGCTGGTCGGCCGCGAGGACGTGGACGGCGAAGTGCGAGGCGTCGGTGAAGTCCGGCAGGCTCGGGCTGTTCTTGCCCGGGCACCACAGGACGAGGGGCGGGTCCAGGGAGACGGAGGTGAAGGAGTTCGCCGTCATGCCGACGTTGCGGCCGTCGGGGGCGCGGGCCGTCACCACGGTCACGCCGGTCGCGTACTGGCCCAGCGCGCGGCGCAGTTCCCGGCCGTCGAAGCGGGCGGCGTGCTGGGCGCGCTTCTCGGCGAGGAAGCGCTCCGCCTCGCCCTGCTCGAACCACCAGCGGTAGAGGGTGCGCGGGTCGTCGAAGCCGGCGGCGACGGCGCTCGCGACCGACGGGATCTCGGCCGCCGCCGCCAGGATCTCGCGGTGGTGCGGCCCCAGCTCCGTCAGCAGCGAGTTGGTCCAGCCGACGGCCCACTGGGCCCAGCCGCGCCAGAAGTTGTCGAAGGTCCGCTGCATCCACTGCGGGGTGAACTCCGCGGCGCCGTGCCGCAGGATGCTGTCGAGGTAGTGGGACGCGGCCTGGGCCGCGTTGTTCGACCCCTGCCCGGTGATCGGGTCGTTGAGGACGACGGCGTCGGCCATGCCGAGGACGTGCCGCCCGGAGGAGAGACGGGCCACGGGCTGCCGCACGGTCGGCGTGACCCGGCCGCGCAGCACACCGCCGTTGTCGGTGAGACGGGAGTCGCGGTGCCGCTCGAACTCGTCGGGGAAGAACCGGTGGAGGATCTCCAGGGACCGGGTGAGGTGGGCCTCGGGCGTGTGGACGTCGTCCCAGCAGTCCATCGGGCCACCGGGCACCCCCTCGAAGACCATGATCTCGCAGGGCCCCGTCGTGGTGAGGGCGGGGAACGAGAAGAACTCGCCGACACCGGGGACCAGCCGGTAGTGGACGGCGGCCGCCCCCTCCCGCGGTTCCGCACCCGTCACGTACGTCAGCGCCAGCGCACGGCGCGGCCGGTCGTACGGGGAGAGTTCGGAGTTGCGCGGGAAGAGGCGGCTCAGCTCGCCCTTGCCGGTGGAGACCACGACGAGATCGTGCGTACGGGCGTACCATTCCAGGTCGCCCACGCCCGCCTCGTGCAGCACGATCTCGCCGTGGCCGTCCGCGAACTGCTCGATCCAGGCCGCGCACTTGACGCGCTGGTCGACGGAGTGCGCGGGCCCCTCCAGCGGGGCGCGCCAGGTGA
This sequence comes from Streptomyces sp. NPDC014733, assembly GCF_043083385.1. Taxonomy (NCBI): domain Bacteria; kingdom Bacillati; phylum Actinomycetota; class Actinomycetes; order Kitasatosporales; family Streptomycetaceae; genus Streptomyces; species Streptomyces sp. NPDC014733. The sequence goes on along the minus strand of NZ_JBIBYO010000004.1, from coordinate 49,655 downwards.
GGTCAGGGGTGCCGTGCGCACCGATGAGGGAGAACGCGATGCCGGAGATGTCCGGGGCCTGCTCCGCCCAGTGGTGCAGGCCGAGTTCGCGCTCGCTCTGGAGCGCGGTGTCGAACATGCACTGACTGGACATGACCGGGCCCCGGCGTATCTCGTCCGGGCTGCGGTCGGTGACCAGGGTGACGTCGTAGCCGTGCGCCTGGAGTCCCAGGGCGAGTTGGGCACCCGCCTGCCCGGCGCCGATCACCGCGATCCTTCTCATGTCCTGCTGTCCTGCTCTCGTTACCTGGCTGTCGCTGTGCTGGTGGGGTGCGCCCGGCCTGCGGTCAGGAGCTGACCGAGGCCAGGTAGTTCTGCGCGGCGACCGGGTCCATGAACCAGTGGAAGAAGTCGCGCGGGTCGTCGAAGCCGTTGACGAAACGGGAGGCGACACGGGGGTTGACGCTCGCCGCGCCGAACAGCTCCAGGACGTGCTGGGGCGGGGCGCCCAGCATCGCGTTGGTCCACGCGGTCGCGGACTGCGCGTTGTCCCAGAAGCGGCCGAAGGCCAGCTCCATGAAGGCGGCGTCGTAGGGGCGGTCGCCGTGGTCGAGGATGCTGGCGAGGTAGGAGGCCGCGCACTTCGAGGCGTTGTTGGAGCCCTGGCCGGTGACCGGGTCGTTGAGGACGAGCACGTCGGCGAGGCCGAGCACCTGCGCGCCGGAGGGCAGCGTGGCGACGGGCCTGCGGACGGTCGGCGCGAAGCGGCCCGCGAGGGTGCCGCCCGCGTCGGTGAGCGCGAGATCGGTGCAGCGCTCGGCCTCCCACGGGACGTACGTCCGCAGCAGCTCCTGGAACGTCGCCAGCTGCTGCTCCGGGGCGAGCCCGTCGAAGCGGTCGAGCGGACCGCCCGGGATGCCCTCGAAGAACATGATGTCGCAGGGGCCGGTGGTGGTGAGGCTGGGCATGGTGAAGTACTCGCCCACACCGGGGATGACGTTGAAGCTGACGCCGGTGCGGTGCGGCAGCGGCGTCATGCCGGTGACGTACGTCAGGGCCAGCGCACGCTGCGGGGCGGCGAACGGGGAGCGCTGCGCGTCCCGCTCGAACAGCCCGGCGATCGAGCCCTTGCCGGCGGCGACGATCACCAGGTCGGACTCGGCGGCGTAGCGCTCCAGGTCCGCGATTCCGGCCTCGCGGATCTCCAGCCGGCCGCCGCGGCGCGCGAACTCGCCCATCCAGAGCGGCATCTTGACGCGCTGGTCGATGGAGCGGGCGGTGGCGTCCAGACGGGCGTCGAAGGAGAGCGCGCGGCCGCCCTGACCGTCGGCGATGTTCACGCCGAGACCGGCGATGGCCGGGCAGGCGTCGCCCCAGAAGTCGAGGCCGAGGTCGCGCTCGTGGGCGAGCGCGGTGCCGAACATGGCCTGGCTGGACATGACCCGGCCCTCGCGGATCTGCTCACCGGTGCGGTTGGAGACGACGGTGACGTCGTAACCGTGGTCGATCAGGCCGATGCCGAGCTGGAGCCCGGCCTGACCGGCTCCGACGATGGTGATCTTGCGCATGAGAGGGGACCTCCGGGGGTTCGGATGTTGCGGTGGTGAGGGTGCCGTGCGAAGCCGTGCGCGGGACGGCACGGCGACGCGGCGGCGGTGGGGACAGCGGTGCGGAAGGCGGCTGCCCGCCGGCGGGGGGTCCGGCGGGCAGCCGCGGGAAGCCGGTTCACCCGTGGGACCAGGGGAGAGGTCCGGGGCACCCGGCCGGCTACAGGGTCCCGGCCGGCACGGCGGGCCGGGGCGACGGCAGGGGCGCAGCGGAGTGCGGGGGTTCGGCGTCGTCGGGGCCGTCGGCGCTCGCGCGTGGGGCGCGCGGCGTACCTGCGGCGGGCCGTCCGCCGGTCGCGGCATCACCCGTGGCGGGCACGGTCCGGCCCGGCACTCCCTGCATCGTTGTTTCCCTGGTCTCTTCTCGGGGCCGCGGCGGTCGGGGACCCACCTTGGTATGGCAAGATCGTCTGCGCTATCCGGATCACGCGGGTCGCTGTCCCGATCGCGCATCTCGGCGGGGGAGGTTTACATGTCCGCTGATGAGCCCCCGCTCGCAAATCGCCAGCTGTTTCACACAGCGGACATCTGGGAAGCCCGCGCCGAGGTCGGCCGTGCCTTCTGCCCGCACGATCTGCGCATCGTGCAGCGCTCGGCGACGCTCGACGCCCGGCTGCACGGTGCCCCCTTCGAACGGACCGGTCTGTACTACCTCGATTACGGCACGGAGGTCCGGATCACCCCGGGCGACCTGGAGAGCTTCTTCCTGGTCCAGATACCGCTCGCCGGTTACGCGGAGATCACCTGCGGCCGCGAGGAGATCATTTCCTCCCCGGAACTCGCCTCCGTCCCCTCACCGGCCGGAAAGCTGGACATGTGCTGGGGCAGCGGCAACCCGCAACTGATCGTCTGGCTCGACCGGGCGGCCATGGAGACGCACCTGGGGAGCCTGCTCGGCCGCACGGTGCGCCGCCCGATCTCCTTCTCGCTCGGTATGAACCTCACCACACCGGGCTCCCGCTCCTGGCTCAACATCGTCGACCTCATGCGCCGGGAGGCGGAGGGCCCGGGCGGGATGACCAGCCGGCCGATCGTGACGAAACAGCTCGAATCGCTCCTGATGACCCAGCTGTTGATGGCCCAGCCGCACAACTACACCCCGGCGCTCCACGGTGAGCAGCCCCGCGTCGCCCCGCCCGCGGTCCGCCGCGCCATGGAGACCATCGAGGCGCACGCCGCCGAGCCGCTCACCGTCGCCGAGATCGCGGAGTGCGTCGGCGTCGGCGTCCGGGCCCTCCAGGAGGGCTTCCGCCGCCACCTCGACACCACACCGCTCGCCTACCTGCGCGAGGTCCGCCTCGATCACGTACGCAAGGAACTCCGGGCCGGCGACCCGGGCACCACGACCGTCACCGCCGTCGCCGCCCGCTGGGGCTTTCTGCACCCGGGACGCTTCTCCGTGGCCTACCGTCGGCAGTTCGGCGAGTCGCCGTCGGAGACGTTGCGGCGGTCCGGGGCCCTGCGGCCCTGACAGGCCGAAGCCCTACCATCGTTCGACATTTCGCCGGCGGGCACCGCGCCCGCCGGCTGTATCCGCCGCCCCACGCTCCACGCCCCGACGGGGGAGCCGGGCACCGAGAGAGGAACGTCCATGCGCGCCCGGAGCATCGGCGCGGTCGCCGCCACCGCAGTGGCAGTGGTGGCCGCCCGCGACCTCATGCAGAAGAAGCACGCACTGCTCAGGAACTTCCCGGTGATCGGGCACGCCCGGTACCTGCTGGAGACGATCGGTCCGGAGCTGCGGCAGTACATAGTGACCTCCAACGACGAGGAGCGTCCGTTCAGCCGCGATCAGCGCACCTGGATCTACGCGTCGTCGAAGGGCGAGAACAACTACTTCGGCTTCGGCACCGACAACGACGTCGAGCACATGCAGGGGCACGCCTACATCAAGCAGCGCACGTTCGCCGGCGCGCTGCCCGACCTGCACGACCCGCAGGTCCCGCTGCCCTCGGCCAAAGTGCTGGGCGGCCCGCGCGGCCGGGCCAAGGCGTTCCGCCCGGCGAGCGTGGTGAACATCTCCGCGATGAGCTTCGGATCGCTCTCCGGCGCGGCGATCACCGCGCTCAACGAGGGCGCGGGGCTGGCCGGGACGATGCAGAACACCGGCGAGGGCGGCCTCTCGCCGTACCACCGCAACGGCGGCGACCTGATCCTCCAGATCGGCACCTCGTACTTCGGCTGCCGCAACGACGACGGCACCTTCAACCTCGACAAGCTCAAGGAGGTGGTCGCCGGCGCCCCGGTCAAGGCGCTGGAGATCAAGCTCTCCCAGGGCGCCAAGCCGGGGCTCGGCGGCATGCTGCCGGGCGCGAAGGTGACCCCGGAGATCGCCGAGATCCGGGGCATCCCGGTCGGTGAGGACTGCGCCTCGCCCTCGCGGCACACCGCGTTCCACGACGTCGACTCGATGCTGGACTTCGTCGAGCTGCTCGCCACCGAGACCGGGCTGCCGGTCGGCATCAAGAGCGCGGTCGGCGAGATGGATTTCTGGCAGGAGCTGGCCGCGCTGATGGCGCGCGGGGACCGCGGCGTCGACTTCGTGACGATCGACGGCGGCGAGGGCGGCACCGGCGCGGCGCCGCTGATCTTCTCCGACTCGGTCTCGCTGCCGTTCCGGATGGGCTTCTCCCGCGTCTACGGCACCTTCGCCGAGCGCGGGCTGACCGATGACATCACCTTCATCGGCTCGGGCAAGCTCGGCCTGCCCGAGAACGCCGCCGTCGCCTTCGCGCTGGGCGTCGACATGATCAACGTCGCCCGGGAGGCGATGCTGTCCATCGGCTGCATCCAGGCCCAGAAGTGCCACACCGACAAGTGCCCCACCGGCATCGCCACCCAGGACCCGTGGCTGATGCGCGGCCTCGACCCGGCCTCGAAGGCCACCCGCGCCGCCGTCTACCTGCGCACCCTGCGCAAGGAGCTGATGAAGGTCTCGTCGGCCGTCGGTGTCGCCCACCCGGCGCTCATCACCGCCGCCGACATCGAGGTCATGAACGGCGACTACGAGGCCCGCACCCTGGCCGGTGTCTACGGCTACAAGGACGGCTGGGGCGAGCTGGGACCGCACCTCGCCGAGGAGATCACGGCCCTGATGACGGCCGGAGCGCAGCCGTCCGGGAAGCCGGGCGCCTGACACCGGGCGGGCGCCGGGCGTGCGGCACCCGCGGGCCCGGCTCCGCACCGCACGGAGCCGGGCCCGCTGCGGGCGCCGGGACGGCCCGGCGCCCGCCGTCTCAGGCCCGCATCCCGCCGTCCACCCGGAGCACCGTGCCGGTGACGTACGAGGCGCGGTCGCTCAGCAGCCACGCCGCGGCCTGGGCGACCTCCTCCGGGTCGGCGGCCCGGCCCAGCGGGGTCAGGGAGTTCAGCTGGGCGATCGTGCCCGGGGACTCCGCGTCCCACTCCCGCAGCATCTCGGTGAGCGTGGTGCCCGGCGCGACCGCGTTGACGCGGATGCCCTCCGGACCGTACGTGGCGGCCGCCGACGCGGTGAGGCTGTTGACCGCCGCCTTCGCCGCGCCGTACACGGGCAGCTCCGGGTTGGCCATCAGACTGCCGACGCTGGAGGTGTTGACGATCGCGCCGTGCCCGGCGGTGGCGCGGATGGCGGCGATCTCCGCGGCCATGGCCACCCACACCCCCTTGAAGTCGACGGCGGCGACGGAGTCGAACTCCTCCTCCGGCAACCGGTCCAGCGGACCGGGCGTCTGGCCCGCCGCGCCGTTGTTGAAGGCCACGTCGAGCCGTCCGTACCGCTCCACGGCCCGCTCGACGGCGGCGCGGACGCTCCCGGGGTCGGCCAGATCGCACCGGACGTGGTCCGCGGTGCCGCCCTCCGCGCGGATCTCGCCGGCCACCGCCGCGAGCTGATCGGTGCTGCGGGCCGCGAGGACGACCCGGGCGCCTTCCCGGGCGAAGAGCCGGGCCGCCGCCGCGCCGATTCCGCGGCCGGCACCCGTGACGAAGGCGACCTTGTCCGCGAGCAGACCGGAAGCCGGGGGAGAGGTGAGCGTGGTGTGGTTCATGCCGCTGAGCCTGGCCCCGGCGGCCGGACCCATCCAGGCACCGGTAGTACCTGGCTGGGCGGACCGCCGCCCGCGCACACTGGACGGGTGGACCGAAAAGAACTGGCAGGCTTCCTGCGCAGCCGGCGCGAACGCCTCCGCCCCGCCACCGTGGGCCTGCCCGCGGGACCGCGCCGCCGCACCCCGGGGCTGCGCCGCGAGGAGGTGGCGCAGCTCGCGTTCATCTCGACCGAGTACTACACCCGGCTGGAACAGGCCCGCGCCCCCTCCCCGTCCCGTGAGGTGCTGGCCCAGCTGGCCCGCGCGCTGCGCCTGACGGACGCCGAACGCGACCACCTCCACCACCTCGCCGGCGCCCCGCCCGGCCCGCCGCCCGGGCCCTCGCGGGAGGTGCGGCAGAGCATCGTGGACCTGCTCGCCCGGCTGCCGGAGACCGCCGCGCTGGTCCTCTCGGCGACCTACGACGTCCTCGCCTGGAACGACCTGGCCGCCGCCCTGATGGAGGACTTCTCCGCCCTGCCGCGCCGCGACCGCAACCTTCTGCGGCGCGCCTTCCTCGGCCCGCACCCCGAGGGCCGGCGGCTGTACGGCCTCGGGGACACCGACACCTTCGCCCGGTCCGCGGCCCGGCATCTGCGGACCGCCGCGGCGCGCTACCCGGACGCCCCGGAGGTGACCGGCCTGGTCCGCGAACTCCGCGACGGCAGCGCGGAGTTCGCCCGGATCTGGGCGGCCCACGACGTCGCCGCCCGGCCCGCCACCTGCGCCGCCTTCGCCCATCCCCTCGTCGGACCGGTGTACGTCACCTGCGACATCCTGGACATCGCCGACCGCGACCAGCGCGTCCTGCTCTACACCGCAGCCCCCGGCTCGGCGTCGCAGGAGTCGCTGCGGCTGCTGTCGGTCATCGGCACCCAGCGGTGGGACGTGCCGGGCTGAGCGGCCGGCGACCGCGGGGGCCGGGGAGCCGCCTCACGGCTGCGACGCGTTCCCCAGGCGCAGATCGACGCCGGCGACGTCCCACTTCCCGTTGACCTTGAGGGTGTGCACCGCGGCCCGGAAGCTGTTCCGGTCCACGCCGTGCGAGCGGGACAGGATGATCGCCCGCAGCGGCTTCCCGTTCACGACGATCCTGGCCGTCGGGACGGTCGCCCTTGGGGGTGGGCGCGTTGGCCTGCACCCTCGGCTGTCCGGAGGCGTCCGGCGGGGTGAACGCCTCGTTCAGGGACTGCAGCCCGGGTGCCGTCTTCTCCAGCGTCGCCGCATCGCACTGCATGGCCACCGCCTGCGCCGGCGACACACCGCCGCCCGGTGAGACGGAGAGCCGGCAGGCGCGCCGCGCGTCCTTCGCGATGACCGGCTCGCCGCGCCTCCCGCCCGCCGGCACCCCGTCCACCCGGGCCCCCGTTCCGGCGCCGGCCCCGCCCTGGTGGACAATCGCCGCGTGCCTGTCTCCATCGCGGATCTGCTCGCCGAACCGACCCTGCGGCTGTGGGCGCTGAGCAGCCACTGCCACGACGCCGACCGGCGGATCGGGTGGGTCTCCACGACGGAGCTGCCGGATCCGCTGCCGTTCCTGCGCGGCGGCGAGCTGGTGATGACCACGGGAATGCTGGAGCGCGACGACGCCGGGTGGACCCGGCTCCTCGAACGGCTGGCGGAACTCCCCGTCGCCGCGCTCTGTTTCGGCACCGGGCTGGTCCACCAGGAGGTGCCGCCCGCCGTCGTCGACACCGCCGAGCGGACCGGGCTGGCACTCGTCGGCTCCCCGGTCGAGGTGCCGTTCGTCCAGATCAGCCGCTGGGTCGCCGACCGGATCTTCGCGGAGCGGTACGACGCGGTGCGGTCGGCCGCCACCCTCCAGGACCAACTGGTCCGCGAACTCCTCTCCGGCCACGGGCTGCGCGGTATGCTCCGGCGGCTCCACCGGGAGCTGGGCGCGGGCCCGGTGGCGGTGGTCGAGCCCGGCGGCCGCGTCCTGGCGCGCCACCCCGCCCCGTCCCGCCGGGCGGACGCCGAGGAACCGGAGCGCGCGGGTACGTCCGTACCGGTCCTGGTGGACGGCGTACCGGTCGCGGAACTGCGCACCCGGCGCCCCACCCCGCGACAGGACATCCTGTCCTTCGCCACCAGCATCCTCGGCCTCGAAGTGGCCCGCCATCAGGCCGTGCTCACCGGACGGCGGGAACTGCTCGGCCAGGTGCTGGAGGACGTGCTGCACCGCACGGTCTCCGACGGCGACGCCCGCCGCCGGCTGGCGTCGTACGGACTCGCCGCGGACGGCCCCCACACGGTCGTCGTCGCCCGGGTCGGCGGCGACCCCGCGCGGCTGCGCAGCCTGCCGTGGACCCTGGGCCCGCTCCTGGAACGGGCCCACGACCGGCTGCCCACCGCCCTGGTCGACGACGCGGTGATGGTCGTCGTGCCGGACACCGTCGACGCCGGGGCCGCCGCCGGGACGGTCGCGGACCACCTCCGCGTGGTGGATCCGCGGGTCCGTGTCGGCGTGGGGGAGCCGCGGCGCGGGGTGACCGGGCTGCGGCTCGGCTACTTCGAGGCCCGCCAGGCCGCCCGGTCCGGCCCCGGCGTCCACCGGGCGGCGCCGCTGAGCATCGCCGGTCTGCTGATGGGCAATCTGGACCTGCCGCTGCGGGAGCTGGGCCACGCGGTGCTCGCCCCGCTGCTCCACCACGACGAGGCCCACCGCGCCGAACTCGTCACCACCCTGCGGTCGTACCTCTCCCACGACTGCTCACCCGCCGCGACCGCCCGCGCCCTGACCCTCCACCGCAACAGCCTGCGCTACCGCCTCCAACTGATCGAGCAGCTCACCACCCGCGACCTCACCCGCCTCGCCGACCGCATGGAGCTGTGGCTCGCCCTGACCGCCCTGGACGCCGACCCCGCGGGGGCGCCGGCGGAGGAGTGACGGGAACGGCCGGCGGGGAGGCCGTCCGGGGACTGCGCCTCACGCGCTCCCGGTCCCCGGAAGCCACTGCTCGACGATCTCCTCGGCATGCTCCCCGAGCGCCGGACTCGGGGCCGTCGGCGCGGCCGCCTCCGCCGTGGCGCCCGCCGGGGCAGGCGCCGCGTCCCCGAAGTGCGCCGGTTGCCTCAGGAACGGGGTGCGGCCCAGGACCGGATGGTCGAACTCGCCGATCAGCCCGCGCTGCCGGATCTGGTCGCTGTGCACCGCGTCGGTCAGCTCCCACATGGGCGCGGCGGGCACGCCCGCCGCCCGGGCGAGCGCGAGGGCCTGTTCCGTCGTGACGCCGGTGGACCACTCCTCGGTGATCTCCCGGACCTGCTCGACATGGCGCGAGCGGGCGGTGTCGTCGGCGAACCGCGGGTCGGACGGCAGATCGGGCCGCCCCACCAACGTGGCGAACCGCGCGAACACCGCATCGCTCGCCACCGCGATCGCCACCAGCCCGTCGGCGGTGCGGTAGGTGTCGAACGGGGTGGAGACCGGATGCCGGTTGCCGACCCGCCCCGGCAGGCTGCCGGCCGCGGTGAGCAGACTCATCGCGGTCACCTGCAACGACACCAGTGCGTCGAGCATGGCGACGTCGATGTACCGCCCCCGGCCGCTGCGCTCCCGGTCGTACAGCGCCGTGCTGATCGCCCAGGAGGTGAACAGCCCGGCCAGCAGGTCACCGACCGACTCGCCGACCCTGGTCGGCGGCCCGTCGGGCGTGCCCGTCCCGGCCATCAGCCCGGACATCGCCTGCACGATCAGGTCGTAGGCGGGGTGCTCCCGCATCGGACCGCTCTGGCCGAAGCCCGAGATGCTCGCGTAGACCAGGCGTGGGTTGGCCGCGGCGAGCGTCGCGTGGTCGATGCCCAGCCGCTGTGTCACGCCGGGGCGGAAGTTCTCGACGAAGACGTCCGCGCGGGCGGCCAGCCGGAGCAGCAGCGCGTGGTCGTCGGGGTTCTTCAGATCGAGGGCGATGCTGCGCTTACCGCGGTTGAGCTGCGCGAAGTACACGCTTTCGCCCTCCCGGAACGGCCCGAGGCGGCGGGCGTCGTCACCGGCGGGCGGCTCGACCTTGACCACATCCGCCCCCAGATCCGCCAGCAGGGCGGTGCAGTACGGGCCCGCCAGCACCCGGCTCAGGTCCAGCACCCGCAGCCCTCGGAGCACGGTCATCGCTTCACGCCTTTCGGTCGGGGAGTTCGCATCCGGCCTGCGGAACGTATGCGCGCCTCCACCGCGGCGTCGATGTGCGGCCGCACGAACTCCGTGCGTATCTCGGTGCACCCGCACATTGGCGCGGCGCATCCCCCTGCGCCGGAATGGAACCGGGCCGCACCGACCGTGCGACCCCCGCCCCTGCCGATCCCGCCCCCGTGAAGGACGCCGCCATGACGGACCACGCCACCACGCCGTATCTGCTGCCCGAGATGTACGACGAGTTCCGGGCCGCGGCCCGGGCCGTCGCCGAGAAGGAGCTGGGCCCCCGGGCCGCGGAGGCCGACGCGCGGGGCGGCTTCCCGCACGACGCCTACGCGACGCTCACCGCGGCCGGGCTGCACGCGCCCGGTATCCCCGAGGAGTACGGCGGCGACGGCGTCGACGCCCTCGCCGCGGCCATCGCCGTCGAGGAGGTCGCCCGCGTCTGCGCCTCGTCCTCCACCATCCAGACCTCCAACAAGCTCGGCGTCGTCCCGCTGCTGCTGGCCGGTACGGAGGAGCAGCGCCGCCGGTACCTGCCCGAAGTCGCCGAGGGCGCGGCGCTGATGGCGTACGCGATCAGCGAGCGGGAGGCCGGCAGCGACGTCGCCGCGATGCGCTGCCGGGCGGTGGCCGACGGCGACGGCTGGGTGCTGGACGGCGTGAAGACCTGGATCACCTCCGCCGGGGTCGCCGCCTACCTCATCGTCTTCGCGGTCACCGACCCCGACGCCGGATCCCGCGGTATCTCGGCCTTCGTCGTCCACGCCGACGACCCCGGCATCAGCTACGGCGAGCCCGAACGCAAGATGGGCCTGAAGGGTTCGGTCACCCGCGAGGTGTACTTCGACGGCTGCCGGATCCCCGCCGACCGTCTCCTCGGCGAACGGGGGAGGGGACTGCGGGTGGCGCTGGGGACCCTCGACCACACCCGCGTCTCGGTCGGCGCCCAGGCCCTCGGCATCGCCCAGGGCGCCCTCGACCTCGCGGTCGGCTATGTGCAGGAGCGCCGGCAGTTCGGCACGGCCCTCGCCGACTTCCAGGGCGTCCAGTTCATGCTCGCCGACATGGGGATGAAGGTGGAGTCGGCCCGGCAGATGGTTTACGCGGCCGCGGCCCGCAGCGCCGCGGGCGCCGCCGATCTGACGTACTTCGGCGCGGCCGCCAAATGTCTGGCCTCCGACGTCGCCATGGCGGTGACCACCGACGCGGTGCAACTGCTCGGCGGCTACGGCTACACCCAGGACTTCCCCGCCGAGCGCATGATGCGCGATGCGAAGATCACCCAGATCTACGAGGGCACCAACCAGATCCAGCGGATCGTGATGGCCCGCAAACTGCTGCAGAAGCGGTAGGCCCGCCACGGGCCCGGCACATCCGCCCGGGACCCGATTATTCCGATCGGCGGCCCGGTTCATCACTTGGGTGGAACCTCTCCGGCGCTTCTGTCCGGCCCGACCGGCCGCCCCGACACTGGTACGGGACGCCGGGATCACCTGATCCGACCAGGTGCGTCCCCCATGAACAGAAGGGGGAAAGCGATCCGTCACAGGAGATTTCACCTCAGTGTTCTCGCCGTACTCGCCTCGCTGGCCGTCGGGGGCATGTCGGCACCGCCACCCTCCGCGTCCGCGCGCGGCGAGCACGCACCGCCGGGGCTCACCCCGCGGGTCACCGCCGCGGAGGCGGTGCCGGGCCTCGCACCGCCCGGCGCCGGGGCGACCGCGGTCTACCGGGACCGCACCGGCCGGGTGCTGGACATGCCCGGAGCCGAGCGCGCGGGCCTGCCCTGGCAGGCCGCGGCGTTCGGGTGCACCCCGGTCAGCGGCCGGGACAACCCGCACCGCTCCGGTACCGGCGTGGCGGCGTCCGGGCACGGCTGGTGGAAGAAGGGAAACTGCAGCAACGACCGTGCCAAGGTGTTCAACTGCCTGTACGAGTGGTATACGGACAACAGCTGGCGCCAGCAGGCGTGTTCCGCCACCGAGACGCTCAAACCCGGTGGCGGGAGCACTCACCGCACGGCGGCCCGGCGCGACTGCCGTGACACACAGCGGACGTCGTGGCGCAACCATGTGGACGTCGATGTGATCGGCGAGATCGACACCGCCGAGAAGCCGATGAACCAGGCCGATGTGGACTGCCGGGTGTACTGAGAGATCCGGGACGGCCTGCCTCTTCCCGGGGCAGGCCGTGGAAGCTGCAGCAGAACCACGGAGGACGATGTGTCGGAACAGGATGCCACCGCACGGCCGGGCATCGTGCCCACGGCTCTCCGCACCGCGGGCACCCTGTTCGCCGCCCTTTACGGTGAGTTGACCCCGCACTCCTGGCACGACCCCCGGTCCGAGCACGACGCCTACCAACTGTTCCACCAGCGCTCACTCGCCATGGGCTGGCTCGACGACCGGGCCGGCGCCGTGGCGGAGGCGGACCCCGTCAGACGCGCGGCCGTCGCCCCGGGGCTGTGGGCCATGAACGACGCCGGGTGGAGTCACCCCCTCGCTGCCCCCGAGCCGCACCTGATCTCGTGGTTCCAGGTCGAGGCCAGCGCGGTCGCGGCGGACCGGCCGCTCCCGGTACAGCCGTTCCTGCGCTGCGCCGAGGACACGACGGCGCGGATCGGGACGGTGCGGCTCGCCGCGGTACAGCTCCTCCTGCCGGTCCAGGGGCTCGACCCCGCGGCGCGCCCGCCCTCCGCGCAGGTGCCGTCGCTGCAGACGGTCGACTGGTTCGGTGAGGAGGACCCGCGGACACGGACGCCGGTGAAGGTCCGCATCGACAGCGGGCGCTCCCCGGTGCTCCCCTCGGTCGCGGCGCAGCTCGCCGAGGGCCTCGGCCGGCGGGAGCAGGGCGTCTTCGCCTGCGGTGCCTCCGAGCTCGCGGACCCGGGCGGTGCGCCGGTGCCGCCGTTCGACGACAGCTTCTGGAACGGCCCGCCGCAGCACGGCGCGACGCTCACCGGTGACCTCGTGGAGTGGTCGTGCGAGGCGATCGGATGGCTGGCCGAGGCCGTCGCCGACTCCGCCGCCGCCCTCGGCGTCCGGACGCCGCTGCTCGTCACCGTCACCCGGACCTGAGCCGCGCGGATCTCCGCGAACGGTGGTCCCCGCGGGCCGTACGGCGCTACCGTCGGGCCCGTGATCGTATGGCTCAACGGCACCCACGGTGTGGGCAAGACGACGACCGGCGCACTCGTGCAGCAGCTGATCCCGGATTCCCGGGTCCTCGATGCCGAGAAGGTCGGTGTGACCCTCATGGACATCACGCCGGGGCTGCCCTGGACGGGTAACTTCCAGCACTGGCCGCCGTGGCGGCCGCTCGTGGTCGAGACCGCCCGCCACGTCCTCGACTACACCGGCGGCACGCTGGTGATGCCGATGACCGTCCTGGTCGAGCAGTACTGGCGCGAGATCAGCGAGGGCCTCGCCCACCACGGCATTCCCGTACGCCACTTCGTCCTCCACGCCGAGGAGGAATCCCTCCGTGAGCGGATCGCGGGGGACACCGTGCTCGGGCCCGATTCCCCCTTCCGCCTCGACCATCTGGAGCCCTACGCCGAGGCGGCCCGCACCTGGCTGCACGCCGAGGCCGAGGTCGTCGACACCACGCACCTCACGCCTGCCGGGGCCGCCGAGCGGATCGCGGCGGCCGTCCGCAGCTGAGCGCCCGGGGCCCGGCGGGGAACGGCGCCAAGCATCGGAGGAAGCAGCGCAGGGCGCCCCGGCTGCCGCAGGTCACCGCCGGGCCAGCGGGATCCGGTCCAGGTCGTTGCCGACCACCACCCGGCCGTCGAAGCCCCGCTGGGCCCGGCGCTGCCAGGAGCCGTGCGGGACCTGGAAGGTGTCCGGCGGGGCGAAGTGGGTGAGGACCAGGGTCGACACCCCGCAGCGCCGGGCGAGCGGTCCGACCTCGGTGACGTCGGTGTGCGCCGCCGCCATGTGGTGCAGCAGCGCTTCGCCGTACCCGGTGCCGTTGCGGTAGAAGTCGAGGTCGATCACCTCGTGGACGAGGATGTCGGCGCCCCGGGCCAGCCGGACCATGTTGTCGGTCGGCGCGGTGTCTCCGGAGAAGACCACCGAGCCGTCCGGGGTGTCGAAGCGGTACGCGAAGCACGGGAAGACCAGCCCGTGGGGGACGAGGACCGCGCTGACGCGGACCGTTCCGTCGTCCATGACCAGGAACGGTTCCATGTCCGGCGCGGTGTTCCCGAGCGGATCGGCGCCCGCCGCGGACGGCAGCGGTATTTCGTGGACGTCGATGTGCGTGTGCGGGTCGGCGGTGCCGGACTCGCGCATGAAGATGTTGCTGCTGTACGCGGTGGCTTCGAGGGACTTCTCCGTCAGGGCCCTCAGGCCCGGTGTCGGATCGGCCGGGCAGACGGTCCCCACCGGCCCGCCGCCGTAGGCGTCCGGCAGCGCGCCCGCCGGACCGGGCCCGTAGGCGTCGAACGGGCACCGCACGCCGTCGCCCCCGCCGTGTGCGGCCAGCAGGACGAAGTTGGCGTAGTCGGCGAGGTGGTCGATGTGCAGATGGGTGACGAAGACCGACGCCAGGTCCTCGAACCGCAGCCCGCTCCGGCCGTACTGGGTGACGGCGGAGCGCCCGCAGTCGACGAGGTACACCTTGCCGCGGACGGAGAGCGCGGAGGCGGTGCCCGCCCGGGTGGCGACCGGCGGGGGACCCCCGGCGGTGCCCAGCAGGAACAGTTCGGTGCCCTCCCGGGAGGGGCGCGCGGGAGCCGGTGGCGACGCGGCGGCCTGAGCCGGGTCCGCGCCGAGGACGGCCCCGCCCGCGGCGAGGGCCGCGGCCGAGGCGCCGAGCAGCCGACGGCGGGAGAGCGGGCCCTCCGCGGCGCGGGGCCCGTCCTCGCCGGACGGGTCGCAGTGGTCACGGCGGCGTTGAACAGGCGTCATGGAACGATTCCTCGGGGCGTGGAGGAGACGGACGCGTCGAGCATATGGATAGTTAAGCGCTTAGGGAAGATGAGGAGTTGAACGGAGAATGCCGCCTGTCTTTCGGTGCTGGTACGTCCGCCGGACTCAGCCTCCGGACGTCACGAGACCGTGCGGATCGTGGGACGGGTGGCCGCCGACGAGCGTGGCCAGAACGCCGATCGCCCCGATACGGTCGGGGGCGCAGGTCGTCGGGTCGGCGTCGAGCACCGTGAGGTCCGCCGACAGCCCGCGGACCAGCCGGCCCTTGCGGTCCGCGGCGCCGGTGGCCCGGGCCGAACCGACCGTCCAGGCGCGCAGCGCCGTGGCGGCGGGCACGCTCTCCTGCGGTCCGAAGGGCGCGCCGGTCTCCGTCAACCGCTCCACCATCGCCTGCATCGCGGCGAGCGGCGCGCCCGGTGCGACGGGCCGGTCGGAGCTGCCCGGCACGGTGAGCCCGAGGTCGAGGAAGGAGCGCAGCCGGTACGCCCAGCCGGCGCGGCGCTCCCCGAGCCCGGTGGCCATGCTCTCGCCGAACGCCGGGATGAAGTTGTGCTGCGGTACGGGCACCACCCCCAAGGACGCGAACGCCGCGAGCTGGTCGGGGCGGACCACCCCCGCATGCTCGACACGGTGGGTCACCCCCGGACGCGGCGCCTCCCGCTGCGCCCGTGCGTACGCCGACAGGGCCAGATCGACGGCGCGGTCACCGATGGCGTGCGCGGCCACCGTCCAGCCCGCCCGGTGCGCGGCGACGACCGTGTCGGCCATCGCGTCCGGATCGTCCTGGAAGTAGCCGGTGTTCTCGTGCGGGCAGCCGCAGAACGGTTCGGTGACGGCGGCGGTCCGCCCGAACAGCGAGCCGTCCAGGAAGATCTTCACCGGCCCGACGGAGAGGGTGTCGTCCCCCAGCCCCGTCCGTATGCCCAGGTCGAGACCGAGCGCGATGCCGTCCTGCGGATGCGCGGTCAGCGGGTGCAGCACATCGGCGGCCACCATCAACTGGGCCCGCGCGCGCAGCCGCCCGGTCTCCCGGGCGTGCTGATAGGCGGCGAGTTCCACGGGGGTGTGGCCGATCCAGCCGCCGCCGATCCCCGCCTCCGTGAAGCTGGTGATGCCCTCGGTGAGGTAATGGCCGGTGGCGCGGTCGACCGCCGCGGCGACCGTCTCCACGGAGTACGGCAGCACCTGGTCCTGGACGAGGCGCTGTGCGGTCTCCTCCAAAAGCCCGTCCGGCCGTCCGTCCGCGTCCCGCGCCACGACCCCGCCGGGCGGATCGGCGAAGCCCGGCTCCAGGGCGCCGGCCGCCCGCAGGACCGGCGAGTTGACGATACAGCCGTGCCCCGAGGCGTGCTTGAGCCAGACGGGCCGCCCGCCCGCCGCCCTGTCCAGCGCGTCCCGGTGGGGCCGGCGGCCGCCCGGGGCGCCGGGGACCAGACCCGCGCCGACGACCCACGCCCCGGCGGGCAGCTGCGCCGCGTGCGCCGCGACCGCCGCGTACACCTCATCCGGATCGTGCATCCCGGACAGATCGAGCTGACCCAGCGTCATCCCGAACCAGGCGGTGTGGCAGTGCGCGTCGTTGAAGCCCGGGACGACGGTCGCGCCGCCGGCGTCGAGCACCCGGGCCGCGGCGAGGTGGGCCACCTCCTCGTCGAGTCCGACGACGCGGCCGTGCAGCACCCCCAGGGTGCGGGCCGTGGGCCGCCGGTCGTCGAGGGTCAGGATGCGCGCGTTGCGCACCAGCAGATCGAGCAGCACGGGGTTTCCTCTCCTCACCGCCACACCTTGTCCTGGCGGTCGTACGTCCGCCCCGCGGGTGCGGGGCGCTTGCGGAGTTCGCCCTTGGCGACGCGCTCCGACGGGGTCATCGGGAGCCGGTCGCGCAGCTCCCAGTAGCGGGGCACCTTGAAGGCGGCCAGCCGCTCGCCGCAGTGGGCGGCCAGCTCGTCCGGGCCGGGCGCCGGACCGTCGCCGTCTGGCACGACGTACGCCTTGATCTCCTCGCCGCGCAGCTCGTCGGCGACCGGGACGACGGCGGCCAGCCGGACCCGTGGATGCGCGGTGAGCACCTCCTCCAGCTCGGCCGCCGCGACGTTCTCACCGCTGCGCCGGATCATGTCCTTGAGCCGGCCCCGGAAGTGGACCCGGCCCTCCCCGTCCAGATGGCCGAGGTCCCCGGTGTGGAACCAGCCGTCGGCGAACGCCGCCGCCGTCTCGTCCGGGCGGCCGAGATAGCCCGCCATCATGCCGGGGCCGCGCAGCTGGATCTCGCCCACCGTGTGGGCCGGGAGCGCGGCGCCGTCCGGCCCGGCGATCCGGACGGAGCGGTGGCGCAACGGCCGTCCGATGCAGCCGCTGCCCACGGCCGCATCGTGGTCCGCGGGCCCGACGCGCAGATCCGCACCGGTCTCCGTCATCCCGAACGCCTCGTACCACGGGACGCCCCAGCGCTCCTCCAGCCGGGCGTGGAGCGCGGGCGGGATGGCGGAGCACTGGACGGCGCGGACGCGGTGGGCGCGGTCCTCGGGGTGCTCCGGCATCCGCAACAGCAGCGCGGGCATCAGGCCCAGGCAGTAGAAGTACGTGACGCGGTGCTCCCTGACCTTCTGCCAGAAGGTGGTCGGGTGGAACCGGTCCAGGACGACGAGACGGCTGCCCGCGAGGAGGGCCGCGGCGACGTTCCACTGCGGGTCGATGTAATGGAACGGCTGACAGGTGAGCAGTGTGTCCTCCGGCCCCAGGTGCGGGAACTCGGTGACCAGGCTGCCCGCCAGCGACAGCCAGTAGCCGTGCGGCAGCAGACAGCCCTTGGGGCTGCCGGTGGTCCCGGAGGTGTACTGGATGTTGACGAGTTCACCGGGCCCGGGCGGACCGCCGGGCGATACGGGGGCCGGCACGGCGGGCGGTGCCGCCCCGTCGACGTACCGGACGGCGCGCAGCGTCGGCACGGATACCAGCAGCTCCTCCGCCATCGGCCGGAACTCCTCGCTCGTGACGAGGAGAGGGGCGCCGGAGTCCCGCAGTACGTGCTCCGCGTCGTGGCTGCGGTAGGCCGTGTTGACCGGCACCATCGCGGCGCCGAGGGCGGCCAGGGCCAGCCAGGTGAGCGGGAACTCCGGGCGGTTGCGGAGCAGCACGGCGACCCGGCCGTCCCGGCCGACACCGGCCGCGCTCAGCTCCGCCGCCGTCCGCCGGACGCCGCGCGCGACCTCGGCGAAGGTGACGTCCTGCCCGTACTCGTCGAACGTCCAGGCCACCCGGCCGGGCCACCGGGCTGCCGCCCGCTCCACGAGCGTCGCCAGATCGGGCACGGACTCCGGCGGCAGACCCGCACACCCCGGGGCGTCGTACCGGCTCATCGTCCGCCCTCCCGGACCGGCGCGGGCGCCTGGGCGAACGCCTGCCGGGGGCGCTCGTGTTCGCCGCTCTCCCCGGTGAGCTGGGCCGCCGACACCTCACGTGTCAGGGCCTGGTCGACGGTGCCGTCCAGCCCCTCGTCGATCAGCTGCTTGGCGAGCGCGAGCGCGAACGGCGGCCGCGCGGCGAGGGCGGACGCCAGCTCCGTCGCCACGGCCTCGTGCCGCCCGGGCGCGCTGACCCGGGTGATCAGGCCAAGCTGCTGCGCCTCCCGGGCGTCGAAGTGCTCGCCCAGCAGCACGAGTTCCTTCGCCTTGACCGCGCCGACGGCGGTGGTGAGCAGCCGGGAGACGCCGCCGGTCACGCTGAGCCCGACGCCGACCTCCGGGAAGCCGAAGCGGGTGTCCTCCGCCGCGACGACCAGATCGCAGGAGAGGGCGAACTCGCAGCCCGCGCCCAGCGCATAGCCGTGCACGGCCGCCACGACGGGGAAGGGGGCGTTCCGGATCAGCCGGGTCACGTCCTGGATGCGCTCCAGCCGGGCGCGGGTGCCCGCGGCGTCCGTCCGCGCGGGCTCGGCCTTGAGGTCGTGACCGGAGCAGAAGGCCCGGCCCGCGCCGCACAGGACGGCTGCGCGCACACCGTCGTCGGCCGCCCGGCGCAACGCCGCCAGCAGATCGTCGACGAGCTGTCCGGTCACCGCGTTCAGCCGGTGCGGCCGGGAGAGCCGGATGCGCGCGATGCCGTGGTCGAGGACCGTGTACGCGACGCGGGGATCCCCGGCGCCGTCGGCCGGCCGGGCGCTGTCCGCCGTACCGGTGGGGATGGTGTCAGTAGCCACAAGGTGCTCCTCGGGAGTCGCCGAACAGCGCGCACGTTACTCTATCGATCGGTCGATCGATAGAGTCGGTTGTGCGGAAGCGCGGCCCGGTGGACGGATGGATGCACGGCGTCCGAAGCGGGGCCGTGGCGAGCGAGGGCGCGGCCGTACGCCGCTGCGCGAGGTGCCGTACGGAAAGGGGCGGCGCGGAAGGTGAAGAGACGGCCCGTCAGGCCGTGGTGGGCGCGCTTGCGCCCAGGCTGACCTGCCAGATCTCCTCCACCAGCGCCCGCGCCGCCTGGATCTCGGCGGGCTCGGGGCGCGGCATCGTGTGCGCCGGGACGCCGAGCAGCTGCAGGGCCAAGCGCGCATGGGCCGTCGCCACACCGTCGAGGGCGATCGAGCCGTCGGGGGAGTACCACTTGGCCACCCCGGAACACATCTCCAGCAACGCCATGCGCGCGAAGGTCCGGTCGGGCACCGTGAACAGCCCGGAGGCGCAGCCGTTGGCGATGGCGCGCCGCCAGTGGTCCTCGTACGCGTCCCGGAGCGCCACCATCGCCGTACGGCGCTCGGGCCCGAGCGCCTCCAGCTCGTTGTCGACCACGGCGGTCTCCTCAGGGCGCAGCGCATGCGTGAGCACATGGACGTGCACCAGCCGCACGATCTGCGCCTGCGGGTCGGCCGCGTCCGCGGTGACCCGGCCGGCGGCGTCGTTCAGCCGGTCGAGGCTGGCCCGCATGATGGCGGCGAGCAACTCCTCCTTGGTGCCCATGTAGTGGTAGAGCGTCGCGGACGACATGCCCGCGCCCTCGGCCAGCTCCCGGATGCCCACACCGTGGAAACCTTTCGCGGCGAACAGCCGGATCGCCGCGTCCCAGACCTGGCGACGTGCCTGCGCGCCGGCGCGTGTACTGGGGGCCTTGGCCACGGGACGATCCTTCGCTCGGAGCGGGCACGCTGGACGGACGGCCCCAGTTTACCGCGCCCTATCGGCCGATCGATCGGCAAGCGGCGCAGCGGACGGCCCCGGGAGGGGAGCCCGCCGCCCCGGACACCGCTACCGCGCGGCCTCGGCGCCTCTGCGCGCCCGCCGTTGCCGCACCACCCCCACGCCGGCCGCCGCCACGGTGACCGCCAGCGTCAGGAAGAGCGAGCGCTGGGTGGTGGCGTCGAAGGCCAGCAGTACGAGGACCGCCGCCAGGGCCGTGACGACCGTCCACGACAGATAGGGGTAGGCCCACATCCGTACCGCCGGCGTCCGCCCGAGGCGCTCCGCCCGCATCCGGCTGCGGATCTGGCACGCCGCCACGCACAGATACATGAGCACGATCACCGCCCCCGTGGAGTCCAGGAGGAAGGTGAAGATCGTGGCGGTCCCGGCGAAGTACTTCGAGGCGAGGGTGAGCAGCCCGGCCAGCGCGGCGACGAGCACGGCGGGTACCGGCACGCCGCGTGCGTTGGTCCGCGCGAAGAGGCGCGGCGCCTCGCCCTTCCGGGCCAGCGCGAAGAGCATCCGGGACGCCGTGTAGAGCCCGGAGTTCAGACAGGACGCCACCGCGACCAGGACGATCAGGTCCATGATGCGGCCCGCCTGCGGCACGCCCAGCGCGTCGAGCGCCGCCGAGTACGGGCTCGCGGTGACGCTCGCCCGGTCGTACGGCAGCAGCGTGACGATGACCCCGATGGAGCCGATGTAGAAGATGAGGATGCGTGCGGTGGTGGAGCGGATCGCCTTGCGCACGGCCTCCGCCGGGCGCGGCGCCTCGCCCGCCGCGATGGTGACGACCTCGGCGCCGCCGAACGCGAAGATCACGGTCAGCACGCTCGGCAGCACCGCGTACCAGCCCTCCGGGGCGAAGCCGCCGTGCCCGAGGAGGTTGGCCGTGCCGGGGGAGTCCGTACCCGGCAGCAGCCCCGCGACGGCCAGTAGGCCCAGCCCGATGAAGGCGACGATCGCCACCACCTTGACCAGGGCGAACCAGTACTCCGCCTCGCCGAACGCGGCCACATGGATCAGATTGGACGCGGTGAGCGCGGCGAGCAGCACCAGCGACGCCACCCAGGCGGGGACCGCCGGTACGAGATGATGGGCCAACTCCCCGCCGATGACCGCCTCCAGGCCGACCGTCACCCACCACGAGTAGGCGTAGAGCCAGCCGATCGCGAGCCCGCACCAGCTGCCGAACTCCCGCGAGGCGTAGTGCGCGAACGAGCCGGTGCTCGGGTCCGCCACGGCCAGTTCGGCGAGCATCCGCATCACGAGGATGACCAGCAGTCCCGCGATGGCGTACGAGAGCAGCGCCGCCGGGCCGGTGCTGCGGATGACCGTGCCCGACCCCACGAACAGGCCCGCGCCGACCACCCCGCCGATGGCGATCATGCTCATCTGCCGGTTCCGCAGGCCGCGCTTGAGCCCGGATTCGCCGTCCGGCTGCCCGGCGGCCGTACCGGAGCCTCCGGCGGTCGGCCTTCCGGTGTCCGGACGGGTCGTCGCCGTGGCGAGGGGGCGGGGCGCGGCCTCGGGCGGTGGTGCCTGTCGGGGTGCTGCGGAGTCCCGGGTCATGACCTCTCCCTAGCTCGATCGATCGATCGATTGATTTGCGACAAGGTAGGGCCGGAACCGGGCCAGGACAAGACTTCTCACCGAGGCGATTCCCCTAGGCGCCCCACATGCCCTGGTCATCCCGTGATCGCCCGGCCGCGGAGGCGCCGGTGGGGCGAGGCGGGGCAGTGGGAGCCGGTGCGGCGGAAGCGTTGCGCCGCATCGGATCGGCGCCCTAGGCTATCGAACGATCGAGTGGGGGAGCCGGACGCGCACCCACCCGTACGCCCCCGCCACGAGGCAGTGAGCGGCCAGCCGGAGGAGCACCGTGGACGTCCCGCATCTCACCCACACCGCGCCGGTGCACTTCGACGAATTCGACGCCAACGGCCATCTGCACAACGCGCGGTACGCCCTGTACGTCGAACGCGCGACGACCGTGGCGTTCGCCGGGGCCGGATACGACACCCGGAGCGCCGTGGAGCGCCATCCCGACCTGCGTTACGTGGTACGCCAGTTCGCCATCGAGTTCCAGGCCCCGGTCGACAGCACGGACCGGCTCGCCGTCGACCTGTGGCTGACGCGTCTGGGGCGTACGAGCATGGTGTGGCGCTTCCGCGTCCGGCAGGGCGACGACCCGCCGCCCCGGGCCACGGGCACCCGAACCCTCGTCAAGGTCGGCCCGGACGGACGGCCGTCCCCGTGGTCCCCCACGATGCGGGGCTGGTACGAGGAGCTGTGCGCGGGCCCGGTGCCGACGCGCGCCTGACGCCTCCCCGGAGCCCGGGGAGGCGGGGCGGACGACCGCCTGGTGCGGAGGCGGGGCGGAAGCCGTCCGGTACCGGCGGCCCGTGAGGAGCGGGCCGCCGGTACCGGGAGCGTCAGCGACGCCGTCGCGGGCGAGGCCACGGGCGGGCCGTGCCGGGCCGGTCTCCCGCCGCCCCGGGGCGGATCACGCGGGCGCCTCGTGCCGGTCGTCCCCGCCGCGCGCCGAGTCGGAGGTGATCTGGCAGGCCAGCAGATCCCGGAACAGCCCTTCCTCTGCGGCGAGTTGCCCGTAGGTGCCCTGCTGGACGATCCGGCCCGCGTCGAGGACGACGATCCGGTCGGCCACGGCCAGGTTGGCGAGCCGGTGGGTCACCAACAGGACCACCTGGTTCCGGGCGAGGGCCCGCAGCCGCTGGAAGATCCGGAACTCGGCCAGCGGATCCAGATTGGCCGTCGGCTCGTCGAGCACCAGCAGTCCCGCCTCCCGGAAGAACGCCCGCGCGAGGGCGATGCGCTGCCACTGACCGCCGCTCAGCTCCTCCCCGTTGAGCCATTCACGGGCGAGCAGCGTGTCCAGCCCCGAACCGAGCGCCTCGACGACCTCGTCGGCACCGGCGGCCGCGCAGGCCTCCCGCACCGCCGCGTCACCACGCGGTGAAGGCTGCCCCAGCGTGACGTTCTCACGTGCGCTCAACGGCCACCGCGCGTACTCCTGCGGTACGAGGGCCACCTGCCGCCACAGCGCCTGCGGATCGGCGTCGCCGGTGGCGAGACCGTCCCACCGGACCTGCCCGGACGTCGGCAGACACAGGCCGCTGACCAGCTTCGACAGCGTCGATTTCCCCGAGCCGTTGAAGCCCACCAGCGCCGTCACCTCGCCCCGGCGCAGGGTGAGGGAGACGTCGGAGAGGGCGGGACGGTCCTTGCCGGCGTAGTGGTGGGTGACCGACGCGATCTCGATCCGCTCGGGCGGTCCGGGACACCTGTCACCCCGCCGCATCCGGAAGCCGCCGGCACGGTCGAGGAAGCCGCTCCAGTCGTCCATGTAGAGCCCGGTGCGTACGGCACGGGCGCCCACGCTCACCAGGCCGCGGACCGCCTGTCCCACCGTCTGCAGCGCGAAGACGGCGGTACCGGCGTGCCCGACGCTGATCCGCCCGGTGGCCAGCAGGAAGACGACCGCCGCCCAGACCACCGCCGAGCCCACGCCGCCGCACACCGCCCCGACCAGGGACATCCGGGCCCCCTTGTCGGCCGCGGTCCGGTCCTCGCGGTTGATCCGGGCAACCGTGTCGCGGTACCGGCCGGACAGGAACGCGGCCATGGTGCCCGCCCGGATCTGATCGGCGGCCTCCCGCGTGAAGATGTGCCACCGCAGCACGGAGAGCATCCGGTTGGCGCCGTTGCTCCGCAGGTTCGCCAGGTAGCGGACCCGGGCGGCACTGACCTGCGCCAACGCCTGCGGGAGGCTGGCCGCCACCAGCAGCGGGAGCAGCACCGGGTGCACCCCGGCCAGGACGACGGCCCCGGCGAGGAACGAGGCCGAGGAGGCGATCAGGTCCTGTCCCTCGTCGATCAGATCGCCGGTGACCTGGGCCCCGCGGTCGGCGGCCTCACGGTCGCGGTTGAAGGTGGGCTCGTCGTACGCGCACAACTCCACCTCGGCGCAGGCCGCCAGCAGCATCTGCTCGGCCTCCCGCGACATCAGCGGCCGCAGCCGCGAAGAGAGCCAGGTGACCGTGATCCCGAGGAGCGCGCGGACGCCGGAGGCGCCTGCCAGCAGGGCCACCGACGGCCATGCGCCGAGCAGCCGCTGGTAGACATCGCCGCTGGTCAGCAAGGCGGTGAGGGTGCCGCTGATGGCGACCAGCCCCAGGGCCTGCATCACCCCGGCGACCGCCTGGCACACCAGGAGGCCGACGGTCGCCGCACGGTCGACGCGCCAGGCGAGCGCCAACGACCGGCGCACCAGCCGGGGCAGCCGCCGGGCCATGTCCCGCATCCGGATCGACCGCCCGGCCGCTTCCCGGCTACCGGTCACGTCCACGTACCGCATCGTCGCCCCGGGGCCGGCCTCCGCCGCGGGCGGTGCCCCGCGACCGGGCGGGGCGGTGCGCGGCCCCGGAACCTTCTCCGCCGAACCATCGCCGGACCCGCTCACGCCGCCCACCCCCGATCCGGGCGCGCGGAAGCGCCGGTGCCGTCGGTGCCGTACGGGGGTGTGGTGAGCCGCTGTCCGCGCAGCAGAGGGTGGTGTGCGGGGCGAGGGGTGGGGTGCATCGTGGCTCCTTCGGGCCGGGTACCGGTCTGTCACGGCGTCCAACGAGATGACCCGGCATTTCGAACACATGTGTTTCGGACGCCGCGAGAACCCCGTACCGGAGCGAAAAGATGTTCGTTCCGCCTACACCGACCCTTGGCGGACGGGGACCGCCCGCGGCAGCGACGTGACCGAAACGCCGAGGGTCCTGCTCCCGCTCCGTCGAAGAGCTACGCGTTCCGTCGTGGCAGCTGCGGGAGCACAGGGCCGTGAGCGCAGACAGCGGTGGGGGCTGGGAGGATGCTGTGTCATGGCGGACAACGGTGCGAGTACGTTCCAGGCGGGTCGGACAGGGCTCATCGTCAGGATCCCGGAAGCGGAGCCGGTCGTTCGGAGCTGGCGCGAGCGGTGCGATCCGTCGGCGCGGGCAGGGGTCCCGGCTCATCTGACGGTGCTCTTCCCGTTCCTCGACGAGAGCCGGACGGACGGGCGCGTCCGCTCGGCGCTGTCGGACATCCTGGGTCGGCATCGCGCCTTCGACCTGCGGTTCGAGAGCTTGGGACGGTTTCCCGGATGCCTGTTTCTCCGCCCTGAGCCGGATACGCAGTTGCGCCGGCTCACCGAGTCGGTCGTCGGGCGGTGGCCCGAGGCGCCTCCCTACGGCGGCCGGTTCGCCGAGGTCGTCCCGCATCTGACCGTCGCCGACGGCCAGGACGATGCGGTCCTGGAAGAGATCGAGGCGGACCTCTCCGGCGAACTCCCCGTCGCCTCCCGCGTCTCGTCGGTCGACCTGATGGCGTACGACGGCGCCGCCTGGCACCTGCGGGAGTCCTTCGCGCTCCGCGGTTGAGCGGCGCCGTGACGGCGAGGGGAAGACGGGTCAGGCCCGCCCGTCGCTGCCTACGGCCCCGGT
Source organism: Streptomyces sp. NPDC014733 (assembly GCF_043083385.1). Taxonomy (NCBI): domain Bacteria; kingdom Bacillati; phylum Actinomycetota; class Actinomycetes; order Kitasatosporales; family Streptomycetaceae; genus Streptomyces; species Streptomyces sp. NPDC014733. The sequence goes on along the minus strand of NZ_JBIBYO010000004.1, from coordinate 24,267 downwards.
GGCCCCAGTGGCTCCGGGTCGTCCCGGTGGGCGAAGACGATCTGCACGGAGTCGGGGATGGTGTGGGCGTCGAGCGGGTGGGGTGGGTTCGGGAGGACGAGGGTGCGGAGGCGGGGGAAGCGGGCGAGCCAGTTCATGCTGCGGAAGACGGTGGTGTAGCCCTCCCGCAGCCACAGGTGGGTGAGCCGTTCCGGGGACAGGTGGGAGGCGAGGTCGCCGGGGTGGTGGGTGCCGAGGATCTGGATCCGGGCCCGGCCGCCCATCGCGCTCAGCGCACGGAGGTGTTCGGTGCTGGCGGCGGTGAAGTACAGCTCGTCGTCCTCCGGGAGGTGGGAGATGATCTCCTCGGCGTAGGCGGCGCAGTCGAAACGGTGCCATGACCAGGCCAGTTGACGTCGCACGGCCAGGGAGGGATGCGTCCGGAAGCCGGTCAGATAGGCGATGGCGGCGTTGGAGGCCAGCCGGGTGGCGGTGATGACGCAGGCCTCTGCCTGGTCGTCGTCGAGGTTGTCCGGCCCGGGCAGCATCGCGATCATGTTCGGTCCGCCGTACTCGGCAAGTCGCCGGGCGGCCCCGGGGGAGCCCGGCGGCAGCAGGTCGCGGGTCAGAAGCATGATGTTCGCCTGGAGCATCGAGTCCACCTCGGGGGCATGGTCCAGGCAGGACCGCGCCAGCAGGACGCGGCGCAACGGCAGCCGTCGCCCCTTGAGGGGCTTCGACGCGGGAGCCTTGCGGGCCCGTTGGAAGTGGAGTTGGGGACGCCCCGAGCTCGCGCCCTCGGGGGGCTGGGTGTCGTCGAGGACAGGGACGATCCCGCGCAGGATGCGGGCCCGTTCGTCCGGCCGGCCGTGCGCCACGGCCATGCGGATGACGTCCTCCCACTGGGGGTTCTCGGCGTTGTTCTCCAGCCACGGGAAGTCCCGGGCCTCGACGATGGCCTTGGCGGCCAAGTAGTCCTGGAACGTGCGGTGGATGAAGTCCACCGTGTCGGTCGTGGGCTGCCGCAGCACCCCGCTGCGGTCCAGCAGGTACCGGAGCACGCTCTCCGCATCGGCGTCGATGTGCGTCATCGACGGCAGATGGTCGGCGAGGATGGCGTGTGCGTCGTCCCGGCCCATCTCGGAACGGTCGTTGCGCACCATCCAGTGGGCGATCCGCTGCAACAGCGCGATCTGCGGTTCCTTCCCGATCCGCAGATCGCCCGGGCGGTGCATTCCGCGTTCGAGGTCGCGGCGTTCCAGCAGCATGGCGAGGGCGGCGTCGTAGAGCTCCTTACGGTCCTCGGGCAGAAACCCGTGGCGCTCGCGGTGGAGGGCACACAGCAGGCCGCACATCAGGGGGTTGACGGCCAGTTCTCCCAGATACGGCTTGGTGCGGACGGCCATCAGCAGGGCCTCGGCCCTTTCGTCCCCGGCGCGCGCCGCCGTGTGCCAGCGCCGGATGAACGCGGTGATGTCCTCCTCCGTCATGGGCATCAGGGACAGTTCCTCGAACGTGTCCGACCGCAGCCAGTCGTCATGGACCGCGGAGGGCCGCGTCGTCACCAGCCACAGATTCCGCTCGGGGAAGGAGGCGATGAGTTTGTGCAGCCACTGCCGGGCGGCCTCGCGCATGTGGCGGGGGACCTCGTCCACCCCGTCGACGAGCAGCAGCCCGCGGCCGGCGGTGAGCACCCGCTCCGCCCACCCGTCGGGGTCCGTCAGGGGGAACCCCACCGAGGAGAGGAATTCCGCCGGACGGGGCAGCTTCCCCCGGGCGAGGGTCCGCAGCGGGAGGACGAACGGGACCCGGCCGCGCAGCGCCCCCAGCTCGTCCGGGAGTTTCTCCCGGGCGGTGGAGACGGCCAGCCACTGCAGCAGCGTCGTCTTGCCGGAGCCCGCCAGACCGCGCAGCAACACCCGGTCGCGTCCCGCGAGGATGCGTTCGGTGGGGACGGGCACCGCCGGGCCCTGCCGGGTCTCCGTCTCCAGGGAGATGTAGGCGGTGTCGAGCTGCCATTCGCGGGCGTGGCGCAGATCCAGCCCGTAGATCGTCAGCTCGCTGTGGCGGCGCACGAGGTGTTCCGCGTACCGGGCCTCGAACTCCGCGTCCCGCGAATCGACGCTGGGGAGGCGGTCCAGCAACGTCGACGTGTCGGAGCGGATGAGCCCCTGCCGCCGGGTCTGCTCCACGAGGGTGCGGGCCACGAAGGTGGAGCGCTGGGTGAAGAAGTGGAGGATGTGCCGGCAGGCCACGCGCAGGACGGCGTCATGGAGGACCACGGCGTCCTGCGACAGGAACAGGAAGGTGGCGGGAGGGACGTGTTCCTTCAGGCGGTCCGCCAGTTTGCCCTCGCCCAGCTCGACCGCTTGGACGTCATCCATGTCCAGGTCGCCGAGCGCGTGCAGGGTGAAGGCGAGGGCGTGCGCGGTGGCGGCCGCTTCGTCCGGGGCGGGCCGGTCACCGGACGGCAGCGGCTCGACCGCCCGCCGTACCAGCTCCGACGCCAGTTTGTGCAGATCCTTCTCGCTCAGCCGCTTCTTCTCACCGCGGAAGGAGAGCCACCCCGACATCCGTACCGGACGCTCCACCACGCCCGCGCCGGGCCCGTCCGCGACGAGCAACTTCCGTACCAGCGGCTGGAGTGCGGCCGTCCCCAGCCGCGTGGCGATGACCGACGGATCCATCAAGCAGCCCCTCCCGTACGCCGTGCCGTGTCCGGCCGTGCGGGTCGAGTATGGCGGATCTTCCGCGGCGGATCTCCCGGCCGAGGGAGCCCGGGGCTGCTGGGGGATCAGCGGCCCCCGGGCAGCCGCGCCGCTCCCTCGGCCCCGCCTCCTCCGGATCCGCCGCCCCCCCCGGACACCTCCCGGCAGCCTTGCCCTCTTCCCGGCGCCCGTACCTCTTGGAACACTCGCCTCTCGGTCCTGTCCCGCACCGTCTGCCACCACGCCGCCCGACCACGGCGTACGTCCCCCACACCAAGAGGTCCAGGCCATGCCAGAGCTCAACCGCCGCAGGTTCCTTCAGATCGCCGGCGCGACCGCGGCGCTCTCCGCGCTGTCGGGCAGCATCGCCCGCGCCGCGTCCATACCGGCCCGCCGCAGCACCGGAACCCTCAAGGACGTCGAGCACATCGTCGTACTGATGCAGGAGAACCGGTCCTTCGACCACTACTTCGGCACGCTGAAGGGCGTACGCGGCTTCGGCGACCCGCGCCCGGTGACGCTGCCGAGCGGCAAACCCGTCTGGCACCAGTCCGACGGCACCACGGACCTGCTGCCCTACCACCCGGACGCCGAGGACCTCGGCATGCAGTTCATCCAGGGCCTCAACCACGACTGGGCGGGCGGCCACCAGGCGTGGAACGGCGGCGGATACGACCGGTGGATCGCCGCCAAGGGCACCGGAACGATGGCCCACCTCACCCGGAAGGACATCCCCTTCCACCACGCCCTCGCCGACGCCTTCACCGTCTGCGACTCCTACCACTGCTCGATGATCGGAGCCACCGACCCCAACCGCTACTACCTCTTCTCCGGCCACGCCGGGAACGACGGCAAGGGCGGCGGCCCGGTCCTCGGCAACGAGGAGGCCGGATACGGCTGGACGACCTACCCGGAGCGGCTGGAACAGGCCGGAATCTCCTGGAAGGTCTACCAGGACATCGGCGACGGCCTGAACGCCGACGGCGGCTGGGGCTGGATCGACGACGCCTACCGCGGCAACTACGGCGACAACTCCCTGCTCTACTTCACCAGATACCGCGACGCCCAGCCGGGCGACCCCTTCCACGACAAGGCCCGCACCGGCACCGACGCCAAGAACGGCGACGGCTACTTCGACCACCTCAAGGCCGACGTCCAGGCCGGAAAGCTGCCGCAGATCTCCTGGATCGCCGCCCCCGAAGCGTTCAGCGAACACCCCAACTGGCCCGCCAACTACGGTGCCTGGTACGTCTCGCAGGTCCTCGATGCCCTCACCTCCAACCCCGAGGTGTGGAGCCGAACGGCGCTGTTCCTGACCTACGACGAGAACGACGGCTACTTCGACCACGTCCTGCCGCCCTTCCCGCCGGCCTCCGCCGACCAGGGCGCCTCGACCGTCGACACCGCCCTCGACCACTTCCCCGGCAACGCCACCTACGCCGCCGGCCCCTACGGGCTGGGCCAGCGCGTCCCCATGCTCGTCATCTCCCCGTGGAGCACCGGCGGGTACGTCTGCTCCGAGGTCTTCGACCACACCTCCGTGATCCGCTTCATGGAACGCCGCTTCGGCGTCGGGGAACCGAACATCTCCCCCTGGCGGCGCGCCATCTGCGGCGACCTGACCTCCGCCTTCGACTTCTCCCTCCAGGACACCGCCCCCGCCGCCCTGCCCGGCACCGGCGCCTACGAACCGCCGGACAGGGACCGCCACGACAGCTACGTCCCGCACCCGCCCGCCACCCCGGCCCTCCCCGAGCAGGAATCCGGCTCCCGCCCGGCCCGTCCGCTGCCCTACGCCCCGCTGGTGGACGGCGCCGCCGCCCCCGGCACCGGTAAGTACACCCTCACGTTCAGCGCCGGTGACGACGCCGGGGCGTGCTTCACCGTCATCGCGGGCAACCGCACCGACGGCCCGTGGACCTACACCACCCACGCCGGCGCGCGGCTCTCCGACACCTGGAACACCGCCTACTCCCACGGCGTCTACGACCTGTCGGTCTTCGGCCCCAACGGCTTCCTGCGCACCTTCAGGGGCACCGGCACCACCACCGGCCCCGAGATCACCGCCCGGCACGACGCCACCACCGGCAACCTCACTCTGACCCTCACCCACCCCGGCGCCACCGACTGCCACCTGACCCTCACCAACGCCTACGACGACACCACCGCGACCCTCACGGTCCCCGCGGGCGGCAGCCTCCGGCACACCGTGGACCTGCGTGCCGGAAAACGCTGGTACGACCTGTCCGTCGTCTCCGACTCCGACCCCGCCTATCTGCGCCGCCTCGCCGGGCATGTGGAAACCGGCGAGCCGGGCGTCAGCGACCCGGGGCTCCTCACCGCTTGAGGAACGGGAGCGATGCCGCCGGGCTGACGCACCGACGGGGCGTCAACTCGGCGGTCTCACGGTGCGGATGAGGGCGTGACCGCGGCCGGGACGCGGGTGCGTGTCATACCTGGGTAGCGCCCGGCGTCCGCGCGGAGTCTGATCACGGCCGTCGGAGTGAAGTCCACGGGGTGATGCGCCGTCCCGTCCCGGTACGCGATCGTCGTGGCGATCACGGAGACGACCGGAAGGAACGGACCCGTGCGCACACGACGCTGGGCCCCTCTGCTCGCCACGGGCGCCCTCGCCGTACTGGCCCCCGCCCCGCCGCCCGCGCAGGCATCCGCGGCGGACCCGCTCTACCGCTTCCACCGCCAGCGCCCGGCATGGCACCGCTGCGCCGCCGCGACACCCGCCGCCTTCTGGTCCGTCGTCCGCGGCGACACGGCCTGGCCCCGCGACCTCGCTCAGTACCGGCGCGCCGCGGCCCGCGACCTCATCTGCGAGGCTCCCGGCGCCCCCGCAAGGAGGGCACCGGCACGCTGACGCCCACCGGCGGCCCCCGCCGCCGGCCGTGCGCCATCTCCTCCGCAAAACACCGATCGTCAAGGTTTTGACTGCGGTAGCGGGAATGGGCACCATCGAGGATGTGTCGGGTTTTACTGAGGAAGAGCATGAGCTCGCGGCGGCGGTCGAGGCGCTGAAGGCCGCCGAGGAGCGTGTCGCCGCCGCTCTGCGGGGCTATCTTGCCCGCGATCCGGTGACCGGCCGTCCGGTGCACGGCCGGATCGGGCGGGCGGCGCAGATCACCGGCTGGGGCGAGCAACGGGTGAAGGAAGTCGTCACCCCGGAACTGGCCGAACGACGCCGCGCCCGGCGCGCCGGTACGGAGGTGGCGGAGCGATGAGCGACTTCGAGGCCATCGACTCCCTGCTGGCATCCCTCGTCCCCGAAGCCGGCCTTCCCGACGCGGCGGCCCGCCGGGCGCTGCGCGAACAGGCCGGACTGTCGAAAGCGCAGGTGGCCCGTGCGCTGGGCGTGAGCCCTTCCACGGTCACGGGCTGGGAGACCGGACGCGACCCGGCCGGGCAGACCCGCGCGAAGTACGCCTACCTCCTGGACGGCCTGGCCGCGAAGCTCACCCCCGGGGCGGACGCCTCACCCGTCCCCGGACCGGACCACCCGCTCACCTCCGAGCAAGATGCTCCGCCCCGGAGGGGCGCGCCCGCCGAGGACGCCACGGCGGCGCCCGCCGGCGGCCATGGCGAAGCCGGCACCGCCGAGCCCGGGGGCACCGAGCACACCGAGGGCGGCGGGCACGGCGGCCAGGACGGCACCGGTGACGAGGTCGAGAGCCTGACCGTGCCGGAGCCGTGCGTCCTGTGCGGGCGCCCGGCCGTCCACCGGGTGGCCGGCTTTCCGCAGCACCTCAGCGCCGCCGACTGCCAGGGCACCTCAGGCGCTCCCACCGCCGAGCAGAGCCCGCCGCCCGCGGCGGAACCGGCTCCCGCGGCGGAACCGGCTCCCGCGCCCGCGCCGCAGGCGGGTGGCCCGCGCCGCGCCCCGGGCGCCCGGCACTCCGCCGCACAGCCCGGCAAGTCCCCCGCCCGACGCGCCTTCCGCTCCCCGTCCGAACCTTCCGATGTCATCGGCAACGCGGTCCGGGCCGCCCTCGCCGATCACCACGGCGACACGGAAGCGGCAACGGCGGCGCTGGTGAGAAAGGCGATCCCGGACGCGATGGCGCTGCTGGACGAAACCCGTAAAGGCGCTCGTTACGACATCATCGCCCACCCCTGGATGCCCGACATCCTCAAGAAGCAGAGCTCCCGCGGCCCCGACCACATCTGGGAAGCCCGCCCCAAATGGACCTGCGGCGAACTGCCCCCGGGCGAGCATCAGGTCACCGCACTCGACATCAACGGTGCGTATCTCTCGGCGCTCAAGACCCATCTGCCGATCGGTCAGCTGGAGCACTCCACGGGCTTCGCCCACGATCGGCGCCGCGCCGGCGTCCACCTGATCACCCCGCCGCACTGGGACCACGAGCACACCCTGCCCAACCCGCTCGGCCGGCGCGACGAGCCCGGACCGCTGTGGGTCACCGAACCCACCTTGCGCCTTCTGCAACGCCTTTCCGGGCCCCGGTACGGACTGTGCGACCCGCCGGAAATCCACGAGTCCTACACCTCGGGCGCCACCGAGAATCTCCTGGAGAAATTCCGTACCGTCCTCAAGGACGCCCGCGATGACGCGCTCGCCGCCGATGACACGGTGACCCTCGAATACGTCAAGGCGATGTACGCCAAATTCGTCTCCACCATGGGCGAATCGAATTACAACCGCCAGTTGTACCGCCCCGACTGGATGCACCTCATCCGCTCCCAGGCCTTCGCCAACCTCTGGATGAAAGCGCTCAGGGCCCATGAGGAAGGTCTGACCGTCGTACGCGCCATGGGCACCGACGAACTCCACCTCATCGGCGACTGGCGCCGCGTCTTCGCCGAAGGCCGCGCGGTGACCGAAGTGAAGGTCAAGGACGTCTACACCGTCGGAACCCCCGTCGAGGCGGCGGGCGACGCGGGGGAGGGGGAATAGCCCAACCGTTCCGCCCCGGGCGGTGAACCGCCGACGGGACGGTGCCCGGCCGGTCCGGCGTTCTCCCGCCCGGACGGCCGGCGCACCGCTCCCGCCTGCACCGCTCGGCGGTCGGTCAGCGCGCGGTGGCGAAAGCCGGGGCGTCGCGCCAGATGTCCACCACCACGTGACGGCCCTTCAGACGTGCTGCCGAGGCGCCGCGGGCGTAGTTCTGGTCGACCTGGGCCGCTTCGGTGGCGTCCGGCTTGTCGTTGGTGCACGAGGGGCCCGGGCCGTGGCCGGACATGATCTCCGAGCACGGACCGTCGTAGTCGTCGGGCAGTCCGAGGATGTGCCCGGTCTCGTGTGTCGCGACGCGCGCGAGATCGTAGCCCTCGGTCACGGCTTCCTCGCCGAGCTGCACTTCACCGCTGCCGCCGGGAAACACCGGCCCCAGCGTCGACTGGGGCCAGCCGCTGGTCGCCTTGTAGACGAAGTCCGCCGAAGCGGCCGAACTCGCGGGCTGCAAATGCACATTGTGCACCGCAGCATTCCAATTCTCCGCGGCCTTCTTGATCGCATCCGCCCACTTCCCGGCCCCGCCGGCGTCATAGGTCAGTGTGACGACCTCCGCCGACGCCTTCGGCGTAGCCTGCGCCGGAACGCTCCCGGCCGTAGCGCCCAGCATGGCCGGGACCAGAGCCGCCACCGCGACAATTCGATTGATCATGAGCCTCGTCCGCCTCCTCAAGCATCAGTTGCCTTGCAAGCGGTAAGGCCACCACGCAGGAATCCACCGCCACAAGTCGGCAACCGGCCGCTCTCCCGACCGTAATTCCGCTGCACATGAGGAGAGTTCGGCAAATATTTCGCTCTATGGAGGCTCGCGCACCGGATGCCCCGGCATTTCGCCCACGAGCGGGTTCCTGGCCGGATGCCGTGGCACACCGGACCCCTGGACGCCGACCTGGGTCGTCTTCGCCGTCCTCATCGTCTTGGTCGTCTTCGCCGTCATCGCCGACGGCCGACGGCGGAAGGGCGCCGTGCGGGCAGTGCCGGCATGCCCGCGTGATCATCGAGGTTGACAGACTGTAGCCGCTTCGAAGGCGGCGTTCCCGGGCCCACGTTCACCCACCGCGGTGAGCGTGCTGTACCGCGCATTCCCCGCGCGGACGCCCCCGCGTGCGTGCTGTCCCTCTCTTCCGAGCCGCGAACGTGGTCACCGGTCTTCCCGTGAAACCGTTCCCTTCCCCCGCCGCGCCCTGGGTACTGACCCCCGTCGTGCCCGGCGCCGGGCGATGAAGGGCGCGCGGGCAGCGGCGGCGCACGCACGGAGCGGAACCGGGGCAGCCGCGGCGCACCGTCTCAGCCTTCGCACCCGCTGATCCCCGCGCGGGGAGCCCCGGCCGGCTTCGGCTGCCGGAGGCACCCGTGCCCGCCCGCCTGCCGCAGTCCGTCACGAGCCCCAAGGGCCCCGTGACGGCCCCCGCAGGCGGCCGCTGGCCCAGCACGCCCCGACCACGAGGAGAGATACCGGTGCCGCAGACCACGATTCCCGACTTCCCTCTCGACCGCGCTCCCGGCTGCCCTTTCGACCCACCACCGCACCTCGCCACCCTGCGCGCGCAGGCCCCGCTCGTCCGGGTACGGATCTGGGACGGGCAGACCCCCTGGCTCGTCACCCGTTACGAAGACCAGCGCGCCGTCCTGGCCGACCCGCGCTTCAGCGCCGACCCGAGCAGGCCCGGCTTTCCCGCGCCGACCGAGGGCTTCACCACCCAGGGCCACCAGGAGGCGCAGGCCCTGAGCATGCAGGACGATCCGGAGCACGCGCGGCAACGCCGCATGCTCATGGGGCGCTTCACGGTCAAACAGGTCACCGCGATGACTCCGCGGCTGGAGCGGATCACCGACGACCTGCTGGACCGGATGCAGGCCGCCGGGCCGCCGACCGACCTGGTCGAAGCCTTCGCGCTGCCCATGCCCTCCCTGGTCATCGGCGAACTGCTCGGCGTCCCCCGGCAGGACCACGCCCTCTTCCGGCGCGCGGCCTGCACGATGGTCTCCCGGGAGAGCACCGCGCGGGAGTTCACCGCCGCCCGCACCGAACTCGCCGACTCCCTCGGCCACCTGATCCGGCGCAAGGACCACGACCCGGGCGACGACCTGCTCAGCTCCCTCGCCGTCACCCGCCTGCGCACCGGCGAACTCACCCCCGCGCTCCTCGTCGAGATCGCGATGACGCTGCTGATCGCGGGGCACGAGGCCACCACCAACCAGCTCGCCCTCGGAACGCTGTTGCTGCTGCGCCACCCCGACCGGCTCGCCGTCGTCCGGGACAGCGACGACCCCGCCCGGGTGGCGTCGGCCGTCGAGGAACTGCTGCGCTACCTGACCAAGGAACTCCGCGTCGCCTACCCGGCCCTGTTGTGCCGCTTCCCCGGATTGCGCACCACCCTCCCCGACGAGGACATCCGCTCCGCACACGACATGCTCGTCCACGGCGTCCACGCACTGCCGGTCAGCGGTGATCCGGATCCTGCCGCCCCGTCACCGGCACCTGCCGCCGCACCGCCCCCACCCGTCCGGAAAGGAACCCATGAACCTCCGCCCCGCACCGCACGATGAACCGCAACAGATCCCCGCGACCGCCGGGGCCCCAGCAGCTCCGGCGGATCAGGAAGACCGGCCCGCACCCGTGCCGTTCGACCCGGAAGCAGCGATCGTCCTGGACGGGCTGGGCGCGCTGCGCGACGCCGAGCCGTCGTCACCCGCGGACGTACCCCGGTGGCGTGCCCACCTCGCCACGGCCGCTCCTGACCCCACGGAGGACGAACTGTGCGACGGCGGGCGCTTCGAGGTGGTGGAGCGTGCGGTGCCGGGACCCGACGGAGCCCCGGACGTCCCGCTGCTGATCGCCCGCCCGGCGGGACTGCCCGACGGGGCGCCCGTCCTCTACCACCTGCACGGCGGCATGATCGGCGGGAGCTGCCGTACCGGTATGCCCGGCATCCTGCGTGAGTGGGCCGCACCCCTCGGCCTCGTCGTGGTCTCCGCCGACTACCGCCTGGCTCCCGAGCACCCCTACCCGGCGGGCGTCGAGGACTGCTACGCGGGCCTGGTGTGGGTGGCCCGGCACGCCGCGGAGATCGGCGGTGACCCGGAGCGGACCGTCGTGGCGGGCGGCAGCGCGGGCGGCGGGCTGACCGCGGCCCTCGCGCTCATGGCGCGCGACCGGGGCGGACCACGTCTCGCCGGTCAGCTGGCCATGTGCCCCATGCTCGACGACCGCAACGACACCCCCTCCGCCCGGCAGATGGCCGGCCACGGCGTGTGGGACCGGCGCGCCAACGAGGCCGGCTGGACGTCGCTGCTCGGCGAGGCCCGCGGCACCGACCGGGTACCGCCGTACGCGGCGCCCGCCCGCGCCACCGACCTGTCCGGCCTGCCCCCGGCCTACCTCGACGTCGGCGCCGCCGAGACCTACCGCGACGAGTGCGTGGCCTACGCCACCGGTATCTGGCGAGCCGGAGGCGATGCCGAACTCCACGTCTGGTCGGGCGGGTTCCACGGTTTCGACCAGATCGCCCCCGACACCGCCGTCGCCCGCGAGGCCCGCAAGGCCCGCGTCCGCTGGCTGCGCCGCATCCTCCACCGGTGACCCCACGCCCCGTCCCCCATCGAACGTGGGGCGGCGGGGCGGCAGAGGCCCGGACCCGTCCACGTGGTGTGGCCGGTCCGGGCCTCCGCCGCGCCGAAGTGGCTCGCCGGGGAGGAGCCGGGCCGGTCAGGTGTGGGCGAAGCCGGATCCGGCCTCGTGGGCGGGCGGGGTGGTGGTGAGCCGGTCGACGGCGTCGCCGAGGGCGGTCAGGAGGGACTCCGCGAGGTCGCGGCCGAAGCCCTCGCGGACCACGATGCGCAGAACGGCGATCTCCTCGGCGTTCGGCGGCATGGTGTAGGCGGGCACCTGCCAGCCGTGGCGGCGCAGTTCGTCGGAGACATGGAAGACCGTGAACCGGCTCGCGTCCTTGAGCTTGAACGACACCACGGGGATGTCCGTGCCGTCGCTGATCACGTCGAAGACGCCCAGTTCCGTGATGCCGCCGGCGAGGAAGTGCGCGGTGTTCCGCAGGCCGGTCATGACCTTCGTGTAGCCCTCCCGCCCGAGGCGGACGAAGTTGTAGTACTGCCCGACGACCTGGTTCCCGGGGCGGGAGAAGTTGAGGGTGAAGGTGGGCATGTCCCCGCCCAGGTAGTTCACATGGAAGATCAGCTCCTCGGGCAGCTCCTCGGCCGCGCGCCAGACGACGAAGCCTATGCCCGGGTAGGTGAGGCCGTATTTGTGGCCGGAAACGTTGATCGACTTCACCTGCGGGAGCCGGAAGTCCCACTCCAGTCCGGGGTGGAGGAACGGCGCGACGAATCCGCCCGACGCGGCGTCGACATGGATGGCGATATCGGTTCCGTGCTCGGCGTTGTAGGCCACGACCTTGTCGTGGATCGCCTTGATGGGCTCGAACTCGCCGGTGTGGGTGGTCCCCAGGATCGGCACCACCCCGATCGTGTTCTCGTCCACGTACGACATGGTCTCGTCCGCGTCGACGGTGAACCGGTCGGTGGCCACCGGCACATAGCGGGGCTCGACGTCCCAGTAGCGGCAGAACTTCTCCCACACCACCTGGACGTTGGAGCCCATCACCAGGTTCGGACGGTCGGTGGAAAGGCCGGCCGCCGCACGGCGGGCGCGCCACTTCCACTTCATGGCGAGACCGCCGAGCATGACCGCCTCGGAGGAGCCGAGGGTGGAGACACCGACCGCATCGCCCTGCGTGGGCGCGTGGAAGAGCTCCGCGACGATGTTGACGCAGCGCCGCTCGATCTCCGCGGTCTGCGGATACTCGTCCTTGTCGATCATGTTCTTGTCGAACGTCTCGGCCATCAGCTTCTCGGCCTCGGGGTCCATCCACGTCGTCACGAACGTCGCCATGTTCAGCCGCGAACTGCCGTCCAGCAGCAGCTCGTCATGGATCATCCGGTAGACCGCCTCGGGCGCCGCCTCCTGGTCGGGCAGCCTGTTCTTCGGAACCTGCACGCTTCCCAGACGCCCGGTGTAGGCCGGATCGACCAGCGATTCACTGCTGTCATGACGGTGCACCACGAGAACTCCCACGTCGGTCGGGTCGCTGCGCGGGCCGGTCGGCCCGCCGCGTCCGAGGGCTCCGAGCCCGGACACGCCGATGCTGCCAGGCCCGCTCTCCGCCATGAGGACGATCGGGAAATCGCAACGGTTCACTCCGGTTGCCGCTGCGTCTCGCCGCGCTGCCCCGCTACGGCTTCTGCCGGCGTTCCGGCCGTCGCCCCGCGCGCGAGGGCGGCCGGGGAAGGGTGCGGCACAGGCCGTACGCGGCCGGGAACCAGGCGGCTACGGCGATCCACAGCAGGACGTGGCCGAGGGTGCCCAGCCACGGGACGGTGGCCGCCCTCGCGGTGGCGAGGGCGGCCACCGCGGTCATGGCGAGGGGGAAGACCGTGGACCAGCGGCGGACGTCGTACACCGGGCGCGGCCGGACGAACTCGCCGCACAGCAGCACCGCGTACCAGGCCAGGGCCAGCGCGAGCAGGACGAAATCCGCCGCCCGCAGGACCGTCGCCGCACCGCCCGACCACGCGCCGGAGGCGAGCAGCTCGGCCCCGGCGAGCGCCGAGATGGCCAGGGCACCGCCCGCGATCCAGTGGTCGCCCGCGCCCGTCACCACCTGACGCAGATCGAACCGCGCCAGCACCACCGCGTACAGGACGAGCCCCAGCACGAAGGCCGCCAGCGCCGGCCGGGCGAGCCGGCCGCCGACCGCCGGTGCGAGCACGGCGGCCAGCACCGCGAGCCCTTGGGTGGCGACGCAGAGCAGGAACATCGCGCCCGGCGCCCGCCGCGGCAACCGCCGCAGCACCGGGACGAGCAGCCCCGGCCACAGCACGGCGGCGAGCAGCAGCAACGCGGCGGCGAGCGGGACGGCGCCCAGGAGCGCGCAGCGCACCCCGAGGACCGTCGTGGCGGCGACGGCGGTGAGCGCGGGCGGTGTGCCGGCCTTCCCCCGCCAGTGGTCCCGATGCCTCAGGAACAGCGCCGCGAACCCCCACGCGAGGAACAGCCACACCGCGGTGGCCAGCCCGAACGCCACCAGGGAGAGCACGGGGAAACCGGTCAGGCGCAGGCCGACCGAGAGGGTGCCCGTGGCCATCACCGCGGCTCCGGTCGCCGGCGGCAGGTCGGCCCACCAGGGGGCGCGGTGCTCCGTCATGCGTCCATCACAACGGGATCGGCGCGGCAGTGCCAGTACGCCTGCCCGGGGAGCGCGGCCGCGAGCCGCACGCGACGGTGCCCCGCAGCACGCCGCTTCCCGGACCGGCCGCCGACGGAGCGGAGGCGGCCGCTACCGCACTCCCGTCAGAAGTCGTAAGGCTTCTCGGCGTTCCAGTTCAGGACGTCGGCCTCGTTGTACGTGAACTGCGGCTTCTCGCCCTTGACGTCGACGGAGTAGGCGGGCTTCTCCTGGCCGTCCCGGCCGCGCAGCGCGACGGAGAGACCGGAGCCGGTCCGGTTGTCCTTGCCGTAGTCGAAGAGGTTGACCGCGCTGTAGACCTTGCCGCCGGGCCGCACCGCGATCTCCTGGTGACCGCCCTCCGCCTTCTTCGACAGCGGCAGCGTGGTGCCCTCACCGTTGATCTTGACGGACGGGTACGACGTGATCAGGCACGGCTTGTCGCTCTTGTTCACCGCGGTGAGCAGCAGGTGGTCACCCTGCTGGTCGGCGAGCCGGTGCTCGGCGGTGACCAGCAGTTCATCGCCGACACACTCCTCGACGCCCGACGCCTCACCGCCCTTGCCCGCGGAGGCGCCGGCGCCGCTCGACGCCGACTCCGTCTGCCCCTTCGCGTCCGTGCCGTTGGCCTTGGCCGAGGAACCGTTGGCGTCCGCACCGGACGCGGACCGGTTCTGGCCGGCGGCGTCGTCGCTCTTCGCGCCGTCGTTGCCGCCGCAGGCGGTCAGGCTCAGGGCGAGGGCGGCGGTGGCGGTCGCCAGGACGGTGGCGCGGATGCGGGAAGTGCGCATTTTTCAGGTCCCCTGTGGTCGTGTGCGGGACTTCTCCATCTCGTTCCCGCGGTGTGGACACCACTTTCACCGGGGCCGCTGACGTTCTGGAAACGCTTCACTTACGTCCCACGGGCAACGGCGCGTGAACGGTGCAGGGCAACGGAGCCTGCGACACGGTGCGCAACGGCGCAGCCAAGACGTCCGGCGGAACGCCGGAGACCGACAGGGGCCACGCTGCTACTGTCGATGGACCGACAACTGGGGGGTAGCACATGACCATGCGCTCCGGACCGCTGGCCAAGATCGTGGCTTTCCTGCTGCACGGCCTCCGCGCCCGACTCACCCACGCCGACGCGCACCGCTCCGCCGCACCGGCCAAGTACGCCGGCCTCGCCATGCACTACCGGCCGACGTCGCCGGGGCACTACGGGAGTTCGAGGACTCCGTAAGTTCCGGCCGGCGTCCGTCCCGGCCCCAGGGGACCGGGACGGACGCCGGCTGCTCGGCCCGTCCACCGAGGGCATCACGGGACCGGCCGCGGACCCTCGGGCGCGGTCCCGTCACCACGACGCGGGCTCCGCATCCGTCGCCAGTCGCGCATGGAGTTCCACGTCGAAGCGGACACCGTCGTACTCGAGCTTCTGCCGTTGCCGCCCTTCCACCGTGAAGCCGGCCGCGCGTGCCACACCGCAGGAGGCGGGATTGTTCACCCGGTGCCCGAGTTCCAGCCGGAAGAGCCCGGCCTCGTCGAAAGCCCAGCGGGCCACCGCACGGCAGGCGCAAGACGCCACGCCCTGGCCGCGAGCGGTCGCCGTCGTCCAGTAGGACACCCATCCCAGGGCATGACGCCGGTCCACCGAGCCGACACACACCTGGCCGAGAACGTGGTCACCACCGTCGACGACGGCGAAGGAGTAGGCGGAACCGGCATCCCACCGGTCCCCACGGTCCGCTGTCCACCGCGCGGCAGCCGCGACGGAATCAACGGGCTCAGTGGACTGCCCACGCATGAGCGGATCCGCGAACGCGGTCGCCACCGCCCCGGCGTCCTCGGTCCTCCAACGGCGCAACACCAGTCCGGAGGGAGCGTCTTCACGATCGCGCACGACGCAATTCTTGCGCGGCGCGCGGCGCCTGTCACGCCCGTTCCGCCAGCAGCCGGACGGCTCGGCCCCGTCTAGCCCGGCCCCCTACGACGTGTGGGCGGCCGGGGAGGCGCGGAAGGTCCTGCGGTAGGCGGACGGGGTGGTGGCGAGGGTGTCCCGCATGTGCTTCCGCAGGGTCGTCCCGCTGCCCGGACCGGACCTGGCGGCGACGTCGTCCACGGGCAACTCGGCCGACTCCAAAAGATGGCGGGCGTGCTCCAGCCGCGCCGAGGTGCGCCATGCGGCGGGGGAGAGGCCGGTCTCTGGCCGGAACCGCCGGGTGAACGTCCGCACGCTCAGGTCGCAGTGCACCGCGAGGTCCTTGAGGGAGAGCCGCCGGTCCAGGTGTGCGGTCATCAGCGCCCGCGCCCCGGCCGTCCAGGTCCCCGGCGCCGCCCACGGCTTCGACCTGCTCTTCCCCCAGGCCCGCATCAGCGAACGCAGCCTCACCGACCAGGTGCGGGCCCTGCGCGAAGCCCTCCACCCCTGACGGGGCGGCCCGCCCCCGCGTGGCCGTGCCCGGGTGACCGACCGCAGACGGTGCGGGCAGGGCCTGCTGCCGGGGCTGCTCGGCGAGCCGATCACCTCGGGGCGGAGAAGGACCGCAGGACGACTTCTTGCCGCGCCCGCTGCTCCAGCCACCGGTCGGCAGGGTCGGCGAGCACGACGCCGTACCGAACCCCCTCGTCGCCGGTGAGGACGCGGTCGAGGACGCGCCGTGGGCCGAGCTTCGGGCTCGTGTAGGCGTATTCGAGTTCCGCGGCGGCAGCCTTCCCGGAGCCGGTCTTCTCCAAGCGGATGCGCCGGTACCCGGGTTGTCCCGAGAGACTTCGGTCCGCGCTCTTCAACGCGTCGTAGGGCGTCTCATCCGGGGCGGTCATACGGAAGATCTGGATGAGGCTCGTCTCCCCCGGGGACTGGTAGAAGACTCCGCCGGTCCGCTGCGTGCGCCGCCAGCCCCGCGGAACGTCCACGGTGAAGCCCGCCGCATCGTGCACCCGCCGGTATCCGTCCGGTGTGTCCGGCCCGGCGGGTCCCGAAGGCGCGACCGTGCCTGCCGGGGGCGCGGGGCGGAGGAAGGGGGAGGAGACGATGGTCGCCGCGCAGTGATCGGGGGCGAAGTCGTAGTTCCTGAGCAGCGCGCCCCTGCCGCCGATCTGGGGGCAGCCGGAGAAGAACGGCCTGCGCACGCAGCCCCGGGAACTCCCCGGGAACTCCCCGGGACCTCACGGGGCCGCGGACGCTCGGCGGGTCACATGTGCGCGGCACCCGCTTTGATCGCCTCGCGTATGCGGTTGTAGGTGCCGCAGCGGCAGATGTTGCGGATCTCGTCGAGGTCCGCATCGCTGATCTCGTGGCCGGCGGCGCGGGCCTGCTCGACCTTGGCCACCGCCGCCATGATCTGCCCCGGCTGGCAGTAACCGCACTGCGCGACGTCGTACTCGATCCAGGCTTCCTGCATCGGGTGCAGGTCCGTGTCCACGGTGTCGGCCAGACCCTCGATCGTGGTGATCTCGTCGTCCGCCTTCACGTCCTTGACCCGCACCGAGCAGGGGTTGAAGGCCTTGCCGTTGAAGTGGGACGTACACGCCTTGCAGACGTTGATGCCGCAGCCGTATTTCGGTCCGGTGACGCCGAGGACGTCACGCAGGACCCACAGCAGCCGGACGTTGTCGTCGACGTCGACGCTGACGGGCTTGCCGTTGAGGATGAAGGTATGGGTGCTCATGCGAGGTCCTGGAGGGTGAGGGGAGGGAGGGAGAGCATGTGCGGCGTCCTCAGTAGGTGTGGCTGAGGCCGTCCGTCGGCGATGCCGGAACGGGCGGGACGAACGGCTTGACGTCGAAGGACACCGTGCCGTGGTTGATGGGGAACCGCGTGGGCACCGTCCCCGTCGCGCGGGCGTACGCGCAGGCGACCGCCGCCACGGACGCCGCCACACCCGCTTCCCCCGCGCCGCCGGGCTGCCGGGAGTCCGACGGCATCACGACGCACTCGAATGCGGGGGGAGTGTTCCACTGGCGGGTGTAGAAGTAATTGTCCCAGCTGGCTTCGAGGAAGTGCCCGTCGCGCAGGTGCAGACTGCTGGTGAGGGCGAGGGCGATACCGTCCGAGACACCGCCCATCATCTGGGCCTCCAGCCCCTTGGGGTTGATCACCAGCCCGGCGTCCACCGCGATCACCGCCTTGGTCACCCGCGGACCGGTCACCGCGTCACGGATCTTCCGGTTCACCGTCTCGGGCCGGCAGTCGATCTCCACCAGCACCGCGGTCGCACCCTTGTACTCACTGTGGACCGCGATGCCCTGCGCCGTCCCGGCAGGCATCGCCCTGCCCCAACGCCCCACCTCGGCGACCTTCTTCAACGCCGCCTTGACCCGCTCCTTCTTCAGGAACGCGAGACGGAACTCCAGCGGGTCCTTGCCCATCTTCGCCGCGAGCTGATCGATGACCAGTTCATTGGCGCACGCCACGTCCGGTGAGTAGATGTTGCGCATGCTCCCCGTGTTGAACCGCCCGTCGGCCTCGCTCAGCAGCTGGGTGACGAGGCCGAAGTGGTAGGGGAGTTCCTGGGTGAGCGTGAAGACGGTTTCGGAGAGGGCCAGGCCGGTCAGCCCGCCGGGCAGCCGGTCGACCGTCGCGGTGATCATCTCTCCGAGCCCGTGACCGAAGTCGGTGACCACGCTCGTGTGCCGCTGCTCGAACGTCAGCACCTGCCCGCCCAGATGGGTCGCACGGATCCGGGACGTCGCCATCGGATGCACCCGGCCCTGCCGCGGCTCGTCCGCGCGGTGCCACATCAGCTTGACGGGCTTGCCCATCGCCTTGGACACCTTGGCCGCCTCGACAGCGGCATCCCCGAAGAGCTTGTGTCCGAACGATCCGCCTCCGGTGACCACATGGACCTTCACCGCGCCCATCGGCAGCCCGACGGCCTTGGCGATGTCCCCCTGCGCGACGATCGGCGACTTCAGCCCCGCCCACACCGTCGCCCGGTCCGCCCGCACATCGGCGATGGCGCAGTTCGGCTCCAGCGCCGCGCTGCTGCGGAACATGAACGTGAAGTCCGCCTCCACCGTCTTGGCCAGCGCCGGAACCGCGGGAACCGCCAGCGGCAGCTCCGCCTTCCGCAGCCGCGCCAGGACCGTCGCGTCGGACTCGCCCTCGACCGAGCCCGCAGCCCACTCCACGTCCAGCGCCCGCACCGCGTCGATGCACTGCCCGAACGTGGCGGCCCGCACCGCGACACCGGTGTCGACCAGCGCCACGTCCGTCACGCCCGGCAGGGCCAGCACCGCCGCCTTGTTCCGGACGGAGGTGGGCGACCCGTTGAGCGTCGGAGCCCGGCACACCATCGTCGGCAACGCATCCGGTATCTGAAGATCCATCACATATTTCTTCTGCCCGGTCACCGCGAGCCGCGCGTCGTCCCGGCCGTGCGGCTTGCCGATCACCGAGTACCGCGACGCCGGCTTCAGCTCGGTCTCCACCGCCTTCACCTTGCGGCCGGCAGCCTTCGACGCCAGCACACCGTACGATCGTGACGATCCGTCAGGCGCCGATATCACCCCGGCCTTCGCCGTCAGCAGGGTGACCGCCGCACCCAGCTCGATCGCCGCCGCCTCCAGCAGCGCCTTGCGTGCGATGGCTGCGGCGACCCGCACCGGCGTGAACATCGAGACCGTACTGTTCGACCCGCCGGTCATCTGGTTCAGCAGCAACTCCGGCCGCGCCGGCGCCAACGTCACCCGCACCTTGTCGACCGGCAGATCCAGCTCCTCGGCGATGACCATCGCCATCGAGGTGGTGATCCCCTGCCCGACCTCCATCCGCGGAAGCTCGAACGACGCGGTGCCGTCCTCGTGCAGCACGATCTTGATCAACGCGGCGGTCGGCAGCGCCGCGTCCGTCTGCAGATCCTCCAGGTCGTACACCTCCGGAATCTGCGGCACCGAAGGCACCGCGGCCTGCGCGGGCGTACCCAGCCGGAGATCGGCGGCGACGGCAAGCGTCGCCCCGGCCAGCACGTATCCCATGAACGCCCGGCGCCCCACCGGCGCCCGCTCACCGCGCCTACTGCTGTGTCCACCCTTGGCGGGGACGTCGCTCATCGGCGTTCCTCTCTGATCCCGGTCAACCTTCGCACCCCAACTTCCCTCCGACGCACGGCCGATGACGGCATCGCCGGCGCCGGGCGGGACAGATGCGGGGGACCATCATGCTTGATCCACCGAGGGGCGGTACGCCGGGTTGCTCCTCGGTGGATCGGCTCACGGACCGACGGCCCGGACGAAGCCCGGCCGGTCGGTGCATACCGGGCAGCCGCAACCGCGGCGGCATGACCGAGGACATCGCCCTGGGCCGCTTCGCCCGACACCGCCACATCACCAGTGCGCCCCGCGCCGCGCCCGCACACGGTCACGACGGACAAGTCACACGTGATCAGCGGGCCGAGGCGAGTTCCGCGACGGCCTCGACGGCGCGATCGATCTCCTCCTCGGTGTTGTAGTAATGCGGCGAGAGCCGCACCAGCGGATGGACGTTCCGGTCCTCGGTGTCGAACTGCGTCTGCACCGGATCGGTGACGCTCACGTTGATCCCGCGCCCGGCGAGCGCGAGCGCGACCTCGTCCGCGGCCATCCCATCGACGCCGCACGTGACGATCGCGCACCGCTGCCGGCCGAGATCACGGGTGGTGACACCGGGAACGGCCTCCAGCCCGTCACGCAGACGGGCACCAAGGGCGAAGGCGCGTCGGCCGATCTCGTCCATCCCCAGGTCCCACGCCTGCTGGGCAGCGGCACTCAGCCCCAGCACATTCGCGTAACTCATCTCCCACGTCCCGAAACGCCGCGCACCGTCGTGCCAGGAAAAACCGCGATTTCCGTCCCAGGTCGCCGCGGCGACCTCCACCACATGCGGCTCCAAACAGGCAAGCGCCCCGGACCGCACCCACAAAAATCCCGTACCCCGCGGACCGCGCAGAAACTTGCGCCCGGTAGCAGTGAGCATGTCGCACCCCAGCTCACCGACATCCACCGGAAACTGCCCCACGGACTGGGTGGCGTCAAGGAGAAAGGGAACGCCGGCGGCACGGGCGATACGGCCGATCTCGGCAACCGGATTGACCAGCCCACCGCTGGTGGGAACATGGGTGACACCGACCAGCTTGGTGCGTGCGTCGATCAGATTCGCCAGGGCAACGGTATCGAGCTGCCCGTACTCGTCATTCGGGACGACGACGATCTCCACTCCGGTGCGCTGCGCCATCTGGAGATAGGCAAGGACGTTGCTGCCGTATTCGGCCCGGCCCGTGAGAATACGATCACCCGGCTTGAACGCCATGGCGAAGAATGCGGCATTCCAGGCGCGGGTGGAATTGTCGAACAGCGCGACCTCCTCGGCCCGACCACCCACCAACCGGGCGAGATGCCCGTACGTGGCGTCGATACGATCTCGCTCCTGCCCCGCGGCCTCGTAACCACCGATCGCGGCCTCCAGCTCCAGATGAGAGACCACGGCCTCCAGCGTCCGCCGCGACAGCAGCCCCGCACCGGCATTGTTGAGATGAATCCGATTCCCGGTCCCCGGAGTGCCCCGGCGTAGCACGTCAATATCCATGCGCTTCCTCTCCCCACAACGCGGCGTACCTCTGCCTGCCTCCTACGTGTCCACATAGGTATCGGTTCACGCGCGGGTTGGTAGCTGTGGGGTGGTGGGTGTGGGACTGATGGTTACTTCACCTGGTCTGGTGTGTCCGTATTTGTCCCGTATTTGTGAGGGTGGGCACGGGATGTGCGTCACCTTGGAGGCTTGGTAGTAGGAGGGATCCGCGTCGCAGTCGCCCTGTCGTCGTTGCTGCGTCGTTTTCTGCTATTTGTGGTCGTAGGTCACATGTTTGCGTGGGGCGGTGGTTCTCTCGCAACGTGGTGGACGTACCGGGGAGCCGAGCGCCGGACCGGACGGACGACCACTCCGCCTGTGCCTGACCCGGCCCCACGACGCGACAGCCGCGTCGAGCGCGCACCCAGCGTGCGTGCCGCCGACCTCCTGTCGGCCTCCCCACGAGATGTCCCCGAATGGAGAGGTTCACCATGACTGCCACCACCGCTGCCCGCTTCCGCACGTTCACGATTGCCGGCCTCGTCACCGCCGGTGCTGCGGCCGCCGCGACGCTCGCCGCGACTCCGGCTCATGCCGCTCCGGTCCCCGCTCATGCCGCGGTTCCCGCTCACGCTGTGGTTTCCGCTGCCGCTGTGGCGGAGCAGGCGGGCAAGGCTGATGCGAAGAGCGCGGATGCTCAGCAGGTCTCCGAGCTGGTTGAGCAGGGCAAGGCGAAGCATGGTGACAATCTCGACGGCTGGATCCGTACCGCGCTCGATGTCATGGATGCCAAGAACATTCCCGGTTCCTATAACGGCGTGAAGAAGAACATTCTCCGTGAATCCGGTGGTAACCCTCAGGCGCAGAACAACTGGGATGTCAATGCCCAGAACGGTGTTCCTTCCAAGGGGCTGCTGCAGGTGATCCAGCCGACCTTCGACTCCTACCACGTGGAAGGCACCAAGGACTCGCTCACCGACCCGGTGGCCAACATCGTCGCAGCCTCCAACTACGCCGCCGACCGCTACGGCTCCATGGACAACGTCAACTCCGCCTACTGACCCGGTCACCGGCGGAGCGCACACGGCCCGCCTGAGCCCTGGGGGCCGGTCCCGGCCAACGTCCGTAGCCCCGGCCCTGGCAAAGGCAGAAGGCGGCCAGGCCGAGGAGTACGGGTCCGGTGAGCCGGGACACCATCTCGGTGTAGGTGCCGCCGAGGGGCAGGTCTGGGCCGGAGGACCGCAAGACGCCCGAGCTCGCCACAGAGCGCCCCGAACCAGAAGCCCATACCGACTCGGCGGAGGCGATGGCGGATGGCGCGACGCTCCCGCCAGACACCATGCCGACTCGGCGGAGATGACCGGCGGATGGTGCGCGCCGACGCTCCCTTCGGCATCCCCGGATGCGTTCGGCAGCGAAGCCCACACGGCGCGGTGCCGAGGAGAGCGATAGCCGGACGCCGAGTGAGCCCACAAAAAGCCCGGCGCTCTGTGCTTTGGCAGATAGCGTGACCGGTATGTCCGAAGGCATCGCCTGGATAGGCGCACACAGCACCACGAACGCAGACACCGCCCTCCCCGGAATGCTCGGCGGCATTTCACTGACCGCGGCCCGAGGAGTGGAGCCCGAGGAGTTCCTCGTCGCACTGGGCGCCGACCTCGACGAACTCGCCGCGCGCACCCCGTACAAGGAGCTTGTCGTACCGGTGGGGCAACCGGGCAAGCCTTCGCCCCGCGCCAATGCGGCCATGTACGGGACGTGCGGTGAGTGGGTGTACGTCCTGGAGGACTGGGGGATGGCAACGTGGTCCACCGGCTACCGGGGCGTGACGTCGATGCAGCCCTACCCGGACGAGGAAATTGTCTGCCTCACGATGAACTGGTGGAGCCCACCGTGCCTGATCATCCACGCGCCCGGGGACGGCCGGGTGCGGCGGGCCGAGTTCGGTACGGACACCGGCGAAGGATCTGCCCTGGATACGGCGCTGCAGGAGGCGGGCGCGGTGTTCCCGGTCGTGCCGGACGTCAGTGCAGCCGAACAAGCCGCGCACCAGGAAGAGTACGGCGAACGGCTGCCGCACGCGGTGTTCACCGCTGTCGGCGCCTATACCGGCCTGTCGATCGACCGGGCCGCCGTCGAGGCCGGCGACTTGCCATCGGTACTGATCCCCCAGGTGTGATCGATGCCCAGCACAGGACCGCCCCCGCTTCGGGACGCGGCCAGTCCGCTTCGGCGGGTGGCTACCACGGCGGCGCCCGATCCCTCCCTCCAGGAGTCCGGCCGACGCCTCCCGCAGAGGCGTCAAGGTCTGCCCTGCGCCAGGACCGCATCCTCAACGAGGCAGCCGAAACTGCGGGCCGGGCCCCTCAGCTGATGAGGCGATGGAGCCGAGGCGAGCGTCCAGATCCGCGAGCCCTGCTCATCGGTGATGTCTGCGTCAGGGCGTCGGCCGTCACTGCACGACGGTGAGCTGCCGTCACCCCTCATCGACATCGACGCCGATAGAGAAGCGAGCGTGGCGGCGTCGAATGGACCGCGTACTGAGAGAGCGCCCCGAACATCTCCGCCAGGGACCGGTCCGCGCTCGCTAGGGACCGGTCCGCGGGGTTGGCCAGGCGCTGCTCAAACTAACGGGCGAACGAGGTGCGGGGAGATGGACCTGCGGTTCGGCCTCGCCGGCGTCCTCTTTTGCAGCCGATGCAACCACGGGGCGAGGTCCATGAGGTGCGCTGACACGACTGCAACCGATCCCGCGGCTGATCTGTTTGATGCCGGCGTCCAGAGGAATTCGGTGTTCCCAGCCCGCTGGTGTTCTCGTTCAGTGCTCGTTCAGTG